>NZ_BCRO01000033.1 GCF_001552635.1 Actinomadura hibisca NBRC 15177 | reverse complement strand
TGGGCCGGGACTTCAAATCAACGCGCCATGCTGCCGCCTGCCTCTTCCTCGCCGTCGGTACTCGGCTCCATGTCCAGGTACTCGTCGTCGGGCCATAGTTCACTGGCGAGCCAGGCGAGGAACTCCTCGTCGCCGGGATCGAGCTCGGCGGTCATCGACTCGGGATATCCGGTCGACTCCTCCGTGCGGGGCGATGCCGCCGGTGCCCGTAGCAGCCGGGTCAGGCACAGGCAGAGCAGGGCGGCCATTGAGGCGAGAACGAGGGCAGTGATCACACCACGCCGTCCTTCCGCGATCGTGTCCAGGCGTACGGGGCCCTTGTGAAAGGACCTTGCGTAAGGAGTAAAGCAGGTGAACGCTACTAGGGGGACCTATCGGGTGTGGCACGACATGCCGTACGCCCGGAAGAGTCATTCCGCGAAGTTTTCCCCTACCTGGCACAACCTCGGGAAACGCCGAGACCGCCGCGCGGACGCGGCGGTCTCGAAGTCGTTTCAGGCCGGGACGATTTCTTCCAGTTCCTGCTCCAGTTCGGGCTCCGGGACGGGCGCGGGAGCGACGCGCCGCCGCTCGGCGACGGCGGCCAGTCCCATCACCGCCAGCCCGGCGACGGCCCACAGCACCAGCACCAGGACGTTGCGGCCGACGTCCAGGCCGTCGAAGTAGACCAGGCCGCGCGCGCCCTCCACGAAGCCCGCGCCGTTCCAGAACGAGTGCAGCGCCGCGAAGAACCCCGGCTGCAACTCAGGCTTGAAGATCCCGCCCGAGCTGGTGAAGTTCAGCATCACGAACAGCACCATCACCGTCAGCGTCGTCATGCGCTTGAGGAAGGTGTGCAGGCCGATGCCGATCCACAACACACCCGCCGAGTACAGCCAGGACAGCGCCCACACCCCGGCCAGGCCGCGATCCACCAGGTGGAACACCGGTCCGGCCAGCGCGGTGCCGATCAGGCTGACCACCAGTGCGGTGCCGAGGCCGAGCAGGGCGCGCAGCCGCACCGGCAGCACCGCGCCGACGCCGCCGATCACCGCGACCGAGCCGTAGGACCCGATGCTCAGCGCCACCAGCAGGAAGAAGATGCCCTGCCCGGTGGGGTCGCCGGCGGACAGGGGCGCGACGTCGGTGACCTTGAGCGGCGCGTTCTGCGTGGCGGCGGCCTTGGTGAACACGCCCTGCACGGCGGTGGCGGTGGTCTCCGAGCCCGCCTTGGCGACCAGCAGTTCGGGGGCGTCGCCGGGCACGTACGCGCCGTAGATCTCCTGGTCGTTCAGCTCGGCCACCGCGGCGTCCCGGGTGGCGACGGTGCGCACGTCCAGCGCCTCGCCCGCCTTGTCCTTCAGGCCCTGGGCCAGGAGCTGGGACTGCTGCCCGGAGCCGACGACGGCGACCTTGAGCTCGTGCGGCTCGGGGGAGTGGAAGGCCCCCAGGTACGCCAGGCCCATGCCCAGGCACATCAGCAGCGGCACGGCCAGGTGGGCGAGCAGGTGCCGGAGCGCGCCCGGCGGGGTCGCGTGCGCGGCTCGGGAAGTGCTCATGGGCGGGGTTCCTCCGTCCGTCGAAGTTGCAAAATACAACTAGCTATAGTTGTACTATACAACCATGAGCGAGGCGACGGAACGTGACCAGTCCATCGAGACCATCCGCCGGGAGTTGACGGCGTTCGCCCGCCGGGCGCGCGCGCTCGCCGAGCGGCTGCATCCGGGCCTGTCGCTGGTCTCCTACAGCCTGCTGGCGCACATGGAGGAGCGGGGCGGCTGCCGCGCCGCCGACCTGGCGGCCTACTTCCTGCTGGACAAGTCCACCGTCAGCCGCCAGATCGCGGCCCTGGACCGGCTCGGCATGGTCGAGCGCGAGGCGGAGGGGCAGGCGCGCATCCTGCGCCCGACCGAGCGCGGCCGGGCGGCCCTGGCCGACGCGGCGCGGCGGCAGCGGGAGGCGTTCGGGGACCGGCTCGACGAGTGGTCGGACGCCGACCTGGCGGACTTCGCCGCCTCCCTGGTCCGCTACAACGCCGTGGAGTGAGGCACAATCGCCCCATGGGGACGACGCAAGCGACCACTTACTGCCGCATCTGTGAACCCCTCTGCGGGCTGACCGCCACCGTCCGCGACGGGGAGCTGGCCGAACTCCGGCCCGACCGCGACCACCCGCTGTCGGCGGGTTTCGCCTGCCCCAAGGGCATCGCGATGGCCGAGGTCCAGAACGACCCGGACCGCGTGCTCCGCCCCCTGCGCCGCAGGCCGGACGGCGGCTTCGACGAGGTGGGCTGGGACGAGGCGCTCGCCGACATCGCGCGCCGCCTCGGCCGCCTGCGCGGCGACGAGATCGGCTGGTACTTCGGCAACTCCGCCACCTTCTCCTACAGCCACCCGCTGTGGCTGAACGGCTTCATGCGGGCGCTCGGCTCGCCGCACCTGTACTCGGCCGGATCGCAGGACGTCAACAACCGGCTGGCCGCGAGCGCGCTGCTGTACGGCTCGCCCGCGCTGGTGCCGATCCCCGACCTCAAGCGCACCGACCTGCTGCTGATGCTCGGCGCCAACCCGCTGGTGTCGCACGGCAGCCTCATCACCGCGCCGCGCATCAAGGAGGAGCTGGCGGCGGTCGTGCGGCGCGGCGGGCGCGTGGTGGTGGCCGATCCGCGCCGCACCGAGACCGCCCGCGTGCACGAGCACCTGCCGGTCGCGCCCGACGGCGACGCATGGTTGCTGCTGTCGTTGCTGAACGTGCTGTTCGAGGAACGGCTGGCCGACGAGCGCGCCTGCGCCCGCCAGGCGACCGGCGCCGCGACGTTGCGGAGGCTGGCCGCCGATTTCCCGCCCGAACGCACCGAGGGGCGCAGCGGCGTCCCGACCGCGACCGTCCGCGCGCTGGCGCGCGATCTGGCGGCCGCTGAACGCGCCGTCGTGTACGGGCGGACCGGAACCTGCCTGGGCCGCCACGGCACGCTCACCGCCTTCCTCATCGACGCGGTGACGCTGGTAACCGGGAACCTGGACCGGCCCGGCGGCGCGGTCTTCGGGGCCGCGCCGCTGCGGACCGACGAGCTGCTGCGCCTGTCCGGGCTGGCGACGTACGGCAAGACGCGCTCGCGCGTCGGCGGCTTCCCCGACGTGCTCGGGACGTTCCCGGCGGGCGTGATGGCCGAGGAGATCACCACGCCGGGCCGAGGACGGATGCGGGCGCTGCTGGTGTCGGCGGGCAACCCGCTGCGCACCGTCCCCGGGACGGCCGCGCTGGACGCCGCACTGGACCGGTTGGACCTGCTGGTCTGCATCGACCTGTACGTCACCGAGACGGGCCGCAAGGCGGACTACGTGCTGCCCGCGACGACGTTCCTGGAACGCGAGGACTTCCCGCTGCCGTTCCTCCAGAACCACCTCACTCCGTACGTCACCTGGACCGAGCCGGTCGTCGCGCCGCGCGGTGAGGCCCGCCAGGAGTGGGAGATCATCGACGAGCTGGCGCGGCGCATGGGCCTGGGGATCGGCGCGCTGTGGCCGCAACGGCTGGCGCACCGTCTCGGCGTGCGGCCGTCGCCCCGCTTCCTGGTGGACGCGCTGCTGCGGACGGGCCCGCGCGGTGACTGGTACGGGTTGCGGCGCGGCGGCCTCAGCCTGCGCAGGCTGCGCGACGAGCCGCACGGCGTCGTGCTGGCCGAGCACCAGCGGACCGGGACGTTGCGGCGCCGCATCCTGCACCGGGACAAGCGGGTGCGCCTCGCGCCCGACGAGATCGTCAGCGAGATCGCGCGCCTGCGGGAGGCTCCCGAACCAGCGGCGGACTTCCCGCTGCGCCTGATCGGCCTGCGCGAGCTCCGGTCGCACAACTCGTGGATGCACAACGCGCCCGCCCTGATGCGCGGGCGGCGCACCCACGCGGCGCGGGTCAGCCCCGAGGACGCCGCCGCCCACGGCCTGGCCGACGGCGACCGCTGCCGGATCACCTCGGCGCACGGCTCGGTGGAGCTGCCGGTGCGGGTCACCGACGAGATGACGCCGGGCACGGTCGCCGTGCCGCACGGCTGGGACCACGAGGGCGGCTGGCGGGTGGCGAACGCGGCGGGCGGGGCGAACGTCAACGCCCTGGCCTCACCCGATCCCGGGGACCTGGAACGGCTGGCGGGCATGGCGCACCTCAACGGCATCCCGGTGGCGCTGGCACGCGCTGAGAACGGCGGCCCTGGAAGCGGTGGCCCCGGAAATGTCAGTGCCTCCCGATAGCGTGGAAAACACGCAGCGAGGGAGGTCATCATGGCCCCGATGAGCAACACGGATCTGGCCCAGGTCCTGTTCACCACGCGACTGCAGGCGTCCGACCGCGCGACCGACGAGCAGGTCCGCACCGCCATCACCGAGCGGCTGCGCGCCTGTCACGGCGACCGCCGCGCCTGCGCGGCGCTGGTGGCGCAGGAGGCCGGCGACCATCCCGAGACCTACGCGCCCCGGATGCGCTGGGCGCTGGCGACGGTGGCGCGCGCCTGCGGCGTGACGCGTCTGGCGGCGGCCTGAGCCTGGCGCACGCTCTCGCGCACGGCTCCCGCGCAAACTCCGGCCCATGGCTCCCGCGTACGGCTCCGGCGCGGCTCGCCACAGTGTGGGCCGCTGCCGGGTCCCGGACGGCGCACGGCTTCCGCGCACGGCTCCCGCGCCAACTCCGGCGTACGGCTCCCGCGCGGCTTGCCATACGCGTGGGCTGTCGCCGGGATCTGGACGGCGCACGGCTTCGGCGTACGGTTCCGGCGCGGGGCTCTGACGCGGCTCGCCGCGCGCGTGGGCCGCCGTCGGGTTCCGGACGTGGAAACGAAAACGATCAAACGCCCGAAACCGGGGCGATATGGGGAAGTCTTTACCTTCCTCACGGTGAGGATCACATCGCGCCGGGGCAGTGCCGCGCGGCGTTCGGCCCGCGCGCGGCGGCGCTTCTTTGATCGTGCGTCGCCATAAAGATCAAAAGAACATCGCCGTGTGAATAAAGCGGAGGACGACTCGCGGCGGGCTCAGCGCAGCAGGCCGCCGCCGGGCTCGTCGTCGTGGCCGACGTCCAGGCCCACCACCGACGTGCAGCCCGTGCACACCCATTCGGCGATGACGGCCTCGGAGTCGGTGGCCCGGGTCTGGTAGGGCCGGTCGACCCGGCGACGGCGCATCCCGTGGCCGCAGGAGGAGTGCAGCAGGCGGCCGCACTGGGGGCAGGGCCACACGTCCTCGCGCCGCAGGCGGCACTGGGGGCACAGCGGGATGTCGGCCGGATCGGGGGTCTCGAACGGGTCGATCTCGTGCCGCCAGTGCTCTTCGAGTTCCAGGTACTCGTCGGCGGGCCAGTGGTGGTCGGCCAGCCAGGCCAGGTACTCCTCCGCCTCCGGCTCCAGGACGGCGGTCAGCGACTCGGGGTATTCCGAGCCGCCGGAGTGCGGGGCGGCATCGGAGCCCTGGGAGGCGTCGGCGTCCTGGGGCGCGCTGGCGCCCTGGGAGGCGTCATCTGCGAGGGCGCCGCTCCCCGGGAAGGCACCGGCCTCTGGGAGGGCGCCGGTGTCCGATGGGGCGCTCGGCTCCGGGGGAGCGGCCGACGTGGAGGCGGGGCGTGCCGGGCCGCGGCGCCGTGCGGTGGCCAGGAGCGCGGCCACGGCCAGCGCGGCCAGCAGTGCCGGGAGCAGGGCCGGGGGCGGAACCGGGAGCACGGCCGCGACCGGGCCGGTCGCCGTGGTCATCGTGGGGTCCTTCCATGATCTGGCGGCGGGGACAACGGATCATGAATTCGCTTCACAAAACGCTGCGAACCTATAGGAAGGGCTGTTATCGGAAAAGTCGATCAGAAAAGAATCTTAAAAAGGATCATGTGGTGGCCGGGGGCCGAAACCCGGTGCCGCCTTGGTCCCAAAAGCGACGATCCTGCACAATCGGAGCACTGTCGACGTTGGAGGTGCCATGGGCGTGCCCTCGCCGTTCACCCTGCTGGCCGCCGGGGCGCGGGCCGGAGTGCGGACCGGGGCGCGGGCCGCCGCCGCGGGTTCGGCGGCCGCCCTGGCGACCGCCGCCGCGGTCGGCGAGGCGGTCGTGGCCATCCCGCGCCTGACCGACGCGCTGGAGCGGCTCGCCGAGGCGGCCGTCAGCCTGGAGTCGTTGTCGGACGCGGTCCCGTCCCTGGACCGTATCGGGGAGGCGGCCCGCGAGCTGGGCAGGCTCGCCGACGCCGCCGAATCCCTGCCGCACGTCGCCGGTGACCTGGAGCGCCTGGCCGCCGTCGCGCCCGCGCTGGAGGAGCTCGCCGCCTCGATCGGCGAGCTGCGCGAGCTGGCCCGGGTGGTGCCCGCGCTGGAGGAGCTCGGGTCGGCCGTCGGGCCGCTGTCGGAGACCGTGGAGGGGCTGCGGCCGCTCGCCGACACCGTCACGCAGATGCAGGGCGCGATCGAGACGCTCAACGCGACCGTCAGCCCGTTGCAGGGCACCGCGGAACGTTTGGGACGCTTCGTGGACCGCCTCCCGCAGAGCCGCAAACCGGTCCGGGGCCGCCCGGCCCCCTGACCGGACCAGGCCGGGAAACGAAGAATGTGATGTGTGTCACGTGCGATCCCCCGCCGTCCGGGTATCGGGCCGGGCACGGAGGTGGTGGATCTCGTGATGTACCCGACGCCGGTGTACGCGGCACAGGAGCCCGGCCCCACCGGCGGCATCGCCGGGTGGGCCACCGATCTGATGGAGAAGCTGGGCGCGCCGGGCGCGGGCCTGGCGATCGCGCTGGAGAACCTGTTCCCGCCCCTGCCGAGCGAGGTGGTCCTGCCGCTGGCGGGGTTCACCGCCGCGCAGGGCAAGATGAACCTGGTCGCCGTGCTGGTGTGCACCACTCTCGGCTCGGTGCTGGGCGCGCTGCTGTTGTACTGGCTGGGCTCGGCGATCGGGCGCGACCGCATGCGACGCGTGGTGGCGAAGATCCCGCTGGTCAAGGTCGAGGACCTGGACAAGAGCGAGAAGTGGTTCGGCAAGCACGGGTCCAAGGCGGTGTTCTTCGGCCGCATGATCCCGGTGTTCCGGAGCCTGATCTCCATCCCGGCGGGCGTGGAGGGCATGCCGCTGGTGAAGTTCCTGACCTACACGACGCTCGGCAGCGCGCTGTGGAACACCGCGTTCGTGATGGCGGGGTACGCGCTGGGCGACAACTGGCAGTCGGTCGAGGGCTACGTCGGGATCTACTCCAAGGGCGTGCTGGGTCTGATGGCCCTCGCCGTCGTGGTCTTCGTCGTCAAGCGCGTCCGGGAGAACCGCCGCGAGGGTTCGTCCTCCTCGCGCGAGGACGAGCCGGTCGGCTGACCCCGGAGGCCCCGGATCCCGCGCTCACCGCGCGGGATCCGGGGGGTGTGGTTTTCCGCAGGGTCCGGGGTGCGGCGCGCGGCCGGGCGGGTCGGCGGTGCGCACCATCGTGACCAGGTCCCCGCATTACCTACTTTTATAGGCATGATCACAGCAACGAGCGCGGCGCCGGCGGGCGGGATCGCCGGGTGGGCCACCGACCTGATGGAGAAACTGGGCGCGCCGGGCGCGGGCCTGGCGATCGCGCTGGAGAACCTGTTCCCGCCTTTGCCCAGCGAGGTGATCCTGCCGCTGGCCGGGTTCACCGCCGCGCAGGGCAAGATGAGCCTGGTCGCGGCCCTCATCTGGACGACGGTCGGCTCGGTGGTGGGGGCGCTGGCCCTGTACGGCATCGGCGCGCTGATCGGCCGGGACCGCATGCGGCGCATGGTGGAGCGGCTGCCGCTGGTCAAGATCAAGGACCTGGACCGCACCGAGGCGTGGTTCCTCAAGCACGGCGCCAAGGCGGTCTTCTTCGGCCGCATGATCCCGATCTTCCGCAGCCTGATCTCCGTCCCGGCGGGCGTCGAGCGGATGCCGCTGACCACGTTCCTGCTGTACACCACGCTGGGCAGCGCGCTGTGGAACACCGTGTTCGTGCTGGCCGGGTACGGGCTCGGCGACAACTGGCACAAGGTCGAGGAGTACGTCGGCGTCTATTCCAAGGTGGTCGTGGCCGTCGTCGGCGTCGCGGTGCTGGTCTTCGTCGGCATGCGTATCGTGAAGGCGCGGCGCAAGGGCGCGCAGGAGGAGCCGGCGTACGCCGCTCCGGAGGGTTACGGCCAGCCGTACCAGCCCCAGCACGGACGGCCCTACCAGGCCCAGGACGAGCAGGCGTACCAGGGCCAGGACGGCCAGGCGTACCACGCGCCGCAGCAGCGTCCGGCGCACCGGGCGCCGGAGCAGGTCTACTACCGGCGAGACTTCGAACGTGACCAGATCGGCTGACGGGCCCCGCCCCGAGACCGCGGTGCCGACCGGGCGCCGCGGTCTGGCCACGCGCATGGCGCGGGCGGGCGTGGGACTCGTCCTGGGCACGGCCACCGGCGCGGTCGAGCTGGTGCTGCTGGCCGTGGCGGCGCTGTTCATGGCGTACGCGGTCGCCTTCTCCCGGGGGCGGCGCGCGGTCCCCGGGACGGTCGCCGACATCGCGGTCGCCCTGAGCCGGATGGAGCGCAGGCGGCTCGGCGCGTTCTTCGGATACGCCGAGGAGGCCGCCCACGGGCCGCTCAGGGCTCTGGCCTACCTGGTGCTGCGGGCGCCGGTGGGACTGCTCGGCGGGGCGATCCTGCTGCTGACCGGGTACGGCGCGGCCCTGCTGGTCTCCCTCGCGGTGAGCTGGTGGATCACCGGCGACTACATGGACGGCATCCGCCCCGAGCCCTGGATCGTGGTCTACACCGCGATCGTGGGGACGGTCCTGGCCTTCATCGCCCTGCAGGGCCTGGTCGGCGTGGTGAAGCTGGAGAAGCGGGTCGCGCGGCGCTGCCTGGGCCCCAGCCCCCTGGAGGAGTACGAGCGGCGCATCGCCCAGCTGTCGGTGAGCCGCGCCGAGGTCGTGGAGGCGGTGGACGACGAGCGCCGCCGCATCGAGCGCGACCTGCACGACGGCGTCCAGCAGCGGCTGGTCGCGCTCGGCATGCTGATCGGCCGCGCCCGCCGCGCCGGGGACGAGGAGCGCGCCCGCGACCTGCTGCGCCAGGCCCACGAGGAGTCGCAGCGCGCCCTGGCCGAGCTGCGCGAGGTCGCCTGGCGCGTCTACCCGGCCGCGCTGGACGGCGAGGGGTTGCGGGCGGCGCTGGAGACCGTCGCCGAGCGCTCCCCGCTGCCGGTGGCGATCGACTACGGCCTGGCCGGCCGGCCGCCGCACGCGGTGGAGACGGCCGCCTACTTCGTGGTCTGCGAGGCCGTCACCAACGCCGCCAAGCACTCGGGGGCGGGGCGGGTGACCGTCACGGTCGCCGGGCACGGAAGGATGATCACCGTGACCATCACCGACGACGGCTCCGGCGGGGCCGACGCCGCCGGCGGCGGCCTGGCCGGGCTCGCCCGGCGGGTGGCCGCGCTGGACGGCGGCCTCACCGTGACCAGCCCGCCCGGCGGGCCCACCGAGATCAGGGCGGAGCTGCCGTGCGGGTGATCCTGGCCGAGGACTCCACGCTGCTGCGCGAGGGCCTGGTGCGGCTGCTGGCCGAGGAGGGCCACGAGATCCTGGCGGCGGTCGGCGACGCCGAGGCGCTGCTGGCGGCGGTGGCCGAGCAGACGCCCGACGTGGTCGTGGTGGACGTGCGGATGCCGCCCTCCCACACCGACGAGGGCCTGCGCGCCGCCCTGGAGATCCGCCGCCGCGCGCCGGGCGTCGGGGTGCTGGTGTTGTCGCAGTACGTGGAGAAGCGCTACGCCGCCGACCTGATCTCCACCGACCCCACCGGCGTCGGCTACCTGCTGAAGGACCGGGTCGCGCAGGTGGACGAGTTCCTGGACGCGCTCGACCGGGTCGCCGCCGGCGGCGCCGCCTTCGACCCCGAGGTGGTGCGGCAGCTGGTCATGCGCAGCTCGCACGGCGACCCGCTGAGCCGCCTCACCCCGCGCGAGCGCGACGTGCTCGACCACATGGCCCAGGGCCACACCAACGCCTCCGTCGCCGCGCACCTGCACGTGTCGCAGAGCGCGGTGGAGAAGCACGTCAACGCGATCTTCGACAAGCTCGACCTGTCCCACACCACCGGCTACAGCCGCCGGGTCCTGGCCGTGCTGCGCTACCTGGGGTCCTGATCCCTCCGCGCCGACGCCGCTGGTGCGCGTTCGTGGGGCGGGGCGTGGCATTGTTGGGCGCGAACGCGACACGAGAGGGAGCGCACGCATGGTCGGCAGCCTGGACTGGGAACCCGCGCAGGAGCGCACGGAACTGCTCGCCGCGCCCGTCGCGGCGGCGGTCGGCGAGGTGGCCGACGCCCGTGCCGCCGCGATCGACCCGGAGCTGGCCGACACCGCCGCCTTCTGCGAGCGCTACGCGGTGCCCCTGGAGGCCAGCGCCAACTGCGTGATCGTGGCCGCCAAGCGCGGCGGCGAGATCAGCTACGCCGCCTGCATGGTGCTGGCCACCGACCGCGCCGACGTCAACGGCTTCGTCCGCAAGCACCTGGGCGCGCGGAAGATCTCGTTCGCGCCCATGGACGAGGCCACCGGCCGCACCGGCATGGAGTACGGCGGCATCACCCCCGTGGGCCTGCCCGCGGACTGGCCGATCCTGGTGGACGAGGCCGTCGCCGCCGCTCCGCAGGTCGTCATCGGCAGCGGCCTGCGCCGCTCCAAGCTGCTGGTCCCCGGCAAGGCCCTCGCCGCCCTGCCGGGAGCCGAGGTCGTGGCCCTGGCCCAGCGCTGAGAATGGCCGCCGCCGTCCTGCTCCGTGCGCTGGAGGAACCGGGGTTGCGGCCGCTGCCCGCCGACGCCGCCCGCCTCCTGGTCGAGCTGGACGCCCCGCCCCGGCTGGGCGCGCATCTGCGGGCCGTGCACGACGTGGCGTGCGAGCTGGTCGCCTGGGTCGCCGAGCGCTACCCGGCCGCCGAGGTGGACGCCGGGGCCGTGCTGTTCGGCGCGGCCACCCACGACATCGGGAAGGTGCTGCACCCCGCCGAGCTGTCCGGGCCGGGGGCCGAGCACGAGGCGGCGGGGGAGCGGTTGTTGCTCGACCGTGGCGTCCCCGCCCGCCTGGCCCGCTTCGCCCGCACGCACGCCGCGTGGGACCGGCCGGGCACCGGCCTGGACGATCTCCTGGTCGCGCTCGCCGACAAGGTGTGGAAGGCCAAGCGCGTCACCGATCTGGAGCAGGCCGTCGTGGACCGCCTCGCCGCCGCGTCCGGCCAGGAGCCCTGGGAGGCGTTCCTGGCGCTGGACGAGGCGTGCGAGCGCCTAGCCGCCGGGGCCGACGCACGCCTGGCCTTCCAGAACGCTTATCCGGCCCACTCGTAGCCGAGTATCCCGCCCGGCAGACCCCCTGACCACCGCTCGTCGCGGGCCGGACGATCAGTCGGACGCCGCCGGGCGCGCGGGCCGGTTGTGCAGGCGGGCGGCCACGCGGGCGAACGCCGTGCCCAGCGTCTCCAGCTCGGCGGGCGTCAGCACGTCGATCAGGTTCTCCCGGACCACCTTGCGGTGACCGGGACGCACCTTCGTGAGCGCGTCCGCGCCCGCGTCCGTCAGCTCCGCCCACACCGCGCGCCGGTCGTTGCCGCACGCCGTGCGGCGCACGAGGCCGTCACGTTCCAGCTGGGTCACCTGGTAGGTCAGCCGGCTCTTGGACACCATCACCTGCCGCGCCAGGTCCGACATGCGCAGCCGCCGGTCCTCGGCCATGGCCAGCTTGACCAGCACCTCGAACTCGGGATGGGACAGGTCCCCGTCCCGCTTCAGCTGGCGCTCGATCTCGTGCTCCAGCAGGTGGGCCGCCGCCAGGAACCCGATCCAGGCGTGCAGTTCGCGGGGCTCCAGGGCGTCGGGCTCGGTCATGCCCCGAGTCTAGTTGGTCCAGATTTGAACTATCTCCTGGTAGCGTCGGTCGTTCAGATTTGAACTACTTCTCAGGAGGACGACATGGCTCCCATTCGCCGGTTCCCCCACCTGCCCGACGCCGGGCTGCTCGTCGGCCGGATCGTGCTCGGCGTGGTCTTCGTCGCGCACGGCTGGCAGAAGCTCACCGACGTCGGCCACGCCGGGGTCACGCAGATGTTCAAGGGAATGGGCATCCCGCTGCCTTCGGTGGCGGCGGCCTTCGCGACCTGGGTCGAGCTGCTCGGCGGCGTCGCGCTGATCCTGGGCCTGCTGGTCCCGCTGGCCGGGCTCCTGCTGGCCGCCGACATGGCGGGCGCGCTGTGGTTCGCGCACATCGACAAGGGCCTGTTCGCCGCCGAGGGCGGCTACGAACTGGTGCTGGTCCTCGGGGCGATGGCGCTGCTGCTCGCCTGTACCGGCGCGGGCCGGTTCTCGGCCGACGCCGTCCTGTGGGGACGGCGCTCCCGCACCGCTGCGCCCGAACGTGAGACTGCAGGCGTCTGAGTGCCTCCGGACCACCGCCGTGGCCGCCGTGACGGCCGCGTGGACGCGACGGCGCGGCCGAGGCCCGGACGAGAGGGACGCCGAGGGCGAGCGCGTCGATGACCTCCCGGAACGTTCCGAACAGGTGAACTCTGACCGCACTGTCTGACAAACGAGTGAAATGTGCTGAACGCGACCCGGCGCGGCGGCGTGGAGCGCGATTTCGCGGGTAGTACACCGGGGCGATCACCGGGCGGGGCGCTGGCCACCCGCGCCGGTGCGGAACAGGCAGAATGACGGGACGCGCTCGGCGGACGACGCCGGGCGCGGTCTCGACGGTTGCGGGAAGGCAGGTCGTCGGTGTCGGACGGTAGCGAGTTCGTGGTGGTGGCCAACCGGCTTCCGGTGGACCGGGTCGTCGGCGAGGACGGCACCCCGTCCTGGCGCCGCAGCCCCGGCGGGCTGGTCAGCGCGATCGCCCCGCTGATGCGGCGCCGGCAGGGCACGTGGATCGGCTGGGCGGGCAAGGCCGACGAGAAGCTGGAGCCGTTCCAGGAGGACGGCATGGCGCTGGTGCCGGTCTTCCAGTCGTCGGAGGACGTGGAGCTGTACTACGAGGGCTTCTCCAACGCCACGTTGTGGCCGCTCTACCACGACGTGGTGGCCCCGCCGGTGTACGACCGCGCGATGTGGGACGCCTACGTGCGGGTCAACCGGCGCTTCGCCGAGGTGACCGCCGCGGTCGCGGGCGAGGGCTCGATCGTGTGGATCCAGGACTACCAGCTCCAGCTGGTGCCCAAGATGTTGCGCGAGCTGCGGCCCGACCTGCGCATCGGCTTCTTCCTGCACATCCCGTTCCCGCCGCTGGAGCTGTTCTGGCAGCTGCCGTGGCGGCGGCAGATCCTGGAGGGCCTGCTCGGCGCCGACCTGGTCGGCTTCCAGCTGCCCGGCGCGGCCTCCAACTTCGTGCGGCTGTGCCGCCGCCTGCTGGACGCCCGCTACAGCAAGCAGGACGTCTACTGGGACGACCGGGTCGTGCGGGCGCGCGCGTTCCCCATCTCGGTGGACGTGGAGGAGCTGCACGACCTCATCGAGCGCCCCGACGTGCGCGCCCGCGCGAAGGAGATCCGCGAGGACCTCGGCGGCGGCACCGTGCTGCTGGGCGTCGACCGGCTCGACTACACCAAGGGCATCACCCAGCGGCTGGAGGCGTTCGGCGAGCTGTTCGGCGACGGCGACCTCAAGCCCGGCGAGGCGGTCTTCGCGCAGATCGCGACGCCCAGCCGCGAGCGGGTCGAGCAGTACCAGCTGCTGCGCGACCAGATCGAGCAGCAGGTCGGCCGGATCAACGGCGAGCACAGCGAGCTCGGCACCACCGTCGTGCACTACCTGCACACCTCCTACGACCGCAAGGAGCTGGCCGCGCTCTACCTGGCCGCCGACGTCATGGTGGTGACGCCGCTGCGCGACGGCATGAACCTGGTGGCCAAGGAGTACGTCGCCTGCCGCGACGACCTGCGCGGCACGCTGGTGCTCAGCGAGTTCGCGGGCGCGGCGGGGGAGCTGGGGCGCGGCGCGTTCCTGGTCAACCCCTACGACATCGACGGGCTCAAGGAGACGCTGCTGAAGGCGATCCACACCGAGCCCGCCGAGCAGGCCAAGCGGATGCGCACGATGCGCAGGCGGGTGCAGGAGCACGACGTGGACCGCTGGGCGCGCTCGTTCCTGGACGAGCTGGAGACGCCCGCCGAGCCGCAGGTGGCCGAGCCGCAGCCCGCGTAACCGGCGTCAAACGACTTCCGGCCCGGTTCGCCCGCCCCTGAGGGCTCGCGAACCGGGCCGAAAGCATGCGGGCGCTTCGTTGTGCGGCCCGCCGCGCCGGGACCCGGGCCTCGCCTTCGACCCCGGCCCCGGGCGGCCGACCTCCGGTCACGCCCGCGATGCGGAGCCGGGCCCGGTCCGCGCCTGCCCGCCCCTGATCGGCAGGAGCGCGGGCCCGGCCGCCACGCCGGTGGCGTTTTCTTATTTTGGTCTGACCGAATTTCCGGGTCAGAGCTGACCGTAAAGAGGGTGCTGCCGCCCGCAGCCGTTCGGTGGCCGGGGCGGGTGTGACTCAGGAGGCGGCGACGGCCTCGTCCCGCGCGGGGCGGCGCAGCTCGAAGGCCGCCCAGACCGCCTTACCGCCGGTCGTCAAGGGCGCCCAGCCCCAGGCGCTGCTGACCGCGCCGACCACCAGCAGGCCGCGGCCGCCCTCGCCGAACCACTCCGGCTCGTGCGCGACCGGCTCGGGCACCCGCTCGCCCGGGTCGGTGACCATGACGACCAGGCGGCGCGGGTGGTTGAGCAGGACGAGCTGCACCAGGCCGCCCGACGGGCCGTGCGGCACCTCGCGCAGCCCGTGCCGCAGCGCGTTGGTGACCAGCTCCGACACCGCGATGACCGCGTCGTCGGAGTGTTCGGCCAGGCTCCAGCCCGCCAGGGTCGCGGCGGTGAAGTCGCGGGCGCGCCCCGGCGAGGCGGGCTCGGCGCGCAGCACGCACCGCGCGGTGCGGGGGGTGCCGGCGTGCGGCGCGGGCCAGCAGCCGCGCAGGCCCGGCCGGACCGCCGGGTCGTCGCCGCCCGCCGGCCGGTCGCCGCCGGGGACCGGGTCGGTGTGCGGGAAGCCCGCCAGGGGCGGCAGGCCCCCGGCGCGGTGCGGGTGATCGGGTCGGTGGTCCGGCGTGACGTGCCGGCGGCCGCCTTGCGCGTGGGCCACTGCGCGGGCGGCGACGGAGTCTGCCTGGTCAACGATCATTGTCAAACCCCAAGGCGAGCGGGCGGGACGGGGGCGGGCGTTCGCTATCTTGCTCCCCAAGCCGTGCAGATGCAAGACCGTCTGCATGAACGAATGCAAGAACGAATGCACGTGCATCTCGTACCATCGCCATGGGGCGGGGCGAGACCGCGGCCTCCCGGCAGGGGGGCGGAACCGCTTTTCAAGGGGGCTTTTGATGGACGCCTATGACCCGCTCGACCCGCTCGACCGCGGCCGGCAGCGCCTGGTCTGGCAGAAGAGCCGGCGCAGCAATCCGAGCGGCAACTGCGTGGAGCTGGCCGAACTGCCCACCGGCGACATCGCGGTGCGCAACTCGCGGTACCCGGAGGGGCCGATCCTGATCTACACGCGCGCCGAGGTCGAGGCGTTCGTCGGCGGCGCCAAGGACGGGGACTTCGACCACATGCTGGTCTGAGCGGGAAGTAAACCGAATCCCGTTCCATTCGTGGGTGCGGCCCGGTAGCGTGCGAAGGCATGCACCTGGGGCAGATCGCCGCGCAGACGCCCGACAAGCCCGCCGTGATCATGGCGGGCTCCGGACGCGTCGTCACCTACCGCGAGCTGGACGAGGAGTCCAACCGGCTCGCGCAGCTGCTGCACGCCGAGGGGCTGCGCCCCGGCGACCACATCGCGTTCATGCTGGAGAACCACCCGCTCTTCCTGGCCGTCGCCTGGGCCGCGCAGCGGTCGGGGCTCTACTACACCGCCGTCAGCTCCCGCCTCCAGCCCGACGAGCTGGCCTACATCGTCGCCAACTGCGAGGCCCGCGCCTTCGTCAGCAGCGCCGCGCTCGGCGGCACCGCCGCCGCGGTCGCCGAGCGCACGCCGGGCGTCCGGCTGCGCCTCATGCTCGACGGCACCGCGCCCGGCTTCGACTCCTACGAGGAGCGCGTCGCCGCCCACCCGCCCGTCCCGCTCGCCGAGGAGCGCGAGGGCTCGGACATGCTCTACTCCTCGGGCACCACCGGCCGCCCCAAGGGCGTCAAACCGCCGCTTCCGCTGGTGGAGATGGGCACGCCCGGCCCGCTGTACCGGCTCATCTCCCTGCTGTTCCAGCCCGACGGCGATTCGGTCTACCTGTCGCCCGCGCCGCTGTACCACGCCGCGCCGCTGCGCTACTGCCTGAACTTCCACCGCTTCGGCGCGACCGTCGTGGTGATGGAGAGGTTCGACGCCGAACAGGCCCTGGCGCTGATCGAGCGGTACGGCGTCACCCACAGCCAGTGGGTGCCGACCATGTTCATCCGGATGTTGAAGCTGCCGCCGGAGGTCCGCGCCGGGTACGACGTGTCGAGCCTCAAGCACGCCGTGCACGCCGCCGCGCCCTGCCCCGTCCCGGTGAAGGAGCGGATGATCGAGTGGTGGGGCCCGGTCGTCCAGGAGTACTACGCCGGGACCGAGGGCAACTGCTTCGTCTACGCGGGCGCCGCCGACTGGCTCGCGCACAAGGGCACCGTGGGACGGCCGCTGCTCGGCGAGATCCACGTGTGCGACGAGCGGGGCGCGGAGCTGCCGCCGGGCACGCCCGGCACCCTCTACTTCGGTGGCGGCCCCACCTTCGAGTACCACGGCGACCGCGCCAAGACCGAGGCCGCCCGCGACCCCTGGGGGCACGGCTGGACCACCCTCGGCGACGTCGGCTACGTGGACGGGGACGGCTTCCTCTACCTCACCGACCGCCGCTCCTACATGATCATCAGCGGCGGCGTGAACATCTACCCGCAGGAGGCCGAGAACCTGCTGGCCGTGCATCCCGCCGTCGCCGACGTCGCGGTGCTCGGCGTGCCCGACGCCGAGATGGGCGAGGCGGTCAAGGCCGTCGTCCAGCCCGCCGACCCCGGCCGCGCGGGGCCGGAGCTGGCGGCCGAGCTGATCGCCCACTGCCGCGAGCACCTGGCGCACTACAAGTGCCCGCGCTCGGTGGACTTCCGCGACGAGCTGCCCCGCCACCCCACCGGCAAGCTCTACAAGCGGCTCCTGAAGGACGAGTACTGGAAGGACCACCGCGCCGCGCCCGCGTAGCGCCGCCGGACGCCGGACGGCGCGCAGCCCGCTTCTGGCGGCCCGCGACGGCGAACGCCCCGTTCCCGGACCGTGCGGTCCGGGAACGGGGCGTCGGTGGTGCGGGTCGAACCCCTAGTGCATCGGCATGGGGGCGTCGATCGGCGCCTTCGGCTTCTTGCGCGGCAGCATCAGCGCCGGCAGGAAGGCGAACGCCAGCAGCACCAGCGACCACCAGTAGGTGGTCTGGAAGGCGTTGGCCATCTTCTCGACGAACGCCATCAGCTGCTCGGGCGACGGCTTGGGCGCGTTCGGGTCGGCCGCGTGCGCCAGCCCGCCGGACGGCAGGCCCTCGGCCTCCATCCGGGAGGTCAGCAGCACCGCGATGAAGGCGGTGCCGATGGAGCCGGCGACCTGCTGGATGATGTTCAGCCCGGTGCTGGCCCGCGGCACCTCGTCGTGCTGGAGGGTCTGCATGGCCGCCGACATGGTCGGCATCATGGTCATGCCCATGCCCATGCCCATCACGAACAGCGCGAGGCCGAGCGTCCAGTACGAGGAGTCCGGGGTGATCTGGAACGCGAAGCCCGCCACGCCCAGCACCACCACCGACAGGCCCACCAGCACGACCTTGCCCGGACCGAGCTTGTCGGTGAGCTTGCCGCCGATCGGCATGGTGACCATCGCGCCCAGGCCCTGCGGGGCCAGCAGCAGCCCCGAGGCGAACGCGGTCTCGCCGCGCACCGACTGGTAGTACAGCGGCAGCACCAGCATCGCGCCGAAGAACGCGCACGCGAACAGCACCATGGTGCCCGACGACGCCGCGACCGAGCGGCGCTTGAACAGCCGCAGGTCGATCAGCGGGTTGGTGTTGCCGCGGCGCAGCGCGTGCACGGTGAAGCCGATGATGAGCAGCGCGCCGGCGATCGTGGTGCCCAGCACGTCACCGCGGCCGAAGTCGTTCTTCTCCGCGCCGGTGGCCAGGCCGTAGATCAGCATGGCGAGACCGGGCGACAGCAGCACCAGCCCGAGGAAGTCCAGCCGCTCGGCCCGCTTGGGCTCGTCCTTCTTCAGGATGCGGAAGGCCAGGAACAGCGCGACCGCGCCGATCGGCACGTTGATGTAGAAGATCCAGCGCCAGGAGACGTCGTCCACCAGCCAGCCGCCCAGGATGGGGCCCGCGATCGGGCCGAGCAGCATCGGGATGCCGACGATGCTCATCACCTGGCCGACCCGCTGCGGCCCGGCCGCCTGGGTCAGGATCGTCATGCCGGCCGGCATGATCATGCCGCCGCCCAGGCCCTGCAGCACGCGGAAGGCGATCAGGGACTTGTCGTCCCAGGCCATGCCCGCCAGCGCCGAGCCGGCCACGAACAGCGCGATGGAGATCATGTACAGCCGCTTGGTGCCGAACCGGGCCGAGGCCCAGCCGGTCACCGGGATGACGGTCGCCAGCGCCAGGGTGTAGCCGGTCGCCACCCACTGGATGGTCGGCAGGGTCGAGTCGAAGTCCTCGACCAGGTGCTTGAGGGCGACGTTGACGACCGTCACGTCCAGGATGGACATGATGGCGCCGAGGACGACGACCATGGCCACCGCGAGCACGCCGCGATCCAGGCCGCCGCCGTCGGACGCCGGGGGTGGGCCGTCCGTCGCCTTGGGTGAGGCGGGAGCGGTCAAGTCTGTTCCAATCGTCAGGGCACGTGCGGGCAGCGTCGGCCGCAGGCCGGGGTCGGGGGATACCGCAGCAAAATACTGCAGTGACTGACATTTTCGCGAACGATTAAACGAGCGAGGTTTGGTGAGTATTCCACTGAGGTCTGACATTTTCGGCGGGTCCGCCCAGCTCGTCACCCCAGTCCAGTCCCTGAAGCCCGCTTGAGGTCAAGCCGGTGTGACGTACCCGACACCGGGGTGTGCCCGCCGAGGGTACCGACTTGCGGACGGACCGGAACTCGTCGTCGATTCGCTGACAGGTTCGGTTCCGGTCACCTGGCCGCCGTGAGCGTCCCTGGAGGGGAGAGGTCAGGGCGTGACGGCGCGTAGCCGCGCGGCCGCGTCCTCGGAGGACACGTCGGTGACGAACGCGCCCGCGCCCGCCTCGGCGGAGGCCAGGAACTTCAGCTTGTCGGGATGGGGCTGAAAAAGGTTTGGGCGCGGCCGTTCCCGGTAAGGGAGTGGCCGCGCCCATTGGTGGGGCGGGCGGGTCAGTTGTTGGGCAGGCCGAGGGCGCGGGCGATCAGCATCCGCTGCACCTCGGAGGTGCCCTCGCCGACCTCCAGGATCTTGGCGTCGCGGTAGAAGCGGCCGACCGCGTACTCGTTCATGAAGCCGTAGCCGCCGAAGACCTGCGTGGCGTCGCGGGCGTTGTCCATCGCCGCGTTGGAGGCGACCAGCTTGGCGATCGCCGCCTCCTTCTTGAACGGCTCGCCCGCCAGCATCTTCGCCGCCGCCGCGTAGTAGGCGAGGCGCGCGGTGTGCGCGCGGACCTCCATGTCGGCGACCTTGAACTGGATGGCCTGGTAGCGGCCGATCTCCTTGCCGAACGCCTCGCGCTCGCGGACGTAGCGCAGGCACTCGTCCACGCAGCCCTGGGCGAGGCCGACCGACAGCGCGGCGATCGCGATGCGGCCCTCGTCCAGGATGCGCAGGAACTGGGCGTAGCCCCGGCCGCGCTCGCCGACCAGGTTCTCGGCGGGCACGCGCACGTCGTCGAAGGACAACTCGCGGGTGTCGGAGGCCGACCAGCCCACCTTGGAGTACTTGCGGCCCACGGTGAAGCCGGGCGTGCCGTTCGGGACGATGATCGTGGAGATCTCGTTCTCGCCGGTGAAGGCGGTGACGGTCACGAACGCGGTGATGTCGGTGCCGGAGTTGGTGATGAACGACTTGGAGCCGTTGATCACCCAGTGGTCGCCGTCCAGCCGCGCGGTGGTGCGCATGCCGCCGGGGACGTCGGAGCCGCCGCCCGGCTCGGTCAGGCCGAACGCCGCCAGCTTCTCGCCGGAGGTCAGCACCGGCAGCCACGTGGCGCGCTGGGCGTCGGAGCCGAAGCGGTAGATCGGCATGGCGCCGAGCGAGACGCCCGCCTCCAGCGTGATGGCGACCGAGGAGTCGACGCGGGCCAGCTCCTCCAGCGCCAGGCACAGGGTGAAGTAGTCGCCGCCCATGCCGCCGTGCTCCTCGGGGAACGGCAGGCCGAACAGCCCCATCTTGCCCATCGCCGCGACGATCTCGTAGGGGAACTCGCCGCGCTCGTACAGGTCGCCGATCACCGGGGCCACGGTCTGGCGGGCGAACCGCTCGACGGTGCTCCGCAGCTCCTCCTGGTCGGCGGTGAGCTTGAAGTCGATCATTACGTCACTCCTTGGGGGACAGGGCCTGCACGACGCGGGACGGGCTGGGGCGGCCGAGTTGCGCGGCCATCCACCGGCTGGTGGCGACCAGCCGGTCGAGGTCGACGCCGGTCTCGACGCCGAGCCCGTTCAACATCCACACCAGGTCCTCGGTGGCGAGGTTGCCGGTGGCGGACTCGGCGTACGGGCAACCACCGAGGCCGCCCGCCGAGGCGTCCACGACCGTGACGCCCGCCTGGAGGGCGGCCAGGGTGTTCGCCAGGGCCTGCCCGTAGGTGTCGTGGAAGTGGACCGCGAGGTCGCCGGCGTCGAGGCCCGCCTCGCGCAGCGCGCCGACCAGCGCGGTGACCTGGCCGGGCGTGCCGACGCCGATGGTGTCGCCGAGGCTGAGCTGGTCGCAGCCCATCGCCATCATGCGGGTGGCGACCGACACGACCTGGGAGACCGGCACCGCGCCCTCCCACGGGTCGCCGCACACCATCGACACGTACGCGCGCACCCACAACCCCTCGGCGCGGGCGCGCTCCACGACCGGCGCGAACATGTCCAGGGACTCGGCCACGGTCCGGTTGAGGTTGCGGCGCGCGAAGGTCTCGGTGGCGCTGCCGAAGATCGCGATCTCCTTGACGCCGAGGGCCAGCGCCCGGTCCAGGCCGCGTTCGTTGGGGACCAGGACGGGGCGCGGGCCGCCGCCGGGCGGCAGCGCCTTGAGCAGTTCCTCGGCGTCGGCGAGCTGCGGCACCCATTTCGGGTGCACGAAGCTGGTGGTCTCGATCGTGGTCAGGCCCGCGGCGGCGAGGCGGGCCACGAACTCGGCCTTCACCTCGACCGGGACGACCGCCTTCTCGTTCTGCAGGCCGTCGCGCGGGCCGACCTCGTAGATCGTGACCCGCTCGGGCAGGCCGGGCAGCGGGGTGGGCATCATTCCTCCTCGACCACGGGCTCGTCGGCCGCGGGCTCGATCACGGCGAGCACGGCGTCCAGCGCGACCTGCGCGCCCGCCCGGACCGGCAGCCGGGCGACCACGCCCGCGACCGGCGCGGTGACGGTGTGCTCCATCTTCATCGCCTCGACCACCACCAGCGGCTGGCCCTCGGCGACCCGCTCGCCCTCGGCGGCCTTGACCGCCAGGACGGTGCCGGGCATCGGGCTGCGCAGCACGCCGTCCCCGGCGGCGGCGTCCGCGCCCCCGCCCTCGGCGCGGACGTGCTCGGTCAGCGCCCAGGTGCGGCCGTCGCGGCCCAGCCAGAGCGTGTCGCCGTCGCGGGCGGCGGCGAAGGTGAGCGCGCGGCCGTCGTAGGTGAGGGTGAGCGTGTCGTCGTGCCTGGTGAGCGCGGCGGGCGCGGTGGTGCCCGCGACGTCCACCTCGGCGTCGTGGGCGCGGCCCCGGACGCGGACCTCGACGGGCTCGCCGCCGGACGGCGTGATGATCCACGGCGTCCACGCGGGCGCGCCCGGCCGCCAGCCGTCCGGGATCTCCCACGGGTCGGGATCGGCGGTCTCCAGCGACGCCATGCGCTCCAGCGCGGCGGTCGCCAGGACCTCCGGCGGCGTCGCCGCGCCGTCGTTGAGCTCGTCCAGAACGCGTTCGACCAGCCCGGTGTCCAGGCGTCCGGCCATGACCTCGGGGTGCCGGAGCAGCGACCGCAGGAACGCCACGTTCGTGGGCACGCCGAGCAGCCGGTAGCCCGCCAGCGCCCGGTCGGCGCGGCGCAGCGCCTCGGCGCGGTCGGCCCCCCAGGTGATCACCTTGGCGAGCATCGGGTCGTAGGAGCCGCCGACCTCGGTGCCCTCGTCCAGCCCGGAGTCCACGCGCACGTGGTCGCCGGACGGCTCGGCCAGCGCGAGGACGGTGCCGCCGGTCGGCAGGAAGCCGCGCGCCGGGTCCTCGGCGTAGACGCGGGTCTCGACGGCGTGCCCGTGGAACGACACTGACCCTTGGTCGAACGGCAACGGCTCGCCCGCGGCGGCGCGCAGTTGCAGCTCGACGAGGTCGAGGCCGGGCCGCCCGTCGATCGCGGTCGCCATCTCGGTGACCGGGTGCTCGACCTGGAGGCGGGTGTTCATCTCCATGAAGAAGTACTCGCCGGGCCGGTCGGCCGACACGATGTACTCGACCGTGCCAGCGCCGACGTAGCCGACGGCCTGCGCGGCGGCGACGGCGCTCGCCCCCATGCGCCGGCGCGTCTCCTCGTCCAGCAGCGGGCTCGGCGCCTCCTCCACGATCTTCTGGTGGCGGCGCTGGAGGCTGCACTCGCGCTCGCCGAGGTGGACGGCGTTGCCGTGCGCGTCGGCGAAGACCTGGATCTCGATGTGCCGGGGGTTGGCCACGAACCGCTCGGCCAGCAGCGTGTCGTCGCCGAACGAGGCGCGCGCCTCGCGGCGGGCCGACGCGATCGCCTCGGGCAGCCCGGCGGCGTCGCGCACCAGCCGCATGCCCTTGCCGCCGCCGCCCGCCGACGGCTTCAGCAGCACCGGCAGGCCGACCTCCAGCGCGGCGATGGCGAGTTCCTCGTCCGACAGGCCCGCCTCGTCGCGGCCCGGCACGACCGGGACGCCCGCGGCGGCGACGGTGCGCTTGGCGCGGATCTTGTCGCCCATCGCCTCGATCGCCTCGGCGGGCGGCCCGACGAACACCAGCCCGGCGTCGGCGCAGGCGCGTGCGAAGGCGGTGTTCTCCGCCAGGAACCCGTAGCCGGGATGGACGGCCCGCGCGCCGGTCGTGCGGGCCGCCGCGACCACCGCGTCGATGTCCAGGTAGGACGGGACGCGCACCGCCTCGTCGGCCTCGCGCACGTGCCGGGCCCCGGCGTCGGCGTCGCTGTGCACGGCGACCGACCGGATCCCCAGCCGCCGCAGCGTGCGGAAGACCCGGACCGCGATCTCGCCGCGGTTGGCGACCAGAACGCTCTCGAACATCTCGCCCCTCACATCCGGAAGACGCCGTAGCCGACCGGCTCCAGCGGTGCGTTGGCGGCCACCGACAACCCCAGGCCCAGCACGCGGCGCGTGTCGGCCGGGTCGATCACCCCGTCGTCCCACAACCGCGCGGTGGAGTAGTAGGGGTTGCCCTGCTCCTCGTACTG
Source organism: Actinomadura hibisca NBRC 15177 (assembly GCF_001552635.1). Classification (GTDB taxonomy): domain Bacteria; phylum Actinomycetota; class Actinomycetes; order Streptosporangiales; family Streptosporangiaceae; genus Spirillospora; species Spirillospora hibisca. Next base: position 72,842 of record NZ_BCRO01000033.1, on the reverse strand, counting down.
CGCGCGGATCGGGTCCTTGAACGCCTCTTCCTCCTCGGCGCTCCAGGCGTCGCCGAGCTGGTCGCGGCGCACGGTCGCCAGCACGCTGGCGGCCTGCTCGCCGCCCATCACCGAGATCCGCGCGTTCGGCCACATCCACAGGAAGCGGGGCGAGTAGGCGCGGCCGCACATGGCGTAGTTGCCCGCGCCGAACGAGCCGCCGATCACGACGGTGAACTTGGGCACCCGCGCGCACGACACGGCGGTGACCATCTTCGCGCCGTGCTTGGCGATGCCGCCGGCCTCGTACTCGCGGCCGACCATGAAGCCGGTGATGTTCTGCAGGAACACCAGCGGCACGTTGCGGCGGTCGCACAGCTCGATGAAGTGCGCGCCCTTCTGCGCCGACTCGGCGAACAGGATGCCGTTGTTGGCGATGATCCCGACCGGGTGGCCGTGGATGCGCGCGAAGCCGGTGACCAGCGTGCTCCCGTACTCCTTCTTGAACTCCTGGAACCGCGAACCGTCCACGATCCGCGCGATGACCTCGCGCACGTCGTAGGGGGTGCGCGGGTCGGGCGGCACGACGCCGTACAGCTCGCCGGGGTCGAGCGCGGGCTCCTGCGGCGGCGCGGTCTCCCACGGGCGCGGCTCGCGCGGGCCGAGGGTCGCGACGATGTCGCGGACGATCGCCAGCGCGTGCGGGTCGTCGTCGGCCAGGTGGTCGGTGACGCCCGAGACGCGCGAGTGCAGCTCGCCGCCGCCCAGCTCCTCGGCGGTGACGACCTCGCCGGTGGCGGCCTTCACCAGCGGCGGCCCGCCCAGGAAGATCGTGCCCTGGTTCCGGACGATCACGGCCTCGTCGCTCATCGCCGGGACGTAGGCGCCGCCCGCCGTGCACGAGCCCAGCACCGCCGCGATCTGCGGGATGCCGCGCGCCGACATGGTGGCCTGGTTGTAGAAGATGCGGCCGAAGTGCTCGCGGTCGGGGAACACCTCGTCCTGCCTCGGCAGGAACGCGCCGCCGGAGTCGACCAGGTACACGCACGGCAGCCGGTTGTGCAGGGCCACCTCCTGTGCGCGCAGGTGCTTCTTGACCGTGACGGGGTAGTAGGTGCCGCCCTTGACGGTGGCGTCGTTGGCGACGACCACGCACTCGCGGCCGGAGACCCGGCCGACGCCGGTGATGATCCCCGCGCCGGGCGCCTCGTCGCCGTACATGCCGGTGGCGGCGAGCGGCGACAGCTCCAGGAACGGCGAGCCGGGGTCCAGCAGGGCGTCCACGCGGTCGCGGGGCAGCAGCTTGCCGCGCGCCAGGTGGCGCTCGCGGGCGCGGTCGGGGCCGCCGCGCCCGGCGCGGTCCACGCGGTCGCGCAGTTCGGCGGCCAGGGCCTGGTTGTGCGCCGCGTTCTCCTTGAAGGCGGCGCCGCCCGGATCGGCGCGTGTGCCCAGCTCAGGTGCGGTCATCACCCGTCCTCATCGACAGTTAACGCTCATTAACAAGGCCGATGTTAACGCTCGTTAACATCGTTCGTCTACACTCTCCATCATGACCGGGACCGTGGGCGCCAACCCGCGCCGCGCCGAGATCCTGGGCGCGGCGGCCGAACTGTTCGCGCGCCGCGGCTACCACGGCACCTCCATCGGCGACCTGGGCCGCGCCGTGGGCCTCACCGGCCCCGCCCTGTACCGGCACTTCCGCGGCAAGGAGGCCGTGCTCGCCGAGATGTTGCTGGACATCAGCGACCGGCTGCGCGCCGAGGGCGCCCGGCGCGCCGCTGATCCCGACCCCACGTGCGCACTGGACGCCTTGCTGCGTTGGCAGATCGCCTTCGCGCTCGACAACCCTGCGCTGATCACCGTGCACGAGCGCGAGCTGGACAACGTGCCGCAGCCGCAGCGGCACGAGATCCGCCGCCTCCAGCGCGCCTACGTGGAGGAGTGGGTGGCGGTGCTGCGCCGCCTGCACCCCGGACGGCCCGAGGAGCGCCTGCGCGCGGCCGTGCACGCCTGTTTCGGGCTGCTCAACTCCACCCCGCACAGCGCGTCCGGCCTGGACCGCGCCGCGATGGCCGATCTGCTGCACACCATGGCCCGCGCTGCCCTGATGGTTTGAGTACGTTGCTTCTCAGCAGGGGGTGATACGGCCGTCCAGGGAGTCTTCGATCGCCTTGGCGAATGAGTCCTTGGTCGGCCTGCGCGGCGCGCCCGGCTGCTCCATGCGCGGTAGCAACCCGAGCAGGCACGTCCGCAGCACCGCGCTGAAGGTGCTGTAGTGCTCCGACGTCGGGCGGCGTTCGGCGTTGGCCAGCGCTTTCATCGTCGCGTTGGCGAGTTCGGTGAGCTGTGCGGTGGTGACGTTGTCGGATTCGCCGGACGGCTCGGCGTTCGGGTCCAGCGGAGGCAGTTGGGAGCAGGCCGCCACGTTCCGTTCCTGCACTACCGCTTTCGCCGGTGGCACGGGTTGCAGGCCGAACGCCGAGTAGCGGGTGGGCGCGAAGCCGCCGCAGGAGAACAACCGCCGCTGCGACTCGGTGCGCGTCAGGTAGTCGATCAGCTTGAGCGCGGCGGCCGGGCGGCGGGACCGCGCCGGGACGGCGAGGTTCTGGCCGCCCAGCACGGTCGCGCCGGGGCGCGGCGCGACCTGGAAGCGCAGCTCGCCGTTGCCGGGGCCCTGCCGCATCCGCAGGTCGGAGGCCAGGAAGCGGTAGGCGTTGATCCAGTGGCGCAGCACCTTGCCGTCGCGGCGGCCCGAGGCGAACTCCTCCATGCTCTCGGTCTCCTGGAACGACTGCTGGCCGCCCGACGCGTCGTCCTTGGACATGCTGGTGGCCAGGCGTTCCAGCGCGGGGAAGACGTCGTCGGCCAGGACGGCGCGGCTCGTGGCCCGTCCGGCGGTGAGGGCGTGCCGCGCGCCGTTGTTCCAGACCGACTCCAGGATGTTGACGGTCAGGCCCTCGTAGTCGGCGAACTGGGCGATGTAGCCCTGGCCGAGCATCTGCTCCTGGGTGGCGGGCGGGGTGGTGCCCTTGAGGTGGTACATGAGGCCGACGTCCAGGTTGAACGGCACCGCGTAGCGTTCGCCCCGGTACTCGCCCGCCGCCACCGTGTCGGGGAGGAAGTCGCCGTCGAAGCCTTGGCGGAGCGCCTGCGGCCAGGACGGGATGTCCGCCAGCTTCGTCAGCAATCCGGCTCCGGCGAACTCGGCGGTCAGCGGCGAGTCCAGGATGGCGACGTCGGGTACGCAGTCGCGGGCGTTCAGTGTCGCCCAGAGTTGCGAGCGCTGCTGGTCGGCTGACGGCGACACCTCCACCAGCCGCGCATCCACGTGGTCGGGGCCGCCGAGGTCGCCGTCGTTCCAGGCGCGGATGAGGTTCTGCCGCTGGGCGTTGAGGCTGGCGTCGGTGCCGCCGACGACGGTGATGCGCTCGTCGCAGTGCGCGGCCATGGCGGGGTAGCCGGGCGGTTCGTGGTCGGCGGCCCACAGGCCGATCGGGAGCGTCACGAGGACGCCCGCCGCCATCGCGACGGCGGCCCGCAGGGACGGCCGCCGCGCCCGCCCGGCGGGGGTGCCCGTGGAGGTCATCGGATCACCGCATCCCGGCCAGGAGCCGCGCGGCCTGCACCGCGTCGGGCTCGCCCGTCAGCGCCGCGCACGATCCGCCCATGACCTCGACGATCTCGGGCAGCGGCGCGGTCCCGCAGCCGGTGGGGCCGGTCGGCACCAGCGTGAGCCGCAACTTCGGGCGGCGTTCGCGCAGCTCTTCCAGGGCGCGGCGGTCGGCGGCGGGTAGCGGACGCTCGCTCTGCCCGTCGCTCACCACGACCAGCCGGCCGGTGTCGTCGGTGACCGGGGCGCGGGCGATCGCGCTGGTCAGGGGCAGGTCCTTGCCGGAGGGGATCTGCGCGCGCAGGCCGTCGGTCACCTTGCGGCGCTGCTCGGCGGTGGCCAGGCCGGAGGCGATGACCTCGTGGGGCGCGTCGCGACCGCCCGCGCGGGAGAAGGCGGACAGCGCCACGTCGTCGCCCTCGTTGAGCTGGGTCACCACGTTCTGGAGCAGCCCGGCCGCGCGGGCGAGGCGCGAACCGCTCTGCTGCGCCGAGGCGGGCTCGCCCATGGAGCCCGACACGTCCGCCGCCAGGCTGATCGACAACTTGCCGCGGCTCGCGCGCAGGACGTCGAGCGCGGCGCCGGGCCGGGGCGCTTCGGCGTGCAGGGCGGTGGGCGGCACGACGCCGGAGCCCACCCACTGGTCGAGGCCGTTGAGGTAGGGGTGGGCGTAGTCGGCGCCGGGCGTGGCGGGGAACAGGCCCTGGGCGTCGCGGAAGCCCTGCGCGGTCAGCGGGTGCTCCCGCAACCAGCGGTGCAGGGCGCGGACGGCCTCGTCGCGCGGCCGGTCGTCCTGGCCGCCCCACCTGATCTGGACCGACGGGTAGGTCAGCGACGGCAGGTCGGAGGCGTAGAGCGGGTAGAGCCGCCAGCGCGGGTAGGGCCAGTTCCGGCCCCGGTGGGCGGCGCAGCGGTCGCCGAGCGGCCGTCCCCACAGGTAGTCGTTCAGCAGGTGCTCGGGGACGACGACGGCGAGGCCCTCGGGCGGGTCCTTGCCCTCGGCCGCCTGCCCCCGGATGCGGCACAGCAGCGAGGCCGCGTCGGGGGCGAGCCAGCCGGAGGGGCTGAGGAACTTCTCGGTGTCGCGGTAGGAGGCCGGATGGCGCGCCTTGTAGAGGGTTTCGGTCACCGCGAGGGCGGCGGCGGAACTCTCCGGGAGCGGCCGGGCGATCATGCGCACGCCCGCCTCCTCCAGGGCCTTCACCAGCGCGGGCGTGTTGGGCCAGGCCCCGGGACGGTAGACGCGCCGGTGCTCGGCGGGGAACACCGCGATCACCATCGGCGAGGACACCAGGCCGTCGGCGACGTCGCCGGGCCGGGGGTCCTGCCGCCAGGCGACGGCGTCCTTCTCGCCCTTGGTCGCGGGCATCCACAGGTCGGGCTGCGGGCCGAACATCTGGGCGCCGACCGGCGTCTCGTTCTGCTCCCAGGGGCTGGTGAAGCCCGCCGTCGCCTGGGCGGGGCCCGGCTCGGGGGTGACCTCGACGTGGTAGCGGGGGCAACCGTCGTCGGCGGTGCCGGTGACGAACTCGGCGGCGCTCTGGCGCAGCGCGGCGACGGCGTCGGAGGCGACGGCCGCGCGCAGTTCCAGGGGCGGGCCGCACCGCTCGCCCGTCCCGCCCGCGCCGTCGGCGACCGCCATGGCGACCAGGCAGACCAGGGCCGTTCCGGACGCGCCGACCGACAACCACTTCGCGCCGTCGGCGAACGCGGTGAACCACGGGCCCGGGGACGCGGCACCGTGCGTGAGGTGGGGCAGGTAGCGGAGCGTGAGCCCGAAGGCGGTGGCGACCAGCGTGACCACGCCGAGGCCGATCGCTACGGGAATCCACTCGGCGCGCGCGCCGATCACCGTGATGATGGCCGCGATGATGGCGAGCACGCCGCCGAGCAGCGCCCCCGTCGAGGAGTCGGCGCCGGTGCCGCGCGTCCCGCCGGAGCCGCCGCCCTGCCCGCCGCCCTGCTCGCCCCCGCCGTCGTGCCCCGGCCCGTGCCCTGGTCCCTGTCCTGATCCGCCCTGGTTCGGACCGCTCATCCAGTTTCTCGCCGCCGTAGGTCGCGAAGATCCCCCCGGATCCGCGGCACCAATGATACGTAACGGCGTTGTTTCGGCCAGCGATTCACGTGTCCGGGGTCGGACGCTTTTTCAGGGCGGCGCGGCTTGTCGCCGTCTTCACATCGCCTGTCAGATGGGGACAGGGCAGATCGCCGAGGCGAGGAGCACCGGATGGGCGTCGAGGGTGTCGGCTTCTACGAGATCGCGGCGCACGACCCGGACCGCCCGGCGTTCCTCGGGGGACCGGGCGGGGAGACGCTGTCCTACGGCGCGCTGCACGCCCGGGTGAACCGGTTGACGCACGTGCTGCGCGCGCTCGGCGTGGGGCGCGGCGACGCCGTCGCGACGGTGCTCGGCAACCGGCCGGAGTTCCTGACCGCGCTGCTGGCCGCGTTGCAGAGCGGCGTGTACCTGGTGCCGGTGAGTCGGCACCTCACCGCGCCGGAGATCGGCTATGTGCTGGCCGACAGCGGGGCCCGCGTCGTGCTGAGCGAACGCGCGTTCGCCGGGACGGCGGCGGAGGCGGCCGACGCGGCGGGCATCGCGCCGGAGGCCCGGCTCGCGGTGGACGGCGCGCGGGGATGGGCCGACCTGGACGCGCTGTGCGCCGCCGCCGACCCCGCGCCGCCCGCCGACCGCACGATGGGGTCGATCATGCTCTACACCTCCGGCACCACCGGCCGCCCCAAGGGCGTGCGGCGGCCCGTGCTGGACGTGCCGCCGGAGGTGCTGGTGCAGGTCATGGTGGGGAGCATCGGCCGTCACCTCGATCTGGAGGCCGGTGACGAGGTGCACCTGGCCGTCGGGCCGCTGTACCACTCGGCGCCGTGCATGCACGCGATGATGGCGCTGAACCTGGGGCACGCGGTCGTGGTGGTCCCGCGCTTCGAGCCGGAGGAGACGTTGGCGCTCATCGAGCGGCACCGGGTGACCAACACCTTCATGGTGCCGACGATGTTCCACCGGATGCTGGCGTTGCCGGAAGAGATCCGTCACCACTACGACCTGTCGTCGTTGCGGCAGGTTTTCCACAGCGCCGCGCCGATCCCCGTCGCGACCAAGCAGCGGATGATGGACTGGTGGGGGCCGGTGCTGACGGAGTACTACGGGTCCACCGAGAGCGGCGCGGTCGTGGTGGCGCGTCCGCACGAGTGGCTGGCGCGTCCCGGCACGGTCGGCCACGCCGTGCCGGGCGTCGAGATCAGGATCCTGGGGCCGGACGGGGCCGAGCTGCCGCCCGGCGAGACCGGGCTGATCTACGCGCGCGGGCAGACGGCGTTCGAGTACCACGGCGACCCGGCCAAGACCGCCGCGAGCATGCGCGGCGACCTGTACACGCCCGGCGACCTCGGGCGCCTGGACGGCGACGGCTGGCTCTACATGAGCGACCGGCGCACCGACCTCATCATCTCGGGCGGGGTGAACCTCTACCCGGCCGAGATCGAGGCGGCGCTGCTGCAACACCCGGCGGTCGCCGACGCGGTGGTCATCGGCGTGCCCGAACCCGAGTGGGGGCAGTGGCCGGTCGCGCTGGTCGAGCCCGCCGCCGGTGCCGTCGCGGGCCCGGAGCTGGCGGCGGCGCTGCTGGAGCACTGCGGGCGGCTGCTGGCCAAGGTGAAGCATCCGCGCCGGATCGAGTTCCGGGAGTCGTTGCCGCGCACGCCTTCGGGCAAGCTGAGCCGCAGCCGCGTCCGTGAGGCTTACCTGGAGGAGAAGGCTCTCTGAGGGGGAGGTTCCTGCAAAGGACCGAAATCGTTGGCGTGAACGTTGAACGCGCCCGTGTCCGTTGGCGTACCACTGCACATGACGGACCAGGCGGATCTGAAGGTGGCGCCCTTTCCCTCTGGGGAGGACGAGGTCCCCGTCCCGGCCGGGGCCGAGGTGGCGCGGGTCGGCGACCCGGTCGCGGTGTGGCCCTGCGCGGGGTGCGGACGGCCCGTCCCGCAGCCGGTGCGCGGCGCGCGCACCGTCCGCTACTGCCAGGAGGACGGCGGCGCGTGCGAGCGCGCCGCCCGTGACCGCCGCGACCAGGGGCGTCAGGCACCCGGCCTGACCGGGCAGGTCGCCTGGACGTGGGAGATGGTGGAGCGGCTGGAGCAGGTCGCCGACCAGCTCGCCGGTTCGTTGACGTCCGAGCTGAGCGTGGCGGGCGTGGAGCGCCGGGTCTCCGCCGTGCGCGCCGAGGCGACGGCGGAGGTCGCCGTCGCGCAGGGCGAGCGCGATGCGTCCCAGCGGCAGGCCGAGGCCGCGTGGCGGGAGGTCGCCGCCGCTCGCGCGCGGGCCGACGCCGCCGAGCAGGACGTGGAACGGATGCGCGCCGAGGCGGCCGAGGCCGTCGCCGCCCGCGACCAGGCCCAGGCGCGCCTGCACGAGTGCGAGCAGCGGAACTGGCGGCTGGCCCGCACCGCCGAGGAGATGCGCGCGGCCCTGCACGCCCTCACCGCCGAACGCGACGCCGCGCGCACGGAGGCCGAGCGGGCGCGCCGCCGCGTGGACGCCCTCACCCAGGCCGGGGGACGCCCGGCGGCCGGGAGATGGCCGGACGCCGAACCCGAACCGCCGACGGGACTGCACTCGCTGAACGGCTTCCCGCTTCCCCACGCGGGGTGATCGGGCTTCCGAGCCGACGAGACGGGAGGAGGTGAAGTCACAACAGAGCGCTGGCCCTGCACCGGCCGCCGCGACGTTCCGGGATGTCGCGGCGGCCGGTGCTCAGCGCTGTTCGGCGGTGCGGGGCTCGGGAGCGGAGCGTCCGGCGGCGCGGTCTTCGAGGGTGCCGCGTTCGGGGGTGCGGATTTCGGGGATGCCGAGTTCAGCGTCGCGGGGCGCGGGAGTACCGCGTTCGGCGGCGTCGCGGGCGTCGAGCATCGCCGTGTAGTCGACGGCCCCGGCGTGCACGGCGGCGTGCACGGCGCGGGCGACGCGCGCGCCCCACACCGAGCGCGGCCCCGCGAACGGCTCGGCGTCGCCGCCTTCGGGCGCGGTGACGCAGACGGCGTCGGAGGCGGTGCCGGTCCCGGGGTAGCCCGCCTCCAGCAGCGCCTGCGTCTTGGCCTCGGTGACGGTGATGACGGCGTTGACCAGCGCGGCGTCGGTGAGCGGCACGGGAACGGCGACCACGATGTTGACGGTGCCGGGCCGCCAGGCGGTGATCGGCGCGAGCTCCGGGTCGGCCGTGTCCTCGGGCGCGGCGGCCCAGGTCGGCACGCGCAGGCCGACGGTGGCGGAGGCGTGCACACCGCCGTCGGAGCGCAGGAAGGTGCGGCTCACCGAGGCGGCCGTCAACATCCCGACGCCGGGACCGTCCAGGCCGTAGGCGGCGGCCAGCTCGTGGAGGTGGGCCTCGGGGTCCATGCGGGCGTAGACCCCGGCGACCTGGGCGTTCAGCACCCAGCGGGCGGGGCCGATGCCGCCGCCGACCATCGCCGAGGAGACCGCGCGCAGGCCGTCGCCCGCGCGCCAGACGGTGGCGCCGAGGCGGACGCCGTCCTCCTCGCGCCAGAACAACTCGGGGTTCACGGGCGCTCCAGGGACAGGACGGGACGGCCGTCGGGGCCGGGGGACACGTGCACGCGCGCGTCGAAGTGCTCGGCGATCATACGGCGGGTCAGCACCTCGGCGGGCGGCCCGGCGGCGGCGACCCGGCCGCCCGACAGCAGCACCAGGCCGTCGGCGTACTGCCCGGCGAGCGTCAGGTCGTGGATGGTGGTGACGACCGTCAGCCCGTCGGCGAGCCGCAACCGGTCGATCAGCTCCATGACCTGCTGCTGGTGGCCGATGTCCAGGGCGGTGGTGGGCTCGTCCAGCAGCAGCACCGAGGTCTGCTGCGCCAGCGCGCGGGCGAGCACGACGCGCTGCCGCTCGCCGCCCGACAGGTGGCCCAGCTCGCGGGCGGCGAGGCCGGTGAGGTCGAGGCGCTCCAGGACCTCGTCCGCCACGGCCCGGTCGCGGGCGCTCTCGCGGCCCAGGTGCGGGATGTAGGGGGAGCGGCCCAGCAGGGTGTAGTCGAAGACGGTCATGGCGGACGGCAGGTTCGGCGACTGCGGCGCGTAGGCGACCAGGCGGGCGCGGCGGCGCGGCTTGAGGGCGCGCGGGTCGGCGCCCGCGACGGAGATCTCGCCGCGCGCGGGACGCAGCCCCAGGACGGCGCGCAGCAGCGTGGACTTGCCCGCGCCGTTCGGGCCGATGACGGCCGTCCAGGAACCGGCGGGCGCGCGCATGGTCACGTCGCGGAGCACCGTCCGGCCGTCCAGCTCCACCGACAGGCCCGCGACCTCGACCGTCACGTGTCCACCTGCCGCCGGGAGGCGCGCAGCACCAGCACGAAGAAGGGACCGCCGATGAACGCCGTCACCACGCCCAGCGGCAGCTCGCCGGGGGCCACCACCGTGCGCGCGACGAGGTCGGCCAGCGTCAGGAACGCGGCCCCGCCCAGCAACGACAGCGGCAGCACCACGCGGTAGGAGCCGCCCGCCAGCCGCCGCACGACGTGCGGCACCACGATCCCCACGAACCCGATCAGCCCGCTGAGCGCGACCGCGCACGCCGTCGCCAGCGACGCCGCGGCCAGCACCACCAGCCTGACACGCGCCGCCGACAGTCCGAGCGAGGTGGCCTCCTCGTCGCCGACGCCGAGCACGTCCAGCAGCCGCCCGTGCGCCAGCAGCACGCCGGTGGACACCAGCGCGTACGGGGCCACGACGGCGAGCTGCCGCCAGTCGGCGGACCCGACGCCGCCGAGGATCCAGGCGTAGACGCGCTGGAGCTCCTCGGTGCGCAGCTGCTGGAGGAAGGTCTGCACCGCCGCCAGGAATGTGGAGACCGCGACCCCGGCCAGGACCAGCGTCGCCGCGCCGGACCCGGCGGTGTTGCCCAGCGCGTAGGCGAGCAGGACCCCGGCCAGCGCGCCGACGAACGCCGCCAGCGGAACCCCGAACGACAGGTCGCCGGGCAGCACGACGATCACGAGCGTCGCGCCGACCCCCGCCCCGGCGGCGGCGCCCAGCAGGTAGGGGTCGGCGAGCGGGTTGCGGAACACGCCCTGGTAACCGGCCCCGGCCATGGCCAGCATCCCGCCGACCAGCGCGCCCATCAGGACGCGGGGCAGGCGCAGCTCGAACAGCACGTTCTGCTCGACCGGCGACAGGCCCGAGTCGAGGTGGACCCACGGCAGCCGGTCCAGCAGCTCCCTGACGACGCCGCCGACCGGGAGATCGGCGGCGCCGACCAGCAGCCCGACCAGCAGCGCGGCGGCCAGGACCGTCAGCGCCGCGGCGAGCTGGACCGGCCGCAGCCGGGCCGCGCCGTTGGGGAGGCCCTTGGGAAGGAGGGTCACTTGTGCTTGCGGACCGCGTCGCCGATGGTGGTGACCAGCTCGGGCAGGCGCGGACCCCAGCGGGAGGCGATGTCGTCGTCCAGCTCGACCACGTTCCCCTTCTTGACGGCGGCCAGCCCCGCCCAGCCGGGACGCTTGGCGACGGTGGCGGCGGTCTGGCCGCAGCACTTGGTGTCGGCGAGGAAGACCAGGTCGGGGTTGCTCTTCAGCAGCGCCTCGCGGGACAGCTGCGGGTAGCCGCCGCCGGTCTTGTCGGCGGCGTCGGCGACGTTGCGGAGCCCGAACAGGCCGTAGACCTGCCCGATGAAGGTCTTGGAGGTCACGGTGTGGGACTGCTGGTCGAGCTCGTGGTAGTAGCTGAGGCCCTTGGCGGCCGCGGCGCCCCGCACCGTCTCCTGGATCTTGGTGCGCATGCTGCCGGTGAGCTGCTCGGCCTGCGCGGTGCGGCCGGTGGCCTTGCCGAGGTCGAGGATCTGGTCGTAGACCTCGTCGAGCTTGGCGGCGGCGGGCTCGACCAGGACCGGGACCTTGACCTTCTCCAGCGACTTGACGATGCCGTCCTGGTCGTTGGAGATCACGACCAGGTCGGGCTTGTAGCCGATGATGGCCTCGGCGTTGGGCTTGAAGCCCGACAGCTTGGTCTTGGGGGCCTCGGCCGGGTGGGTGGAGTACTCGTCCACGGCGACGACCTGGGACCCGGCGCCGATGGCGAACAGGGTCTCGGTGTGGGTGGGGGCGAGCGACACGATGCGCTTGGGAGTGGCGGGGATGGTCACGTTGCCGTTGCCCGCCTGGACGGTCACTCCCTGGGCGGCGGGCTTGTCCTGGTCGTCCTTGCCGCTGCCGCCGCAGGCGCTCAGCGCCATGGCACCGGCCACGATGACGGCGCTCAGGGCGCGTACGGATCTCACGAGGGGCCTCCTGGCTGCGGGGAAGACGGGCGGCCCGAGACGGGACGGGTCGGCCTTCCGCGAGGTCGATGGTCGTCGGCGCGCGGAGGCGACCTGGCTCGGCCCGCCGTCGAGACGGGCGCACACAGTTGCGGGACAGCGCCGGATTCGCACCGGACTTCGCTCCGAGACGCGCGTGATCTGCAACGTTATCAGCCGTTCCGGATCGGCCGCGCTGCCGCCCCCTTGACGGAGTGAGCGCTCACTCCGTAGCGTCGGCCCATGCCGTCCTCCCCGCGCCGCGCCCGCGGCATGCCCGCCGACGAGCGCCGCAGCATGATCGTCCAGGCGGCCCTGCCGCTGGTGGCCGCCCGCGGGGACGCGGTGACGACGGCCCAGGTGGCCCGAGCGGCGGGCATCGGCGAGGCGACGATCTTCCGCGTCTTCGCCGACAAGGGGGAGCTGCTGGAGGCGTGCCTGGCGGAGGCGCTGTGCCCGGACCGGGTGCTGGCGGACCTCGCCGCGATCCCCTTGACCGACCCGCTGCCGACCCGGCTGGCGGGGGCGGCGACGGCGATCGAGACGTACCTGGCCCGCATGGGCCAGGTGATCGCGGCCTTGCAGGCGACGGGCCACGACCGGGGCGGACGGCGGACGGACGGCTCCGCGTCCGGCGGCCGGGTCCGTTCGGCGGACGGACCCGCGTCCGGCGGCCGTCCGGCGCCCGACCGTGACGCCGCGATGGACCGGACGCGCGACGCGCTGACCGCCCTGCTCGAACCCGACCGCGACACCCTGCGCCTGCCCCCGGAGCAGATCGCCGAGATCTTCATGGGCACGGTGCTCGCCTGGGCCCGGCCCCCGGCCCGGCGACGCCCGGACCTCACGGATTTCCTGGCGGTGTTCCTGCACGGCGCGACGACCGGAGAGAGGACGCCGGAATGACGATCACGCTGAACCACACCATCGTGCCCGCCCCCGACGGCGACGCGGCCGCCCGCTTCTTCGCCGACGTGCTGGGCCTGGAGTACACCGGCCCGCACCCCCACGCGCGGCACTTCACGCCCGTCAAGGTGAACGGCGACCTGACGCTGGACTTCATGACCGCGCCGGACGCGACGGGCGTCCACCTGGCCTTCGAGACGGACCCCGCCACCTTCGACACAGCTCTGACCCGCCTCCGGGAACGGGACGCCGCCTACGGGGACGCTCCGAACGCTCCCGCCAACGGCCGCGTGGACGAGGCCCACCCCCTGGGCGCGCGCGGCGTCTACTTCGCCGACGAGGGCGGCAACCTCTACGAGCTGTTCTGTCGCTGACCTCCGTGGATCGGCGATCATTGGGACGTGGAGAATCTGGAACCGCTGACGCTCTACACCCGGGACGACGTGCGGCTTGACGCCGGATACCTGCGCGGACCGGACGAGGTCTGCTTCGTGCTGGCGCACGGGTTCACCTGCTCGTGGCGGCAGCCGATGCTCCGCCGGATCGCCGGGGCGCTCAACCGGCACGGCGGGGTGGTCGCGTTCGACTTTCGCGGGCACGGCCGCTCCGGTGGGCGCTCCACGGTCGGTGACCGGGAGGTGCTCGACCTCCAGGCGGCCGTGGAGGCGGCCCGTCGCCGGGGATACGGGCGCGTGGTCACGGTGGGGTTCTCGATGGGCGGCGCGGTGGCGGTGCGGCACGCCGCGCTGCACGGTTCGGTGGACGCCGTGGTGACGGTGAGCGCCCCGGCCCGTTGGTACTACCGGGACACGGTGCCGATGCGGCGCGTCCACTGGGCGATCGAGCGGCGGGCAGGACGGCTGGCGGTGCGGCTGGCGCGGCGCACCCGCGTCGCGGCCAAGGGCTGGGACCCGGTGCCCGAGGCGCCGCACGAGGTCGTGGGGCGGATCGCGCCGGTGCCGTTGCTGGTCGTGCACGGCGATGCCGACGCGTTCCTCCCGCTGGAGCACGCCCGCCAGCTGTTCGAGGCCGCGGGCGAGCCACGCGAACTGTGGATCGAGCCCGGTTTCGGCCACGCGGAGGCCGCGGCGACACCCGAACTGATCGACCGGATCGGAAACTGGGCCTCCCTACAGGAGTGACCCTGCTCAGTCGATGAGGCGGTCGTCCAGATGGGCTCCGTAGAAGTCGGCTTGGCGGGCCACGACGTCGCGCATCGGCGTGCCGTTGATGTGGGCGTGCGGGCCGACCAGGACGGCGTCGCCCTAGAAGACGAGTCGGCCGTCGCGGACGGGGGCGAAATCTTCTTCCTCGTAGAAACGCGTGTGGCAGGCGAAGGCGGTCGCGTGCTCCTTGAGCCAACGTAGTAAGCCGTTGAACAGATCAAAGTCGTCGGGGTGGAGCTCCTGCCGGGCACTGAGGGCCCAGCCGCCCTTCTCCTTGGGCAGCAGGGCGGCGTGGCAGACACCGCCGATGCGCCAGGCCGCACGAGGGGGTCCGAGGAGAGGACGAGGGAGGTTCTCGTACTCGAACCGGCCGTCGTCGTCGACGAAGACCTCGGTGAAGTCGGACACGATCGTCAAGGCGTCGGGCTGGGGACCGGCACCGGTGTGCCAGCTCAGCTCGGCGACCTCGTCGGCGGACAGGCTCGGCGGCAGCTCGGCCGACAGGAGGAGCTCAAAGGAATCTGCCATGCCCCGAACCCTAGAACGCGGGTCCGTCAGCGGGCGGCCGGGAAGTTATCCACAGATCTTGCCGGGGCCTTTCACCGCGCTCTCGCGGCGACCACCATCAGTGACATGAGCAAGCTGAACGTAAGCGAGGACGCAAGCCCGACCGGTCTCGTCACGCCGGTGCTGCGGAAAGAACCCGATCAGGGAACGCCGATCGCGGACCATGCTCTGGCCGTGAAGCCGCTGGTGCCTGACGGAGCCGTCGCCGCACGCGGCACGGCCGCCTGGCTCTGGGGGCTGGACGTCCTCCCTCCGGGAGCGCGGTGGACGGAACGCGAGGTCGATCTGATCCTGCCGTCAGGAGAGGGACCACCGGGAGACGACCCACGCTGGGTGGAGTTACCGGAGGAACACGTCACCGAAGAGTCGGGAGTGCGGCTGACCTCCCTATCCCGGACGGCGCTGGACTGCGCGCGCTGGCTGTCGGAGCCGGAGGCTTTGGCGGCGCTCGACCAGTTCCTGCGGCGCGGGGTCCGCCGGGACGAACTGAGATCGATGGCGCGTCCGCTGACGGGATATCGCGGCAACAAGCGGCTGCGCACGCTGCTGGCGCTCGGTGATGAGGGTGCCGAGTCGCCGGGGGAGAGCCGGACGCGCCTGATCGTCCTGAAAGCCGGCTTCCCCCGCCCGCAGACCCAGATCCCCGTGCGAGGCCCATGCGGCGCATCCCTGTACGTGGACATGGGCTATCCCCAGTACCGGGTCGGCCTGGAGTACGACGGCGAGTCCCATCACTCCGGCCGCCGAGCACGGACCCGGGACATGGGACGCCTTCGCTGGCTGAGAAGCGAGATGGGCTGGGACGTCATCTCCGTGACCAAGGACGTGCTGCCCAGCCCCGGGCCGTACCTCGAAGCGCTCCTCACCGCGCTGCTCCACCGCGGCTGGGACCCCGACGACGCGACCATGGACCGCATCGCCTCCTGCCTCGCCCGCCTCCGACAACGCCGAGCCGGAAGAAAGGGCAGGTGAAGAGGGTGGTGAGGGCATGGGGAAAGCGGGAGGAAGCGGGGAGGGCTGGGAAAGGAGAGGACGGAGGAAAGGGGCACAGGAGTAGAAGGGAAGAGGTGCGCCGGAGTGTGTCGGTGTGTTTGGTCTTCGCTTGCTCAGATCGGCTTGTGGGCTTCGATCAGGGTGCGGGAGGAGTACGCCACGAACGGGCCCTCTTCCTGGATCTGCTCGTGCAGGGCGTGCAGCCGGAGGCGGTACTTCTCCACCGTGAATCCGGGCACGGTCCAGATCACCTTGCGCAGGAAGTACACGACCGCTCCGATGTCGAAGAACTCCATCCGCAGCCGCTCGGTGCGCACATCGACGATCTCCAGTCCGGACGCGCGGGCCTCGGCGGTCTCGGTGTCGGGGTGGCGCGCCTTCCGGGCCTCGGGTTGCGGGCCCAGGAAGTACTCCACCAGCTCGAACACCGTCGCCGGGCCCACGTGCTGGGCGAAGTACACGCCGCCCGGCCGCAGCACCCGGGAGATCTCCGTCCACCAGACGGTGGCCGGGTGGCGGCTGGTCACCAGGTCGAACGCCGCGTCGGCGAACGGCAGCGGCGGCTCGTCGGGGTCGGCCACCACGATCGCGCCGCGCGGGTGCAGCAGCCGCGTCGCCTTGGCCACGTTCGGCGGCCACGATTCGGTCGCCACCATCGCCGGCGGCAGCTTCGCGGCCTCGGCCAGGACCTCGCCGCCGCCCGTCTGGACGTCCAGGGCCGCCGTCGCCGACGCCAGGCGCTCGCTCATCAGGCGCTGGTAACCCCACGACGGGCGCTCCTCGGTGGCGCGGCCGTCCAGCCAGGAGAAGTCCCAACCGTCCACCGACACCGCGTCGGCCTCCGCCACCAGCTCCTCGAAAGTCCTCTCCATGCTCGAATCATCCCAGGGGAGGCGGAGAGCAGCGGAGGCGGCCCAGCTCAGGGCCCTCTCCCGGAAAGCGGCTCAGCTTGGGGACCTTCGTCGGAAGGCAGCCCAGCGCGGGGCTCTCCGTGAGAGGGCGGCTCAGGTTCCTTCCTGAGATGCGGCCCAACTCAGGGTTCTTTCCACGTGGTGAGGCAGCTCGGGGCTCCTTCTTGGGGGGCGGCTCAGCCCGAGAGTCCTTTCCGGGCGGCGGGCGCGTTCTGCCGGGGTGATGGGCGGTGCTTAGTGATCTACTTTGTAAAGGGGGGTGGTTGGCGCTCATAGCGGCGCAGGGTTCGGGTCGACAGGAGACCTACGGGGACCGGGGCCCAGAAGGTGATCGCTCTGAAGAGCAGTACTGCTTGGAGGGCGGGAGCCGCTGCTACTCCCAGGGCTGCCGCCGCTGCTACCAGGGCCGCTTCCGTTGAGCCGATGCTGCCGGGTGTTGGGATCGCCGCTGCGGCTGCGGCAGCGAGCAGGTAAGCGGCCACCAGGGGGAGGGTGTCGGTTGCGTCGGTGTTCGTGCCTGGTACTGCCACCAGGCTCAGGGCGAATGCCACGCCCAGGACCAGGGTCGTCGCGGCTGATGCCGTCAGTGTCAGGGCCAGGTCGCGGGGGCGGTTGGCCAGGTCTCGCAGGCCCTTTATCGCTTGGCCGGCCAAGGTGGAGCGGGCGGCTCGGCGGCCCCACAGTGCTGTTGCCGGGAGGAGGACGAGTAGCAGGGCCAGCAGCGGGCCTGTGGGGAGCAGGTCTGCGGCCTGGGCGCCCAGCGTGGTCAGGGTGTGGCTGTCCTGGCTCAGCGTGAGGACTGCGCCGATCAACAGCAGGTCTGCGGGCACGCCGACCAACTGCATCGCCGCCACGGCGACCGCCGCCTGCGGCAGGGGCAGGCCGTGGCAGGTCAGGTAGCGGGTGTTCACGGCCGCCGCACCCAGGCCGCCGGGCGTCACGCGGTTGGCGGCGGCCGCGGTGAACTGGGCGAGGGTCGTCCTCAGCAGGGGAAGTCGTCGGCCGCTCACGCCTCGTAGAGCCAGAGCCGCGAACACGTAGTGCAGGACCGACAGCGCGGCCAGGGCGGGCAGGAACTCCCAGCGGGTGCCGTGGAAGGTTTCCCTCGGGATCAGCGGGACGGCCGCCAGCAGGACGACTGGAATCAGGAGGGGTGCGGCGCGGCGAAGTCGGCGGGGTGCGGCCCGGAGGTGCCGGAAGGGTGCGGTCCGGCGAAGTCGGAAGGAGGTGGCGCGGGGGAGTTGGAAGGGTGCGGCCCGGAGGTGCCGGTGGAGTCGGTGGGTGGCGGCGTCGCCGCTTCGGGCGGCGGGCGCCTCGTGTTCGGCGCCGTCAGCGGTCGTCTCCACACCTTATTCATC
The DNA here is from genome assembly GCF_001552635.1 of Actinomadura hibisca NBRC 15177. Classification (GTDB taxonomy): domain Bacteria; phylum Actinomycetota; class Actinomycetes; order Streptosporangiales; family Streptosporangiaceae; genus Spirillospora; species Spirillospora hibisca. The sequence goes on along the minus strand of NZ_BCRO01000033.1, from coordinate 55,032 downwards.
GGCCATTTCGCTGAAGGGTATGCGACGGGCCGGTGTCCGCAGGGGAGGTTCAGGCGGCGGGCCGGTAGCGCTGCTCGCGGGTCTGCGCGCCGATGTAGCGCAACATGTTGCGCAGCGCCCAGTGGTTGAGGCCGCTGGGGACCATCCGGTAGCCCTGCCGGTTGGCCAGGGCCAGGGCGCTGAAGCGGGCCTGGTCCATAGGGCCCCAGGGGATGTCGAAGCGTTCGCGCACGATCGGCGGGAGGCAGCCGAAGGTCACCAGGCGCAGGGGGCGTTCGGCCACCAGGCGGCCTGCTCTTTCGGCCATCGCGCCGCCGACCGGGAGAAGGGAGATGGTGTCGGAGCCGCTGCGGGCGATGTCGAGGGCGCGGGCCGCGGCCGGAGTCAGCTCCAGTTCCTTGGCGCAGACGTGCCAGAACTTGGAGCGGAAGGCGGCGTAGTCGGGTGGGACCGGGCGCATGCTGACGCCGTAGCGGGAGTACCACGTCACGGTCTCGGCGTAGAGGCGTTCGTGGTCCTCGGCGGTGAGGGTCTCGGGGTGGAACACCTCGGCGGCCTTGAAGATCTCCCAGGTGAAGGTGGCGTGCGCCCACCAGAAGGTCTCCGGTTCCAGGGCATGGTAGCGGCGCCGGTGCTCGTCGGCGCCGCCGATGGTCCGGTGCAGGTCGCGGATCTGGCGGGCGCGGTCGGTGCCGTCGGGGGCGAGGATGGTCGCCCAGATCTGCGGCACCGAGCGGTGGATGCGGTCGAAGGGGGCGTCGAAGAACGCCGAGTGTTGGCCCACGCCCGCGCCGACGCCGGGGTGCAGCAGCTGCATCAGGCCGGCGGCGGCGCCGGGGAGCAGGGAGCGCAGGTCGCTCGCATACCGCCACAGCAGGCAGCCCGGTTCCAGCGGAGCGGTCATCCCACCTCCCATAAATCCTTGCTTACCAGGATAACCGGGATGAGACGTGAGTCAATGTTTGTCTTATGTCCGGCGTGCCCGGGGGGTCGCCCCCCGGGCACGGTCCCCTCAGGAGGCGGGCTTGTAGACGGCCACCGCGCAGGCGCTGCCCAGGCCGATGTTGTGCTGGAGGGCGACGCGCGCGCCCTCGACCTGGCGGGCGTCGGCCTTGCCGCGCAGCTGCCAGGTCAGCTCGGCGCACTGGGCGATGCCGGTCGCGCCGAGCGGGTGGCCCTTGGAGATCAGGCCGCCGGACGGGTTGACGACCCAGCGCCCGCCGTAGGTGGTGGCCTCGGCCTCGACGAGCTTGTGGGCCTCGCCGACCTCGGCCATGCCCAGGGCCTCGTAGGTGATCAGCTCGTTGGCCGAGAAGCAGTCGTGCAGCTCGATGACGTCCACGTCCTCGATCGCGACCTGCGCCTCGTCCATGGCCGCGCGGGCCGCGCGCCGCGACACCCCGAAGCCGACCGCCTGGATGGAGGAGTGGTCGGCGAAGCTGTCGGGGGTGTCGGTCGCGATGTGGTGCCCGGCGATCTCGACGGCCTGCTCCCACAACCCGTGCTCGTCCACGAAGCGCTCGCTCGCCACGATCGCGGCGGCCGCCCCGTCGGAGGTGGGCGAGCACTGGAGCTTGGTGAGCGGGTCGAAGATCATGGGCGCGTTCCGCACGTCGTCCAGCGAGTACTCGGTCTGGAACTGGGCGTAGGGGTTGTTCACCGAGTGCTTGTGGTTCTTCCAGCCGATCCAGGCGTAGTGCTCGGGCGTGGAGCCGTACTTCTCCATGTGCTCGCGGCCCGCGTTGCCGAACATCTGCGGCATCGGCGCCTTGTCCATCTCCCACGGGCGGCCTGCCACCATCGCGTTCAGGTGGTGGTCGATGATGGTGACCTTGGACTTGCCGACGCCCGCGCCCAGCGAGCCCTTCTGCATTTTTTCCATACCGAGCGCCAGCACGCAGTCGGCCAGGCCGCCGCGGACCGACTGCCGGGCCAGGAACAGGGCGCTGGAGCCGGTCGCGCAGGCGTTGGCGACCGTCATCACCGGGATGCCCGTCATGCCGGTCTCGTACAGGGCGCGCTGGCCCATCGCGCCGTACATGGAGCCCGCGTACGCCTGCTCGACGCGGTCGTAGGCGACGCCCGCGTCCTCCAGCGCCTTGCCCACCGCCTCCTTGGCCATGTCGGGGTACTCCCAGTCGCGGGAACCCGGCTTCTCGAACTTGGTCATGCCCACGCCGATGACGAAGGTGCGGTTGGCCATCTGGTCGCCTCCAGGGGTGCCGAACGGGGTTCGGACCCCACGATAGCCGGGCGACCAAGCGGGCGTTAGGTTGGGTCAGTCGCCGCCGAACGGCTCGAACAGCTCCACCGGGTTGCCCGACGGGTCCTCCACCAGGATCCGCCGCCCGCCCCGGCCCGTCACGATCTCGCCCCGGAACCGCGCCCCGCCCGCCTCCAGCTCGGCGATCTTCTGGGCCAGGTCGCAGACCCTGATCTGGATGCGGTTCCAGCCGCCGGGCGCGGGCGGCCGTTCCTCCGCGCCGGGTTCGGCCGCCTCGCCGGAGCCCTTGGGCTCGTTGAGCAGCAGGCGCAGCGCGCCGCGCGCCAGCATGGCGAAGTCCGGGCCGGGGGAGAAGACGACGTCGAAGCCCAGCCGCCCGGTGTAGAAGGCGCTGGCGGCCGCGACGTCGTCCACGATGTACCGAACGCTGACCGTCTCCATGGCACGCCCGTGCCCGGCGGCGCGGCGCTCAACCGGTCAGCGCGGCAGTTCCTCCGCCAGCGCGGCGGCGAACGCGGCCACGTCCTGCTCGGTGGTGTCGAACGAGCACACCCAGCGCACCGAACCGGCCTCGGCGTCCCAGGTGTAGAACGCGAACCGCTTGCGCAGCCGGTCGGCGACGCCGGGCGGCAGCACCGCGAACACCGCGTTGGCCTGCACCTCCTGCTGGACCTCCACGCCCGGCAGGTCGCGCACCGCGTCGGCCAGCAGCCGCGCCATGGCGTTGGCGTTGCGGGCGTTGCGCAGCCACAGGTCGCCCTCCAGCAGCGCGACGAGCTGCGCGGACACGAAGCGCATCTTGGACGCCAGCTGCATCCCGGCCTTGCGCAGGTACTCGACGCCGCGCACCGCGTCCGGGTTCAGCACCACGATCGCCTCGCCCAGCATCAGGCCGTTCTTGGTGCCGCCGAACGACAACACGTCCACCCCGGCGTCGGTGGTCAGCGCGCGCAGCGGCAGGTCCAGGGCCGCGGCGGCGTTGGCGAGCCGCGCGCCGTCCATGTGGACCAGCATCCCGAGCCCGTGCGCGGTCTCGGCGATCGCGGCGATCTCCCCGGGGGTGTAGACGGTGCCGGTCTCGGTGCTCTGGGAGATCGACACCACCCGCGGCTGGGCGTGGTGCGGGTCGCCGAATCCGGTCGCGTGCCGCCGGATCGCCTCGGGGGTCAGCTTGCCGCCGGGCGCGGGCACCGCGACCAGCTTGAGCCCGGCGACGCGCTCGGCCGCGCCGCACTCGTCCACGTTGATGTGCGCGCCCTCGGGGCAGATCACCGAACTCCAGCGGTCCGACATCGCCTGGAGCGCGACTACGTTGGCGCCGGTGCCGTTGAAGACGGGGTAGACGGCGGCCTGCTCGCCGAAGTGTCCGGCGAACACGGTGCGCAGCCGCGCGGTGGTGTCGTCGTCGCCGTAGGCGGGCTGGTGCCCGGTGTTGACGGCGGCGATGGCGGCGAGGATTTCCGGGTGGACGCCGGACTGGTTGTCGCTGGCGAAACCGCGCTCAGGCGGGGGTGAGGTCAACTCGCGTTCCGTTCAGTTCGGCTGCGGGCCGGTCCCACAACCCGGCGACGGCCGAAGCGAGGTCGTCCACGTGCGTGCGACCGGCGAGAGGCGCGTCCGGACGCTCGGCGCGCATCGCGTCGGTGAGCAGGGCCCGGACGACCAGAATCGTAGCCGCCGCGTCCGGAGCGTCCGCCAGCGAGTCCGCCAGGGCCAGCGTCCACGCCTCGGCGGCTGCCTTGGCCGCCGCGTACGCCGCCGCGTCCTGGGAGGGGTGCCGCGCGGAGGGCTGCGACACGATCGCGAAGCGGGCGCGGGGGCTGCGCGCCAGGTGCGGCTGGAAGGCCAGGGTGGTGTGCTGGAGGGTGCGGACGAGCAGGTCGTGCAGCACCGCCCAGTCGGCCAGGTCGGTGTCGGCGAACGGCTTGCCGCCGCGCCAGCCGCCCACCAGGTGGATCAGCCCGTCCACGCCGCCGTGCCGGGCGGCGGTCTCCTCGGCCCAGGCGCGGGTGCCGGCCTCGTCGAGCAGGTCCACCACGGCGGCCGACACGCGGGGGTCGTCCCACTCCTGCTCGACGCGGTCGGCGGCGATCACGCGGGCGCCGGACGCGGCCAGCCGGGCCACCACCGCGCGGCCCGCCGGGCCGCCGGAACCGGCGACCACCACGACGCGGCCGGTCATGCTCGGGTTCTCGGTCATGCCCACATTCTGGGCCGGACCGGGACGATCATGCGAGCGCTTCGCCGGGAACGGGTTCCTCGGCGGTCTCCGCCGGGCGGCCGTCCACGCGGGCGCGCAGCGCGTCGATGTCGTCGCCCAGCCGCGCCATGCTGGCCTGGAGGTCGCGCCAGAGTCCGGCGCGCTCCTCGGTGCGGGCCTGGCGTTCGCGCAGGTCGGCGAGGCGCCGCTCGACGGTCTCCAGCTGCGCGCGGCCCGCGGCGGTCTCGCGGCCGGTCCGCACCAGGCCGGTGGCGAACGCGGTCAGGTCGCGCTCCAGGTCGTCCATGCGCTCGTCGATGCGCGGCAGCAGCCGGTCGTTGAGCTGGGCGATCAGCGAGTCCAGCTCGCCGCGCAGCGCGCGCAGCCCCGCGTCCTGGGTGCGCAGGGTCTCCTCCAGCCGGTGCACGCGCTCGCCCTGCGCGTCCACCAGCGCCAGCAGCCGGTCGAACTCGGCGGAACGGTTCGGATCGGCGAGCATCAGGGCCAGGCGGCCCAGGCCACCGCGCAGATGGCGCTCCGCCTCGTCGGCGACGCGGCGGACCAGACGCGGGAACACGGCCATGACGCTCCTCGGAGGGGTCGATCTCGACGCGGGATGCCCTCCCAACTGTAGGCGAACCCGGCGTTAACGACCCGTGAACCGGACATGTCGCCCGGCCTGCGAGCGGCAGATGAGCGGCGGACGAGGAACGGGCGAGCGGCCCGGACGCGCTCAGCGGCCGGGATCGGCCAGGTGCCCGCAGTCGTTGTAGCTGACGGTGCGCAGCCGCCCGCCGTCCTGCCGCCAGCGGGTGATCGAGCAGTTGGCCACCGGCGTCTTCTCGATCTCCAGGATCTCGCGCTCGGTCAGGTGTTCCACCAGGTAGCGGGTCACCACCACGATCGCGTCGTGGGTGACCACCAGCACGCGGCCGCCGGGCGCCTCGGCCCGCACGTCCTGGTAGAGGCTGCGCAGCCGCAGCGCCAGGTCGGTCCACGACTCGCCGCCCGGGGGGCGGTAGTAGAACTTGCCGATGCGCCGCTTGCGCTCCCACTCCTCGGGGAAGCGCCGCCGGATGCCCAGCGGCGTGAGGCCCTCCAGCACGCCCTGGTCGCGGTCGCGCAGCCGCTCGTCGGTGTGGATCTCCAGCGGGTAGGGGATCTGGGCGAGGGCGATCTCGGCGGTGTCGCGCGTGCGCAGGTAGGGGGAGGCCAGGAGCAGGGTGGGACGCTCGTCCTCGGGCAGCTTGGCCAGCCAGCGGCCGAGCGCGGCGGCCTGCTCGCGTCCCCGGTCCGACAGCGGGATGTCGGCGTCGCGCTCGGCGATGCCGTTCTCCTCGGCGTCGTCGGCGGCGGCGTAGTAGGCGACGTTGCCGGTGCTCTCCCCGTGCCTGGTCAGGTTCAGCCATTCGAGGGTGTCCACGCCTGCATGATTCCACGCCCCGCCGGTCGGCCGTGCACTACAGCCGGTAGTACTGTGGGGGCCCTATGACGAACGCCCTCGCCACCGTGATCATCGTGGTGTCGCTGCTGGCCGCCGCCTTCAGCGCCGTGACCGCCTTCCGGAACCGCCCCATGGGATGGGGCGACCTGGTCGCGCTCGGCGTGGTGGAGGTGCTGCTGATCGTGCAGGCGGTCGTCGGGTTCGCCAAGCTCGGCGGCGACGAGGGGCCCAAGGACGGCGCGACGTTCGTCGGCTACCTGCTGGCGGTCCTGCTCATCCCCGCCGCCGGGGCCGGGTGGGGGCTGCTGGAGCGCTCGCGCTGGGGGCCCGGGGTGATCGTGGTCGCCTGCCTGGCGGTCGCCATCATGATCGTCCGCATGCAGCAGATCTGGCAGGGCACCGTTGTCTGAACAATCCTCCTCCAGCCCCCCGACGCCGTCCGCGCCGCCGGACGGCCGCGCCGCGCGCACCGGCAGCGGCCCCGGCCGCATGCTGGTCGCCGTCTACGCGATCTTCGCGCTGGCCGCCGGGGCCCGCGCGGGCGTGCAGATCGCCACCCGCTTCGACGAGGCCCCGGTCGCCTACGCGCTGTCGGCGCTGGCCGCGGTGGTCTACGTGCTGGCCACCGTCGCGCTGGCGATGGACGGGCGCACCTCACGCCGGGTCGCGGTGGCCGCCTGCTCGGTCGAGCTGGCCGGCGTGCTGGTCGTCGGCACCCTCAGCCTCGCCGACCCCGCCGCCTTCCCCGACGCCACCGTCTGGTCGGCCTTCGGGCGCGGGTACGGCTTCGTCCCGCTGGTGCTGCCGGTCGTCGGGCTGTACTGGTTGTGGCACGTGTCCCGCAGGGACCGGCGCGCCGCCTAGGGACCTCCACGGATCTGCCGCCGCAGATGACGACGCCCGTACGGGCAGGGGTCGCGGATGTCCCGTACGGGCGACGATTCAAGGGGCGGCTGCGCGGCGCCGCCCGGCTCTCAGGCCGCCGTCATGGTCCGGCCGCCGATCGGCAGGGCGTTCACGCCCGCCCGCATCAGCTCCTCGACCTGTTCGGCGGTGTACTCGGCGATCGGGTTGCGCAGGATCCAGCGCACCATCGCCAGCGGCGGCGCGAACACGATGCCGTCGGCCTCGAAGGGCGCGCGCGCGAGCCGCCCGCCGTGCACCACCAGCAGCGGCGTCACCGTCACCTCGTGCCCGGTGCGCTCGCCCAGCACCCGCCCGATGTCGGCCGCCGCCGAGGTCAGCCCCTTCACCAGCGCCGACTGGGTACGGCCGTCGATGAACAGCCGGCCGCCGTAGGGGGCGATCTCCGCCTCGGGGTGCCACGCCTCGTTGTGGACCAGCCACACCCCGCCCGGCCCGAACAGGATCTGGTCGGCGTTGCCGTGGCCCGGCACGACGCGCTGGTGCAGCACGCGGTGACCGCGGCGCTCCAGGGTGTGGCGCAACCACCGGTTGGTGCGCTCCTCGCCGCGCAGCCCGCGCCGCCAGACGCTGGCGGCGTTATATCCGTACCAGTGGAAGTAGGCGTCCACGGCCGCCACCGCAACGGCCATCACGACGCCGAAAACGGCGTTCACCGCCATCCCGCACAATACGAGCGTCAGGATCGCGAAAATGGCGCGCGTTCGGAGCCGGCCCTTTCGCCCGCGCTGCCAGAGTTCCTCGTAGACCGCCTGCGGTGACCCCCCGGTGAACGCCGCCCGGTCCCTCAGGTAGATGGAGCTGCCGATCATCGCCGTACCCTCCCTGCCCAGTGGTGACGAGGCTGATTATGGGCATACCCGGGATAATGCCATCGCACGGGGTCGGGTGAGGGAACTAAAACCGGAAAGCCACCGATAGTGGAAGTCGTACCGCAAGTTTCGGCTTTGGGTGGAGCTTCTATTGCCAGTTCATGGCGTCCTCTTGAGAACATTCTCAGGGAAACGCGAAAGGCGCGGTGCAACTATCACCGCAAGCCTCAGAACCGTTTTCGCGCCGTGGCATTTATCACATTGGCGACGCGGTGGAGGCGAATGCGGACCGAGCGTGCCAAGCGCGGGTGTGCCGGACGCCCCGTCGCGCCCGGCACACTGGGACGATGCACCCTGCTCGGCACTCTGATCGGCTGGCGGCGGCCACCGGGCTGCCGGTCCGGCACGCCGTCCCGGCACTGCGCGCCGCCCTGGCCGGGCGCGGCCTGGCGGTGCTGGCCGCGCCGCCGGGCACCGGCAAGACCACCCTGGTCCCGCTCGCCCTGGCCGGGCTGACCGGCGGACCGGGCGGCGGGACGCCCGTGCGGGACGGCAAGGTGATCGTGGTCGAGCCCCGCCGCCTGGCCGCCCGCGCCGCCGCCCGCCGCATGGCCTGGCTGCTGGACGAGCGCGTCGGCGGGCGGATCGGCCTCACCGTGCGCGGCGAGCACCGGCCCGGCGCGCTGGTCGAGGTCGTCACCACCGGCGTGCTGCTCCAGCGCCTCCAGCACGATCCCGAGCTGGACGGCGTCGGCACCGTCATCCTGGACGAGTGCCACGAGCGCCATCTGGACGCCGACACCGCCCTGGCGTTCCTGCTGGACGTGCGGGCCGCGCTGCGTCCCGATCTCGCCCTCGTCGCCGCCTCCGCCACCGCCGACACCGGGCCGTGGGCGCACCTGCTGGGCAGCGGCGACGAACCCGCGCCCGTCGTGGAGACCGAGGCCGCGCTGCACCCGGTGGCGGTGGTGTGGGCCCCGCCGGACCGGCCGCTGCCCCCGCCGCACGGCATGCGCGTGGACCCGGCGCTGCTGGCGCACGTGGCCGCGACCGTCCGCCGCGCGCTGGCCGAACGCGACGGCGACGTGTTGTGCTTCCTGCCCGGCGCAGGCGAGATCGCCCGCGTCGCCGGGGCGCTGTCCGGAGTGGACGCCGAGATCCTCCAGGTCCACGGCCAGGCGGGCGCGGCCGTGCAGGAGGCGGTGTTGTCGGCGGGCGAGCGCCGCCGCGTGGTGCTGGCCACCTCCGTCGCCGAGTCCAGCCTCACCGTGCCGGGCGTGCGCGTGGTGGTGGACGCGGGCCTGGCCCGCGAGCCGCGCACCGACCACGCCCGCGGCCTCGGCGCGCTCACCACCGTCCGGGTCTCGCGCGCCGCCGCCGAGCAGCGCGCCGGACGCGCGGGCCGCGAGGCCCCCGGCACCGTCTACCGCTGCTGGAGCCAGGCCGACCACGAGCGGCTGGCCGCCCGCCCCCGCCCCGAGATCGAGCTGGCCGACCTCACCGCCTTCGCGTTGCAGGCCGCCTGCTGGGGCGACCCCGACGCCTCCGGCCTCGCCCTGCTCGACCCGCCGCCGCCCGCCGCCCTCCAGGCCGCCCGCGCCACCCTGACCGCGCTCGGCGCGCTCACGCCCGACGACCCGGCCCGCGTGACCGACCGGGGCCGCGCCCTGGCCCGTGTCGGCGTGCACCCGCGCCTGGCCCGCGCCCTGATCGACGGCGCCCGCGAGGTCGGCGGGCGCGCCGCCGCGCAGGTGGTGGCGCTGCTGTCGGAACCGCCGCCGCCCGGCGCGGGCGACGACCTGACCGCCATCTGGCGGGCGCTGCGCCGCGACGGCCGTCCCGCCGACGCCCATGCCGCCCGCTGGCGCGACGAGACCCGCCGCCTCCACAACGCCCTCACCGGCGAGGCAGGCCCGAAGGCACCGGCCGGGCCCGACGACGCGGTCGTCGGACGCGTGGTGGCGCTCGCCTTCCCCGAGCGGGTGGCGCGGGCGCGCGGCGGTGGTGGCTACCTCATGGCCTCCGGCACCGGCGCGGAATTGCGCGACGGATCGAGCCTGGCGGCGGCGCGCGCCGGATGGCTGGCGATCGCGTCCGCCGACCGGCCCGCCGGAGCGGCCTCGGCGCGCGTGCGGCAGGCCGTGGTCATCGACGAGGACATCGCACGCGAAGCGGCCACGCCCCTGCTGCGGAGGGAAGAGGAGGTCACCTGGCGCGACGGGGACGTGGTGGCCCGCCGCGTCGAACGGCTCGGCGCGATCGAGCTGGCCGCGCGACCGTTGGATCGACCCGACCCCGCCCTGGTCGCGGCGGCCGTCGCCGACGGGCTGCGCGCCGAGGGATTGTCGCTGCTGACCTGGACCCCGGCGGCCGTGGCACTGCGCCAACGCCTCGACTTCTGCCACCGTGCCCTGGGCGACCCGTGGCCCGCCATGGACGACGCCGCCTTGGCCGCGCGGGCGGGGGAGTGGGCCGCCGGCGCCCGGCGGCGCGCCGACCTGGCCAAGATCGACGTCGTGTCGGCGCTGCGCGGCCTGCTGCCGTGGGAGTGCGCGTCGCGGCTGGAGGAGATGGCGCCCGAACGCGTCGAGGTGCCGTCCGGCTCGAAGGTGCGCGTCGACTACTCGGGCGAGCGGCCGGTGCTGGCGGTCAAACTCCAGGAGCTGTTCGGCTGGGACGCCGCGCCGCGCCTCGCCGGGGGACGGGTGCCGCTGGTGGTGCACCTGCTGTCGCCCGCCGGGCGGCCCGCCGCCGTCACCGCCGACCTGGCCTCGTTCTGGCGCGAGGGCTACAAGGCCGTCCGCGCCGAACTGCGCGGCCGCTACCCCCGGCACCCCTGGCCGGAGGACCCGACGCAGGCCGTCGCGACCCGCCGCGTCAACCGCCGGGACAGTTAGTCACTCGCGCGACGGCTGAGGTCTTGGAGACAGGCCCTAGCCGCTGCCCGGACGGGCCTGGATCAGCATCTCGACGCCGTCCAGCACCCGGGCCAGGCCGAACTCGAAGGCGTGCTCGGGGCCGACCGCGCCCTCGTGGGCCTGCCCGGCGGCCGTGCCGACCCGGCTGCCCAGCGGGTAGCGGTCGGTGTCGACCAGCCTCGCCAGGGCGGGACCGGCCTTCTCCCACCACTCGCGATCGCTCATGCCGGTCCGCCGCTCGGCCTGCGCCGCCTCGTCCCAGACCCGCGCGGCGCTCTGGGTGAACCCGTTGACCAGGGTGACCACCGAGTCCATCTCCAGGTCGGTGAGGCCCAGGCCCTCGACGGCGGCCAGCTCGTACTCGTACTTGTCCAGCATGTTCGGGCCCATCGCGGGCCGGATCGTGGCGACGTGCAGCAGCCACGGGTGCCGCCGGTACAGGCGCAGGTTGTCGCGGGCGACGTGCTCCAGGCGCGCGCGCCAGTCCCCGCCGGACGGCGGCCGCAGCTCGCCGTAGGCGTGGTCCACCATCAGGTCGACCAGCTCGGCCTTGCCCGGCACGTAGGTGTAGATCGACATGGGCGCGACGCCGAGCGCCTCGGCGATCCGCCGGATCGACAACGCCTCCAGCCCCTCCGCGTCGGCGATCTCGACCGCCCGCACGACGATCTCCGGGACCGTCAGCTTGGGCTTGGGTCCGCGCCGGGGCCGGTCCGGGACGCCCCACAGCAGCTCCAGGGTGCGGACGGGGTCGCCGGTGCCGGTGTGCTCGGTGCTCACGTTCCCCATCCTGACAGAAAATCCGTACACCTTACGGATTGAAATTCCGTACAGAGTACGTTAATTTCTGCGTATCAACTCCATACGCCGTACAGAGAAGAGGTGGAGATGGGCGAGCACATGATCCGCGCCACCGGGCTGCGCCGCCGGTTCGGGCGCGCCACGGCCCTGGACGGGCTGGACCTGGCCGTCCCGGCCGGGGTGGTGCACGGGCTGCTCGGCCCCAACGGGGCGGGCAAGAGCACCACCGTCCGCGTCCTGGCCACCCTCATCCGGCCCGACGGCGGCCGCGCCGAGGTCGCCGGGCACGACGTGGTGCGCGACGCGGCGCGGGCGCGGACCCGGATCGGGCTGGTCGGCCAGCACGCCGCGGTGGACGAGCTGCTCACCGGGCGGCAGAACCTCGTGCTGTTCGGGCGGCTCTTCCACCTGACGACCCGGACCGCGCGGGCGCGGGCCGCCGAGCTGCTGGCGGCGTTCCGGCTGGAGGAGGCCGCCGACCGTCCCGTGCGCGGCTACTCCGGCGGGATGCGGCGGCGGCTCGACCTGGCCGCCGGGATGATCCTGGCCCCGCCCGTGCTGTTCCTGGACGAGCCCACCACCGGCCTCGACCCGCGCGCCCGCACCGAGGTGTGGGACGCGGTCCGCGCGCTGGCCGAGGGCGGCACCACCGTGCTGCTCACCACCCAGTACCTGGAGGAGGCCGACCGGCTCGCCCACTCCCTGTCGGTGATCGACCACGGCCGCGTCATCGCCGAGGGCAGCCCCGACCTGCTGAAGTCGCGGGTCGGCGGCGACCGCCTGGACGTCGCCGTCGCCGACCCGGCCGACCTGCCCGCCGCAGCCGCCGTCCTGGCGCGGATCTCGGGCGGCGAGCCGGAGACCGACGCGGCCGCCGCCCGCGTCGGCGCGCCCGTCGCGGACCGGGCCGCCGCGCTCACCGAGGCCGTGCGCGCCCTGGACGCGGCGGGCGTCGAGGTCGCCGACATCGCGCTGCGCCGCCCCACCCTCGACGAGGTGTTCCTCGCCCTGACCGGCGACCGTTCCCCGCAGGAACCGGCACCGGACGACCGGCCGACCGCACGAACCGAGGCCGCCGTATGACCACGACGACGCTGGAGGACCGCCCCGTGACCACGACGACCGCGATCCCCGTCCCGCCGCCGCCCGCCGGACCGGCCGCCCGGCTGCGCTGGGCCGCCGCCGACACCTGGACGATCACCGGGCGGGCGCTGGCGCACTGGGCCCGCCAGCCCGGCCAGGTGGTGGCGGGCCTGCTGTTCCCGGTGCTGGTGGTGCTGATGATGGGCTACCTGTTCGGCGGGCAGACCGAGGTGCCCGGCGGCGGGGACTACCGCGCCTACGTCATGCCCGGCATGTTCGCGATGGCCATGCTGTTCGGCGTGGAGAACACCTTCGCGGCGGTCGCCACCGACAAGCGGCGCGGCGTCACCGACCGGTTCCGCGCGATGCCGATGGCGCCCTCGGCGATGGTGGCCGGGCGCGCCGTCGCCGACCTGCTCCAGGCGGCCGCCGCGCTGGTGGTCATGCCGCTGTGCGGGCTGCTGGTCGGCTGGCGCTGGCACGACGGCGTGGGCCGGGCGCTGGCGGCGTTCGGGCTGCTGCTGGCGCTGCGCCTTGCGATGGTCGCCGTCGGGGCCTACCTGGGGCTGGTCGCCTCCGGGCCCGAGTCGCTGATGGTGGTGCAGATCCTGGTGTGGCCGGTCAGCTTCCTGTCCAGCGCGCTGGTCGTGCCCGCGACGCTGCCGGGCTGGCTGGCCGCGATCGCCGAGTGGAACCCGCTGTCGGCGACCGTCACCGCGGGCCGGGAGCTGTTCGGCGATCCCGTGCCGGGCAGCGGATCATGGGCCGCCGAGCACGCGCTGACGCTGGCGGTGGCGTGGCCGGTGCTGCTGGCGGCGGTGTTCTTCCCGCTGGCGGTGCGTCGCTACCGGAACCTGGACCGGTGACCGGACCGCCGAAAGGTCAGGAGCCCGGCAGGAGCGCGGCGCGGTGGCGGGCGAGCGCCAGCGCCGGATAGCCCTCCTCGGGGATCGGCTGCGCGCCGCCCAGCGCGGCGCGCAGCCGCACGCCGACCGCCGCCGGGTCGTAGGGCTGCACCACGCACAGCTCGGCCTGCATGGCCTGCCGCGCGGCGGTCATCAGCGCCGGGACGTCGCCCACCACGACGATCTCGCTGGGCGCGTCGCCGTAGGTGAGCCGCACCGCCAGCGCGTGCAGCCCCGTCCCGCCCTCGTAGCGGAACTCGCAGATCAGCCGGTCGCCGTCCAGCGGTCCTTCCTGGATCAGGTAGACCAGGCCCGGCCGGACCGCGCCGAGAGCGCCGCTCCAGTCCGGCTCGGCGACCCCGGCCAGGGAGTCGGCGGCACGTCCGGCGACCGCGCGGGCCTCCTCCGGCCCGATCGCCGCCAGCGCCCGCAGGAAGACCCCGGCCCCCGGCGTCGCGGCGGCCCGCAGGCTGGTGATCAGGTCGGCCAGCGCGGCGCGGCGGCCCGCGGCGTGCGGGGCGGCGGCCTCCAGCGAGCCGAGCTGCGCCGAGGCCCACACCTCGGCCTGGAGCGCCGACGGCAGGGCCGGCAGCGCGTCGGCGGCCCGCACGTACGCCTGGTACACCTCGCGCAGGGCGGGCAACATCAGGCGGGGTTCGCGGGCTGGTCGGGTGGTGCTCACCGCTCCAGGGTAGACGCCGCCCACACCGCTCGTACCGCCCGGTAGCCCGCTCGGCGGGAACGCCGAGCGGGCCGGTCAGGCGGGCTGATCAGGCGGGGATGGTGAGCAGGGTGCGGCCGTCGCCCAGGGTTCGTACCTCGAAGTGTGCGATCTGGGACGGCGACAGTGCCGTTCCGCCCTGCAACGTCAGTGGTGCGGGCGAGCCTGGCAGTCCGTAGCCCTTGTCGGGCACCGCCCATCCGGCCACCGCGTGCGCGCGGCCGTTCTCGTCCACCGCGACCAGTTCGCACTCCAGCGGGCCTCGCACCTTGCCCAGCCGCATTGCGACCCGGCTGCCCCACGCCTTCGGCTCGAACGCGATCTGCCCGGCCACGCCGGTGCGGCCGTCGGTCGCGGCGATCTGGCGTCCCGTCCGGAACACCGACGCCGCGTCGTCGGACGGCGGCGGGACGTCCGGCTCGGCCCGGTCGGCGCCCAGCGTGACGCCCACGCCGAGGGCCCCGGCCAGCAGCACCACCCCGGCCGCCGCGCCCAGCAGTGCCCGCGCGGTGCGGCCGCGCCGCTCCCGGCGGGCGCGGCGGCGCAGCAGGTCGCCCACCGCCGCCGGGTCGGGCCCGGCGGGCGGCGGGACCGGCTCGATCAGCGGCATTCCCTCCAGCACCTCGGCCAGCCCGCGCAGTTCGGCCAGCTCGCCCCGGCAGGCCGGGCAGCCGGGCAGGTGCCGTTCGAAGGCGGCCCGGTCGGGCTCTTCCAGCAGCCCCAGGGCGTAGGAGGCCACCTCGATGTGGCGCCCGATGCTCGCGCTCCCCGCGGTCACGGCGTCACGCCCCTTTCCTCCAGGGCGACGCGCAGCGCCCGGAGCGCGTAGTAGACCCGGGACTTCACGGTGCCCACGGGGATGCCGAGGGACGCGGCGGCCTCGTTGACCGACCGGTCCCGGAAGAAGGTCTCGTTCAGGATCTCGCGGTGCGCGGGCGACAGCGCGAGCAGGGCTTCGGACACCACGACCGAGCGCAGCAGGTCCTCCGTCCCGTCGGGGGCGCGCAGGTTCTCCAGCGGGCCCTCGCCCGCCTCCTGCGGTCGGGCGTTCCGGCGCCGCTGGTCGTCGATCACGATGCGGCGCGCCACCGTGGCCAGCCACGGCAGCAGCGAGACGGCCCCGGCGTCCAGCCGGTGCGCGCTGCGCCAGGCGCGGATCATGGTCTCCTGCACCACGTCCTCGGCCCAGTGCCGGTCGCCGCCGGTCAGCCGCAACACCAGCGACAGCAGCGGGCGACCGTAGACGCGGTACAGCTCGGTGATGATCACCTGGTCGTCCACCGCGTCCACCGGGCGCGGGCCGCCGCGGAACCAGCTCCAGGGGCCGCCCGGGGAGTCCGCGGCGGCGCGCCGGGCGCGGCCGCGCGCGGTCGGCGCGGCGGTCGGGGATCTGTGGGCCATTCGGGGACTCCGGCTCGTCGGGGGCGGGGGAGTGCGGAGGAGGGATCAGTAGCCCATGTCCATGCCGGGCATGGGCGGCATGTCCGGTGGCGCGGAGGTGGGTCGCGTACCGCCGTTCCCGGCGGGGGTGTCGGCTCCGGTGGGCGGTACCGGCACGTCCGGCGCGGACCGCGCCTTCGCGCCGGTCGCGGTGCTGGCGAACCAGGCGCCGCCCATGCCCTGCCCGGTGACGTCGCCGGGCGCGCTGTCCCTGGCGTAGCGGTACATCGGCCAGCCGCCGACGGTGACCTGCCAGGTCCCGTCGGCCCGGCGGACCCGGCCGACCTGCGCGGGGTCGAGGTCGGTGGCCTTCAGGCCCTCGCGCCACACCGCAGGCGGCCACATCCGCGCGCAGGCCCCGGCACAGGTCGCGGCCGGCGGGCGGGCCGAGTCGCGGTCGAACCGGTACAGGGTGCGCCCGGCGCTGTCGATCACGATGCGGCCCAGCGTGCCGGTGGGGACCACGCGCAGTGCGGTCGGCGCGGCCGGGGCCGCGGGCGCGGCGGCGGCCGCCTCACCGCCTCCGCCGCCCGGGGACTGCGCCGCGCCGCCGGACGCCCCGCACGCGGCGAGCGCGAGGCAGGCCGCCGCGCTCCCGGCGAGGGCGATCGGTCGCTGGACTGTCATGGCCGTTTCCTTCCGGGCGTGCTGGACGTCGCGTCGGGAGGCAGTACGCGGCGCCCGCGCGTCCCGGTTCAGCCTTACTTCCGGGTTAGAAGGGCCTTACTAATGAGGCGGAAGGGATTGCGGGGAACGTCGTAGAGACGACCGCTCGCACCACACGAGGACGAAGGAGGCCACCCGCGCCACAGCGCCCCACCCCGGTGCCGCGCCATCGTGCCGGTCCTCCCGCCCGGCAACACTCACTCCGCGAGTGGAGCGAATGAGGGCCCTCCGGCCCGACTTGCCCAGAGGACCGACGGCGATCGGAAGGCGTACGGGAGTGAACGGCGACAAGCCCCTGATCTACCGGCTGCTGCTGGCCGTGGACATCCAGGCCTACAGCAGGCGGAACGCGCGCGAGCAGCTCCTCGCGCAGTGGCAGCTCGACACCGCCCTGCAGGCCGCGGCGGCGGGCGTCGGGCTGGACCGCGACCGCTGGCTGAAGCAGGTCGGCGGCGACGGCGAGCTGGCCACCCTGCCCGAGGGCGTGGAAGCGGCCCTGGTGGCGGGGGAGTTCGTGGTGCGGCTGGCGGCCGCGCTGCGCGAGGCCAACCAGAGCGCCGAACGCGGCGGGCACGGTGCGCGCGGCGGTCACGGCGACGGCGCGACCGGCGAGGCGCCGCCCCGGCTGCGCATCCGCCTGGCCCTGCACCACGGCACGCTGACCGAGGGGCCGTTCGGCCCGGCCGGTGACGCGCCGATCGTCGTGCAGCGGTTGCTGGACGCCGACCCGCTGCGCCGCCTGCTGGCCGACGACCCCGGCCGCGACCTGGTCTACATCGTGTCCGACACCCTCTACGACGACGTGGTGCGCACCGGCTTCGTCAGCCTGCCCGCCACCGGGTTCGAGCCGGTCGAGGTCACCGCCAAGGGCACGGTGTTCCGCGGCCACATCTTCACCGGCCGCATCGGCGGTGCGGCCCGGCCGCGCGGCCAGGGCGGTTCGGGCGACGGGTCCGGCGACGGTCCCGCCACGGGCGCCCGCGTCCTGGACTTCCCCGCCCTGCTGCACGCCTGAGGCGGGAAGCGACCGGACCCCGCGCGGGTTGTGCGGAATACCGACAGGTACGAGCAGGGTGTCCGCGAGGGAAGGCGACGATGGCGAACGACGCGGCTTTGACGAAGTTGGTCCAGGACCGGAACCTGGGGGTGCTGGCCACGCTGAAGAAGGACGGCCGCCCCCAGCTGTCCAACATCAACTACCACTACGACCCGGAGCGGCGGCTGATCCGCGTCTCCATCACCGACGACCGCGCCAAGGCCCGCAACCTGCGCCGCGACCCGCGCGCCAGCCTGCACGTCAGCGCGCCGGACGGCTGGTCGTGGGCGGTCGCCGAGGGCACCGCCGAGCTGGTCGGCCCGGCCGCCGACGAGCACGACGCGACGGTGGAGGAGCTGATCGACCTGTACCGCGCGGTGCGCGGCGAGGAGCACCCCGACTGGGACGACTACCGGCGCGCGATGGTCGCCGACAAGCGGGTGGCGCTGCACCTGCATGTCGAGCGCCTCTACGGGCAGCCCCCGGCCTGAGCCCGCTACCCCGGGCGCGGTAGCCGCACGCCCGCCCGCTACCGCGCCCGGGGTAACCCCGAAGCCGCCGCCCATGCGATGCGCGGGACCGTACCGCGCCGCCATCGTGCAGGCATGACAACCCCGCCACAACCCACGACGACCTCAGTAGTACGCACCCGACGGCCCAAGACGCGGCGCATGTCACCGCGCACGCGCAAGGCCAACGTCGTCCTGCACGTCATCGTCTCGATCACCTGGCTGGGCCTGGACGTGGGCCTGCTGACCCTGACGGTCACCGCCCTGACCACCGGCGACCCGGCCACCCTGCGCGCCGCCCTGGTGGCGATGCGGATCTTCGGCGACGTCCTGCTGATCCCGGCCGCGCTCCTGACCCTGGCCAGCGGCCTGGTGTTGTCGCTGGGCACGCACTGGGGCGTGACCCGGCACTACTGGGTGCTGGCCAAGGTGGTGCTGACGCTGACCGCGCTGACCCTGACGGTCTTCGCGCTGCGCCCCGAACTGCACCACGCCGCCGAGGCGGCCCTGGCCGCCACCCCCGTCACCCCCTCGGCGCAGATGTTGTTCCCGCCGGTGGTGTCGCTGACGATGTACGTGAGCATGACGGTGCTGTCGGTCTGCCGCCCCTGGGGCCGCACCCCCTGGGCACGCCGCCGGTGAGGGCGGTGCGAGGACGGCCGGTGTTCGGCAGGGCCGCCGCCTGCCCAGGACCTACCATCACGTCATGGCGGAAATCACCACGCGCGACGGGGCGTGGACGTTCGACGGCGAGATCGTGCGCATCGTCCCCGGCGACGACCGGACGGTGCACCGGCTGCGCAGGGCGCTGGGCGAGCTGGTGGTCCCCCTGGAGGCGATCGCGGGCGTGGCGTTCGAGCCCGCGCGCAAAGGCGGACGGCTGCGGCTCCGGCTGCGGGTGGGGGCCGACCCGTTCGCCCAGGCGGTCGGCGGCAGCCTCACCGCCGACGCCGACCCCTACCGGCTCGCGGTCGGCAAGGACCGGGTGGGCGCGGCCGAGTACTTCGTGGACGACGTCCGCAACCACCGCCTGCTGTGGGAGGTGCCCGACGCCCCGGCCGACCGGTACCTGCTGCCGGGCCCGCCGGTGCCGATCACCGTCGCGGCCGGGGACGGCACCGCGTCCTTCGACGGCGAGCGGGTGCGCCTGGAGTGGAACTGGATGGCCTCCACCGCCAAGACGCGCGCTGGCGTGCGCACCTTCACGCTGAACGAGCTGGAGGGCGTGGAGTGGGCCCCGCAGTCCGGCCTCGGGTACGGGCACCTGCGGTTCCGGGTGCGCGGCGAGCGGGCCGAGCCGTCGGTGGAGGAGGACCCGTGCTGCCTGGCGTGGGGCATCCAGCGCGAGGGCGGCACCAGCGCCCTGCTGGCCGCCGCCGTCCTGGCGCGGCTGCCGCATCCGGCGGCGGCGTCCGGAGCCCAGGCCCCCGCCGAGATCACCGCCCCGGCCGTCCAGGAGGACGCCGATCCCGACGTGCTGATGCGCCAGCTCCGCGAGCTGGGCGAGCTGCACCGTGACGGCATCCTCACCGAAGAGGAGTTCACCACTGCCAAGAAGGCGCTCCTCGCCCGCTTCCATACCGGGTGAAGAACGACCGAACCGGTAGAACTTCGTTCCACCGGAGAGGGTGATCCCTCCACCGCCCGCGATCGTCCGCTTTCCCGGTGTGGTGATCCGTGTCACGCTGACGGCGGTCCGGACACCACCCGACGGGGAGAAGCCGCATGTGCGACGAGACGGAGCTGCCGCCCTCGGTCCGCCAGGCCCTCGACGACTACCGCGAGCTGCTCGCCCGGCACGGCCCGACCTGGGGCGAGGACCCCGTCCCCTACGTCCGGCAGATCGAGACCAGCGCGTTCGTGCTGGACGAGCACAGGTTCCACCTGACCTGCCTCCAGCACGTCCTGGACCGCGAGCCCGGCGCGACCGCCGAGCGGTTCGACGACCTGATCCGCGAGCTGGACATGCACGAGGTCATCCGCGACGCCCTCGACGGCGAGGTCCCCGACAACGTCGCCGCGCTGCGCGTCACCCCCGGCGGCGTCTCCCTGGAGGTCGGCGCCCGGGCCGTCCTGGACGGCGCGCCGCTCCGCGCCCACCTGCTCCTGGACTCCTCGCGCGACCAGCCCGTCACCGTCCACATCGACGGCTCGGTCTACGTCGTGTCGGCGGGCGGCGCACTGCTGGTGCCCGTCACCTCCGAGAGCCGCGTCGCGGTGGACCGTGTCCCCGTCCCGCTCGACGCCCTCACCCGCGCCGCCCCGGCCGCCCGGCTGCGGCTGCGCGCCGGGTTCCCCTGCCGCTGGAGCGTGCGCGGCGAGAACGGCCAGGGCTGGTACCCCGAGGGCGCGCCGCACCGCATCGACGCCCACCGCCGCCCCTACTTCCACGGCGACGACCTGGTGCTGGACGTTCCCGCCGAACCCCTCACCGTCACCGTCACGCGCGGCATGGAGTACGGGACCGAGGAACGCGCCGTCACCCCCGAGGCCGGGACCGAGACCCTGGTCGAGCTGACCCCGCGAAGGTTGTACGACGCCGCCGCGCGCGGCTGGTACGGCGGCGACATGCACGTCCACATGAACTGGTCCGGCGACACGGTCGGCACCCCCGCGCACGCCGCCGCGGTGCAGCACGGCGAGGACCTGCACGTGCTCAACCTGGTCGCCGGGAACGTCTCCTCCGAACGCGTCTACGACCGCGAGGCGCTGGAGCACTGGGCCGGACGGGACCTGCCCTGGTCCGACGCCTCGCACGTCGCGCGCCTCGGCGTCGAGTACCGCAACGACCTGCTCGGCCACCTGTACGCCTTCGGCGTCGCCGCCCCGCCCGGCCGCTACCACACCGGCTTCCTCGGCACCGTGGACTGGCCGCCCAACGCCGAGGGCTGCCGCGAGCTGCGCGCGCTCGGCGCGGTCATGGGCTACAGCCACCCCTTCCACGTCCCGTTCGACGACGACGCCCCGGCCGCCGCCGCGCTCACCGCCGGGCGCAACTGCTCGGCCCGCGAGCTGGTCGCCGGGGCCGCGCTCGGCCTGGTGGACAGCCTCGACGTGCTGAACCACTCCTCGGTGCAGGCGACCGCCGTGGTGTACCGGCGGCTGCTGGGCGCGGGCTGCCGCCTGGCGGTGACGGCGGGCACCGACGCGATGTTGTCGTTCGCGCGGCGCGGCAACCAGTCCAGCCCGCCCGGCTGGGAACGCGTCTACGCCCGCGTGGACGGGCCGCTCACCGCCGCCTCGTTCGCCGACGCGATCCGCGCGGGGCGCACCTTCGCCACCACCGGCCCGTGGCTGGAACTGGAGGTGACCGACCCATCCGGCGCGTACGGCCCCGGCGACGTGCTGGATCTGGCGGCGGGCGACACCGTCACCGTCACCGCGCGCAGCGTCGGCCCCGAGGTGCTCACCGTGCAGTTGCGCACCGCCGACGGCGTGCTGGCCGAGGGACCGCCCGGCGAGGTCACCGCCGAGCTGACGGTCGGCGACCCGACCTACGTCGTCGCGGTCGCCACCGGCCCGGCCCACCCGCGCGCCCTGCACTACGGGGGCGCGTTCGCCCACACCAGCCCCGTGCGCCTGGACGTGGCGGGCGCGTCGGTGGCGCGCCCGGCCGACGTGCGGTGGTGCCTGGACTTCCTGGACGGCCTGGAGACGATGATCCGCGAGCACGGCCGCCTGGACACCGAGCGGCAGCTCGCCGACCACCTGGACCTCATCGACGCCGCCCGCGCCGTCTACCGGTCCCGGCTCGCCTGACGGAAAGGCGCGGAAAAGGGCGCAAGGCCAAGAGCACCCCGCAGTTCTCTTGGCCTTGCGCGTTCGTGGGGCCCCGTTCAGTCGAGGTCGGGGCCGTAGACCTCCCACAGTTCGCCGGCGAAGAACCGGCCGAAGTCGATCAGGGCGGCCGCGCCGCGCGGGCCCGCGGTGCGGAAGGTGGTGAGCTGCCGCGCGAAGTCGGTGAGCTGGATGTGCAGGACGCCCGCGCCCAGCACCGCCGCGTCCCCGTCGGCCTCGGCGTCGGCCGGGTGGCCCTCCAGCAGCCGCACGTAGAGGGTGGAGGTGTCCGGCCAGATCCGCGTGGGCGGGCCGTGCAGGACGTTCTTCTCCCCGACCAGCGTGCGGGCGCGGCCCTGCCCGTCGGTGAGGTGCAGCCGGTAGCGCATCAGGCGCCGGTCGGCGGGCCCCGCCGGGGCGAACAGGTTGAACACGCCCCGCTCGACCGGCCGGCGGTCCCCGGCGACGGTGAGGTGCCCCTCGGCCCGCGCGGTGTGCTCGGACTCGGCGAGGAAGCGCTCCACGTCGTCGGCGGTGATGGTCAGGCGGAACGACGCCGCCACACGGTCGGCGGACCGCTCGCCGGCGCGCGGGTCGGTCGCGCCGAACGTCAGGTGCCCGGTCATCGTCTCGGTGAACGACAACGACGTAGGGCCGGTCTCCTCGGGGGACGGTCCCCTGGTCCCGTCGAGGAGCCCCGAATCCGGCCCGTACGCCGCGTCGTGCTGCGGGCCGGTCCCCACCGGCCCGGCCCCCGCGGAGGAGCGCCGCGCGGGCGCGGCCCCCTCCAGGATCCGCGTGCTCATCCGGTCGGCCATGGCGGCGATGGTGAGCGAGGGGTTCGGGCCCACCGGTCCCGGCATCGCCGCCCCGTCGGCGATGTGCAGTCCGGGGAACCCGAACACCTCCCCGAAGGCGTCGCAGACGCCCTCGTCCGGGTGCGCCCCCATGGGCGTGCCCCCCAGCGGGTGGACGGTGACGACGCGCTTGCGGAACCACACCGGGTTGTCGGCGTAGTCGGCGCCGAGCACGTCGGCCATGCCCTGCATGGTCTTGCGCAGCCGCTCGAAGTACAGCTCGCTGCTCTTGGTGCTCCACTCGGCCGCCAGCCGGCCGTCCTTCAGCGACAACACGCCGTCGGGGGTGTCGCGGCCCATGCCCAGCAGCGGCAGCGAGCTCGCGGTGAGCGCGCCGTCGCCGATCAGGGAGGCCAGCTCCTCCGACAGGTTGGTGTCGGGCGCGTCCTTGAAGAACTCGGTGAAGCGCCCCCACAGGAACTTCACCGCGCGCTCGACCTGGTCGCCGAGGTCGAACGGCTGCGCCAGCCAGTCCACGAAGCCGGGGTAGCCGCCGTCCTCGATGTAGGCGCCGCGGCCCGCGCCGGGCACGCCGTCCAGGGTGTCGGGCAGCCGGATCGCGGTGGTGATGACCGGGCCGCGGGAGGCGTCCAGCGGGCGGATCCGGTTGCGGTCCTTGGCCTTCAGCAGGAACGTCAGCAGGTCGCCGTTGCCGCTGAACCGGGTGCCCAGCGCGTCGCTCAGCCCCGGGAACGCCGCGCGCGACTTCAGCAGCAGGAACGTGGTGCCGTAAGTTCCGGCGGCCAGGACGAGGCGGTCGCAGCTCATGGTCTGGAGCGTCGCCCGCGACGGCGTGCCCGGCGCGTCGATGTCCTGGTGGTGCAGGTAGTCGACCTCGTAGCCGCCGCCCGGACGCGGCCGGACCGCCTTCACCTCGTGCGAGGTGCGCAGGTCCGCGCCGTGGTGGCGGGCCGCCGACAGGTAGTTGTGGTCGAGGCTGTTCTTGGAGCCCTCGTTGCAGCCGATGTTGCACTCGCCGCACAACCGGCAGGTGCGCCGGGGGCGGCCGTGCAGGTTGCCGTACCCGGCGTCCACGATCGGCAGGCCGTAGCCGGGCTCGGCGCCGGGGGAAGGCGCGAACGACACCGCCAGCGGCGGCAGCGTGCAGTGCAGCCCCAGCTCGGCGGCCGCGTCCTGCATGGCGTGGGTCTTGGGGGTGTCGTCGAACGGCGGGCGGTCGATGGGGTACGGCGAGACGCCGATCATCCGCTCGACGGCGTCGTAGTGCGGATCGAGGTCGGCGCGCGTCACCGGCCACGACTCGTAGCCGCCGCCGGGCAGCTCCTCGTGGCAGAACCAGCGCTCGTCCTTGCGCAGCAGCACGTTGGCGTAGATCAGCGAGCCGCCGCCGAGCCCGGCGGAGACCACCGAGTCGCAACCGCCGAAGCGCCACACGTCGAACATGCCGTGCAGTCCGGCCGCCGGGTCCCAGAAGGCCCGGCCCATCTCGGCGGGGGAGCGGGGGAAGTCGCCGGGGCCGAAGGCCCGGCCGCGTTCCAGCAGCACCACCGAGCGCCCCGCCTCGGCGAGCCGGTAGGCGGCCACCGAGCCGCCGAATCCCGACCCGACGACGATCGCGTCGAAGTGCTCCATCTGTGTTCCTGTTCCTTCTGTCGGTGGGCCGGTCAGCCGCTGTGCCGCTTGAGGAAGTCGACGATCTTGGGGAAGACGTCCACGTGCGCGTCCTTGCCGATCAGCGGGTCCAGATGGCCGTAGCCGGGCAGCGGGACCAGCTCGTGGCGGCCGGGCGCCAGCTCTTCCAGGATCTTGTGGAAGTGCACGTTGGAGTCGGTGAAGACCTTGTTGCGCTCGGGCGCGAGCAGCAGCAGCGGCGTCTCGACCTCGGCCGCGTCGCGCAGGTAGTCGTCGGGCAGGGCGGCGTGCGCGGAGTTGCGCCGGTCGTACTTCACCGCGTTCCCGGCCTCGACCATCTTGCGGACGTGCCGGTAGTAGTGCAGGCCCGACGCGCAGCAGATGTCGGCCATGCGCTGGTGGGTGACGGGCAGCAGGTTCGCGTGCTCGTACATGGCGGGCCGCCCCGCGCCCCACTGGAAGCTCTGGAGGTGGCAGGCCGTCTCGCCGCACTCGTTGTGGAACAGCGAGACGGCCTTCGACAACATCCAGCCGCGGGTGAACATCGGCGCGTCCCCGAAACGCGGGTCGATGAACGGCAGCCCCACCACGTACTCCAGGAACGCCGGGCCGAAGGACAGCTTCAGCTTGGAGAACGCCGGGACGCGGGGGGTGAGCGAGACGCTGTTGCAGGTCAGCGAGGTGATCCCGGTGACCTTCCCGGCGAACAGGCTCATGGTGAACGACACCGACCCCAGGCAGTGCGCGATGACGTGCAGGCGCCGGCCCCCGATATGGCGGCGCAGCACGTCGATCGCGGCCGGGAAGTCGTGGAGCGCGATGTCGTCCAGGGTGTAGCGGTGGGTCTCGGTGTCGTAGGGGAACCGGCCGCTCATGCGGAAGTCCAGCGCCCACACGTCGGTGAAACCGTTGTCGAGCAGGTGGGAGGCGAGGTTGCGGTGCTCGGGCATGATGAACACGTCGCTGGCGGAGGTGAGGCCGTGCACCAGCAGGACGACGTCGTCGGACTCGCCGCGGGTGAAGCGGGTCAGCTCCAGCCCGAGACCGTCCTCGGTCGCGAACGGGTGCACCGTGATGTCGGCGTCCCGTACGCCGTCGAGGGTGAACCGCGCGATCGTCCGTTCCATGTCCCGCCTCCGTCGTCGTCCGCATTGATGATGCGGCCCCGGGGCGGGGCCGGGCATCGTGGTAAACCCTGGCTTTCCACGTACGTGGGACCCGTACCGTTCGTGGTCTTCGCGTAGTCCGACGTACCGGGACGGCTCGTGGTTCACCTACCGGAGCCGTCCGTTCCTGGAGGTGAAGCCGTGATGCGACGCCACCCGGGCACGGCTGTGGGCGCGTCCCTCTGGAGGGGAGGGGACGCGCCCACGAGCCTGCTCGTGTGCCGCTACAGCTCCCAGACGACCTTTCCCGAGGTCCGGTCCCTGCGCGCCGCCGCCACCTGGTCGATCACGTGGTACTCGCCATTGAGCGCGCACCCCAGCGCGACCCGCTTGACGGTGGCGCGACTGCCGAGAGGGGCGGTGGCCAGCGCCTGCTTGATGTGGCGGATGGCGCGCTGGGGGTCGTCCGTCACGCCGCTGGTGCTGGCGGCGGGGACGTCCCACGAGAACAGGCGCGGCGGGTTCCAGCGTCGGGGTGCTGGCGGGGTTTCCATGGCGTGGCCTCTCTGTCACCGTGTGTGCCCGGACTTCCCAGCGCACCAGCCGCGTGATCCGGCAGGAGTTGCCTGGCCCACACCCACAGCGGAGGCCCACAGATGACGAAGCCGATCGGACCGCTGATCGCGGAGTTGCGCATCTCGGCCGGGCTGTCGCAGCAGCAGCTTGCCGACCGGCTGAACGTGTTGACGGGCAAGGCGCTGACGCGCTGGGAGGTGTCGCGCTGGGAGTCCGGCCGTCGCATCCCGGTGGCCGACCTGCCCGCGCTGGCCACCACCCTGGGCGTGCCGCTGGCGGTGCTGGAAGAGGCCGCCGAGAAGGCCAGGGCGTTGCGGACCGACCGTCCCGGACCTGCCGACGCCAGAGCCCTTGCGGCCGTGCTGGACGCGCACCGCAGGCTTGAGGACGTAGCGGGCGCGACGGCTGTGCTTCCGGCGGCGCAGGCGCACCAGCGCGCCACCGAGAAGGCGTTGCTCGAGGCCAGGGGCGAAGCCCGCCAGCGGCTGACCCTGGTGGCCGCCTCGTCCGCGCAGTTCGCGGGCTGGCTGCACTCGGCGCTGCGGCAGTTCCGGCACGCCGGGCGGCTGTACGACCTGTCGCTGCGGCTGGCGCTGGAGGCCGACGACCAGGACGCGAGCGCAACGGCGCTGTCGATGCGCGGGCACCTGGCGTGGCTCCAGCGCGACACCGGGACGATGCTCGCCTCGACCGGGGCCGCGCGGCGGCTGGCCCAGCTTCCGGCCACCCGCGCCATCACCGCGCAGCAGCAGGCGCGCGGCCTGGCCCTGCGGGGCGAGGAGCGCGCGGCCCTGGTTGCCATGGACGAGGCCGAGCAAGCGTACGACGCGGACGGCCGACCGGGCTCGGCGTACTTCTACGACCGGGCCATGCTGACCATGCAACGGGGCGTGGTGCTGCACTTCCTCGGCCGCCACGCGCAGGCCGCCGAACTGCTGGCCGAGGGCTTGGCCCTGATGCCGGACGAGGTGGCGGACGCCGAATGGCTCGCCTGGTACGGCAGGCTGCTGGCCGACGCGCAGGCGGGCCACCCCTCCAAGCCCACCCGCTGACCAGGACTTAAAGATCTACCTGCCTTCGGGAAGGCGTATTCCCAAACGTGGCGTTATATCCCCCACAGCCGAGCGGGGGCTCGGCGGACGGGGGATAGCAAGGTGAAAGCACCGTACATCGCGGACGTGATCGCCAAGCTGGCGGACGAGTCCGACGCGGAGTGGCGGGCGAAGGCCAAGCCCGAGTTCGAGGCTCCGGTCTTCGAGCCGGGCCAGGTAGACCCTGACGTTTGGGCGGTGGCCCAGCAGATGCGCGAGTTCGACTACCAGCGGATGCTGGATCGGATCGCGCCCGACCGATTCGACTACCAGGACCAGGGGGCGGACGCATGAGGTTCAAGCCTGAGCTCGTCGAGAAGCTGAAGCAGGAGGCGGAACTCCTCCCGGAGGGGACGCACCGGGTGGAGCTGATCGGAGCGGAGTACACGACGTCGAAGCGCGGCGACGAGATGGTGGTGCTCGACTTCGAGCTGGCCGATCCCTGGTCGGCCAAGCGCCTGCGTGACTACGTGGTCCTGCGTGACGGGCTGCTGTGGAAGGCGGTCCAGGTCTGCGCCGCGTTCGAGGTCGGCTTCGAGGACGCTGACTTCGAGGACCTGATCGGCAAGTGCGTGACGGTCCGGGTCGTGCACGAGAACGACGACGGCGAGGTCCGAGCGAAGATCAAGTCCTACCGCCCCGACCAGCGGGACGGAGAGCAGCAGGCCGCGTAGCGGCTGAACCTGCGGCCCCGGCCACCCCCCATGGGTGCCGGGGCCGCTTGCTGTCCGAGGTGTCCCCGAGGCCCTCCGGGAAGCCTTCGGAGCCCCTCGGGAAACCTGCCCGGCCGCTGCTGCGCCCTGAGAACCCCCTCGCGCCCCTCGCGGGTTTCCCACGCCCTCCCAACGCGTGGTCTACGTCACACCGCCCTGAGGGGTATTTGCCTGCGCTCCGATCGGGTGTAATGGGTCGTGAGGGGCCAATCGGCACTCCGGCATCCGCGCGAATTCGCGGCACCGATCCAGGTGAGTGACACGGGGTGGAGAGAGCATCGCAAGGTGCTCTCGTACCAGCAGAGCCGTCGCCCCTACCGGCTCCAGGTTTCACACCTGGAGGTAGCCGCCATGGCTGCGAAGCAGTACTCGCCGGACGCCCTGATCCGCGAACGTGAGCGTGCGGGACTGACCCGCATGCAGGTCGCCATCAAGATCGACTCGACCCCGAACACGGTCTTCAATTACGAACGACCCCGCACCGCGCGGGCCGCCGCCACCCCCTCGGCCAAGCGACTGGGGCAGCTTGCCGACGCGCTCGGCTGCTCGATCGACGCCTTCTTCGCGGTCCCGGCCGAGGGCGGCGGCGATGCGTGACGTGACCGCCGAGTGGGTGTTCGAGCCTGACGACATCCGCGCCGCACGGCTGATGGCGCTGCTGTTCGGGCCGCTGCCGAATCAGGACCAGCAGGCCGTCGCAGATCGACCCCCCGGCGAGGAGACCGGGGAGGTGACTTCCGATGCCGCCGCTTGAGCACGTGGCCGTCGCGACCTTCCGGGCTCCCGGCCGTACGACCGTGCTGCTGTACCCGGTGATCGGCCTGGCCGAGGATGACGGCGGCGGTGTGGTCGTCCAGCTCGCCAGCGGTGCCGAGGGCCCGGCCGACCCCGAGTGGACCGTCTGCACCTTGCGTGCCGCCCGCGCCTGGCTCCACGCGGCGGGCTTCGAGCCTTACCGGACGTGGCCGGGCACGGGCTGCTCGGCCTGGATCCGGACCTTCCCGGACGAGGTCGGGGCCAGCGACGGCGGTGGCGGGCCGTGACCTACGACGACCAGGGGCAGCCGATCCCGATCGGCAAGCTCGCCACCCCGGACGGCCTGCGCCAGCTTGAGCGGCTGCTAGCCGACCTGAGGGGTTTGCGGGTCTGGGACGACGCCACGGATTGCTACCGGCTCCGGGACTTCGACGCGGCGCAGGACGCCGCCAGAGAGCTGGGCCACCTGCTGGCCGAGGGCGAACTCGAAGAGTGCGCGACCGAGGCCGTCAGGGACGAACTGGCCGACCTGCTGGAGGAGGTTCACCCGGACGCGCAGGCCGAGCTCATGGACGATTTCGCGTACGGGGCCAAAAACCCTCGATCGCTGCAGGAGCGGTTGGAGGCCCGCCACCCTCCACCCCTGGAGTCCGGCTCGACCGCCGACCAGATCCTCGGCGAGCTGCTGGACGGCGACGGCCTGGACGCGATCCCGGCCCCTGAGTGGCTGGTGGCGGGGTGGTTGGAGCGCGACTCGATCGCCAGGCTCAACGGGCCGTCCGGGTCCGGCAAGTCGTTCGTCGCGCTCGACTGGGCCGCGTGCGTCGGCGCGGGCCAGGACTGGCACGGCCACCAGGTACGGCAGGGGCGGAGCCTGTACATGATCGCTGAGGGCGCGGACGGGTTCGGGCAGCGCAAGCGGGCCTGGGAGTCCCGGAGCGGCCGGAAGCTGGAGAACGTGCAGTTCCTGGCCCGGCCGCTGCAGGCCACCGGGCCGGAGTGGGACGCCTTCGTGGAGGCGTGCCGCCGGATCGGGCCGGACCTGATCGTCATCGACACGCAGGCCCGCATCACGGTCGGGGTGGACGAGAACTCGGCGCTGGACATGGGCGTGGTCGTGGATCGCCTGGAGACGCTGCGACAGGCCACCGGGGCGTGCGTGGTGCTGGTCCACCACACGGGCTACGAAGCCGCGCGGGGACGCGGGTCGTCGGCGGTCCCGGCCGCCATCACCTCCGAGTTCGTGATGTCGGGCAAGCCGCCGTCTGCCACCCTCGCCAACCCCAAGCAGAAGAACGCGGAGCAGACCCCGGACCTGGCGCTGACCTTCGAGCAGGTGACCGGGGTCGGCGGGCTGACGGGCGACTCGCTGGTCCTGGCCACCGCCGCCCCGGCCAAGGGCGGCCGACCGCCGCAGTCTGGGCCTGCCGACCCCGAGGACAAGATCAGGAAGCTCGTCGAGGCGCTCCAGGCGTCCGACCTGGACCCGACCACCGCAGGCCGGGGCGCGGCCAAGAAGGCGCTGCTGGCCACCCTCCCCAACGGGGGCGAGGGCTTCAAGAGCGACAAGCTCTGGCAAGAGGCGGTGGCCCGGTGGAAGGCCGTCTAGCACCTGGCCCCACTGGGGCCAGATCTGGCTGGCCCTGGCCCCTGGCCCCGGCTGGCCCCACACCCTCACAGGCCCCGTCCCGTCGGCTGGCCCTCGGGGCCAGGTGCCGGGGGCCAGACCTGGCCCTGGCCCCACAGGGGCCCCGTAGGGCCCCGTGGGGGCCAGGGGCCGGGCCTGGCTCTGGGCCAGCACACCGACGGCACGCACGACCGAGAGGAGCAAGGATCATGGAAACCGTCTCGTGGGAGACCACGCCCAGCGCGTGGGGGTCGTGGTACCTGGACACCAGGACCTACACGCTTGAGAACGTGTTCGAGGGCTTTGCCGTCGACCTGTGCAGCGAGCCGTGCGCGTGGCCCGAGACCGGGCCGCGCTTCACAAAGATCCTGAACAGGTGGGCGGCACACCTTGGCGAACGCGGTGTCGGCAAGCACGGGCTGTCCGACACCAGGGGATTGATCAACGCCCTGGACGACATCTTCGGGTACCGCCAGGGACGCACCAGTTCAGAGGTTCGGGCGTTCGTGGACGGGTGCGCGACGGCGCGGGCCGGGGAGGTGGCGTGACGCCCTGGCAGCCCATGGAAAACCCGCACCGGGGCGCAAGGGTGCCCGAACCCCACCCCGGTGCGGAGAGCCCTTCCCAGACCCCACACAGAGCCGCCCGGCCACGGGCTGGCCTACCGAGAGGAGCACGACCGTGACTGACCCGACCGACTGCCCCGCCGTGCGCGAGAGCCTTGTGATCGCCGCGCTGGCCGAGCTGACGGGGCCCGAGCAAGAACGCGTCCTGCGCGAGCTGGACGAAGAGATCGACCGGTGGGTGACCGCCGACAACGACCCGCAGTACTGGGCGCAGCCGTTCGGGGTGCGCGCCTTGGAGCTGCGGGCCGACCCGCGCGTCCCGGAGGGGGTGTGGCGGGTGTGGCGGGCGATGGCCGCATCGCTTGAGCTGTGGTGGGAGACCCGACAGTTCGAAGCCGGGCTCGACGGCTGAAATATCAAGATCATCTATGGGTGTTGAAACGCGCGCAAAGCCCCCGGCGCTCGTGGTGCCCCGGGCCACCTGCAGGCGAGTCGTGGTCTCCCTGGGTGAACGGCTGACCGACCTTCATCCGCTACGTCCGGCCAGGCGGCCGGAAGGGAGACAAGACCATGGGTGGCACGCGTAAGCAGATCGAAGAGCAGCTCGAACAGAAGAAGGCGCTCCACAAGCGCGCCCTCGAAGAGGCCGATTCCGGACCCGGCGACGAGCCGGACGCGTCCCGGATCAAGTGCCTGAGTGGCCTGACGGGCCGGGAGAAGGTCCAGCAGGTCGAGAAGCTGCGTCATGAGATCGACGTCCTCGAAACGCTTCTCAAGGCCATGGACAGGGGCTGGACCGACCAGGGCGTCCCTGCGCGCAGGGGTGGCCAGCACAAGGCCGCCGAGTCCGGCGGGTTCGCCACCGGCCGCGAATGGGCGCAGGTCGTCAAGACCAAGCTGGACCGGACCGCGCACGCGCACGGCGTCAAGGCGCTGACATCCGGTTCGATCGACACCCCCAACCCGCTGCTGCCGGACGTGGTCGCCAAGCCGACCAACCCCGCGCGTCTGGTGGACTTGGTCGTGAACCGCCAGCCGATCAGCGGCAACGAGTTCGAGTACCTGCGGCAGACCGTGCGGACGGGCAACGCCGCACCGGTCGCGGACGGTGCGACCAAGCCGACCAGCGTCTACACGGCCACGCCGATCGAGGACCGGGTGCGGGTCATCGCACACCTGTCGGAGGCGATCCCCGAGCGCATCCTTGCCGACCACGCAGAGGTCCTGCGGTGGCTGGAAGCCGAGATGTACTCGGGCGTCGTGGACGCGGTGGAGACCCAGCTCGTCAGCGGCTCCGGGTCGGGCGAGAACATGACGGGCATCCTGAACACCTCGGGCGTGGGCACCCAGGCGTTCAGCAGCAACATCTACCAGACGCTGCGCAAGGCGCGGACCGCGATGCAGCTCGCCAACGAGAACCCCAACGCGGTGGTCCTGCACCCGTCCGACGCCGAGACGATGGACCTCACCCAGACCTCGGACGGCGCGTGGCTGATCGGTGCCGGGCTGGGCAACATCCTCGGCCTGGTCGCACCGATCGTCAGCCCCAGCGTCCCGGCAGGCACCGCGCTGATGGGCGACTGGACCATGGTGCGGCTGGTGGTGCGCGAAGACCTGCGGCTGGACGCCGACCGGTCCGGCGAGTTGTTCGAGACCAACCAGGTGAAGTTCCGCGCCGAGGGCCGCTTCGGTGTGGCGGTCCTGCGCCCCTCTGCCTTCACCAAGATCACGGTCGCCGCCTAAAGCTCGGGCGGGGGTGGCGGGTTTCGGTCGCCAGCCACCCCCGCCCGTGGGTTGCGGTTCCGAGAGGTGCGTCGTCTTGGGCTCGGAGCCGTAGCCCGTCCAACTTCACACGCCGCGCGCGGCACACAGGGCGGGTCCTACAACCGCCCGAGCGGCCCCGGACCGGGCTTCGGCACCCCGGACCGGGGTCTCTCCATATCCGTCAGAGGTATATCGGCTTGTCGAGTGAATATCTCTGAGTACTTAGAGGTATGCCGTATTGGTAAGTTTTCAAAGAGAAAGGATGGCGGGGTCGCCCTCTATACCCCCCTTCCGTTCGCGCTACCGGGTGCCCCTTTATATGTGGGAGGTCCGAGGGCGGCGAGGGGGCTTTCCCCTGGTGTCCCCGAGGGCCGGAGGGGTACGCGGGAAGCCGCACGAGGGGCGGCCGGGCACCGAAACAACCCCCGGCCCTGGGCAGGTTTCTCGTCGCCTTCCGAGGCCCTGTCCTGGGCTGCCCGCCACAGGCCAGCGGAGGGCAGGCCGCACGGCCGCTGGAGCGCGCGGCGCGCGTGTGGGCGGCGTGAGCGGCGGCAGAGCACGCACGCAGGCCGTGAACAGCGGCGCTGAGCCGGAGCACGCGCAGCAGAGCCGAGTGCGAACCGTGCGACACGGCGCAACAGCAACGCGCGAGTGGCTGGCCGTGCGCGCACACAGCGCGTGCGCGCGCACCGCAACGCGGCACGGCAGGACCGCATGGCAGGGGCGGATAGGGGGTGGGTATGCCATATGGCATGTACACCTACCGCCCATATGGCGTACAGGGTAGGGGCCGGTTACCGGACGCGGTGAAAGGCGCGGCGTAAAGCGCGGCGGTGCCGTGGCCTGTGATCGGGATTATACGGCCATTATGTGGCCGATATCTTGCGGCGCATATCCGGGCGCTGTTTCGCTGGGGTTTCCCTTTCAAAAACACCCCCTCCGAAAAGGAGCGCCCCCATGGTGAAGAGCAAGACGCCCGTCAAGCAGGCCACCCCCGCCGCGAAGACCGCACCCGCCAAGCGGGCCACCCCCTCGGCCGCGAAGGCAGCCCCTGCCGTCCGCCCCTGCCAGTGCTCGGCCGACTGCACCGCCACGACCCGCCGCACCTTCGCCCCTGGCCACGATGCGCGGATGGTCGGGCGTCTGGGGCGTGAGGCGGCGGAGCGGGTGGCCAGCGGCAGTCTCGACGTCGAGGCCGCGACGCTGCTGGCCGTCAACACGGCGCGCGAGACCGGGGCGTCCGCGCTGCTGGTGGAGAAGGTCCGGGCGTCCGCCGACCGCCTGGCGTCCAGGGCGCAGGCCAAGGCCGCCAGGGCGCAGGCCACCGCACCCGCCAAGGGCACCGAGGTCCGCGTGAGCCACGGCAAGCGCAGCTACCCGGCGACGGTGGACCGCCACGGGCACGCACAGCACCAGCTCGGCAAGGCCACCTGCACGCACAAGCCGGGCGCGGACGGCGAGTGGCAGTAGCGGCGCGCAGGTAAAGGTTCCGGCCGGGGGGATGACGACCTTTCCCCGGCCGCGTTATGTAGCAGACGGCTAGGAGGCAAGATGCGAGTTGTCCTGTACGCGCGGGTGTCCACCGAGGAACAGGCGGCCGAGGGCACCACCTCTATCCCCGAGCAGCTGCGGCGGAACCGCGAGTATGCCGAGCGCAAGGGTTGGACCGTCGTGGGGGTCTACGTCGACGAGGGTTTCACGGGCACGGTGGCCAGCCGCCCCGACTGGGACCGCCTGATGGCCGACGCGGCACGAGACCGGTTCGATGGCGTGGTGGTCCTGAACTGGAAGCGGTACGCCCGGCGTGCGCTGGCCGGGCTGCAGATCAGCGCCGACCTTGAGCGCTTGGGCGTCGTCCTGGCCACCGTCGAGGGCGAGGTGGACGCGGCCACCAAGGAGGGCCGCCTGTTCCGCACGCAGATGCTGGGCTTCGCCGAGTTCGACCGGGACAGCATCGTCGAGCAGCTGGCCCACGGGCAGCGCGGCAAGGCCAGGCGCGGCGGGTGGCCGGGCGGGGTGGTGCCGTACGGCTGGCAGATCGAGGGCACAGGCCGCACGTCCCGGCCGGTGCTGGACGAGGACGAGGTGGCTTGGATGCGCCGGGCGTGGGAGTGGCGGGTCACCGAGCGCGCGGGCTGGCCCACCGTCGCCAAGCGCCTGGCCGCCATGGGTGTGGTGGGCAGGCAGGGCAAGCCGCTGTCGCACCACACGCTGCGGGACGTGTTCAAGTCGCGGAACCTGGTGGGCGAGTTCCGGTGGGGCGGTGGCCGCCGCGCGTCCGGAAAGTACGGCGAGCCGATCGTGTGGCAGGCCGAGGAGCAAGTGCTGACCGAGGACGAGTTCGCGCGGCTGCAGGCCGTGCGGTCCGAGGTCGCCAGGGCCGCTCCGCGCGAGTTCGTCTACCCGCTGGGCGGCGGGCTGTTCACCTCGGCCTGTGGGCAGACGTACGGCGGCTGGTACCGCAGCGACCGTGCGGCGCGGCGCTACCGGTGCCACAGCCGCCGCTGGAGCCCGGTGCCGGACCCTGAGCGTCCGCGCTGCGACTGCGCGCACTTGGCCGCCGACGAGATGGAGGCCCGCGTGTGGGGCGAGGTGGTGTCGCTGCTGGGCGACCCGGACCGCCTGCAGGCGCTGGCCGAGCGGTGGCTGGCGGGGCTTGCCGCCCCCT
The DNA here is from genome assembly GCF_001552635.1 of Actinomadura hibisca NBRC 15177. Taxonomy (GTDB): domain Bacteria; phylum Actinomycetota; class Actinomycetes; order Streptosporangiales; family Streptosporangiaceae; genus Spirillospora; species Spirillospora hibisca. The sequence continues at coordinate 20,255 of NZ_BCRO01000033.1, read as the reverse complement.
CGGCCGGTGACGAGCTGCGGCAGGTACAGGCGCAGGTCGCCAAGCTGGAGACCTCGCTGACCACGGTCGTGGTGGACTACGCCCGGCAGGGCTTCCCGGCCGAGGTGGTGAGGGCGGCTACGTCCGCGATCGAGAGCGACCTTCGGGTGGCCCGGGAGCGGTTGGCCGAATTGCAGGTCATGGACGCCCCGCCCGAGCTGGGCGAGGTGGACCGGTCGGCCTGCCACCTGGCGGCGTTCGCGAGAGCGCGGCTGGAGGGGGCCGACGAGAGGCTGCAGGCGCGGACGCTGAAACTGCTGCGCGTGCGGGTGGAGGCGGCCGACACCGGGGGGCGGTCCCTGGTGGTGCGGGGGTCGGTCCCGCTTCCGGCCGCCCCCGCTGGGTCCCAGATGGGGGGAGAGTCCTGACTTGCCCCCCGTACCCCGATCGTCGTTTGCTCGCGGACGGTCCGGGTATCGGGCCTTGTTCGGGTGAGACGCCACGGAGGGCGCGCCGGTTCTGCCGTTCCGGCGGTGGGACGGGTCAGTCGGGGACGGTGTCGCTTGGGTCGCGGTTCAGGGCGCCTACCACGCCGACGCGTGAGGTGACCCCCAGCTTGGCGAAGATGTGCGACAGGTGCGTCTCGACGGTGCGGACGCTGACGAACAGCCGCTCGGCGATCTGCGAGTTGGTGCGGCCCTCGGCCACCAGCGCCGCGACCTCCAGCTCGCGCTTGGACAGCCCGCCCGGGTCGGCGCTGCGCCCGCCGCCGCCCGCAGGCACCCGCACCCCGAGCCGCCGCTGCTCGCGCACCGCCTGCGCGTGCAGGGCGCGTGCCCCGCACTCCTCGAACACCGCCACCGCCGTCTTGAGCTGGTCGCGGGCGGCCTTGCGGTCGCCCGCCTCGGCGTAGGCGGTGCCCGCGCGCAGGTGGCTGCGGCCTACGTCCAGCCGCAGGTCCTCGCTGGCGAAGTCCGCGGCGGCGGCGAGCGCCTCGGCCGCTGCGGCGGCGGGGTCGGTGTGCAGCAGCGCGTGCGCGCGGGCGAGCCGCGCGGGGGCGTTGTGGGCGGGCAGGCCGGGCAGGACGAACGCGGCGGTGCGGTCGGCCCACTCCACCGCCGCCGCGCCCCGGCCGCGCGCCGCCTCGGTGGCGGCCATGATCTCGCAGCACGACAGCAGCGTGCGCGCGTCCAGGGTGGGGTTGACGAAGCCGTTGCAGGTGTCCATGACCGCCTGCGCGCCCTCGTCGTGGCGGCCCAGCCCGAGCAGCGCCACCGCGCGGGCGTAGCGGGCCATCGAGCCCCACCACTCGCCGACGCCCGCGCCGAGCTGGATCGCCTCCTCGGCGATCCGCAGCGCGGTGTCGTCGTCGCCGGTCCAGCCCGCGATCAGGCTCTGCTGGGTGAGCGCGAACACCTGCTGCTGGCCGGAGTTGAGCAGCCGCGCCTCCTCCACCGCCTCCTCGGCGGCGGCCGTCGCGTCGGCGAGCCGCCCCAGCGTCCCGTAGGAGCGGGCGAGGCCCGCCATCAGGTTGGTGACGATGTAGAGCTGGCCGGTGGCGCGGGCGACCCGCACCGCGCGGCCGAACCGCTCGGCCGCGCCCCGGAACCGGCCCATCATCGTCTCGGCCCAGCAGAGCCAGGCGATGGCGTCCATCCAGTCGGCCAGGTACTCGTCGGGCGCGGCGTCCACCAGCCGGGCCCCGGCGTCGTCGTAGCGGACCGCGTCCTCCACGCGCCCGGCCGCCAGCGCGGGCATCGGCCGCATCGCCGCGACCGCCACCTCCAGGCTGGGGTCCCAGTCGGCGGAGTTGTCGGGCATCAGGTCCAGCACTGCTTGGGCGGCGCGGAAGTCCAGCCGCATCATGCGCTCGGCGATCAGCCGCATGCGCAGCGGCACGGCGGCGGAGGAGCGCGGGTCGGGCATGCGGCGCAGCTCGTCCAGCAGCAGCGCGCGGGCCTCGTTGGGCCGGTCGAGCTGGCGCTCCATCAGCGCGGCGAACCGGGCGGCGCGGCCGCGGTGCTCGTAGGCGTCGGCGGGCAGCAGCTTCAGCAGGCTGTGCGCGGTCTCGCGGCCCTCGGCCAGGTGGCCGCCGACCGACTGCACCTGCGCCAGCTCCAGCATCAGCTCCAGCCGGGACGGCAGCGCGCCCCGCTCGCCGGGGTCGCCGGTGAGCGCGCCGTTCTCGGTCATCAGCCGCAGCGCGGCCTTCAGCCAGTGCGCGGCGGTGGCCGGGGCCTGCCCGGCGAACGCGCGGGCGGCCTCCACCAGCGTCGCGACGGCGTCGCGGTCGCCGACGCGTCCCGACCGTTCCACGTGGCGGGCGCGGAAGGCGGCGGGCGCGCCGATCCCGGCCAGGTAGACGGCGATGCGACCGTGCGCGGCCAGCCGCCACCCGGCGGCGGCCGACCCGTAGGCGGCGTGCCGCACCAGCGGATGCCGGAACCGGAACCGCTCGGCGTTCGGCCGCACGATGTCGCGGGCGACCAGCTCGTCCAGCGCCTCCAGCGCGGTGCCCTCGGACACCTCGGCCGCCGCCGCCGCCAGCAGCGGCGCGAACTCGTCGGCGGCGACCGCCGCGCCCTGCGCCACCAGCAGCGCGTTGGGCGACAGCCCGCTCAGCTCCAGCTGGAGCGCGGCGCGTACGGCGGGCGGCAGGTCGCCCTGCTGCTCGCCGCCAGCGAACGGCTCGGTGCTGCGCGCCAGCGCCTCCAGGTAGAAGGGGTTGCCGCCGCTGGCCTGGAACAGCTCGCGGCAGCGCGCCCGGCTGACGCGTGGGCCCAGCAGCTCGGCGACCTCGGGCTCGGTCAGCGGCTCGATCGGCACCCGGTGCCCGCAACCGCCCTGCACCGAGGCGTGCACCAGCCCCGCCAGCCGCGCGGCGGCCTGCGCCGGACGGTAGGCGCACGCGATCAGCACGCGGGCGCGCGGCGGGTGGCGGACCAGGTGGTCCAGCAGCTCGATGGTGGCGTCGTCGGCCCAGTGCAGGTCGTCCAGCACCAGCACCAGCCCCGACGGCGCGGCCAGCTCCTCCAGCAGGTGCCGCACGGTGCGGTAGAGCTGGTAGCGGGCCACCGGCGTGGCGGCGGACGCGCCGCCGGCGAGCGCGGCGGGCGGGTCGGCCAGGCTCGTCGACAGCGCCGGGAACACCGTGGCCAGCAGCCGCACCGCGCCGTGGCCGAGGTCGGGGAAGTTCTCCTCCAGGTGGTCGTCCAGCGCGTCCACCACCGCGCCGAACGGCATCTCCTGCTCGAACTCGGCGGCCCGCCCGGCCAGCGCGGCCAGCTTGCGCGCCCCGGCGGCGACCGTCAGCTCGCCCAGCACCCGGGACTTGCCCGCGCCCGGCTCGCCGACCAGCGCGACGAAGCGGAACGACCCGCCGGCGGTGTCGTCCAGCGCCTGCTCCAGCATCTGGAGCACCTGCTGCCGCCCGACCAGCGGAGTGTTCTCCGGCGTCCGGGCCAACCGGCCGTCCGCACGACCCTCCATGTCCACACCCCAACAGTGACAGGCGGTCGAGACGCCGTGTTCATCCTTCAATGTCGCGATCAATGAGAATCGCGGGCGTCACTCTACCGACGGCGCCCCGACCGCGGCGGGGCAACACGCCCGCCCACGGGCGCGCCGACCGCAGCGGGCCTGTCTCCTCCGTACGACTTGGTCCAGTGCTATCAACCGCCGTCGGGCCCCGGGTGTCAACAGACAACGGCGAACCGTGCCGTACTCGTCATCTAATAGCGTCCTCCGGTGCCGGAACGGTGCCCTAACGCCGCAGCCGCGACCACAAGCGCCGGGGCGAGTCCGCGACGCGGCTGAGCGCCACCAGCGCGACGGGCGGCCGGGCGGCGCGCCCGCCGCGCAGCCCCCGCATGAACGCGATCTGCTCCAGCGACGGCGGCCCCACCGCCAGGCTGCGCCGCGTCGCGGTGACGGCGTCGGCCTGCCCGGTGGCCACCAGGTAGGCTGCCGCCATCGAACCGGTGCGGCCCACGCCCGCGCCGCAATGCACGAACACGGGGCCCTGCGCCTCGCGTACTACGGCCAGGAAGCGGTCCACCTGGGTCGCGGTGGGCGTCTGCCCGTCGCGTACCGGCAGCCGCAGCACCGTCAGGCCGAGGGAGGTGACTTCGCGCGGTATCTGCACATCTTTCTCCGCGCGCAGATCCACCACCGTGCGCACGCCGCGTTCGGCGAGGGCGCGGTATCCGGCGGTGGTGGGAGCCGCGCCGCGCCATACGCGGTCGTCAACGCGGGCGAAGTTGTGGACGCCGGGCAGCGGCGCGGGCCGCTGCGTCCGGTCCGAGATCCGGATCGTCTCGCTCACCAGCAGGATGACGGCGCTGATCGCCAGCCAGGCCAGCGCGTACCCGGCGACCCCGCCCAGCGTGATCCAGCCGAGCGTGCGGCGACGCGGAAGGCGGAGCGGCATGAGGCGAGGATAGACCGGGTCCGACACCTAAGGCTTGCGGCCGACGGCGGCGGCGATGCGCATCCTGCGCGCCTGCTCGGCGGGCGCGGCGCCGTCGGGCCGCCAGGCGGTGACGTCGGTGACGCCCGGCTCCAGCAGCTCCATCCCGTCGAACCAGGTCCCGATGCGCTCGCGGGACCGGAAGGTGATCTGGATCGGGCCGGGCTGGGAGGCGTGCTCCATCGCCGCCGGGTCGCTGTCGGTGGAGAACTGCGACACCACCAGGTGGCTGCCGGACGCCAGCGGCGCGCGGAACGCCGCCACGAGCGCGTCCGGGTCGGCGTCCTCGGCGACCACGTGCAGCAGCGCCACCATCAGCACCCCGACCGGCTCGGCGAAGTCGATAAGCCCGGTGACGCCGGGGTCGGCCAGCACCGAAGCAGGGTCGCGGACGTCGGCCCGCACGGCGGTCACCGACGCGTCGGTCGCCAGCAACGCGCGGGCGTGCGCGGCCGCGATCGGGTCCACGTCCACGTAGACGACCCGCGCCTCCGGGTGCACCGTCCGCGCCACCTCGTGCACGTTCGGCGAGGTGGGGATGCCCGAGCCGAGGTCGATGAACTGCCGCACCCCGGCTTCCGCGAGCGTGCGCACCGCGCGGACCAGGAACGCCCGGTTGGCGCGGGCGACGGCCCGGGTGTCGGGCGCGACGGTGAGCATCTTCTGCGCCAGCTCCCGGTCGGCGGCGTAGTTGTCCTTGCCGCCGAGGAGGAAGTCGTAGCCTCGCGCGGGACTCGGCGTGTTCACGTCGACTCCGGACGGGACCCGTCCGACCTGCTCCGCCATGTCCGCTCCCTCGACGTCCGGCCTCGCATGATCGTAAAGCCTGGAACGTGCCCGACGTGCCATTTCTTGTCAGGGATGAGAGGTTTCGCGGCGATATCCTGGGCAGGAGGATCAAGATCTGCCGACGCATCCGGCACCGAACTCACGACCAGGGGGGACAGTGGGCACGCCCGACGTCACGCTCAACAACGGGATCACCATGCCGCAGCTCGGCTTCGGTGTCTGGCAGGTGGCCGACGACGAGGCCGAGCGCGCGGTGCGGACCGCCCTCGACACCGGCTACCGCAGCATCGACACCGCGCGCATCTACGACAACGAGGAGGGCACGGGCCGCGCCCTGCGCGCCTCGGGGCTGCCGCGCGAGGAACTGTTCGTCACCACCAAGCTGTGGAACAGCGACCAGGGCTACGACCAGACGCTGCGCGCCTTCGACGCCAGCATGGAGCGGCTCGGCCTCGACCAGCTCGACCTGTACCTGATCCACTGGCCCATGCCGACGGTCGGGACCTACCTCGACACCTGGCGCGCCATGGAGAAGCTGCACGCCGACGGCCGCATCCGCGCCATCGGCGTCTCCAACTTCACCGTCGAGACCCTGCAGCGCCTCATCGAGGAGACCGACGTCGTCCCGGCCGTCAACCAGATCGAGCTGCACCCCTACCTCCAGCAGAACGGACTGCGCGAGTTCCACCAGGAGCACGGTATTCACACCGAGGCGTGGAGCCCGCTCGGCCAGGGGCAGGGGCTGCTGGACGACCCGGCGCTCGCCGTGATCGCCAAGGCGCACGGCAGGACGCCCGCGCAGGTGGTGCTGCGCTGGCACCTCCAGATCGGCAACGTCGTCATTCCCAAGTCGGTGACCCCGTCGCGCATCGCGGAGAACTTCGACGTGTTCGACTTCGAGCTGACCGGCGACGACCTGGCGGCGATCGCCGACCTGGACAGCGAGGCCCGGATCGGCCCGGACCCGGCCACCTTCGACGTGCGCTGACATTCGCGTCACATCGGCCGCGGCCCGGACACCCACCGGGCCGCGGCCGTCGCGTTAGTGCAGCGTCAGCCCAGCGTCAGCCCAGCGTCAGTTCGGCGTCAGCGTGAAGTCGGCCCGGTAGTCGCCCGCCCCGATGGGATCGCCCTGCTCCGGATAGGGGTTGAGCGCGACCAGCCGCAACGTGTACCCACCCACGGCGACCTCGCCGGGCTGGAGCGTGGTGTGCAACTCGTGCGCTGCGGGCGCGCCGCCGCCCTCGGCCACCGAGACCGCCACCGTCGCGTCGCCCTCCCAGATGCACTGCGCGCCGGTCGGGCAGCGGCTGTCCCCGGCGACGTCCTTGAACGTGACCGTCAGCGCGCCGTCGGCGAGCCGGGCCGAGCCGCCCGGCGCCAGCGTGAAGACCTCGCCCGGCCCGACCGGCGTCCCCGCCGGACCGCCCGCGTCGCCGTCGCCTCCGCCATCATCGGACGAGGCCGGCCCGCAGGCCATCAGCACCAGTGGGACGGCCAGCGCCAGCGTGACCAGCCCCGCTCTCATGCGTCTCATCATATGAACCACTCTATCGGGATCAGTCACGCACAGTATGATCCTGGTCACTCATAGTGCGATCGGCGGCATGGCCGCGTTCACCGATCCGCCGTCCAAGGTTGGCCAGGCCGCCATTGGACGGCTCCTGGCCGGGGCGCCCGCCGCCGGTTACCTTCCGGGAGCGGTGATCTTCCGGCGGCGGTCGCCGGGGAGGCCGCCGGGAGAGGAGCCCCCATGCCCGCCGGTGCATCCAAGAAAGGCCGCGCCCGCGCCGCCCTGCTGGCGGCCGGCGCCGTGCTGCTGCCGCTGCTGGCGCTGACCGGTCCCGCCGAGGCCGCGCCCGACCACGGCCCCGGGGTCCGGCCCCTGGTCGTCGGCCACCGGGGCGCGCCCGGCTACCGGCCCGAGCACACGCTGGCCTCCTACGAGCTGGCCGTGCAGCTGAACGCCGACTACATCGAGCCCGACCTCGTGCCCACCAAGGACGGCCAGCTCGTCGCCCGGCACGAGAACGAGATCGGCGGCACCACCGACGTGGCGAGCCGCCCCGAGTTCGCCGCCCGCCGGACCACCAAGAAGATCGACGGCCAGAACGTCACCGGCTGGTTCACCGAGGACTTCACCCTCGCCGAGCTGAAGACGCTGCGCGCCGTCGAGCGGCTGCCCGACGTCCGCAGGCGCAACACCCTCTACAACGGCCGCTACGAGGTGCCCACCCTCCAGGAGGTCATCGACCTCGCCAAGCGGCTCGGCCGCAAGTACGACCGGCGCGTCGGCGTCTTCCCCGAGACCAAGCACCCGACCTACTTCCGGTCGATCGGGCTGCCGCTGGAGGAGACGCTGATCAGGACGCTGCGCCGCAACGGCCTGGACGACCGCGACGGCCGCGCCATCGTCCAGTCGTTCGAGCCCACCAGCCTGCGCATCCTCGACAAGGGCCTCAAGGTGTCGGTGCTCCAGGCGATCTCCACCTCCGGCGCGCCCTACGACACCGTCGTGGCGGGCAAGGGCCCGACCTTCGACGACATGGTCACCCCCGCCGGGCTGAAGGAGATCTCCACCTACGCCGACCTCGTCGGGCCCGAGAAGACCCGGGTGATCCCCAACAAGGCGGACGGCACCATCGGCGCCCCCACCCCGCTGGTGAAGGACGCCCACAAGGCCGGGCTCAAGGTCATCGTCTACACCTTCCGCAACGAGAACCAGTTCCTGCCCAAGGACCTGCGCGTCGGCACCGTCCCCGCCGACTACGGCCAGGCGTTCAAGGAGTACGGGCTCTTCTTCAGGACCGGCATCGACGGCGTCTGGAGCGACAACCCCGACACCGCCGTCGAGGCCCGCGCCGACTTCCTGGCCGGACGCGGATAGCGGCCCCAGGCCCGCCAACGCGTCCCAGGCCCGAGCCCGCAAGCGCGCCCCAGGCCCGTCAGCGCCTCGGGCCTGAGCCCGCGAGCGCGACTCAGGCCCGCCAGCGGGCCAGCACGGCGTCCACGGTGCCGCGGATCCGGGTGCGCGCCACGGTCCGCGGCACCCCCGCCATCAGCAGGTCGTCGTAGTCGGTGTCCCGGTGCCGCACCGAGGCGATCACCGCCAGCGTGACCGCCTCCGGCTCCAGCTCGCGCCCGGCCGCCGTGCGGCCGACCCGCCCGCTGCCGCGCTGCCCGGCGTGCCGCGCGATCTCCTCGGCGCGGTCGGCCGGGCAGCCCGGGAACAGCCGCCTGACTTGCGCCGCCATCGCCTCCTGGAACTCCACGTCCTGCGTCGCGCGCCGCTCGCGATCACGGTCGCGGCGGCGCGCCCGCAGGTCCTCGTCGGCCAGGCACTGCTCCTCGGCGCGCTCCAGCGCCGCCTCCTCCACCAGCAGGCCGCGCCGCTCGTACCGCTTGCGGCGGCGGTTGTGCTCCACGACCGCCACCGACAGGCGGCTCTCCTTCTTGGCCCGCCGGGTCAGCGCCGCGTCGCCGGACGGCAGGAACACCAGGTGGTCCAGGTCGGCGCAGGACAGGCACAGCGGCGCGCCGTCCTCCATCAGCTGGAAACCGCCGGTGCGATGGCAGGACGGGCAGCCCCAGCCGGGGTCGGCCGGGACCAGCGCCTCCAGGTCGGGGGCCTGGTCGAGCTTGGCGGCCAGCCGGGCGCGCTGCGCGGCGGTCATGCCGGGGGAGACCCAGTGCGTCCGGAACGCGTCCTCGCCGCCGTCCCCGCCGGACTCCTCGGTGAAGCGCAGCGGACGCCGGTCGCGCGTCGCGGCGGTGTAGGCGGCCTCGACGGGCTCCAGCCCGCGCTCGCGCGCCCACTCGCCCAGCGCCCGCGCGGCGGCGGCCAGCCGGTCGGGCCGCACGGTCATCGCCGCCGACAACGGGTCCACCCGGCCCTGCCGCCACTCGGTCACCTGCGCCTGCTTCAGCCAGCGCAGCCGGACGAACACCTCCACCGCCGACACCGACCGGGACCGCCGCACCAGCTCGTCGGCGGCCTCGCCGACCCGGCGGGCCACCCTGGAGTCACGCACCTCGTTCACCGGGTCACCGTAGCGGAACGGCCGGGTGGCCAGAGCCGGGAACGAGGCCGTTCCACCGTCGGTCTTGCGCGGATCGCCGCGCATCGTGTAATCGTTTACACCACATCGCGTGTAATCGTTTACATTGGAAGTGTCGAACAGGACCGGGGAGGTGACGATGGCGAGCGTGAAGGACGTGGCCAAGCTGGCGGGAGTGTCGGTGGCCACCGTCTCGCGGGTGCTGAACGACAGCGCCGCGGTGAGTCCCGGCGCGCGCGCCCGGGTACAGGCGGCGGTGGACGAGCTGGGCTACCGCCCCAACGCGGTCGCCCGCTCGTTGCGCACCGACGCCACCCGCACGATCGGCCTGGTGATCGGGGACATCCTCAACCCCTTCTTCACCGAGCTGGCCCGCGCCGTGGAGGACGAGGCCCGCACGCTGGGCCTGTCGGTGGTGATCGGCAACGCCGACGAGCGGCCCGAGCGGCAGGACCACTACGTGCGCACGCTGCTGGAGCAGCGGGTGGACGGGTTGTTGTTGTGCCCCACCGCCGAGATCACCCCGCTGGTGCGCGACACCGTGGCGGCCGGGCTGCCGCTGGTCTTCCTGGACCGCACGCTGCCGGGGCTGGAGGTCCCGGCGGTGCGCGCCGACGGGGCGGCGGCCGTGGACGCGCTGGTGGCCCATCTCAAGCGGCTCGGGCACCGCCGGATCGCGTTCGTGTCCGGTCCGGCGTTGTTGTCGACCGGCCGCGAGCGCACCGACGCGTTCATCTCCGCGCTCGCCCGGCACGGCCTGGAGGTGCGGCCGGAGTACCTGGAGGCCGGGGACTTCCAGGCCGCCAGCGGCCGGGCCGGGGCGGCGCGGCTGCTGGAGCTGCCCGAGCCGCCGGAAGTGATCTTCGCCGGGGACAACCTGATGGCCCTGGGCGCGCTGGACGAGATCCGCGCCCGCGGGCTGCGCATCCCCGGGGACGTGGGCCTGGCGTCCTACGACGACGTGCCCTGGTTCACCCATCTCGACCCGCCGATCACCGCGATCGGCCAGCCCGTCCAGGACCTGGGCCGCCGGGCCGTGCGCGCGCTCGCCGAGCGCGTCGCGGGCCGCCCGGTGGAGCCGGTGGTCCTCCAGGCGCGGCTGCTGGTACGGCGTTCCTGCGGGGAAACGGAAGGGAGCGGCTGATGACTTCGGCCACCGGACAGACCGCCGGGCAGGCCCCACCGCTGCTGCGCGTGCGCGGCCTGCGCAAGGGCTTCCCGGGCGTGGTCGCCCTGGACGGGGTGGACTTCGACCTGCGCCCCGGCGAGGTGCACGTGCTGCTCGGCGAGAACGGCGCGGGCAAGAGCACCCTGATCAAGACGCTGTCGGGCGCGCACCGCCCCGACGGGGGCGAGATCGAGGTGGACGGCCGCGCGGTGGAGATCCGCTCGGCCGAGGACGCCGCCAAGCTCGGGATCGCCACCATCTACCAGGAGTTCAACCTGGTGCCCGAGCTGACGGTCGCCGAGAACCTGTTCCTCGGCCGCCAGCCGCGCCGGTTCGGCCTGGTCGACCGGCGCGCGATGGACGCCGCCGCCCGCGACCTGCTGAAGCGGGTCGGGGTGGACGCCGAGCCGGGCCGCCGGATGGGCGACCTCGGCATCGCCCGCGCCCAGATGGTGGAGATCGCCAAGGCGCTGAGCCTGGACGCGCGCGTGCTGATCATGGACGAGCCGACCGCGGTGCTGACCACCGGCGAGGTGGAGCGGCTGTTCGCGATCGTCCGGACGTTGCGCGACCAGGGCGTGGCGATCGTGTTCATCACCCACCACCTGGAGGAGATCCCGCAGGTCGGCGACCGGGTGACGGTGCTGCGCGACGGGAGGTCGGTGGCGCAGGTGCCCGCCGACACCCCCGAAGAGGAGCTGGTGCGCCTGATGGTGGGCCGGTCCATTGAGCAGCAGTACCCGCGGGAACGTTCCAAGGCGGGCGAGCCGCTGCTCAAGGTCAGCGGCCTGGGCCGCGACGGCGTCTTCGAGGGCGTGTCCTTCGAGGTGCGCGCGGGCGAGGTCGTCGGTCTCGCCGGGCTGGTCGGCGCGGGCCGTACCGAGGTGGCCCGCGCGGTGTTCGGCGCCGACCGCTATGACAGCGGCGAGGTCGTCGTCGGCGGCGCGGCGCTGCCCGGCGGCGACGTGCACGCCGCGATGGAGGCTGGCCTCGGCCTGGTCCCCGAGGACCGTAAGGGCCAGGGGCTGGTGCTGGGCGCGGACGTGGCCGAGAACCTCGGCATGGTCACGCTGAACAAGGCCGTCAAGGGCGGCCTTGTGGACCGGGCCGGGCAGCGCCGGAAGGCCGCCGATATCGCGAAGCAGTTGAACGTGCGGATGAGCGGCCTGCGCCAGGAGGTCCGCACGCTCTCGGGCGGCAACCAGCAGAAGGTCGTCATCGGCAAATGGCTGCTGGCCGACGCCCGGGTGCTGATCCTCGACGAGCCGACGCGCGGCATCGACGTCGGCGCCAAGGTCGAGATCTACCGGCTGATCAACTCTCTGACCGCCTCCGGGCACGCGGTGCTCATGATCTCCAGCGACCTCCCCGAGGTGCTGGGCATGAGCGACCGGGTGCTGGTGATGGCGCGCGGCCGCCTGGCCGGCGCGCTGGAGGCCGAGGAGGCCACACAGGACGCGGTGATGGCGCTGGCCGTCTCCGGCGCCCACGGTACCGACGCGGGGGAAGGATCGTGATGTCCGCGGACACGCTGCGCGAGCAGCCGCACAACAACGAGGGCGGCGCGGGACGGACCGCGCTGCGCCTGCTGGGCGAGAACGGCGCGCTGATCGGCCTGGTCGTCCTGGTGGTCGCCCTGGCCCTGCTGTCGGGCGACTTCCTGACGGTGACCAACCTGCTGAACGTCGGGGTGCAGGCGGCCGTGACCGCCATCCTGGCCTTCGGCGTCACCTTCGTCATCGTCACCGCCGGGATCGACCTGTCGGTCGGCGCGGTCGCCGCGCTGTCGGCGGTGGTGCTGGCCTGGACCGCCACCGAGGGCGGCGTGCCCTGGCCGCTGGCGCTGGTGCTGGCGATCGTGGTCGGCGTCGCCGCCGGCCTGGTCAACGGCGCGCTGATCGCCTACGGCCAACTCCCGCCGTTCATCGCCACGCTGGCGATGCTGGGCGTGGCGCGCGGCCTGGCCCTGGTGATCTCCGACGGCAGCCCGATCGCGCTGCCCTCGGCCGTCACCCACCTCGGCGACACCATCGGCTCCTACCTGCCGGTCCCGGTCCTCATCATGATCGCGATGGGCCTGCTGACCGCGCTGATCCTGGCCCGCACCTACTCGGGCCGCGCGATGTACGCCATCGGCGGCAACGAGGAGGCAGCCCGCCTGTCGGGCATCCGGGTGAACCGCCAGAAGCTCGTCACCTACGCCCTGTCGGGCGCGTTCGCGGCCGTCGCCGGCATCGTGCTGGCCAGCCGCCTGGCCTCGGCGCAGCCGCAGGCCGCCAACGGCTACGAGCTGGACGCGATCGCCGCGGTCGTCATCGGCGGCGCGAGCCTGTCGGGCGGCAAGGGCAAGGCGTTCGGCACCCTGGTCGGCGCGCTCATCCTCGCGGTGCTGCGCAACGGCCTGAACCTGCTGTCGGTGTCGGCGTTCTGGCAGCAGGTCGTGATCGGCGTCGTGATCGCGCTGGCGGTCCTGCTGGACACCGTGCGGCGGCGCGGGTTGCGGATGCGCCCGGCCACCTTCTGGGTCGGCGGCGTCGCGGTCGTGGCGGTCGTCGCCGCCATCGCGGTGGGCGTGGCCTCCACTGGCTCCAAGACCGGCACCACCGGCGCGGCCGGGGGCGGCAACCTGAAGATGGGCCTGTCGGTGTCCACCCTCAACAACCCCTTCTTCGTGCAGTTCCGGCAGGGCGCCGAGGACGAGGCGAAGAAGCAGGGCGTGGCGCTGACGGTGGGCGACGCGCAGAACGACGCCTCCCAGCAGGTCAACCAGGTGCAGAACTACATCAGCCAGGGCGTCAAGGCCATCGTCGTCAACCCGGTGGACTCCGACGCTGCCGCGCCCGCCGTCCAGGCGGCCGAGCGCGCCGACATCCCGGTGGTCGCCGCCGACCGCGGCGTCAACGGCGCCAAGGTCGCCCAGATGATCGCCTCCGACAACGTCGCGGGCGGCAGGCTGGCGGCCGAGCAGCTCGCCAAGGACATGGGCGGCAAGGGCAAGGTCGCCTGGATCCAGGGGCAGGCCGGGACCTCGGCCTCCCGCGAGCGCGGCCAGGGCTTCGCCGAGGGCATCAAGAAGTTCCCCGGCATCGAGGTGGTCGCCAAGCAGCCCGCCGACTTCGACCGCACCAAGGGCCTGGACGTCATGACCAACCTCATGCAGTCCAACCCCGACGTGACCGGCGTGTTCGCCGAGAACGACGAGATGGCGCTCGGCGCGGTCAAGGCGCTGGGCGGCAAGGCCGGGCGGCAGGTCAAGGTCGTCGGCTTCGACGGCACGCCCGACGGCATCAAGGCCGTCCAGGCGGGCACGCTCAGCGCCACCGTCGCCCAGCAGCCCCGGCTGCTCGGCCAGATGGCGGTGCAGAGCGCGGTCAAGGCCGCCCAGGGTGACAGGATCGACCCGACCCAGGCGGTGCCGGTGAAGATGGCGACCCGGCAGAACGCCGCCGAGTTCGCCACCTCGTGACAGGAGTCCCCGTGCCAGCCCAGCAGGTGCCTGAGCAGCAGGAAGTCGTCGTGGTGGGGTCGGTCAACGCCGACCTGGTGGTCGGCGTGGAGCGCCGCCCCGCCGCGGGGGAGACCGTGCTGGGCTCCGACCTCGCCACCCACCCGGGCGGCAAGGGCGCCAACCAGGCGGTCGCCGCCGCCCGGCTGGGCGGCCGGGTCGCGATCCTCGGCCGGGTCGGCGACGACGGGCACGGGGAGCTGCTGCGCGCGTCGCTGGCCGACGCGGGCGTGGACCTGACGCACCTGATCACCACGCCGGGCCCCACCGGCGTCGCGCTGATCACCGTGGACCCGGGCGGGGACAACAGCATCATCGTCTCGCCCGGGGCCAACGCCCGGCTCGCGCCGGACGACGTGGCGGCGGCCCGCGACCTGGTCGCGGGCGCGGCGGTGGTGTCGTTCCAGCTGGAGGTCCCGCAGGAGACGGTGCTGGCGGCCGCCCGCGCGGCGGCCGCCGGGGGAGCCCGGGTGGTGCTCAACCTGTCGCCCGCCGCCGCCGTCCCGGACGAGCTGCTGGCGTTGTGCGACCCGCTGGTGGTCAACGAGCACGAGGCGGCGTTCCTGCTGCCCGAGCACGGCGCGGGCGACGACCCGGCCGTGCTGGCGGCGGCGCTGCTGGAGCGCGGCCCCCGCTCGGTCGTGATCACCCTGGGGGCCGACGGGGCGCTGGTGGCGGATGGGACGGTCACGGCGGCCGTGCCGTCGCCGAAGGTGGAGCCGGTGGACACCACGGGCGCGGGGGACGCCTTCACCGCCGCGTTGTGCCTGCGGCTGGCGCGCGGCGACGACCTGGAGACCGCCGCCCGGTTCGCGGTGCGGGTCGGGGCGGCCGCCGTGCGGCGGCCGGGCGCGCAGAGTTCTTACCCGACGGGCATGGACGAGCTGCCCGGCGAGCTGCCCGGCGAGTTGTCCGAGGAGCCGCCCGGCGAGCCGTCGGACTGATCCTCGTTCTCCTGGTCAGGTCCTTCCGGCGTCGCCGCCCGGCGGCGCCGGAGGGCCACCAGCCCGCCGACCAGCAGCACGACGGCCGCGACGAGCCCGGCCAGCGCCAGCGGCGACCGCCCGAAGACCTCCAGCCAGCCCCACACCACCGCGTACCCGCCGACCACCCACGGCGGCGTCCACAACAACGCGCCGACCAGCGACGCGAGCATGAACCGGGGCAGCGGCATCCGCATCACCCCGGCGCAGACGGGGATCGCGTGCCGGATCCCGGCCACCCAGTGCGCGCCGACGATCGCCAGCATCCCGCGCCGCGCCACCAGCGCCTCCACCCGCCGCAACCGGTGTTCGCCGATCTTGCGGCCGAGCCGCGAGGTGTAGATCCTCGGCCCGACGCCCCGGCCGATCCCGTAGTACACCAGGCCGCGCACGAAGATGATCGCGACCGCCACCACGACGCCCAGCCACAGCGGCATGCCCCAGAAGGTGTCGCGCATCAGAAGGTGTCTCGCATCGCGGGGTTCCCCGTTCCAGAGTCGGCGGACCGGCGGCGGCCGGAGGCGTCGGCTCGATGTTAGGTCTACCTAACCTCCGAAGCCAACGGCGCGCGTCCCCGCACGGGCCCCGCACGGGCCCCGCGCTAGGCGGCGGGGCGCAGCCGGGCCAGCTCGTCGGCGGCGTCCCACACGTCGGCCCCCAGGTCCATGGCGCTGAGCAGGTGGACGTCGTCGCCGGTGTCGATCTCCAGCAGCCGCGAGCGGAGGCCCCAGCGGCGGCGCTCGTCCACCCGGATCACCTGGACGTCCTCCCACGGCACCCGCACCCGCCGGGCGTAGCCGCTGACCACCGTCAGCCCGTCGGCGTCGGCGGCCAGCCGCACCGGGGCCACCAGGTCGCGCAGCGCGAGCGCGAGCAGCCCGGCCGCGCCGATCGAGGCGATCACCAGGCGCTGGGCGTCGCCGATCGAGGTGATCGCCCAGAGGGTCACCAGCACGGCGGCGGCGCAGGTCAGCACGGTCAGCTTGGGCGGCACCCGCCACTGCGCCGCCGGACCGTTCGTTCGGGTCACGTGTCTCACGGTAGCCGGGTCTGGCGCCCGGTCCGGCCGGGCGGTAGAGAGTTCGGAACGCGGCGAACCGGGCAAAAAGGAGTCGATGATGAGATTCAAGGTGCGCGAGCGGATCGTGGCCATCGGCAACGACTCCTGGATCGAGGACGAGGCGGGCGAGCGGGCCTTCCACGTGGACGGCAAGGTGCTGGGCGTCCGGCAGACCTTCGAGCTGAAGGACGTCGACGGCGCGGTGCTGGCGGTGATCCGCCGCAAGATGCTCGGCATCCACAACGCGATGACGGTCGAGCGCGACGGGCGGCAGGCGGCCGTGGTGCGCAAGCACCTGATCAACCTGCCGCGCGACCGGTTCACCGTGGAGCTGGCCGGCGGCGGCGAGTGGGCGGTGAGCGGCAACGTCTTCAACAAGACCTACACCATCGAGGGCGACGCGGGCCCGGTCGCGGTGATCTCCCGCAAGTGGGTGCGCGTCCGCGACGCCTACGACGTGGAGCTCCCCGACGACACCCCGGACGTGCCGCTGGTGCTGGCCGTCGCGGTCGCGGTGGACACGCTGGCCGAGGGGAAGGGCGGCTGAGGACATGGCGGGAAGCTCGTCGGGCAAGGGGATCCGGGCGTCGCGGACCGTGCCCGGTTCGGTAGCGTCTGGGGCCATGCGACTCGGAGTGCTGGACGTGGGCTCGAACACGGTGCATCTGCTGGTGGTGGACGCGCATCGTGGCGCGCGCCCGCTGCCGGCGTTCTCCCACAAGGCGGAGCTGAAGCTGGCCGCCCACCTGGAGGACGGCGACCGCCTGTCGGAGGAGGGCGAGCACAAGCTGCGCGCCTTCGTCGAGGAGGCCCTCCAGGTCGCCGAGGACAAGGGCGTGGAGGACCTGGTCGCCTTCGCCACCTCGGCGGTGCGCGACGCCGTCAACGGCGAGGAGATCCTGGCCCGCATCCGCGCCGACCACCAGGTGGACATCAGCGTGTTGTCGGGCGCCGACGAGGCCAAGCTGACGTTCCTGGCGGTGCGCCGCTGGTTCGGCTGGTCGTCGGGGCGGCTGCTGGTGGTCGACATCGGCGGCGGCTCGCTGGAGGTCGCCTCGGGCATCGACGAGGAGCCGGACGTGGCGATCTCGCTGCCGCTCGGCGCGGGCCGCCTCACCCGCGACTGGTTCACCGCCGACCCGGTGCCGCCGGAGGAGGTGCGCAACCTGCGCCGGCACGTGCGCGCCGAGATCGCGCGGCGGGTCGGCGAGGTCGCCCGCTACGGCGCGCCCGACCACGCGGTGGCGACGTCCAAGACCTTCAAGCAGCTCGCCCGGATCGCCGGGGCCGCGCCGTCGTCGGAGGGACCGTTCCTCAAGCGCGCGCTGGACCACGGCGACCTGGTCGAGCTGACCGAGAAGCTGGCCCGGATGACGCCCGAGGACCGCGCCGCGCTGCCCGGCGTCTCGGAGCGGCGCGTGCCGCAGCTCCCGGCCGGGGCGATCGTGGCCGACGCCGCGATGGACCTGTTCGGCGTGCCGGAGCTGGAGGTCTGCCCGTGGGCGCTGCGCGAGGGCGTGATCCTGCGCCGGCTGGACATGATCACCGGCTGAGCTACCAGTTGGGGTGGCCGAGCGTGTGGCCCTTGGGGGTGAGCACGGTGTCGCCCTTGCCGTCGGCGGCCCGCACCGCGCGGAGCTGCGGCGTCTCGGTCGGGCCGTGCGCGTAGCAGATCCACTTGCCGTCGGCGGACCAGGCGGGGTCCATGTCGTGGCCGGACTTGCGGACCAGCGCGTGCGGCCTGCTCCCGTCCGCGCCGACGAGCCAGATGTCGGCCTGGGGGCTGGCGCCGCGCGTGTAGGCGATCTGTTTCCCGTCCGGGGACCACTCCGGGTCGACCGCCCGCACGTCGTCCTTGGTGACGCGCGTCCAGTCGTCGGGGCTGTCGGGGGACATGGTGTAGATCTGCTCGATGCCGTCGCGCTTGCTCCAGAACACGATGCGGTTGGTGGCGGACCACATGGGGTCGTCCTTGTCGGCGGAGTCGGTGGTGAGCTGGCGCGGGGCCTGCCCACCCGCCACGGGCACGGTGAAGATCTGCCGCACGCCGCCCGCCCGGCCCATGAACGCGAGCAGCTTGCCGTCGGGTGACCAGGTGACCCGGCCGCCCGCCAGCTGGTCGGTGACGCGCCGGGGCTGGCTGCCCTCGGCCCCGGTCACCCACGCCTCGCTCTTGCCGTTGGCGGTGCGGGTGAAGGCGATCTGCGACCGGTCGGGGGAGCGTTCGGGCAGGATGTCGCAGGTGTCGCCGGTGACCAGCGTGGTGGGCGCGGCCGAGCCGGGCGTGAACACGCCGATGTCGCCGTGGCACTCCGACGGCCAGCCCGGCTCGGTGTCGATGCGCACGAGCATCGGCTCGGCGGGCGGTCCGGCGGACGCGGCGCCGCCGGACTTGGACGACGCCGCGGAGTTGCCGCCGCCTCCGCTCTGGGGCTCGCCGGTCTCGCCGCTGCTGGCCTGCACGAGCAGGTAGGTGCCGCCCGCGGCGGCCGCGACCAGCAGGGCCGCCGCGCCCGCCGCCAGCGGCCCGGAGCGGCGCGACCGCCGGTGCGAGGGCGGCGCGGCGGGCAGGGGGACGGGCTGGGGCGGGAACGTCGAGGCCGGGTCGGTGCCGGGGATCGGGACCGGCAGGACGGGCGGCGGGCCGGACGGGCCGGACGGCTCGGTGGGCAGGTGCGCGGCCGGGTCGGTGCCGGGGTCGGTGCCGTGCTCGGCCCTGAGCGTGGGGGCGGGGTCGGGCGTCGGGTCGGGCGTGGGGACGGGCGCGAAGGCGGGCGGGCGGCCGGACGCCGGGCGGGGCTCGGCCTGCGGCATGGCGTTGGCCGCGGGCGCGGCCTCGGACGCGGACCTGGACCGGGACTCGGCCTCAGGGGTGGGCGTGGGCACGGGCGGCGACGGGGCGACGCGGCGGGCCCCGGGGTCGGTCATGGTCTCGCCCGGGTTCGGCGGCAGCACCGGCGGGGCCGTCCACGCCTCGCCCAGCGTCGTGTTGACGTCGGACTCGGTCGCGCCGCCGCCGACCAGGCTCAGCAGCAGACCGCGCGCGGTGGGGCGGCGTCCGGGCTCCTTGCTCAGCGCCTCGCGGACGAGCCCGGCCAGCGGCTCGGTGAGCGCGCCCAGTTCGGGTTCGGCGTGCAGGGCCCGGCCCACCATGACCTGCAGGGAGCCCTGGCCGAACGGGTTGCGGCCGTTGGCGGCGTAGGCGACCAGGCAGCCCCAGGCGAACACGTCCACCGCCGGGGAGATCTCCTGCGTGGTGATCTGCTCGGGCGCGATGTAGCCGGGGGTGCCGACGACCTGGCCGGTGCGGGTGTGCCCGCTCGCCTCGTCCAGCGCGCGGGCGATCCCGAAGTCGATGACGCGCGGCCCGGTGATCGACAGCAGCACGTTGCTGGGTTTCAGGTCGCGGTGCACCAGGCCCGCCGAGTGGATGGCGACCAGCGCGGCCGCGACGCCGACCGCGACGCCGTGCAACATCCCCGGCGACAGCGGGCCGGTGTCGGACACGTGCTGGAGCAGCGAGGGCCCGTCGATGTACTCGGTGACCAGGTAGGCGAGCCCCAGGTCCTCGCCGTGCCGCAACACCTGCGCGGTGCAGAACGAGGCGACCCGCTGGGCGTTGCGCGCCTCGTCGTGGAAGCGGGCCAGGAACCCGCGGTCGTCGGCCAGCTCCGGCCGCACGATCTTGACCGCGACCGGGTGCCCGTCCGGGCCCCGGCCGAGGTAGACCGCGCCCATGCCGCCCTCGCCGACGCGGGACTCCAGGACGTACGGGCCGACCCGGGTGGGGTCGGTCGGGCGCAGCCCGCGCATGGGCGCGGCTCCGGGCCGGACACGCGGGCTCTCCATCAACGTTCACCTCTCGGCCCCCGGGCCGCTCCGCGGGAGGGCGGAGCGTGCACTCCCCGGGTACTCACGATGTCAGAGGACCGCCCGGACGGGCCAGAGTCAAAGAAAGGCAAAGCGGTGGGCAAGCGGTTCTCCCGCCAGGGAAAAACTCGGACAGTACCTAACTGTTGCGGCATATAGCGACAAAGGCGGGCATACGCTCCTGTCGTTCGAGCGGCGGGGAACGACGGGGGTACGGCTTTGTTCGTGGGGGCACGGCGACGGGGACGGTGGACGGCGGCGCGCGGCCGGGCAGTCTGCGACGCGGCGCTGCGCGGCCGGACGGTGCGCGGCCGGGCGATGCGGGGCGCTGCGGCGGTGCTGGCCGCCGGGGCGCTGGCGGCGGGTTGCGGCGGG
>NZ_BCRO01000032.1 GCF_001552635.1 Actinomadura hibisca NBRC 15177 | reverse complement strand
GGCGGGTCCGCCGAGCGGCACGCCCGGCCGGTCGCGGACTCGACCGCCATGCACGTCGTCGATCCGGGCACGGTGCCGGGCCTGACCACGGTGACCCGCAACGAGCAGGACGGGCGGCGGCACCTGTACGCCGCCTACCCCAAGATTCCCGGCGCGGACGCGCTGACCGACGCGCTCGCGCGCGCCGAGGACGAGCGTGTCCGGCCGTTCCTGGCCAACCTGCCCGCCCGTGCGGAGCAGAACGGCGGCGCGGTGCCCGAGCTGAACGTCCAGTGGTCGCTGGCGGCCGCGTCCGGCGACGTGGTGGGCGTGCGGCTGGTGTCGTCGGAGTTCCTGGGGGCCTCGGCGGGGGAGACGCGCCGCACCCTCTGGTACGACGGTCGCGCCCGCCAGGTCCGTCCCTCCGCCGACCTGGTGAACGGCGACGCGGGGCTGAGCGGCCTGGCCGAGCAGGTCAGGCGGCGGCTGGTGGGCAAGGGCGACCCCGGCAAGGTGACCGCCAAGGCCGACACGTTCCCGTCACTGGCCTTCAACGACACCGGTGACCTGGTGGTGGAGTTCAGCGACTACGCCGTCGCGCCCGGCGCGGCGGGCCGGATCGCGGTCGTGCTGGACCGCGCCGCCCACGAGCCGCTGCTGTCGGACTTCGGGCGGCGAGCCCGCGCCGCCGCGCTGTCCCAGCACCCCCGGCTGGCGCTCGACGGCGTGTCGGACATGGCGGGCGTTCCGGCCACTCCGTCCGCGTCCGCCGGGACGCCGCCGCGAATCGACTGCTCCCAGGTCAAGTGCGTCGCGCTGACCTTCGACGACGGCCCTGGCCCCTACACCGCGCGGCTGCTGGACGAGCTGGCCCGCGCCAAGGCGCACGCCACGTTCTTCGTGGTCGGCAACAACGCCGACATCCACGGCGACCTGCTGCGCCGCGAGGCCGCCGAGGGCCACGAGATCGGCAACCACACCCAGAGCCACCGCGACCTGAGCCGCCTGACGGCGGTGCAGGTCAACTCCGACGTGCAGCGCACTCAACAGATCGTGCGCACCACCGTCGGCCGGGCCCCGACGCTGCTGCGCCCGCCCTACGGCGCGACCAACACGACCGTGGCGGGCGTCGCAAAGTCGCTGCGGCTCCAGCAGATCATGTGGAGCGTCGACACCGAGGACTGGCGCGACCGTGACGCGACGATCGTCGCGAACCGCGCCGTCAAGCACGCCCGACCCGGCGCGATCATCCTGATGCACGACATCCACCGGACGACCGTGGACGCGGTGCCCGACATCCTGCGGCGGCTCGCCGCCAAGGGATACACCTTTGTCACCGTCCCGGACCTGCTGGCGGGCAAGAACGTACCGCCCGGCGGGCGGTTCGGGGGCGAGTGACTATCCTGCCGCCATGACGGCGGACGACGACGCGCGGGCGATCGAGTGGACCGGGACCGGGCTGCGCCTGATCGACCAGACCGTACTGCCCGCCCGCCTGGTGTACCTGGACGTCGCGGACGTGGACACGCTGGTGGACGCGATCGTGCGGCTGGCGGTGCGCGGCGCGCCCGCGCTGGGCGTCGCGGGCGCGTTCGGCGTCGCGATCGCGCTGCGCCAGGCCGCCGCCCAGGGCTGGGACGCGGCCACGCTGGACGACGCGATCGCGCGCGTGCGCGAGGCGCGGCCGACGGCGGTCAACCTCGCGGCGGGCGTAGATCGCGTCCGTCCCCTAGTGCCCAAGGGCGTGGACGCCGTCGTCGCCGAGGCGCAGGCGCTGCTGGACGAGGACGTGCGCGGCAACCGTGCCATCGGCGCGCACGGCGCGGACTGGATCCTCGCGCGCGTGGGGGAGGGGCGGCGGCTGCGCGTCCTGACCCACTGCAACGCCGGGGCGCTGGCCACCGCCGGATGGGGAACGGCGCTGGGCGTCGTCCGCGAACTGCACGCGCGCGACCGTCTGGAGGTCGTCTACGCCGACGAGACCCGGCCGCTGCTCCAGGGGTCGCGGCTCACCGCGTGGGAGCTGGAGCGGGCGGGCGTCCCCTACTTCGTGCAGGCCGACGCGGCGGCCGCGTCCACGATCCTGCGCGGGCTGGTGGACGTCGCGGTCATCGGCGCCGACCGCGTCGCCGCCAACGGCGACACCGCCAACAAGGTCGGGTCGGTCGGGGTGGCGCTCGCGTGCCGGGCGGCGGGAATCCCGTTCGTGGTCGCCGCACCGTGGAGCACCGTCGATCCGGCGACGCCCTCGGGGGAGGCGATCCCCATCGAGGAGCGTCCCGGCGGCGAGGTGCTGACCTGGGGCGGCGCGCCGGTCGGGCCGCCGGGGGCGCGCGCGTTCAACCCCGCCTTCGACGTCACCCCCGCGCACCTGGTGTCGGCGCTGGTGACCGAGACCGGTGTCCTGGAGGTCTCGGCGGGTATGGCACCGGGTCGATCGGCCCCCTGACACGGACGGGAGACCGCCATGGGACTGACGGTCGCGGTGACCGGACCGACCGGCGAGATCGGCACCGCCGCGGTGCGCGCGCTGGAGGACGACGACCGGGTGGAACGGGTGCTCGGCATGGCGCGCCGCCCCTTCGACCCGGCCTCGCGCAACTGGAAGAAGACCGAGTACCGGCAGGGCGACGTGCTGGACCGCGCCGCCGTGGACGGCCTGGTCGCCGACGCCGACGTGGTGGTGCACCTGGCGTTCGTCATCATGGGCTCGCACCGCGAGAGCGAGCGCGTCAACCTCGCCGGGACCCGCAACGTGTTCGAGGCCGTCACCGCCGCCGCGCGGCCGCGCCGCCTCGTCTACACCTCCTCGGTCGCCGCCTACGGCTACCACGGCGACACGCCCGTCCCGATCACCGAGGAGGTCCCGGCGCGCGGCTCGGCCGAGCACTACTACTCGGCGCAGAAGGCCGCCTGCGAGGAGCTGCTCGCCGAGGTCACCGGCGGCTCGGACCTGGAGGTGTACGTGCTGCGGCCCAGCATCGTCGCCGGTCCCGAGGCGACGGTGCTGCTGCGCAGCCTGCCGTGGGAGCAGGTCGCCCCGTACGTGCCCGAGCCGATCCGCAAGGCGCTGGGCCTGGTGCCGGGCCTCAGGCCGGTGCTGCCCGACCCCGGGCGCGCCTTCCAGCTCGTGCACCACGACGACGTGGCCTCGGCGCTGGCCGCGTGCGTGACCGGCGACGGCCCGCCCGGCGCCTACAACCTGGCGGGCGACGGCGAGGTCACCGTCTCGGACGTGGCGCGCGCGACCGGCGCGTACGCGGTGCCGGTGCCCGGCGGCCTGGTCGGGCTGACCGCCGGGCTGGTGGGCCTGCTGCCCTACCTGCCCGCGCAGGTGGAGTGGATCCACGCCGCCCGGCACCCCATGATCATGGACACCGGGAAGGCGCGCCGCGACCTGGGCTGGACGCCCCGGCACTCGGCGGCGCGGACCCTGGCGGCGATGGCCGACGCGATGCGCTGACGGGTCAGACCGGATCAGGCGGGCTCGGTGGAGAAGGCGAACTCGGTCGTGGAGGCGAACCGCTCGCCCGGCCGCAGCACCGTCGAGGGGAACTCGGGCCGGTTGGGCGAGTCGGGGAAGTGCTGGGTCTCCAGGCAGAGCGCGTCGCCCTGCCGGTAGGCGCGGCCGCCGGTGCCGACCAGGCTGCCGTCCAAGAAGTTGGCGGTGTAGAGCTGCACGCCCGGCTCGGTGGTGCGGACCTCCAGCACGCGGCCGGTGCTCGGCTCGACTACGCGCGCGGCGCGCGTCGGCGCGGCGGGGTCGCGGTCGGTGAGCACGAAGTTGTGGTCGTAGCCGTGCGGGATGAGCAGTTGCGGGTGGTCGTCGCGGATGCGCTCGCCGAGGGCGTGCGGACTGGTGAAGTCGAGCGGGGTGCCCGCGACGGGCGCGATCTCACCGGTCGGGATCGCGCCGGAGTCCACCGGCGTGTAGTGGTCGGCGTCGATTTGCACGCGGTGGCCCAGCACGTCGCCGGAGCCCTCGCCCGCCAGGTTGAAGTAGCTGTGGTTGGTGAGGTTGAGGACCGTGGCGGCCTCGGCCGTCGCGGTGTACTCGATGCGCAGCGTGCCGTCGCCGGGGAGGGTGTAGGCAACGGTGGTGTGCAGCGTCCCGGGGTAGCCCTCCTCGCCGTAGGCCGAGGTGTAGGACAGGCGGACGCCGTCCGGCAGCGGTTCGGCGGCCCAGACGCGCTTGTCGAAGCCGCGCTCGCCGCCGTGGAGGCTGTTGGGCCCGTCGTTGACCGGCACCTCGTGGGTGCGGCCGTCCAGGGCGAAGCGGCCGTTCGCGATGCGGTTGGCGTACCGGCCGACGATCGCGCCGAAATAGGGGCCGGTCCGCTCGTAGCCGGACACCTCGGGGAAGCCGAGCACGACGTTGGCGGTCGCGCCGTCGCGGTCGGGGACCTCCAGGGTCTGCACGATCCCGCCGAAGGTCAGGACGCGGACGCGGATGCCCGGACCGGTGAGTGTGTAACGGTCGACGGTGGAGCCGTCGGCGAGCGCGCCGAAAGGTTCCCGAGAGACGGCGGGTGCAGAAGAGGTCACGCTCGCGGAGCCTAGCGCAGTGTTTATCGAAGCCCCGGCCGCGCGCTGCCACGCCTGCGCCTGCCGGACGTCGCGCGACACGTCCACTCCGCTCGTTATCCACAGAACGGGATTCGGTGCCTGGAGTGTCGGAGCCGTCCGCCATCATGAACGGGTGACGAGCGCGACATCCGACCCGCCTCGGCCGGTGGTGCTGGAGGCGGTCCTGGAACGGATCACCTATGCCAACGAGGACACCGGCTACACCGTCGCGCGGGTCGCCACCGGCCGCGGCGGGGGCGGCTACGCCGACGCCGACCTGCTGACGGTGGTCGGGCCGCTGCTGGGCGCGCAGGCGGGGGAGAGCCTGAAGCTCACCGGCCGCTGGCGCTCCCACCCCAAGTACGGCAAGCAGTTCGAGGTCGACTCCTACACCACCGTGCTGCCCGCCACCGTGCAGGGCCTGCGGCGCTATCTCGGCTCCGGGATGATCAAGGGCATCGGGCCGGTGATGGCCGACCGCATGGTCGAGCACTTCGGCGTGGAGATCCTGACCGTCATCGAGGAGGAGCCCGAGCGGCTGGTCGAGGTGCGCGGCCTCGGCCGCAAGCGCACCAGGCGGATCGCCGAGGCGTGGGAGGAGCAGAAGGCCATCAAGGAGGTCATGGTCTTCCTCCAGGGCGTCGGGGTGTCCACCTCGCTGGCGGTGCGCATCTACAAGCAGTACGGCGACGCCTCGATCGACACCGTGCGCCGCGAGCCCTACCGCCTGGCCGCCGACGTGTGGGGCATCGGCTTCAAGACCGCCGACACCATCGCGCAGGCGGTCGGCATCCCGCACGACAGCCCCGAGCGCATCAAGGCCGGGCTCCAGTACACCCTGTCGGAGGCCGCCGACGCCGGGCACTGCTTCCTGCCCGAGCCCAACCTGGTCACCGCCGCCGAGAAGATCCTCGCGGTGCCGCGCGAGCTGATCGGCCCGGCGCTGGACGACCTGGCGGCCGAGGAGGGCGTGGTCCGCGAGCGGCTGCCCGGTCCGGGGGAGGACGCGGCGGCCATCCCGGCGGTCTACTTGGTGCCCTTCCACCGCGCCGAGAACGCGCTGGCCCGGGGCCTGCGCGAGCTGCTGGAGGCCGGGCACGACCGGCTCAAGGCGTTCGCCGACGTCGACTGGGACCGCGCGCTCGGCTGGTTGCGGGCGCGCACCGGCGTGGAGCTGGCCCCCGAGCAGGAGCAGGCCGTCCGGCTGGCGCTGACCAGCAAGGTCGCGGTGCTGACCGGCGGGCCCGGCTGCGGCAAGAGCTTCACCGTGCGCTCGATCGTGGAGCTGGCCGCCGCCCGCAGGGCCAAGATCGTACTGGTCGCGCCCACCGGCCGCGCCGCCAAGCGCCTCGCCGAGCTGACCGGCCACGAGGCGTCCACCGTGCACCGGCTGCTCCAGCTCCAGCCCGGCGGCGACCCCAAGTACGACCTCGACGACCCCCTCGACGCCGACCTGGTCGTGGTGGACGAGAGCTCCATGGTCGACCTCATCCTGGCCAACAAGCTGGTGCGCGCGGTGCCGCGCGGCGCGCACCTGCTGCTGGTGGGCGACGTGGACCAGCTCCCGTCGGTCGGCGCGGGCGAGGTGCTGGCCGACCTGCTGCACGCCGAGACCATCCCCCGGGTGCGGCTCACCAAGATCTTCCGGCAGGCGCAGCAGTCGGGGATCGTCGTCAACGCCCACCGGATCAACAGCGGCGAGCACCCGCACACCCACGGCTACCCCGACTTCTTCCTGTTCCCGTGCGAGGAGGCCGAGCAGGCCGCCGAGACGACCGTGGACGTGATCGCCCACCGCATCCCGCGCAAGTTCGGCCTGGACGCCCGCCGCGACGTGCAGGTCCTGACGCCCATGCACCGGGGCGCGGCCGGGGCCGGGGCGCTCAACGGCCTGCTCCAGGAGCGCCTCACCCCGCACGACGACAAGCGGCCCGAGCGCCGCTACGGCGGCCGGGTGTTCCGCGTCGGCGACAAGGTCACCCAGCTCCGCAACAACTACGACAAGGGCGAGGCCGGGGTGTTCAACGGCACCGTCGGCCTCGTCACCGCCGTCTCCCTGGAGGACCAGAGCCTGACCGTGCGCACCGACGAGGACGAGGACCTCGACTACGCCTTCGACGAGCTGGACGAGCTCGCCCACGCCTACGCGATCACCATCCACCGCTCCCAGGGCAGCGAGTACCCGGCCGTCGTCATCCCGCTGACCACCGGCTCCTGGATGATGTTGCAGCGCAACCTGCTCTACACGGGCATCACCCGCGCCAAGAAGCTGGTGGTGCTGGTGGGCTCGCGCCGCGCGCTGGCGGTCGCGGTCCGCACGATGGGCGCGGGCCGCCGCCACACCGCCCTGGCCCACCGCCTGACCCGCGCGGTCTGACGCACGGCCTGACGGCTGAGCTCCGCCGCGCGGCCCGGCGGCTGCGCTCTGACGGGCGGCTCGACGGGCGCGGTACGACGGGTGTGGTCTGGCGTCGACCGGTTGCGCATCAGCGGTGCGCGGCGGTGTGCGGCGGTGCGCGCGTCTCACGCGTAGCGGGCGAACTCCCAGGGGTCGTGCGCGGAGAACACCTCGACCCCCGAGGCGGGGTCCAGGACGAGCGCGCGCAGCCGGGCCAGGTTCTCCAGCCGCAGCGCGCGATCGGCCTCGGCGCCCTCCTGCACCAGCTGCATCAGCGGGTGCACGACCGGGTCGGGCCGGTCCACCTCGCCGTGGTGGAAGTAGGTGTCGCCCGCGTGCAGCAGCGTGCGGTCCCCGAGGTCCACCGCGACGCCGAGGTGGCCGGGGCTGTGCCCGCCGAGCGGGATCAGCAGGATCTCCGGGGGCAGTCCCTCGGCCGGGCGCGCCCCCGCGAACCCGTGCCAGGAGTCGCCACCGCCGTCTCCGTCGCCGTAGGTGCGCCAGTCGTGCGGTCCGGGACCGGCCGCTGCCACGGCGTCCGCGTACTCGGCCTCGTGCAGGTGCACCGTCGCGCCGGGGAAGTCGGCGATCCCGCCGACGTGGTCGTTGTGGGCGTGGGTAAGGACGATGTGCCGGACGTCGGCCGGAACGAAGCCGAGCCGTTCGACCTGTGCCAGCGCGGTCTCGGCGGGGTCGAGGACGGGGGCGGCGTAGGCGATCCAGTCGGCTCCCAGGCGCTCGGCGGGACGGGCGATGTCGTGGGTGCCGAGCCCGGCGTCGATCAGGACGAGCCCGGCCGCCGGTCTCCACCAGCAGGCAGTGGCAGACCACCGCGCGCGGGCCGCCGGGCGCGTCCACCGGCTCGATCGTCGCCAGCGAACCGCAGTTGAGGTGGTGGACGCGCATCGTTGCCTCCCGGGGGGACGAGGACGGAACGATGACAACAGTAGACCGGTCTATATATTTTTGTCCAAGGGCAGGTCCGGCGGTCGGAGCCGCCAGGCTCACTCCTTGCTGGTCAGGCGGTTCAGGCGGAGGCCCACGAAGGCGTCGGCGGCCACGCCGGAGGTTCGTTCCGACCACACCAGATGGTCGTGCGGGGTCCACAGCGGTAGCACCGGCATGTCGCGCAGCAGTGCGGTCTCGGCCAGGCGTGCCGGGGTCACGGCCTCTTCGGGTGTGGTGGCGGTCTCGGCCAGGTTGATCTGCTCGGCCGTGTAGTCGTCCTGGTAACCCGTGCCCGCCTCCAGCAGCGGTGAGAGCGCTGCGGCGGGGGCGGGGTAGGCGGCGGTGGTGCGCACGACGTACGGGCCGTCCACCTTGCGGTCGCGTATGGCCTGCGCCAGTTCGGCGGCGGGTAGTTCCTTGGTGCGGACGTCCAGCTTCAAGGTCTTGCGGAGCTGGTCGGCGACCGCCTTCACCCATGCCGCGTCGGCCGGTTCGTGCCAGAGCACGACGGGATCCTTCAGGCCGCCCGCGTCGGCGAGCGCGGCGACCGCCGCGCGCTCGTCGTGCACGCACAGGCGGCACTGGCCCTCGCGGCGGCCCGGCAGGACGCCCGGCGGCACCAGCGCGTTGGCGGGGGAGGACTGGTGGCCCAGCGGCCCTTCGGTGACGGCCGAGCGGTCGATCGCCATCGACAACGCCTGCCGGACCGACGGGTCGGCCAGCGCCCGCACCCACGCGGGGAAGGCGAGCTGCGTCATCGTCCGGCCGGGTACCGCGCGGTGGCGGCTGCGGAAGTCGGTGTCCATGGACTCGTGCCGGTTCGGCGGCACCTGCGTGGCCACGTCCAGGTCACCGGCCTCGACGGCCGAGTACTGCTTCGCGGCCTCGGGCACCGTCCGCACCACGACGGTCTGGCCGCCAGGCCGCTCCAACACGGTCTCGCGCTCGTCGGCCGAGGCCACCTTGAGCGGCCCGTTGCCGATGGGACGCCGGGCGTACCCCGCCCAGTCGCGGGACGCCAGCACCGATTCGGGCATCGGGGACAACGCCGGATCGCCCAGCAGCGCCGGGAACCCGGTGAACGGCCGCTCCAACCGCACCTCGAAGCTCAGGTCGCCGGTGACCTTGATGCCCTTGGCCCCGTCCTGCACCCCGGCCACGTTCGTGAGCAGCCGCTCCCCGGCCCAGTGCGCCTCCAGCATCGCCGCCCACGCCCCGGCGAACGAGCGCGCGGTGACGGGGGAGCCGTCGTGGAACCGGCCGCCGGGCTTCACGCGGACGGTCCAGGTCTTGCGATCGGTGCTGGTCACCGACTCGGCGGCGGCGTTCACTGGCGCGCCCGTGGCCGGGTCGTAGTCCACCAGCCGGGTCCACACCGCGCCCGCGACCATGCGGCCGGTCGCGTCGCGCAGGTCGCCGGGCAGCAGCGTCGCCGCCCGCGCCGCGCCCACCGACAGCCGGGGGTCGGCCGGCTCGCTCCACGCCCGCAGCGCCGCGACCGGGGCGACCAGCGCCACCACGGCACCGGTGATCAGGGCGGCGGTGCGGGTGGCGCTCTTCAACGGACCTCTCCCGGGGGCTGGGCGACGCCGGTGAGCGTACGGCACCGGCCCGGCCGCCCGGAAGACAGCTGCCACCGGCCCTGACGGTACTGAGTCCCGTTCGTTACCGTACGTCCCATTGATCATGTCCGTCCCGCTGGTCAGACTGGCGGGCGAGGATCTGCTGAAGTGGAGGCCCGATGTCCCCCCGCACATCTCACGGCCGGCGCGCGGTCCACGGCGCCGGCGCGGTCGCGGCGTCCCTGGCGCTGCTGGCCGGCACGGCCTGGGCCTGCCCGCCCGAGCCCGGCTACCCCCAGACCAAGGCCGCCGACGCCGCGCAGGGCCAGGCCGAGGGCCGCGACCAGGGCGGCCACTCCGTCCACTACCGCAAGGCCGACACCCGCTCCGCCGCCAGGTCCGAGGCGATCAAGGGCGTGCGGCGCGTCGGCGGCGTGCCCGACGCCAAGGGCGCGATCTCGCTGATGTTCGGCGACTACGGCCACGGCCGCCACAAGCGCTCGATCATGTTCGCGACCGGCGAGTTCGGCCTCAAGGCCTACGACATCACCGCCGACCCCAAGTCCCCCAAGCTGGTCGGCGAGCTGAACATGCCGGGCATGTGGGAGACCGAGGACACCGACTTCGACCCCAAGCGCAAGATCGTCTACCTGTCGCGCGACCCCCGCGCGTTCGGCGGCAACACCGCCACCGGCGAGTCGGGCGTCTACATCGTGGACGCCTCCAAGCCCGAGAGGCTCCGCCAGATCACCTACGTCAAGGTGCCCGCGGGCCACACCACCACCTGCGTCAACGACTGCCGGTACCTGTGGACCGGCGGGCCGGCCAAGGCGAGCTGGATGCCCGCCGACTGGGGCGGCCGCCCGGTGTGGGTCACCGACGTGCGCAACCCGGCCAAGCCGAAGGTGTACCAGAACCCCGTCGACACCGGCCGCAACGACGGCAAGACCGACTACACCCACGACATCCAGGTCGACTCCAACGGCGTCGCCTGGGCGTCCGGGCGCGGCGGCGTGCGCGGCTATTACACGCAGGGCCTGCACTTCGACCCCGTGAAGAAGCGCTTCCGCAAGGCCACCGCCTACGACCCGGTGCCCTACGCGGGCGGCGGCATCGACGAGGCCACCACCAACTCCTCGTTCATGCACAACAGCTACCGCGCGGTGGGCCGCACCCGGAACCAGGCCGCCGACCCGCGCAAGTGGGGCGACGGCCAGCTCCTGTTCGTCACCGAGGAGACCTTCAACGACGGCTGCGCCAACGACGGCCTGCTGGTCATCGCCTCGCTGAAGGGCTCCTACAGGGGCGAGGGCTGGCGCTCCACGCCGGACAAGAAGTTCCGGCTGCGGACCGTCGCGACCTGGGGCGTGGCCGGGCAGGAGGGCAGCGACCCCACCAGCCTGGACTGCTCGGCGCACTACTTCGACGTGCGCGACGGCGTGCTGGTGCAGTCGTTCTACTCCCAGGGCACCCGCTTCCTGGACGTGCGCGACCCCAGCAACCCCCGGCAGATCGCCTACTACCGCCCGGCCGACGCCTCGTCGTGGCAGCCGTACTGGCACGGCGAGTACGTCTACGTCGCCGACAACACCCGCGGCATCGACGTGCTGAAGCCGACCTTCCGCTGACCGGCGCACCGCCCCGGCACCGGGCCCGCCCCTGCTCAGGGGGACGGGCCCGGTCCCGTTCGGTCAGCTCAGTGCCGGGAACGTGCCAACTACGGTGATCGGCGGCGCGGCGGGTGCGCGGGGCGGCGGCTCGTCGGGCGGCGGCCGAGGTCCGATTCCACCGCGTTGCGCTGGGCCGCCAGCGAGGCCGCGGCGGCGGCCCTGCGGAGCCGGCCGCCCGCCTCGTCCACCACGCGGGCGGGACGCGCGGGCAGGTGCCGCGCCACCCGGCGCCGCTGCCGCCAGCTCTCCCGGGCGCGGGCCCGGTGCTCGACGCGCAGGTGGTCGATGAGCCGGTCCAGGTGCATCAGCACCTCGCCGTACAGGGGCCAGGTGCCCCCGGCGTCGGCCCGTTCGCGCAGCTCCTGGACCAGGTGGTCGCGGTGCTCGCGGGCGTTGCGGATGTGCCAGTCAAGCTTCTGCTCGTCGCCCTCGGGGCGGGCGTCACGGGTCAGGTCCGAGCGGACCAGCCGGGCGTACACCGTCATGGCGGCGGCCAGTTCGTCCAGGGTCTCGGCCAGCAGGCGGCGCGGCGCGTCGGCCAGCATCACCCGCTCGGCGTCCGACAGCCGGGACGAGTCGGTGAGCGCCCGGGTCAGGCCGCGCAGCGACAGGGTGAAGTGCTCCATGGTCTCGACGCCGTTGCGCAGCGCCACCCCGGCGTCGATCAGCTTGACCGCGCGCGGGTTGAGGTTCAGCCGCACGCTGTCCTCGGCGTCGCCGAGCGCCTCGTCGGTGCTGCCGATGTCGCGGAACAGGTCGGCGGCCTGGTGGGCGCGGCGGTCGGCGGCGTGCGGGTCCAGGCCGCCCCGGACGTCGTCGCCCAGGCCCTTGACCAGCGCGGCGAGCCGGTCGCCCAGGCTCTCCACCGCCTCCTGGGCGGGCCGCACCCGCACCGAGGGCACCAGGAACGTCGCCAGCAGCCCGACGCCCGAGCCGATCAGCGTCTCCAGGATCCGGTCGGTGGCGGCCACGTCGTTGGTGGCGCCCAGCGCGAAGATCAGCATCGCGCTGATCGGCACCTCCAGCATGTGGTCGCCCAGCCGCAGCACGGTGCCGATGATCAGCGCGCACAGGATGGTGAGGCCGAGGCTCCACCAGGTGAAGCCGACCCCGTTGGCGAACAGCACGGCCACCAGCACCCCGGAGGTGACCGCCAGCACCCGCAACACGCTGGACTTGATCGTCTGGTAGACGGAGTACTGCACCACCAGCAGCGCCGTCAGCGGCGCCAGCAGCGGCGCGGGGCCGCCCTTGGGCAGCAGCCACAGCGCCATCAGGTAGGCGGCCACGGCGGTCAGCGTCAGCCGGGTGATCCGGAACGCGGTGGACTGGACCTCGGTCGCCACCTGGAGCGGCAGCCGGTCCGAACGGTCATCGGGACGGAAGAGCGCAGTCGTCATGAACCCTGGGAAGACTGTGAGGATGGAAGCAACGGTGGTGCGCCGGCCGCTGCGGGCGAGCACATCTACTACTCAATGCGAAGCGGCCCGCGAAAATGCCCATGCAGGGCAAATCCTGGTTAAAAGGAAAATGGGCCGCGTCAAGGGTTGTTGCGGCGGCGGGCCCGGAACGCCGCCACGTTGGTGCGGTTGGCGCACGCCTCCGAGCAGAACCGGCGGCGGCCCGCACGGGAGGTGTCGGCGTAGACCCGGTCGCAACCCTCGGCGGCGCAGACGCCGCTGCGGCCGAGGCCGTGCTCGCACACCATAGCCGACAGGTTCATGAGGGTGGTCGCCCGGAACCGCAGCGGCAGCTTGGCGCTGGGCGGGGCGTAGTGCAGGTGCAGCCCGAGGTTGTCGTGCCCCGACAGGTGCGGGTGCATGGGGGTCTCCAGCATGAGGTCGTTCAGCACCTCGACCGCCTGGGCCAGCTCGGTGGCCTCGAAGAACGGCCGCAGCGCCCGGCCCAGGATCTGGAACGCCTCGGCGTCGTGGTCCTGGAAGTCCTGCCAGAAGAAGTTGTTGGCGCGCAGGATCTCGCGCAGCGCGTCCGGGCCGTCGTCGTCGCCGCTGCCGGTGACGGCGTTCACCAGGGCCACGGCGGCGGCCACGCCGTGGCTGCGGTATCCGGTGATGTGCATCGCGCCTCACACGGTAGCCGGTACGGGGCCGGAGGGCGGTGCCGACCGGAGGCACCGCTCAGAAGCGGCCCCGGGCGGCCTCGATGATCTGCTCGGGGGACGCGCCGGCGAACAGCGCGCTCTCGCCGCGACGCACCGCCGCCACCGTGTCGGCCAGCGGCTCGCCCAGCGCTTCGGCCAGCACGGGATCGGCCTCGAAGGCGGCCACCGCCTCGTCCAGCGACGCGGGTAGCGCGGCGACGCCGAGCCGGTCGCGCTCGGCGGCGTCCAGCAGCGCCGGATCTGTCGTGACGGGGGCGGGCAGGACGGCCCCGGCCGCGAGCCCGGCCCGTCCCGCCGCCAGCAGTCCGGCCAGCGCCAGATAGGGGTTGGCGGTCGCGTCGAAGCACTTGACCTCGACGTTGGCGGCCTCGGTGTCGGCGGCGGTGCCGGTCCCGGCGGGCCCGGTGATCAACCGGAGTGCCGCCTCGCGGTTCTCCAGGCCCCAGCAAGCGAACGCGCCCGCCCAGTGTGAGGGGACCAGCCGCAGGTAGCTGACGACCGACGGCGCGCCGAGCGCCAGCAGGGCGGGCAGCCGCGCCAGGATCCCGGCGGTGAACGCCTCGCCCTCGGGCGTCAGGCCGCACGGCCCCGTGCCGCCGGACATCACGCTGACCGGCCCGCCCTCGTCCGCCCGCCACAGGCTGAGGTGCACGTGCCCGCCGTTGCCGACCTCCGCGCCGGTCCGGGGCGCGAAGCTCGCCGCCACGCCGTGCTCGCGCGACACCGCCCGGATCACCTGCCGCACCAGGATCGTGGTGTCGGCCGCGCCCACCGGGTCCTCGGCGGCGACCGACACCTCGAACTGCGACGGCGAGTACTCGGGATGCACCTGGTCGGCGGCGATCCCGGCGGCGGCCAGGCCCTGCACCACGTCGCGCAGGTAGGCGGCGGCGTCGATCAGCCGCGTCATGCCGTAGGCGGGCCCCGCGAACTCGGGGGCGGTGGTCCACTCCACCTCGAACGCGGCCCGCACCGACCAGCCCTCCGCCGCGAGCCGGTCCGTCTCGCGGCGCAGCGCCGCACGGCCGTCCACCGGGTGCGGCGCGCCGTCCTGGCCGTAGCGGTCGGCCGGGGCCCACGCCCAGCCGGGCAGGGCGGGCAGCGGGGTGAGCCGCTCGGGCACCGGGTGCAGCCGCAGGTCGCCGATCGCGCCGCCGGTGAAGCGGGCGGGCACCGCGGAGTCGTCCTGGAGGAAGGCGTCGAAGCAGGGGGAGGCGCCCACGCCCAGCGCGGCCGCCTGGCCGAGCCGCTCGACCGGCACCGCCTTGACCCGCACGATCCCGGCGGTGTCCACGAAGGTCAGCGCCACCACCGAGACGTTCTCGGCCATCAGCTCCTCGGCCTGCGCGGCGGCGGCCTCGCCGAGCACGGCGCGCCGTGCGGGGGTCAGGTGCGGTGGCTGGGCGGCGTGCTCGTCCACGGTCTCGCTCCCCGGTGGTGACGGCGTGTTGTCGCGGGGGCCTTTCGGAAGGGCCCGGTACGGGCATCGTAGGGAGACCGCCGGACCGTTGCACCCGGGAGGAACGCGCGTGTTGGACGTGCTGGAGCGGATGCGCCTGATCGATCACCACTGTCACGGTGTGTCGCGCCGCGACCTGGATCGCGCCGCTTTCGAGGGGATGCTCACCGAGGGCGGCGCGCCCGGCCCGCTGGGCGGCTCCATGTTCGACACCCGGGCCGGGCTGGCGGTGCGGCGCTGGTGCGCGCCGGTGCTGGACCTGCCGCCGCACGCCGCGCCCGACGACTACGTGGCGCGTCGGGCCGAGCTGGGCGCGGCGGAGGTCAACCGGCGGTTCCTGGCGGCGGCGGGCCTGGAGGCGCTGTGCGTGGACACCGGCTACCTGCCCGAACCGCTGCTGGAACCGGCCGAACTGGGGCGGCTGGCCGGGGCGCGCGCCCACGAGATCGTCCGGTTGGAGAAGGTCGCCGAGGACGCGGTGGCCGGAGGCGTCGGCGCGGGCGCGTTCGCCTCCGAGGTCCGCGCCCGGCTGGAGGTGCTGGCGGGCACGGCGGCCGGGGCCAAGTCGGTGGCCGCCTACCGCGCCGGGCTGGAGCTGTCGGGCGAGCGGCCCACCGCCGCCGAGGTCGTCGCGGCCGCCGGGCGGATGTTGCGCGAGGCCGACCGCGCGATGGCGGGGCGCAGCGCGCCGCCCCGCGTGGACGACGAGGCGCTGCACCGCTTCCTGGTGTGGTGCGCGGTGGACCTCCGGCTGCCGGTGCAGTTCCACGTCGGCTACGGCGACGCCGACGCCGACCTGCGGCGCGGCGACCCGCTGCTGCTGACCGGCCTGCTACGGGCGCTGGAGCCGACGGGCGTGCCGGTCCTGCTGCTGCACAACTACCCCTTCCACCGACAGGCCGGATACCTGGCGCAGGTGTTCGGGAACGTGTTCGTGGACGTGGGTCTGGCCACCCACAACCTGGGGCACCGGTCGTCCGCGCTGATCACCGAGCTGCTGGAGCTGGCCCCGTTCGGGAAGGTGCTGTACTCCTCCGACGCGTTCGGGCTGGCGGAGTTCTACCACCTGGGGGCGCTGCTGTTCCGGCGCGGCCTGGCGGTCTGCCTCCGGGAGGGAATCGACACCGACGCCTGGACCCGCGCCGACGCCGAGCGCTTCGCGGGGCTGGCAGCGTCCGGGAACGCGCGCCGGGTGTACGGATGGTGACCGCGCCGCTGGGTAGGCTCGCCAGCGACGACGATCTTCGACGTGCGGAGGTGCCACGATGCCCGAACGGCTGCTGGTGATCGGTGGCGACGCGGCCGGGATGAGCGCCGCGTCCCAGGCGCGGCGCGGCCGTCCCGACCTGGAGATCACCGTGCTGGAACGCGGCAACTTCGCGTCCTACTCGGCCTGCGGCATCCCCTACTACGTGGGCGGGGTCGTGGAGGACGCCGACGACCTGGTGGCCCGCACCCCCGAGCACTTCCGCGAGCGCGGCATCGACCTGCGCCTGCGGCACGAGGCCACCGAGATCGACCTGGACGGTTCCCGCGTCCGGGTCCGCGACCTGGACGGCGGCGGCGAGCGCTGGGAGCCCTACGACCAGCTCATGATCGCCACCGGCGCGGTGCCCGTCCGGCCGTCGCTGCCCGGCGCCGACGCCGACGGCGTGTACGGCGTGCAGGTCCTGGACGACGGCATCGCGATCCGCCGAGCGGTCGAGAAGGACAAGCCCGAGCGCGCCGTGGTGGTCGGCGGCGGCTACATCGGCCTGGAGATGGCCGAGGCGCTGGTGCAGCGCGGCCTGGACGTCACGCTGGTGGACGGGGCCGAGCAGCCGATGCGGACCATGGACCCCGACATGGGCGAGCTGATCGCCGACGCCATCCGCGGCATCGGCGTCCACCTGCACCTGGGCGAGCAGGTCGAGGGCTTCGACACCGACGGCGGCCACGTCACCGCCGTGCGGACGGGATCCCGCACCCTGCCCGCCGACATCGTCGTCCTCGGGCTGGGCGTCAAGCCCAACACCGAGATCGCCGAGGCGGCCGGGATCGAGACCGGACCGACCGGCGGCATCGTCACCGACCGGCGGATGCGCACCCGCAGCGAGAACGTGTGGGCGGCGGGGGACTGCGTGGAGAACCGGCACCTGATCTCCGGCGCGCCCGTCGCGATCGCCCTCGGCACCCACGCCAACAAGCAGGGCCGGGTCGCCGGGACCAACATCGGCGGCGGCTACGCCACCTTCCCCGGCGTGGTCGGCACCGCCGTCTCCAAGATCTGCCACGCGGAGGTCGCCCGCACCGGGCTGAGCGCCCGCGAGGCCGCCGAGGCCGGGTTCGACGCGCTGGAGGCGGTGGTGGAGTCCACCACCCGCGCCGGGTACCACCCGGGCGCGACCAGCATGCACACCAAGCTGCTGGTCGAGCGGCGCACCGGGCGGCTGCTGGGCGCGCAGATCGTCGGCGAGGAGAACGCGGCCAAGCGCATCGACGGGCTGGCGATCGCGTTGTGGAACGGCATGACGGTGGAGGAGATGACCGGCCTGGACCTGGGCTACGCGCCGCCGTTCTCGCCGGTGTGGGACCCGGTGCTGATCGCCGCGCGCAAGGCCGCCGCCCTGGTGGAGAAGGACATGCGCGACTCCGGCTGACCGGAGATCGTACGCGTCGGCGCGGGCTAGTCGTCCAGATCCACCGGCGGCAGCGGCTTGGTCGCCGGGCCGTGCTTGACCGAGCCGTCGGTGCCGAAGCGGGAGCCGTGGCAGGGGCAGTCCCAGGACTTCTCGG
This sequence comes from Actinomadura hibisca NBRC 15177, assembly GCF_001552635.1. GTDB lineage: Bacteria > Actinomycetota > Actinomycetes > Streptosporangiales > Streptosporangiaceae > Spirillospora > Spirillospora hibisca. The sequence continues at coordinate 66,713 of NZ_BCRO01000032.1, read as the reverse complement.
CGTCGTTGAAGGCGACCAGGCAGCCCAGGTGGGTGCACACGGCCGACACCGCCGAGACCGTCCCGTCGGGGTCGCGGTAGGCGGCGACGGGCTTGCGGCCCACGCGGGTGACGGTGCCCTCGCCGGGGGCCAGGTCGGCGATGCCGCCGCCGGGCGCGAACGCGCGGGCGTAGTCGCCCGCGTAGTGCAGGCCGGTCTTCGCGCCGAGCTTGGCCAGGCTCGGCGCGGACTGGCGGACGGTGCGGCGGGCCGGGTCGTACAGAGCCGCCCACGGATTGTCCTTGCCGGTGATCAGGTCGCTGAGCAGCAGGCCCGCCAGCGTGCCGTTGGTCATGCCCCACAGCGCGTACCCGGTGGCGACCCACAGGTGCCGGGCCAGCGGGTGGTAGCGGCCGATGTAGGGCAGCCGGTCGGCGGTGATGTTGTCCTGGGTGGCCCACCGGTGCGGGAACCCCGGCACGCCGAACCGGTCGGCGCCCCAGCGGGCGAGCCGGTCGAAGCGGGCGGAAACGTCGGTGTCCTCGCCGGGGTGGTAGCCCTCGCCGCCCAGCAGCAGGACGTCGCCGGGCTCGCCCTCGCGGCCGGGCGTGGTGCGCAGGGAGTGGCCGGTGTCGGCGGCGATGTACATGCCCTGCGGGGCGCTCGCGGGGGCGGGCGCGGCCATCAGCAGGGAGCGCCTGGGCTCCAGGCGGGCGAAGTAGAGGCCCCGGTCGAACACCGGGTAGTGCGTGGTGACGACCACGTCGCGGCCCTTGATCGTCCCGGCGGAGGTGTGCACGACGGTCTCGTCGGGCAGGCCGAGGCGCGACGCCCGCACGTTCTCGACGATCGTGCCGCCCGCACGGGTGATCTCCTCGGCGAGCCGCAACAGCCAGAGCCGGGGGTGGAACTCGGCCTGGGCCCGGAACCGCACCGCCCCGGCGACCGGGAACGGCAGCTCGGTCTCGGTCACGAAGTCGGCGGGCAGCCCCAGCTCGGCGGCGGTGTCGGCCTCGCGGCGCAACTTGTCCAGGTAGGCGGGGTCCTCGGCGTAGACGTGGTTGTCGCGCCGCCGGAAGTCGCAGTCCACACCTAGTTCGGCGACGCGCCCGGCGATCCACTCCAGCGCGGCGGTCTGGCTCTGCCCGAACGCGCGGGCCCGGTCGCGGCCGAACCGGCGCACCAGCTCGGCGTAGACCAGGTTGTGCTGGGCGGAGATCTTGGCGGTGGTGTGGCCGCTGACGCCCGCCGCGATCCGGTCGGCCTCCACCACGACCACCGACCGTCCAGCCTGGGTGAGCAGGTAGGCGGTGGTGAGGCCGGAGATGCCGCCGCCGAGCACCACCACGTCGGCCTCGCGCGGCAGGACGGACCGTGCGTCGGCGGGCGCGGGCGCGCTGTCCACCCAGTACGAGGGCGTCGTCTCGACCATGTTTCGCCTTTGCCCGGGTCAGGATCACCTAACCGCAGCGCGGGTAAGGGTTCGCCAGGGTTTTACGGGGTACCCGCGTTCCGTGTTGTTTCTGAGACCGCCGGGGGTTTATCGGCCCCAGGGCGACACCCACCTGCTGACCGAGGAACTGCACCGAGCCGGGATGCCGCCGGGGGCCCGGGTGCTCGACGTGTGCACCGGGACGGGTGCGGTGGCCATGTCCGCGGCGGGCGGCGGCGCGGGCCATGTCAGTGCCGTGGACGTGTCCGCGCGCGCCGTCTACGCGGCCCGCCTGAACGCGCGTTTGCGGGGGCTGCGTGTTCGGGTCGTGCGCGGCGACCTGCTCGGCCCGTTCGCGGGGGAGCGGTTCGACGTGATCCTCTCCAACCCGCCCTACGTGCCCGCGGTCTCGGGCCCGCCGCCCGCCCACGGCAAGGCCCGCGCGTGGGACGCCGGCGGCGACGGTCGCGCGCTGCTGGACCGCATCTGCGCCCACGCGCCGCGCCATCTGGCGGAGGGCGGGATGTTGATGATGGTGCACTCGGTGCTGAGCGGCGTGGAGGCGACGTTGTCGGCGCTGCGCGACCAGGGGCTGAAGGCGTCGGTGGTGGCCCGCCGCAACGAGCCGTTCGGTCCGGTGATGCGCGGCCGGGCGGCCGAACTCCGGGCCCGGGGGCTGATCGAGCCCGGACAGCGGGACGAGGAACTGGTGGTGATCCGTGCCGACCGCGTCGAATCCCGGTCGTGAGCGCCGCCGCGTGGTGGTGGAGCAGGGCGGCCCCGTCCTGGTGGAGGGCCCCGTCGAGGTGGAACTGCCCGACGGCTCGACGGTGACCTGCGACCGCTTCATGGTGGCGCTGTGCGCGTGCCGCCGCAGCAAGCGCTACCCCTTCTGCGACACCAGCCACCGCCGCAAGACCCGATCCCCGGCCAAGGACCGGAAACCGGGTCAGGACGAGGGTTAGGAGCGGGGGAGGGCCGGGAGAGGGCGGAGCAGTGAGCTGCGCCCCGCCTGCCAGCAGCGCAGCAGGTGGTCGCCGAGGCGGTCTTCCAGCAGGTCGGTGGCCTGGATGCCCAGTACCACGTCGGCGGCCAGTTCGGGTTCGCGTTCCAGCAGGGCGCCGATGACGTCGCGGCGCAGGACCTGTTCGTGCACCGCGTCGGCCTCGATGTGCTCGGTGTAGAACCGGGTGGCGCGCGGGGACGCGCCCAGGCGCTCCAGGGCGCGCGCCAGCCGGGCCGAGCCCGGCGCCGAGGTGATCTCGACGGAGGCGAAGTGCCCGACCATCGCCCCGCGCAGCGCCCGGTGCAGCCCGAACAGCGACATCATGTTGACGATCGCCAGCATCCGGGCGGGCACCAGGTCCAGGTAGCGCCCGTAGCGCGGGTCGAGGTCCAGCTCCTCCAGCATGTCGGCGAACAGCCGCGAGTGCATCGCCTCGGCGCGGCCGCCGCCGTACTCGTCGAACTCCACCGCCACCAGCGCCGCCTTGGCGCGGCCCCGCAGCCGGGGGATCACCCACGCCTGCGGGTCGGCCTCCTTGAGGTGGTAGATCGACCGGTGCGCCGCGTACTCGCGCATCTGCCACAACTCGCCGCCGTCGCGCAGGTGGTGGGAGACGCCGAAGGCGTCCACCGGCTCGGTCAGCAGCCCGTCGACGGCGGCCCCGACGTCGGAGCCGCCGGGCGTCCGCTCGCGCAGCGCGCGGAGGAAGTGCCGCTCCATCGAGCCGCGTAGCCGCAGCAGTTCGGGGTCCCACTCCCAGGCGGGGTCCACGCCGGAGAAGCCCTGGTAGTGCAGCTCGTAGCACAGGTACAGGGTGAGCTGGAGGTCCTCGCCGAACGCGTCGATCGACGCGCGGCGGCCCGCCTCCCGCGCCGCGGTGATCATGGGGGAGGAGGCCTCCCCCAGCGGGGCGCGGGCGAACGCCGTCACCACCGCCTCCGACAGGGGGCCGCGCGGTGCGGGCAGGCGCGGTGACCGGGCGTCGGTGCCCAGGGGGGCGATCGTGCTCGCTGTCATGCTTTCTCCCGGAATCGGCCGTGTGCCCCGGGTACCCGCCCAGGCGACGGCCATGCTTGCCGGGCCAGCATTTCGACCACGGCGTGCGGGCCGCGCGCGGCGGCGCGGCGCTGGCGGTCGGCGCCGGTGCCGTGCAGCGCGACGCGCGTCAGCAGGCCCCGGACCTCCGCCAGGTCGCCGGTCGCGGCGAGGACGGGCCGGACCCGCTCCAGCAGCGCCGACAGCCGGGCCGCCGCCGGGACCCGCCGCTCCTCCACCGGATCGACGGCGGGGCCCGCCGTCCCGTACCGCGCGGCCGTCCACAGCGCCGCCGCGCAGACCTCGTCGCGCACGCGCGGCGCGGTGCGGCCCGCGTCCAGGTCCGCCAGCGCGGCGCGGACCAGGGCGCGGGTCAGCGCGGCCTGGAGCACGGCCTCGTCCGCGGTGATCATCGCGTCGGCCGCCCGCACCTCCACGGTCGGCAGGTGCGGCGACAGCCGGGCGAGCCAGAACGTCATCGCCTCGTCCACCACGATCCCGCACTCCAGCAGGCGGGCCACCGCCCGGTCGTAGGCGACCGCCGACCCGAACCACGGCGGCACGCCCGAGCAGGGGAAGCGGGCCTGCTCCAGCATCCGCCAGCTCACGTGCCCCGAGTCGCGCCCCCGGTCGAACGGCGAGTTCGCCGCCAGCGCCAGCAGCATGGGGATCCAGGGCCGCAGGTGGTCGAGCACCGCCACGGCGGTGTCCCGGTCGGCGACGCCGACGTGCACGTGGCAGCCGGACACCTCGTAGCCGGAGATCGCCGCCGCGTACAGCCCGGAGATCCGCGCGGGCCGCTCGCCCGGCGTGAGCGGCGGCGCGTCCGCGGGCAGCACGGGCGTCCCGGTGGCGACCAGTTGCAGGCCCTCGTCGCGGGCCGCCGCCGCGAGCTGCTCCCGGCAGTCCATGAGCTGGCGGTGCAGCCCGCCCATGTCGGCGCACACGCCGGTGGCGGCCTCCACCTGCCCGGCCAGCAGCTCGGTCTGGAAGCTCGCGCCCGGCGCGCGCGGCGTGCCCGCCCGCGCCAGCACCTCGGCCGCGCGCGGCGCGCTCCGCCCGGTCGTCGGGTCGAGCAGCAGGAACTCCTCCTCCACCCCGACCGTCACTCCGTCACCCTCGGTCACCGCGATCCCCTCCCCCTCATGATCCTTTCCCGCGCGGGGCGCGCCGAAGCGGCGCCGGTACATCGCGCTGACCTGGGGGTCGTGTGGTACCGGGGACGTCAGTGCCGGGACGGGGCCTCGGCGTTCAGCTCCTCGTCGTCGGTGGGCACGCTGCGCCGGGTGGTGGGCAGCAGGCCCAGCACCCGGTCGCGGTCGCCCACGTCTCAGGGGAGCAGCGTGGTGTAGGCGCCCTGCGTGTAGGACGTGCGGGGCATCAGCATGTGCCGCAGCCGCGCGACCGCCTTGAACGGGGCAGTGAGCATGTCTTTCCCTCAGTGGACCGGCTGGAGCGCCAGGTGGCCCCCGGTGGAGGTCAGGCCGTCCTGGTCCATGCACGCCCCTTCTCGTTGATGGTCTCGCCGAGCCCGGCGAGGTCCGGGACCGGCAGCGCCCCGCGCCGGGCGGCCACGGCGACGGCCGCGCCCCCGGCGGCCACCAGCGCCAGGCGGCGGACGGCGGTGCGGCGCTTGCCGTGGTGGCCGCCGTGCACCCGGCCGGTGCCCGCGGCGGGGGTGTAGAGGTTGCCCGACATCGCCGGGGCCGGGTCCTGGCGGGACAGGTGGGCCTTGTCCACCTGCTTGGCCATGACCTTCTCCAGGGTCTGGGCGCTCATCCTGGCCTGGGCGCGCACCGCCTTCCCGGCCGGGCCGACCGTCACCTCCGGCTCGGGGTCCTTGACCAGGTCGACGATCGCCGAGGCGACCCGCTCGGGGGAGTACACCGGCGGCATCGCCTGGACCTTGCGGCCGGTGTAGTTGGCCACGTGGTCGAAGAAGGGGGTGTCGATGGTGGCGGGCTGCACCGTGCACACGTGGATCTTCTTGTGGTCGCCGGTCAGCCGCAGCTGCTGGCGCAGGCTCGCGCCGAGCGCGGTGGTGGCGGCCTTGGACATCACGTAGGCGGTGGAGTAGGGCTGCGGGGAGACGGCGGTGAGCGAGGAGACGTTCACCAGCACGCCCCGGCCCCGCTCGCGCAGGTGCGGCAGCGCGACGCGGGCGCCGTGCACGTAGCCCATGACGTTGACGTCCAGCACCCGCCGGAAGTCCTCCAGCGGCGCCTGCTCGAACGGCGCGAACATCCCGACGGCGGCGTTGTTGACCCACACGTCGATGCGGCCGAACCGGTCGGCCGCCTGCCGCGCGACCTCCTCCACCGCCGCGTAGTCGGCGGTGTCGGCGGGGACGGCCAGCGCCTCGCCGCCCGCCGCCTCGCACTCCAGCGCGACGGCCTCCAGCGCGTCCTTGCGGCGCGCCGCCAGCACCACGCGCGCGCCCTTGCGGGCGAACGCCAGCGCGGTGGCGCGGCCGATGCCGCTGGACGCGCCGGTGATGACCACGACCGAGTTCTTGATGCGCATGTGCCGCTCCTTGGAAAGTCCGGGACAACGGCCTCTACCCGTCACTTCATTGATCACGCCGGGGTTTGTCCTTCCTCTCCCGTACGGTGAGGCGCCATGACCGTTTTGGACCCTTCTCTGGAAGATGCCCTGGTCCTGCCGCCCGCGTGGCGCCGGAAACTGCATCCCCGCCGGGGCGGGCAGCCGGTGCCGGCGCCGGAGTCCGACGCGGCGGCGCTGGAGGTGTTGCGGGAGCGGCGCGCGGCGGCCGTCCCCGAGATCGAGGAGGTCGCCGGCCGGGCCCGCTCGGACGCGGCGCTGGCCGAGCGGACGCGCGCGTACCTGCGCGGCGAGCCCGTCCCCGAAGGCGCGGTGGCGGCAGCCCGGGTCTTCCTGGAGGGGCGGCTCTGGAGCAGTTGGGACACGCTCTGGGAGCCGCCGGTGCTGGTGGACCTGTGGATCGCCGAGCACGGTCTGGAGTTCGCGGTCCACGCGTTCCTGGTGGCCGACGAGGTGCAGGTGGAGTTCCAGCCGATCCCGGGCGGCGGCGGGCGATACGAGAAGTTGCTGCTGACCGAGCCTCGGGAGGATTGGGGGCATTTCGGGCTGTCGAGCGACGTGGGCTCCCCGGCGCACCGCCTGCGGGCCCGGCTGGCGGCGGCCGGGGACGAGGAGTACGAGCGGATCGCCGACCTGCTCGCCGCACGGTCCCGCACCCGCTACCAGCGGCTCGTCGCCGCCTACCTCGCGCCGACCCGCCGCGACCTGGTGGACGCCGCTCCCCGCACCTCCCACGTCGGCCGCTCCAACCTGTGGTGGATGCTCGGCTGCGCGCTGGGCCCGGGGGACCGGCCCGAGCCGGGGGTGATCATCTACCCCGGACGGCCGGAGGTGCTGGCCACCCTGCTGGAGGGCGTCGGCACGGCCCTCACCCCGGCCCTGCTCGCCTACCTGGACGACGCGATCGACCTCGGCGCGGGCCGCAAGGCGGTGTTGCGCGCCCTCGGCGTGATCCCGACCGACGAGGCGTTCCTCGGGATGCTGGAACGCGACGGCGGCAAGCACGTCCGCCCCGCGCTGCTGACGACGATGAAGCGGTTCCCCAGGCGGGCGCTGCGGCTGCTGGCCGAGACGGCGGCGGCACGCCCGGACGGCTCCGCCGCCGAACTGCTGACGCTGCACCTGGCGGCCCACCCGGATCTGGCAGCCGAACCGGAACTGCCGCAGGAGGCCCGCACCGCCGTGGAATCGGCCCGCGAGACCGACCCCCGCACTCCCGAAGCACCGCCAGAAGCACTGCCCCCGCTGCTGCTGGCCCCACCGTGGAAGCGCAAGCGCAAGGCCGCTGAACCCGTCACGGTCGCGAACCTCACACCGCCCGAGGCGCGGACGGCCTGGACGCCAGGAGAGCAGGCGGAATGGGCCGGACCCGACAACATCGAGGAGTGGTCCGACGCCCGGCAATGGGCCATCGTCGACGAGTTCGCCGACGCCGACTGGCCCAGGATGATCGCTCAGCTCCAGGCCGCCGAGCGGGTCGGCTTCGGCGGCGAGAACGCCCTGGCGTTCGCGCCCGACGCGCTGGTGCGCCCGCTGCTGGCCGACTGGAAGCCCCGCTACCGCTGGGAGCCGCGTCCGGCGCGGCGGCTGGTGGCCAGGTTCGGGCTCGACGCGCTGCCGCTGGCGCTGCGCGTCGTCCGCGACCGCCCGGACGGCTTCGGCGCGACCCTCCTGCCCTACCTGGACGCCGAGGTCGCGCTCCTGATGGCCGACTGGATGGCGCGCCTGCCGTCGTTGCGCCCGTCGGCCCGCGCCTGGTTCGAGCGGCACGGTACCGCCGCCGTCCCGCTGCTGGTGCCCGCCGCGCTGGGCGAGCCCGGCGGCGAGCGGCACGCCGCCGAGCGCGCGCTGCGCTTCCTCGCCACCCGGCACGGAGCCGAGGCCGTGGCGGAGGCGGCCGGCCCGCACGGCACCGCCGCCATCGAAGCGCTGCTGGCGGCCGACCCGCTGGAGGACTTCCCCGGCAAGGCCCGGCGGCTGCCGGAGTGGGCGTCCCCGGCGCTGCTGCCGCAGATCCTGCTGCGCGACCGCGCGCACGCGCTGCCGGACGCGGCGACCGCGCACGTCCTGACCGTCCTGACGGCGACCGACCTGGAGAACGTGTACGCGGGCGTCCACGTGATCCGGGAGGCGTGCGACCCGGCGTCGCTGACCGCGTTCGGCTGGACGCTTTTCGAGCGCTGGCGCGACGCGGGCGAGCCCGCCAAAGAGATCTGGGCGCTGGACCAGCTCGGCCTGACCGGCGACGACGAGACCGTGCGGCGGCTGGTCCCGGTCGTGTCCGCGTGGCCGGGCGAGGGCGGCCACCGCAAGGCCGCGGCCGGAGTGGAGGCGCTGGCGGCCATCGGCACCGACACGGCGCTGCGGCACCTCAACGAGATCGCGGAGAAGGTGCGCTTCCAGGGCCTGCAAACGCGGGCGCGCGAGAGAATGGAGCGGATCGCCGCCGGACGCGGCCTGACCCCCGACCAGCTCGCCGACCACCTCATTCCCGACTTCGGACTCGACTCCAGCGCCAGCCTGCTCCTCGACTTCGGGCCGCGCCGCTTCCGCGTGACGTTCGACGAGCAACTGCGGCCGTTCGTGACGACCGAGCACGGCGAACCCCGCGCCGCCCTCCCCAAACCCGGCGTCAAGGACGACCAGGACGCGGCCTCCGCCGCCCACCGGACGTTCGGCGAGCTGAAGAAGGGCGTGCGAACGGTCGCGGTCGAGCAGAGCGCACGCCTGGAGCAGGCCATGGCGGCGCAGCGCCGCTGGTCGGTGGCCGAGTTCCGCGAACGGTACGTCGCGCACCCGCTGATGTGGCACCTGGTGCGGCGGCTGCTGTGGATCGCCTGGGACGGCGACGAGCGCACCGGCAAGAGCACCGCGTTCCGCCTGGCCGAGGACCGCACGTTCGCCGACGTCGACGACGGCGTCCTCACCGTGCCGGAGACCGCGCGGATCGGCGTCGCCCACCCCGTGCACCTGGGGGAGACGCAGGCGGCATGGGCGGAGGTGTTCGCCGACTACGAGATCCTCCAGCCGTTCGAGCAGCTCACCCGCCCCGCCTTCCCGCTGCCCGACAAGGAGCGCGAGGCGAACGACCTGGCGCGGTTCGAGGGCGCGACCGTCCCGGTGCGGACGCTGCTGCGGCTGCAACGGCGCGGCTGGCGGCGCGGCGAGGCGCAGGGCAACGGCCGGGAGCGCTGGATCTCCCGCAGGCTCGCCCACGATCACTACCTGGTGCTGGAGTTCGGTCCCGGCATCAGCCCCGGCTTCGACGAGCAGGACCCCGACCAGCGCGTCGAGCACGTGTGGCTGGCCGCCGCGCCCGGCCGCCACGGCAAGGTGCGCCCGGTCGGGGTGTTCGGCGACCTGGACCCCGTGCTGGCCTCCGAGCTGCTGCTCGACCTGACCACCCTGACGGAGAACACGTGAGCGACGAGAACCCCCTGGTCCTGCCCGAGGACTGGCTGGCCGAACTGCACCCCCGGCGCGGCGGCCTGCCCGTGCCCGGCGTGCGGATCGGCCACGACGTCCTCCAGTCGGCGGCGGCGCTGACCGCCAAGGCGATGCCCGAGGTCGAGAAACGGCTCCCCGACGGCGACCCGGAACTGTCCGAGCGCGCTCGCGCGCACCTGGCGGGAACGCCCGACCCGGTCGGCGCGGCCGTGGTCGCCGCCGTCGCGGCGACGCTCAGATTCGACGGCCGGATGGCCCGGGTGATGCAGGCCTGGACCGTCGAGCACGGCCTGCCGTTCGCCGTCTGCGCCTACGCGGAGCTGAACGACATCTGGCCGGGCCACCGCCCGCACAGGCGCGGACGCGACGACGCCCGCCTGCGGAGGACGGGCATCGACGACCACCGGCTGTGGAGCTGGTGGGCGCGCGAGAAGGTGGCGCGCCCGTTGCGCGTGCTGATGGCGGCCGCGTCCGAGCAGGAGTACCGCGCGGCGGTCGACCGGCTCGCGGAGCACCGCGCCACCCCGGCCCAGCGGGTGGTCGCCGCCTATCTGGTGCCGTCCCGGCAGGACTGGGTGGACGACGCGTGCGCCGCGCCGCTGGCCGAAGGGACCTGGGAGGAGTGCGGCTGGATGCTGCTCAGCTCGCTGGGGTCGGCCGCACAGCTCGCCCTTCTGGGCGACAGGGCCCTGCCGGACTGGTACGGCTGGCCGCGAAGCGTGCTCGGCTCGCTGCTGGAAGGGCTCGGCCCCGCCGCCCTGCCCGTCCTCACCAAGGCTCTGGACCGGCATCCGGGAGCCGAGGAGGAGGCCCAGCACTTCCAGGCGCTGGCCCTGCTGCCCGCCGACGACGCGTTCCGCGCGGTGCTGGACCGGCTCGGCCGCAAACCGGCCCGCCCCGCCCTGATCGAGGCGGCGCGGCGCGCACCCGCCCGAGCGCTGCGGCTGCTGGCGGCGACGGCGGCCGGATCGGGCAAGCACGCCGGTACCGCCGCCGACCTGCTGGACGCGCACCTGCGCGACCACCCCGACCTGCCCGTGGACGAGCTGCCCGACAACGTGCGCACGTTCGTCGAAACGCTCCCGGCCCGGCGGACGCGCGTGCCCGAGGCCCCGCCGGAGGCGCTGCCGCCGCTGCTGGTCGAACCGCCGTGGACGCGGCGTCGCGTCAAGACCGAGCCGATCGTCGTGGCGGGCCTGACCCCGCCCGACGGCACGGAGTTGGTCTGGGCACCGGGCGAGCGGGACGTCTGGACCGAATCCCGGGGTCCCGTCTACGACCCGCCCGACGACGTCGAATGGACCGAGCTGGTCGCCGGTTACCGTGAGGGGCGGCTCAGCCTGTGGGAGCGGGAGACCGTCCTGGTGGACGGCCCGGCGGACCTGGTCCGGCCGCTGCTCACCAGCGACGTCGAGCATCCGGTCTACTCGGCCCGGGACTGGCTGCGGTCGGTGGTGGCACGGTTCGGGATGGACACGCTGCCGCTGGTGCTGGCGTTCGCCCGCGAGCGACCCGGCAGCCAGGGCCACTACCTGCTGCCGTTCCGCAGCGCCGAGATCGCGGTGCTGATGGCCGGCTGGCTGGTGCGGCTGAAGTCGGCGCGCCGCACGGCCCGCAAGTGGTTCACCCGCCACGGCCTCGCGACGGTCCCGATGCTGGTGCCCGACGCCGTCGGGGAACCCGGCGCGCGGCGGCGCAACGCCGGTGAGGCCCTGCGCCTGCTGGCGGCCAAGCACGGGAACGAGGCGGTCGTGGCGGGCGCGCGCCCCTACGGCGACCAGGCCGCCGCCGCGATCGCGACGCTGCTGGCGACCGACCCCCTGGACGTGCTCCCGGCGCGCATGCCGCGCGTCCCCGCCTGGGCCGAGCCGCGCCTGCTCCCGCAGGTCGTGCTGCGCGGCCGGACGGGCGCGCTGCCCGAGCGGGAGACCGGCCACCTGCTGACCATGCTGGCGCTGTCGCGGCCCGACGAGCCCTACCCCGGCGTCGCGATCGTCGCCGAGGCGTGCGACCCGGGCTCGCTGACCGAGTTCGCGTGGGCGTTGTTCCACCAGTGGGAGACGGCCGGGGCCCCGAGCAAGGGATCGTGGGCGCTGACGGCGCTCGGCCCGCTCGGCGACGACCGCGTCGTGCGCCGCCTCGCCCCGCTGATCCGCGAGTGGCCGGGCCGGTCCGCGCACGCCAGGGCCGTCGCCGGGACGGAGGTGCTGGCCAGGATCGGCACCGACGTGGCGCTGATGCACCTGCACGCGATCTCGCGCAGGGCGAAGTTCCACGGGCTGCGCGGCCGCGCGCAGGAGAAGATCGAGGAGATCGCGGCCGGGCTCGGGCTCTCGGAGGACCAGCTGGAGGACCGCCTCGTCCCCGACTTCGGCCTGGACGCCGAGGGCGGCATGGCGCTCGACTACGGCCCGCGCCGCTTCCGCGTCGGCTTCGACGAGCAGTTGCGGCCGTTCGTGACGACCGAGGACGGCAAACCGCGCCGCACCCTGCCCAAGCCCGGCGCGAAGGACGACCCGGTGCTCGCGCCCGCCGCCCACGCCCTGTTCGCCGGGTTGAAGAAGGACGTGCGGGCCGTCGCCGCCGACCAGCGCCAACGCCTGGAGCGGTCGATGACGGAGCGTCGGCTCTGGTCGGTCGAGGAGTTCCGCGCCTACCTGGTGGAGCACCCGCTGATGTGGCACTTCGCGCGGCGGCTGGTCTGGCTCGCCGACGGCGTGCCGTTCCGCCTCGCCGAGGACCGCTCCTACGCCGACGTCGAGGACGACGAACTGCCCCTCCCCGCCACCGCGCGGATCGCGGTCGCGCACCCCGCCGACCTCGGGGACGCGCTGCCGGAGTGGGCGAAGGTGCTGGAGGACTACGAGATCCTGCAACCGTTCCCGCAGCTCGACCGGCCCGCCTTCCTGCTCACCGCGCAGGAGCGGGCGGGCGACCGGCTCACGCGCTTCGAGGGCGCGGGCCTGCCCGCCGTCGACCTGCTGCGCCTGCTCTGGCGCGGCTGGAACGACGGAAGCGCCGACGGGGACGGCCGCCAGTACGCGATGAGCCACCAGGTGGACGGCGGGCGCGTCGAGATCACGTTCGGGCCCGGCATCAAGTTCGGCTACCTGGAGAACAACCCCGACCAGACGCTCGGAACCCTCCGCCTGCACGGCCCCGGCCGCTTCGGCGACCTGCCCCCGGCCGCCGTCTCCGAACTGCTGCTCGACCTGACCACCCTGACGGAGACCCCGTGACCGACGAGAACACCCTCGCCCTCCCGACCGCGTGGCGTCGCCGCCTGCACCCGCGCCGGGGCGGCGTCCCGGTCCCCAAGGCCAAGCCCGCCGCCGACGCGGAAGACGTGCCCGACGTGCTGGTCTCCCCGCCCTGGACCCGCACGCCCGCCCGCACCAAGCCCGCCGTCCGCACCGACCTGACGCCGCCCGCCGACACCACCGCGACCTGGGCGGACGGCGAGCGCGAGGAGTGGGCGGCCGTCCGGCGCGGCCGTTTCCTGCGCGACCCCCGCGTGGACTGGAAGCGCCTGGTCCGCGACTACGAGGCGGGCACCCTCCAGTACGGCGACACGACCCTGATGACCGAGGGCCCCGAAGAGCTGATCCGCGACCTGCTGCCCGACTGGCGCGGCTACTACCACGCCGACGCCGACCGCTTCCTGCGCCCGGTCGCGGCCAAGTACGAGACGGCCGTGCTCCCGGCGCTGCTGCGCTCGGCCGGGCGCAACCCGAGCGTGTGCGGCGAGTTCCTGCTGCCGTTCCGCGGCCCCGAGGTCGCCCGGACGATGGCCGACCACCTGGTGCGGTTGAAGACCGGGCGCGCGAACGCGGAACGCTGGCTCGACCGGCACGGCCCGGCCGCCGCCCGCCTGCTGGTCCCCGACGCGCTCGGCCGGGCGGGCAAGGCCCGTCGCAACGCCGAGAGCGCGCTGCGGTACCTGGCCGGACGGCTCGGCCCCGACACGGTCGTGGAGATCGCGCGCGAGTACGACGACGCGGCGGCGACGGCGGTCGGGGACCTGCTCGCCGCAGACGACGCGATGCCCGCCACGATCCCGACCGTCCCCGCCTGGGCCGACCCCGCGCTGCTGCCTCCGGTGCGGCTGCGGGGGAGCGGCCGGGAACTGCCCGCCGCCGCGATCCGGCACCTGGTCACCCTGCTCGCCATGACCGGGCCGGGCGGCGCACGCCCCGAGACGCGCGCCGTCCGCGACGCCTGCGACCCCGGCTCGCTCGCCGCGTTCGGCTGGGCGCTGTTCGAGCGCTGGCAAGAGGCGGGCACCCCGGCCGACCAGAGCTGGGCGCTCGCCCAACTCGGCGTGACCGGGGACGACGCCGCCGTGCGCCGCCTCACCCCGATCATCCGTGCCTGGCCGGGCAAGGGCGGCCACGCCAGGGCCGCCGCCGGGCTGGACGTGCTGGCGGCGATCGGCACCGACGTGGCGCTGATGCACCTGCACGGCATCGCGCAGAAGGTACGGTTCGCCGCGCTCCAGGAGCGGGCCGGGAAGAAGATGGCGGAGGTCGCCGAACGGCGCGGCCTCACCCCCGACCAGCTCGCCGACCGCCTGGTGCCCCGCCTCGGCCTGGACGCGTCGGGCGGCCTGACCATGGACTACGGGCCGCGCCGCTTCCACGTGGGCTTCGACGAACAGTTCAGGCCGCTCATCACTGACGAGGATGGCAAGCTCCGCAAGACCCTCCCCAAACCGGGCGTCAAGGACGACCAGACGCTCGCCACCGACGCCTACAAACGGTTCGCGGAGTTGAAGAAGGACGTCCGGACCGTCGCCGCGCAGCAGATCCGGCGCCTGGAGACGGCGATGGTGGACCGCCGCCACTGGACGCCCGCCGAGTTCCACGAACATCTCGTCGGGCACCCGCTGCTGTGGCACATCGTGCGCCGTCTGGTGTGGCTGGCCGACGGGACGCCGTTCCGCGTCGCCGAGGACCGCACCCTCGCGGACGTGGAGGACGACGCCTTCGCCCTCCCCGAGAACGCGCAGATCGGCATCGCCCACCCGCTCGACCTGGGCGAGGCCGTCAAGGCGTGGGCGGAGGTGTTCGCCGACTACGAGATCCTGCAACCGTTCCCGCAGCTCGGCCGCCCCGTCCACGCCCTCACCGACGCAGAGCGGAAGGCCCGGAGCCTCGGCCGCTTCACCGACGTGACGGTCCCGGTCGGCCGCGTCCTCGGTCTGGAGCGGCGCGGCTGGCGGCGCGGCACCCCGATGGACGCCGGTGTCCAGGAGACGATCTCCCGCGCGCTGCCCGGCGGCCGGGAGGTCACGGTCCTGCTCGATCCCGGCATCCCGGTCGGCTACGTCGAGGGTGCCGGTGACCAGCGGATCGAGGACGTCATGGTGGTGCCCGGCGTGTTCGGCGACCTGGACCCGGTTGCGGCCTCCGAGGTGCTGGCCGACCTCGCGGAAATCGTCAGGGAGACCCCATGAGCGCCGCGTTCCCCGTCGAGGCCCTTCCCGCCGTCTGGCGGCGCGGCCTGCACCCGCGCCCCGGCGGAGCCGTCCCGTCCCCGATCGTGCCCGACCCCTCGGCGGCGACGGACCTGCGCGACTGGATCACCGCGTCACGGGAGCCGATCGAAGCGGCCCTGGGCGACGACCTCACCGACCCCGAGCTGGCCGCCGCCGTCCGCGCCCACCTGGCGGGCGACGCCGACCCGCTCGGCGCGGCCGGTCTGACGACGATCCTGGGCCGGACCGGCGACGCCACACTGCACGAGGCCGTGCTGAGATCGGGCGACGCCTGGATCACCGAGCACGGCCTGGAGTTCGCCGCCCGCACGCTGGTGGAGCTGACCGGCGTCGACACCGAGTTCCAGTCCTGGAGCTCCAACCCCGACGACAGGCGCTGCACCCTGCGGCGGCCAGAACACAAGCATCAGCTCGGCGGCCTGTGGGAGGCGCGCGAGACGCCGCGCCGCGTCCGCACGCTGCTGACCGCCGCCGCCGAACCGGAGCGCCGGGCGGTGGAGGAACGCCTCGCCGAGATGCGCGAGACCCCGCTGCGCCGCGCCATGGTCTCCTACCTGACCCCCGGTCGGCGGGACTGGCTGGACGAGTGCTGCGCCACCCCGCTCGACATGTACGCGAAGGAGGGCATGGCGACGTGGCTGCTCTGGGCCTCGGTCGGCACCGCCGAACAGGCCGCCGCACTCGCAGCCTGGTCGCCCCTGGGCTACTACGAGCTTGAGGGTGGCCTGCTGGCCTCGGCCTACGAAGGGATCGGCGAAGCGCTCGTCCCGTACCTGGCGACGGCCCTGGACTCCACCTGGGACGCCGCCGGGCGCAAGGTCGCGCTCAACCTGCTGGCCGCCCTGCCGTCCGACGAGGCGTTCGCGCAGTTGGTGGACCGCTCAGACAACAAGCACGTCCGCTCGGTGCTGCTGACCGCCGCCAAGCGCCACCCCGAACGGGCGTTGCGGCTGCTGCCGGCCGCGCCCATGAGTGCGGCCGTCGCCAACGTCCTCACCGAACTCGCTCTGACCTGCCCTGACCTGGTCTCCGCACGGCTTCTCGAACTGCCCGACGAGGCGCGCGCCGTCGTCCGCAGGGTCCTGGACGCCTCGGCCCGAGGCCCGGAGGCCACCCCCGCCGACCTGCCCGATCTGCTGGTGTCCCCGCCCTGGACGCGGAAGCGGAAGGCCGCCAAGCCCGTCGTGCTGGAAGGACTCGTCCCGCCCACCGAACCGGAAGCCGCCTGGGCGGACGGCGAACGGGCACGCTGGCTGGCCTCCGGCGACGCCCCCACCACCCCCGACGCCGACTGGGCGGCCGAGGCCGCCCGCGCCCTCGACTCCCCGACGAGCTGGTGGTGGCAGGGCGCGCAGGTCCTGACGCACGCGCCCGCCGACCTGGCCCGCCCGCTGCTGGCGGACTGGACCCCCGGCCGCGCGTGGTGGGCCGGGAGCTGGATTCCGGCCGTCGCCGCCCGCTTCGAGACCGCCGCCCTGCCCCTGCTGCTGCGGATCGTGCACCAGAGCCCGGCTCAGAGCGGCGACGCGCTGCTGCCGTTCCGCGCCCCCGAGGTCGCCCGGCTGATGGCCGACTGGCGGGCCCGCTTCAAGTCGAAGCGGCCCCTCGCAACGCGCTGGTTCGGCAGGCACGGCGCGGCCGCCGCCCGCCTCCTGGTTCCCGACGCCCTGGGCGCGCCCGGCCAGGAACGCCGCAACGCCGAAGCGGCACTGACGGGACTGGCCGCCGCCCTGGGCCCTGACGCCGTCGTCGCCGCAGCCGCCGAGTACGGCGACGCGGCCGCGCGAACGATCGAAACGCTGCTGTCGGGCGACCCGCTCGACCGTCTCCCCGCCCGCGTCCCCAAGCCCGGAGCCTGGGCCGATCCCGTCCTGCTGCCCCACGTCCTGCTGCGCGACCGGACTCTCGCCCTCCCGGCGGACGCCACCCGGCACCTGATCACGATCCTGGCGATGTCCCCGCCGGAGGAGCCGTACGCGGGACTGGAAGTGGTGCGCGAGCTGTGCGACCCGGCGTCGCTGGCCGCGTTCGGGCGCGCCCTGTTCGCCCGGTGGCTGGAGGCCGACGCACCGTCCAGGGACGGCTGGGCGCTGACCCAGCTCGCGCTGACCGGCGACGACGAGACGGTGCGCGTCCTCGCCCCGCAGATCCGCGCCTGGCCTGGCGAAGGCAGCCACAAGCGGGCCGTCAGCGCCCTGGAGGTGCTGGCCGCCATCGGCTCGGACACCGCGCTGATGCACCTGGACGGCATCGCGCGGAAGGTGAAGTTCAAGGCCCTCAAGAACCGCGCGCAGGAGAAGGCGCAGGAGGTCGCCGACAACCTCGGCCTCACCCCGGACCAGCTCGCCGACCGCCTGGTGCCCGACTTCGGCCTGGACGCGGACGGCAGCCTGGTCCTCGACTACGGCCCGCGCCGCTTCACCGTCGGCTTCGACGAACGGCTCAACCCCTACGTCCTGGACGGCACCGGCAAGCTTCGCAAGGTGCTGCCCAAGCCCGGAGCCAGCGACGACGAAGCCCTCGCCACGGCCGCCTACCAGCGCTTCGCCGGGCTCAAGAAGGACGTGCGCACGGCCGCCGCCGCCCGGCTCCGCCGCATGGAGGCGGCCATGGTGGAGCGCCGCCATTGGACGTCCGCCGAGTTCCAGGCCCTGCACGTGGACCATCCGCTGGCGTGGCACATCGCGCGCCGCCTGGTGTGGTTCGCGGACGAGAAGCCGTTCCGCATAGCGGAGGACCGCACGTTCGCCGACGCGCAGGACGAAGTGTTCACCCTCCCCGAAGACGCCCGGATCCGCATCGCGCACCCCATCGATCTGGGGGAGGGCACGAAGGCGTGGGCCGAGGTGTTCGCCGACTACGAGATCCTGCAACCGTTCCCACAGCTCACCCGCCCCGTTCACACCCTCACCGACGCCGAGCGCGCCTCCGGCCGCATCGAACGCTTCGCGGGCGTCACGGTGCCCGTCGGCAGGATCTTCGGCATGGAGCACCTCGGCTGGGAACGCAAGTCGGGCGGCGGCTCCTGGGCGCAGGACATGATCGTCCGACCCCTGCCCGGTGGACGCCGCCTGGTCGTCGGCCTGGACCCCGGCATCGAGCCGGGCGCGGCGGCCGACCAGACGCTCGGAGCCGCGACCCTCGCCGGGAACGCCGGCCTCGGCGCGCTCGACCCCCTCCTGGCCTCGGAGGTCATCGCCGAACTCGACACCTTGGCCGGTTGACGAACTTCGCCGTTCAAGAACGTTTTTGTCGGAAGGCTCCCCTAAGTTGATCCCCATGACCGACCAGCCCCCCACCTGGGCCGACGAAGACGCCCTGGTCCTGCCCGAGTCGTGGCGACGCCAGCTGCACCCCCGGCGCGGCGGGACGTCCGAGACCGCCGTCCGTGTCGACGCGAAGGCGCGGGAACGCGCCGAGAGCCTGATCGCGGCGTCCGGGGCGGCGCTGGCCGCGCTGTCGTCGCCGGACGCGACGCTGGACGAGGCCGCCCGGCGCCACCTGGCGGGCGAGCCCGACCCGCTGGGCGCGGCGGTGGTGTCGGCGGTCGTCGCGCGGGCCGTGCTGGACAGGGCGGAGCTGCCGACCGCCGAGCTGAACACGTTCGTGGACGCCTGGGCCGCCGAGCACGGCCTGCCGTTCGCGGTGTGCGCGCTGGTCGAGGCGGTCCACGTCGTCAGCCTCCGGGACAAGGGCAGGGAACCCCGCGTCCAGAGCAAGGCGAACGACAACGTCGAGGCGGCCGGAGCCCTGCGGCGGATGCGGCAACTGCTCGCGACCGTGGACGACCACGAGCACACGGCGGTCGTGAAGTGCCTGGAGGCGCACCGCGGGAAGGGGATCCGGCAACTGGTGGCCGCCTACCTGGTCCCGTCGCGACACGACTGGGTGACCGAGGCGTGCGTGGCCTCCCTGCAGGGCGGCGGCTACTACACCGCCCGCCCGCTGCTCCTGACCTCCCTGAGCACCGCCGAGCACATCGCCGCGCTCAACGACTCCCAGCTGAACTGGGGCGAATGCAACCTCACCACCCTCGGCAACCTGCTCGACGGCCTCGGCGCGGACGCGCTCCCGCTGCTGCTCCGCACCCTCGACCGCTCCTACCTGGACGCCACCGCGTACCGCCGCGTCCTGGACGCGCTGACCCTGGTCCCCGGCGACGAGGCGTTCCAGGCGCTGATCGACCGGCTCGACGCCAAGCACGTCCGGCCCGCGCTCCTCACGATGGCCCGCCGGTTCCCGCACCGGGCCGTGCGGCTGCTGAGCCCCGTCGCCGACGACCCGCGCGTGACCCCCATCCTGGTCGCCGTCCTGCGGGCCACCCCCGAACTGTCGCTCGACGGCCTGCCCGACAAGGTGCGCGCCGTCCTCGACACCGGCCCGGCCGTCCCCGAGGCGGCCCCGGAGGGCCTGCCCGCGCTGCTGGTCTCCCCGCCCTGGACGCGCGAGCGCACGGCGGCCAAGCCCGTCGTCGTGCCCGGCCTGACCCCGCCCGCCGACCGCCGCATGGTCTGGGCCCCGGGAGAGCGGGAGCAGTGGGGCAGCGGCGACGTGTCGCGCTGGAGCGACGACCACGGCCCCGGTACCGACTGGAAGAGGGCGATCCGGCAGCTCCAGGCCTTCCGCCACCAATCCCTTCCTTATACCGCCGCCTTGCTGATCAAGGGGCCGGCGAACCTGATGCGTCCGGTCCTCCGGGAATGGCGGCCCCACGAGTACTGGGACGCGGACGACAACGTCTGGGCGAAGGCCCTCGTCGCCCGCTATGAGGAGGACGCGTACCACGTGGCGTTGAGCGGTGCCAAGGCCAGCCCCGCGGCCTGCGGCGTCCTGCTGCTGCCCTACCTGAACGCCGAGGCCGCCGCCGTCATGGCCGACGCGCTGGCCCGGCTGAAGTCGGCCCGCAAGACGGCCGTCGCGTGGTTCGAGCGGCACGGCCTCGCCGCCGTCCCCCTGCTGGTGCCCGACGCGCTGGGCAAGAAGGCCAGGCCGCGCGCCGCCGCCGAGGCCGCCCTGCGCCTGGTCGCCGCCCGCGCCGGTGCCGACGAGGTCGTGGCGGCGGCGCGCGAGGAGTACGGGGACGTCTCCGCCGACGCGGTCGCGGCGCTGCTGGCCGCCGACCCCCTGGACATCCTGCCCAAGAAGCTGCCCGAGGTCGGGGAGTGGGCCGCGCCCGCCATGTTGCCGCAGGTGCTGCTGCGCGGCCGCGAGCGGGCCCTGCCGCCCGAGGCGGTCGGCCACCTGGTCATGACGCTGGCGCTGTCGAAGCCGGGCGAGGTCTACCCCGGCGTCGAGATCGTGCGGGAGGCGTGCGACCCGGCGTCGCTCACGGCGTTCGGCTGGGCGCTGTTCCGGGAGTGGGAGGCCAACGGCGCGCCCAGCAAGGAGAACTGGGCCTTCACCCAGCTCGGCCTGCTCGGCGACGACGCGGCGGTGCGCGACCTCACCCGGATGATCCGGGCCTGGCCCGGCGACGGCGGGCACGCCAAGGCCGTCGTCGGCCTGGACGTGCTGGCCGCGATCGGCACCGACGTGGCGCTGATGCACCTGCACGGCATCGCGCAGAAGGTGAAGTTCAAGGGCCTCCGGTCCCGCGCCCAGGAGAAGATCGGGGAGATCGCGGAGAAGCTGGAGCTGACCCCCGACCAGCTCGCCGACCGCCTGGTCCCCGACTTCGGCCTCGACGCCGACGGCGGCATGGTCCTCGACTACGGTCCGCGCCGCTTCACCGTCGGCTTCGACGAACAGCTCAAGCCGTACGTCCTCGACGAGACCGGCAAGCTCCGCAAGGCGCTGCCCAAGCCCGGAGCCAAGGACGACGCCGAACTCGCCCCGGCCGCCTACCAGCGCTTCGCCGCGTTGAAGAAGGACGTCCGCACCTCGGCCGCCGCCCAGATCGCCCGGCTGGAGGCCGCCATGGTCGGCGGCCGACGCTGGACGCCCGGCGAGTTCGAGACCTACTTCGTGCGCCACCCGCTGCTGTGGCACGTCGCGCGCCGCCTGGTCTGGCTCGCGGACGAGACCCCGTTCCGCATCGCCGAAGACCGCACGTTCGCCGACGTGGAGGACGACGCCTTCGCCCTCCCCGAGGACGTGCGGATCGGCATCGCCCACCCCCTCCACCTGGGCGAGAGCGCCGAGGCGTGGGCGGAGGTGTTCGCCGACTACGAGATCCTGCAACCGTTCCCGCAGCTCGGCCGCCCCGTCCACACCCTCACCGACGCCGAGCGTGCGAGCGGCCGCCTCGAACGCTTCGTGAACCTCACGGTCCCGGTCGGCGACGTCCTCGGCCTGGAGCGGCGCGGCTGGGAGCGCGCCGTCCCGCAGGACGCCGGGATCGAGCCGTGGGTCTCCAAGCCGCTGCCCGGCGGCCGGTGCCTGGTGCTCAATCTGAACCCCGGCATCATCGTCGGCCTGGTCACCGAGTACGGCGACCAGAGGATCGAGGACGTCCGGATCACCGACCGCACCGGCTACTACTGGGGCCGCACCGAAACGCGCCGCACCTTCGCCGAGCTGGACCCGGTCACCGCGAGCGAGCTGCTGGCCGACCTCACCGCCCTGGCGGACAAGGCGGCGAACAAGGCATGAGCGACGAGGACACCCCGGTGCCCCCGGCCGTCGAACGCGACCGCATCGACACGGTGCTCGGCCGCACCGTCCTAGCCCTGACCGACCTCGCCGACGCCGCGCGCTGACCCGCGCCGACCGAGAAAGACACCCGATGACCGAGCAGATGGTGCAACGCCCGCCCGCCGAGGTGCGGTTCGCCGACGAGCTGGAGCGGCTGCGCGAGACCGACACCGCGCCCCGGCCGCCCGGCTGGGCGCTGAGCCTGGCGGCCGCGCGCCGCTTCGTCGTCGGCGACGACGAGCTGGGGGTGCGCCGCAAGTTCGTCGGCGACCCCTCGCTGATCGACCGCGCCCTGGTCACCCTGGCCACCAGCCGCGGCCTGATGCTGGTCGGCGAGCCCGGCACGGCCAAGTCGCTGTTGTCGGAGCTGGTCGCGGCCGCGGTGTCGGGCGACTCCACCCTCACCATCCAGGGCGGCGCGGCCACCACCGAGGACCAGATCAAGTACTCCTGGAACTACGCGATGCTGGTCGCCGAGGGCCCCTCCACCCGCTCCCTGGTGCCCGCGCCGCTGCTGCGCGGCATGGCCGAGGGCAAGGTGGTGCGGTTCGAGGAGATCACCCGCTGCCCGCTGGAGGTGCAGGACTCGTTGTTGTCGCCGCTGTCGGACCGGGTGCTGGCGGTGCCGGAGCTGATCGGCCCCGACGCCATGGTGTTCGCCCGCGAGGGCTTCAACGTCATCGCCACCGCCAACACCCGCGACCGGGGCGTCAACGAGATGAGCGCCGCCCTCAAGCGCCGCTTCAACTTCGAGACCGTCTTCCCCATCGCCGACTTCGCCACCGAGCTGGACCTGGTGGAGGCCGAGGCCGCCGCGCTGCTGGAGCGCTCGGGCGTGCAGGTGCCGCCGCGCCGCGACGTGCTGGAGGTCCTGGTCACCACCTTCCGCGAGCTGCGGTCGGGCAAGGCGTCCGACGGGCAGGCGATGGACCGGCCGTCCACGGTGATGAGCACCGCCGAGGCCGTGTCGGTCGCGCACGCGGTCGGGGTGCGCGGCTGGTTCCTGCGCGGCGAGGCCGGGAGCGCCGCCGACATCGTGGAGTGCCTGGCCGGGACCGCCGCCAAGGACAGCGCCGACGACCTGACCCGGCTGCGCCGCTACCTGGAGCAGCAGGCCGCCCGCCGCCCCGGACCGCAGTGGAAGGCCCTGCACGCGGCCCGCCACCTGCTGCCGGGCCGGTGACCGCACCGGTGCCCGTGCTGGAGGATGCGCCGGAGAACGTGCCGGGGAACGTCGCCTTCATCGGCGTCCGGCACCACAGCCCGGCGTGCGCGCGGCTCGTGCGGCGCACGATCGCCGAGCTGCGCCCCGCGCACGTGCTGGTGGAGGGCCCCGCCGACTTCAGCCACCGCCTCGACGAGCTGCTGCTCGGCCACGGCCTCCCGGTGGCGATCTACAGCCACCACCGGGAGGCCGACCGGCTGCGCTCCTCCTGGTCGCCGCTGTGCGCGTACTCGCCGGAGTGGGTCGCCATCACCGAGGGCCGCGCCGCCGGGGCGCAGGTCCGCTTCATCGACCTGCCCGCCTGGCACCCCGCTTTCGCCGACCGCCGCAACCGCTACACCGACGCCGAGGAGCGCTACGCCGAGGTCACCGCCCGGCTGTGCCGCAAGTTCTCGGTCGACAACGGCGACGCGCTGTGGGACCACCTGGTCGAGATCGAGGACGACGACGGCCTCGCCGAGCGCCTCGCCACCTACTTCGACCTGGTGCGCGGCGAGACCGACGCGGGCGAGGACGACACCGCCCGCGAGGCGTACATGGCGCGCTGGATCAGGGCCGCCGTCGCCGACGCGGGGAACCGGCCCGTCGTGGTCGTCACCGGCGGCTTCCACCGCCCCGCCCTCCAGCGGCTGATCGCCGAAGAAGGGGCGGAGGAGGGCTGGCCGGAGGTGCCGAGCCCGCCCGACGGCGCGACCGGCGGCAGCTACCTGGTGCCCTACTCGTTCAAGCGCCTGGACGCCTTCACCGGCTACCAGTCCGGGATGCCGTCGCCCGAGTACTACCAGCGGTTGTGGGAGAGCGGCCCCGAGGCCGCCGCCGACGCCCTCACCGAGATCGTCGTGACGCGGCTGCGCCAGCGCAAGCAGGTCGTCTCCACCGCCGACCTGATCGCCGCCCGTACCCTCACCGAGGGCCTGGCGCGGCTGCGCGGCCACCGCGCCCCCGCCCGCACCGACCTGCTGGACGGCCTGGTCGCCGCGCTGGTCGGCGACGACCTGGACCAGCCGCTGCCGTGGACCGGGCACGGCCCGCTCACCGGCGGCGCGCACCCGGCCGTGGTGGAGATGGTCAAGGCCCTCAGCGGCCACCGTGTCGGCCGTCTCGCGGCGGGCACGCCCGCGCCGCCGCTGGTCCACGACGCCACCGCCGAGCTGGAACGCCACGGCCTGGACAAGGCCGGGCAGGTCACCCTGAAACTGGCGACCGAGCGCGGCCTGGCCCGCAGCCGCGTCCTGCACCGGCTGCGGGTGCTGCGCGTGCCCGGCTTCGAGCGCGACTCCGGGCCCGCCACCGGCGGCGATCCCGTCATGGAGGAGCGCTGGACGCTGGCGCCCTCCGACGACCGGCTGCCCGCCCTCATCGAGGCCGGGGCCTACGGCGCGTCCCTCGCCGACGCGGCCGCCGCCGTCCTGGACGAGCGCCTCGCCGCCGCCGGGTCGCGCGTCCGCGTGCTGGCCGCCGTGCTGTTCGACGCGGCGCTGTGCGGCTGCGCCGACCTGTCCGGGCAGATCGTCGGGACGTTGCGGGCGGGCCTCGCCGCCGCGTCCGACCTGGGCGACCTCGGGCACGTGCTCGCCACCGTCCTCGGCCTGTGGCGGCACGACCGGCTGCTCGGCACCGCCGGGAGCCCGCTGTTCGCCACCGTCATCGAAGGCTCGGTGCAGCGGGTGTTGTGGCTGGCCGAGGGCGTCCGGGGCGGCCCCGCCTCCGCCGACCTGGAACGCCTGCACGCCCTGGCGGCCACCCGCGACGCGCTCCGGCACGCCGCCGGGCCGCTCGGCCTGGACCGCGAGGCCGCGCTCGCCGTCGCCCGCCGCGTCGCCGCCGCCACCGACGCGCCGCCCGACCTGCGCGGCGCGGCGTTCGGGCTGGCCTGGTCGCTGGGCGACGCCGGGGACGCCGCACGCGCGGTGCGCGGCATGTCCGCGCCCGGCGTCCTCGGCGACTGGCTGGCCGGGCTGTTCGCGCTGGCCCGCGACGAGGTGATCGCCACCGAGGGAACGTCGGAGGACCCGACGATCCTCGCCGTGCTGGACGAGCTGGTCGCCGGGCTCGCCGAGACCGACTTCCTGGTCGCGCTGCCCGCGCTGCGGCAGGCGTTCGAGTTCTTCCCGCCCCGCGAGCGCGAGGCCATCGCGCGCGGCCTGCTGGAACGGCGCGGCCTGCGCGGCTCGCCCCGCGCGCTGCTGCGCACCACCGCCGACCCCGCGCTGCTGGCCGACGCCGCCGCGCTGGAACACAAGGCCAGTGCGCTGCTGGCCGCCGAGGGACTGCTTCCGGAGGAACGACCGGCATGACCACCCCGGACCTGGAACGCTGGCGCATGATCCTGGGCGCCCCCGCCGAGCGCCGCACCGGCGGTCTGTCCGGCGACGCCGCCGCGCGCGACGCCGCACTGGACTGGCTGTACGGACGCGATCCCGACCTCGCGCGGCGCGGCGTGCGGCGCGGCGGGGGAGGGGAGCGGCCCGAGAACCGGCAGGCCGGAGACGGCGCGTCGGTCGTCCACGCGGTGGACTGGCTGGACGCGGTGCACCGGCTGTTCCCCCGGGAGACCATCGAGCGGCTGGAGCGCGACGCCGTCGAGCGCTACGAGATCCACGAGATCGTCACCGACCCCGCCGTGCTGGAGCGCGTCGAGCCCGACCCGGCGCTGCTGCGCGCCGTCCTGCGCACCAAGCACCTGATGAACCCCGAGGTGCTGGCGATGGCGCGGCGCATCGTGGAGGCGGTGGTGCGCGAGCTGATGGACAAGCTCAAGGTCGAGATCCGGCGCTCCTTCCACGGCGCCCGCTCGCGCCGCCCCAGCAACTTCAAGATCGCCCGGGACTTCGACTTCAAGGGCACCGTGCGCGCCAACCTCGCCCACTACCGGCCCGACGAGCGCCGCGTCTACATCGAGCACCCGCGCTTCCTGTCGCGCACCGCGCGGCGGCTGGAGCAGTGGCAGCTGATCCTGCTGGTGGACCAGTCGGGCTCGATGGCCGGATCGGTGATCCACTCGGCGGTCACCGCCGCGTGCCTGTGGGGGCTGCCCGGCCTCAAGACGCACCTGGTCGCGTTCGACACCGCCGTGGTGGACCTCACCTCCGACGTCACCGACCCGGTCGAGCTGCTGATGCGCGTGCAGCTCGGCGGCGGCACCGACATCGCCAAGGCGGTCGCCTACGGCGCGTCGCTGGTGGAGAACCCGCGCCGCGCCATCGTCGCGGTCGTCACCGACTTCTACGAGGGCGGCGACGCGCACGCGCTGGTGCGGTCGGTGCGCCGCCTGTGCGAGCAGGGCACGCACGTGCTGGGGCTCGCGGCGCTGGACGAGGAGGCCAACCCCGACTACGACCGCGACATGGGCCGCCGCTGGGTCGACGCCGGGGCGCACGTGGGCGCGATGACGCCGGGGATGCTCGCCGACTTCGTCGCCGAGAGGATCGGCCGGTGACGCGCGCCGACCTGCTGGCCCTCACCCCCGACTCGCTGGCCGCGCTCGCCAACCGGGGCCTGGTCAAGCGCGCCGCCAAGGACGTGGACGCCGGGAACGCGCCCGAGCTGGAGACGGCCGCCGACGGCACCGTCACCGGCGTGTTCGCCGACGGCACGCGCACTGTCCTGCCCGCCGGGGCCGGGCTGGAGGCGGCCACCTGCACCTGCGCCGCCCAGGGCGTGTGCCGCCACCGCCTCGGCGTCGTCCTGGCCTACCAGCGGTCGGCTCAGAACGACGCTCCGCAGGAGGACGCCGGGCCCGCCGCCCCCGAGTTCACCGACTGGTCGCCGGGCTCCTTCGGCGACGACGCCCTCGCCGAAGTGCTCGGCGAACGCCCCCTCGCCGCCGCGCGCCGCGCCCTGCGCACCGGCTACGCCGCCCGCGTCCACCGGCCCACACCGGCCGACCCGGTCGCGTCGGTGGAGCTGGCGACCTGCACGGTGCGGTTCCTGGTGCCGGGCGAGCTGGGCTACGTGCACACCGACGCTGCCGCGCCGAGCCGCGGCGAGGTGACCGTCCTGGCGGTGTGGGCGTTCCGCGCCGCCGACGAGCGCGGCCTCACCGCCGCCGACGTGCGCGTGGACGTCGGCGGCGACACCGGGGGCAAGGGCTCCGGCATGGCGGACGCGCTGGAACTGGCCGGGCAGCTCCTGCTGGACGGCGCGATGCACGCCGGACCCGTCCTCGGCGTCGCGCTGCGCCGCACCGCCCGCGACCTGACCGCCCGCGACCTGCACTGGCCCGCCGCCGCGCTGGAGGAGACCGCCGTCCAGCTCGACGGCTACGTCCAGCGCGACGCCCAGTACGACCCCGAGCACTTCGCGGCCCTGCTCACCGAGATCCACGCCCGCCACCGCGCCTCCCGCCACGAGAACGGCAGCCCCCGCTCGCAGATCCTCGGCACCGACGAGAGCGCCGACACCCCGCTGCGCCGCATCCGGCTCGCCGCCCTCGGCTGCCGCGTCGGCGGCACCGCCGAGCGGCGCACCGCCGACGTCTACCTCGCCCACCCCGCCGCCGGGATCGTGCTGGTGCTCGGCCGCACCTGGAAGACCGCCGAGGACCAGCCGCTCACCGGCCACGACTTGGCCGGACGCCGGATCGCCGGGGCGGGCCTGCGCGCGTTCGCCACCGCCAACGTCGTGTCGGAGACCGCCTCGCGCGGCCCCGGCCGCAACGTGCGCCTCGCGCCCGGCCGCGTCGCCAAGACGACCGTCACCCCGCTCGGCGACACCTGGGAGAACCTGCCGCCCACTCTGCTGGCCCGCGACCTGGCGGCCCTGGACGCCGAGGTGGCGGCGCTGCCGCCGCGCCTGATCCGGCCCCGCGTCGCCGCCGAACTGGTCCGCGTCGTCCCCGTCGCCGAGGTGCGCGCGCTCGGCTACGACCCCGGCGGCCAGCGCCTGGAGGCCGTCATCGCCGACGAATTGGGCACGACCGCCGTCGTGTCGGCCCCCTACAACCCGCACGCGCCCGGCTCCCTGGACGCGCTGGCCGACGCGCTGCGCGACGGCCCGCGCCTGCTGTCGGGCACCGTCCGCCGCACTCACGGCGGCCTGCTCATCGACCCGATCGCGGTGCTGGCCTCCAGCGGCGTCGTGGTGCCGGACCTGGCCCCCGGCGACGGCGGCACCGCCCTGGACATGCACGGCGAACCCGAACCCGAACCGCTGGCCGCCGCCCTCGCCGAGGCGCTGTCGATCTGCGCCGACGCCGCCCACCGAGGCCTGCGCCACCTGCCCGGCGGCACCCCGGCCGCCATCGAACGCGCCGCCAAACGCCTGGCCGACACCGGGCTACGCGCCGCCGCCACGTCGCTGCGCGCATTCGGCACGGCGCTAGGCGGCGACGACCCGCAACAGGCCGCCGACGCCTGGCTGGACACGCAGATCCGCCTGCTCACCACCCAGGAACTCAGGTGAGGCGGGCGGCCCGGATCACCCGATGCGCACCGTCTCCACCCAGACGGGCGGCTCGGGTGCGCCCGCGCTCGTGTCCGTCGTCTCGCCGATCAGCACTGCGATGAGCCTGCACCCGACGGGCTCGTCCGGCCACGGTGTCCAGCCGTCGGTCAGCACGATCACCACGTCGGGGCGCTCTCGGGCGGCCAGTGCGGCGGTGATGCCCACCCGCATGTCGGTGCCGCCGCCCCCGGCCAGCCCGATCTGCTCCACCGCGCTCACCCGTGACACCGCCTGCACGTCGGCGTCGCAGGCCAGTACGGCCAGCCGCCGGGAGCCGACGCCGACCTCGCGTAGCACCCCGGTGACCTCGCCCAGCGCCGCCGCCAGGTCGTCGTCGCCCATCGACCCCGAGGTGTCGATGACGACCGCCACGCTCGGCAGCGGCCGTCGCAGGCTCGGCAGCACGACGCCGCGCAGCGCCGGGGTCCGGCGCGAGGGCCGCCGGTAGGTGTAGTCCACCGCCCCGCCCGCCCATGCGACCGCCTCGCGCACCGCGCCTGCCAGCACCCGCCGCCAGTCCACGACCGGCTCCAGCACCTGTTCCGCCCAGCGCTCCCAGCCGCCCGGCAGGGTGCCCCGGCTCCGCCGGTGGGCGCGCATCGCCTCGGCGGCGGCGCGGCGCAGCGCCTCGGCCTCCACCCCGCCGACCCCGGCGGGCCCGTCGGCGCCGCCCAGCTCCCAGTCGCCCGGACGCCCGTGCGCGCCGGACCCGCAGTCGTGCGGCGCGGGCTGGGGCGGCACGCCCGCCAGGTACTCCTCGAACAGCCGCCCGCTCGGCAGCCCGAACAGGCCCGGCTCCATCCGGCCCGCGGGCAGCGGCAACCCGTCGGCGAGCAGGTCGTCGTTGATCTCGCAGTCCTGCGCGATGTTGAGCCGCGCGTGGTCGCGCTGGTCGGCGGCCGGGAGCCGCGCGGCGCGGCCGTGGTGGTCGCGCAGCAGGTGCGCGACCTCGTGGATCCACACCCCGGCCAGCTCCGGCACCGGCGTGCGGTCCACGAACTCCGGCGACACGTAGCAGCGCCAGTGCCGGTCCACGCCCATGGTCGGCACCCGCGAGGTCGGCACGACCGTCAGCGCGTACAGCGCCGCCGCCAGGTAGGGGCGGTCGGCGGCGGCCCGGTAGCGGGCGGCCAGCAGCTTGGTCCGGTCCAGCGGCGTTCGATCCGGTGGCGTGCGGTCCGGCGGCTCGGTCGGGCTCATCGGCTCAGGTCCGCAGCGCGCCGGACAGCTGGAGCAGCTCCACGAACGCGTCGACGCCGTCGGGCACCGGCCAGTCCAGGTCGCGCATCGCCGCGAGGTCGGCGGCGGCGCGGGCCGCCACGTCCGGCACGCCCGCGTCCACGGCCTTGGCCAGCACCTCCCAGCCCGCCTCCCAGCGCCGCCGCGACGGCCGGGACTGCACGGCCGACACCACCGCCGTCAGGAACGCGAGCTGCCGGTCGCCCCGGTCGGGCAGCGCGAACCGGCCCGGGTCGGCCAGCACCCGGTCGGGGTCGGGCAGGTCGAGTTCCTCCAGGTAGGACAGCAGTTCCAGGCCCGCGCCGTCGCCGACCGCGCCGACCACCGCCGCCGACACCGCCTCCCGCGCCGCGCCGGTCGCGTACCCGGCGGCCAGCAGCCGCAGCGCCATCTCCCACGAGCGCGGCGACGGCCACGCCCCGCCGCGCGCCTCGGCGTCGCCGGGCAGGTGGTGCACCAGGCCCGGCCGCGCGGTGAGGAAGCCCGACACCGCGCCGCGCGCCCGCGCGACGGCCGTGCCGACACGGCCCGACTGGACGACGGGGAACGCGGCCTCGGGCCAGGTCCCCGCCATGCCGCGCGCGACGGTGCGCGGATCGTGCGTCCAGCGCAGGTGCACGAACCGGTTGGCCAGCGGCGGGCTGAGGTGCCAGCCGTCGGCGGCGCTGGACGGCGGGTTGGCCGCCGCCACGACCCGGACCGGCTCGGGCAGCGTCAGGCTGCCCACGCGCCGCTCCAGCACCACCCGCAGCAGCGCGGCCTGCACGGCGGGCGGCGCGGACGACAGCTCGTCGAAGAACACCAGGCCGCGCCCCGCCGCCGCCAGCCGCACCGCCCAGTCCGGCGGGGCCATCGGCACGCCGGTGGCGGCGGGGTCGTCGCCGATCACCGGCAGCCCGGCGAAGTCGGACGGCTCGTGCACGCTGGCGATCACCGTCTCCAGCGACACCCCCAGCCCGGCCGCCAGCCGCTCCATGCCCGCCGACTTGCCGATGCCGGGCTCGCCCCACAGCAACACCGGCAGGTTCGCGGTGACGGCGAGCGCCAGCGCTTCGAGCTGCACGTTGCGCGCGGGCTCGGTGCGCCAGGCGCGGGCGGCGCGGTTCAGCTCGTCGGCGGCGGCGAGGGGGTCGTGCGCGGGAGTGGTCATCGGTTGCTTTCCTTGTGGTTCACGGCAGGAAGTCCAGATCGGTGCGGCCGAGCCGCCGCGCCCGCCACGACAGCGGGCGGGCGTCGGCCTCGGTGACGCGCGGGTTCGCGCCCGCGTCGAGCAGCGCCCGCACCGCGTCCGCCGACCCGTGCTCGCGCACCGCGACCTGCAACGCCGTGCGCCCGTCGGCGTCCAGCACGTCGATGTCCAGCCCGGCGTCCAGCAGCCGGGGGAGCAGCGCCCGGTGGTCCATCAGGTGCGCCATGTGCAGCAGGGTGCGTCGGCGCGTGCCGCGCACGTGCGTGTCCACCCCGGCGTCCAGCAGCCACAACACCCCGGCGGTGTCGCCGTGCTCGGCGCGCAGGAACAGGTCGCGCACCTGCTCGCGCAGCTCGTGCGGCAACCAGCCCCAGCCGTCCTTCCAGGCGAGCACGACGGCCGTGCAGCCCGAGACCGAACCGCCCAGCGCGCGCAGCGTCTCTTCACGCCGCTGCTCCTCGGCGGTGTGCGGTACTTCCAGCTGGCCCTTGCGCAGCACGATCTGGTGCCGTTCGCCCTGGCAGCGGACTCGCAGCGGTTCGGGCGCGGGGGGATCGGGCGGGCCGACCGGCCCGTCGGCCGGAGGGCGGGCGGGGAACAGCGCGTCCCGGACCAGCGGGTGCAGGCCCTCGGGCGCGAGCCGCCCGTCGTGCAGCAGTACCAGGTCGGGATGCCGCTGCCAGACCGCCAGCGGGACGCACGGCGTGCCTTCGGCGGACGACGTGTGCAGGCGCAGATCCGCCAAGGTCAGCGAGAGGCGGGGACGGGCGTGCGTCCAGAACATCACGCTCTCCGTGCCGAGCGCGCGGAGCCTGGCGATCTCCTGCGCCAGCAGCGTCAGGTCGGCGCGCATCGGGCCCAGCAGGCCCGCCCAGTGAGCGTCGCTGGTGCCCGGCGTCGCGAGCACCTCCGACAGGCCCACGGCGTCGAGCGCCTCGTCGTACCTCCCGAGGTCCTGGAGGCGGCCGATCCATTCGGCGAACGCGACGGGATCGGCCCGGCCCGGGTCGGCGTCGGGCAGCTCGTCGCCGGTCAGCGGCGTGCCGTCGGCGCGGAAGCCGGGCAGCCGGTAGCCGCCGTACCGGGTGCGCAACCCGGCGGTGTGCCGGACGTCCCACAGGCAGCGGTGACCGCTCCAGTCCTCGACCGCGACGAGGACACGGCTGCCGGGCGGCCCGTCGGCCTGCGGCGTGCCGAGGCGCAGCCGCAACCGTTGCGGGGCCTCGCGCGCCGGAGGGGTGAGCACGTGCAGCGTCCGCCCGCCGTACTCGCCGAGCAGCAGCGTGCGGTGCGGCACGATCACGCACGTCTCGGACGCGAAGCGCGGCAGGTGCCAGCGCAGCAGGTCGGGCGCGAAGTGGCGCAGGTCCTCTTCCAGCTCCGGGGTGAGGTAGGCCGGGTCTATCTCCACGTCGACCTTGGCGGCGGCGCACGCGCCGCGCCAGTCGCCGGCCGACCGCCGCTCGGCGGCCCGCTCGATCATCGGGCGCGGCACCGCGTACCGGCGGGCCCGCTCCCAGGCCGCCTGCTCGGCCACGGCGGTCGGGTCGAACGGCTTCGCCCCGGCGGGGACGGACAACGATGACACGTGACTCCTCGGCGGATCGGAAGGTCAGGCGAAGCGCGAGCTGCGGACGGGACCGGGGGAGGGCACGCGGTCGCGCGCCCCGTCCAGCCACCGGTCGGCGACGGCGGTGACGAAGGCGGCCAGCAGGTGGTCGGGGTCGTCGGGCGTGCCGCCGTCGCCGAGGTCGGGCGCGGGGTCGGCGGCCAGGATGTCGTCGGCGATCGCCTCGGCGGGCCGCGCGTCGGCCTCGGACCGGCCCACCGACCCGTCGGGGGCCTGCCGCAGGACGCCGTCCCACTGGGCGGCGGCGTGCTGGTGCAGCAGGCCCGAGACGTCGGCGCTGACGGCGGGCGGATCGGTCCAGCAGGTGGCGTGCTCGTACAGGACCTGGCCCGGCGCGCGCTCCCACAACGCGCGCAGCACGTCGGGGGCGGCGGCGTTGAGGTCGTAGGCCACCACCAGCGTGCCGGGACGGGCCGAGAACGGCTCGGCGGGCACGCCCAGCAGCCGCGCGGCCGCCAGCCCCAGGATCCGCCCGGACCGGTCAGGCAGCAGCGCCACCGCCTGCGGGCGCAGCCCCGTCGTCTCCAACACCAGGCGCAGCCGCAGCAGGCCGCGCAGGCAGCTCTCGTAGCCGACGCCGGTGTAGGCGTAGCGGCCGGTCATGCCGTCGGCGAACCCGTAGGGCGACAGCTCGGCCAGGACGCCGCCGGTGAGTGTGAAGTGCCAGCCGCGCAGGTCGCGGTCGTCGGCGGGCCGGGCGGCGTCGGCGCGGCCGAGCATCCGCTCCAGCCGCGCGCGGGCGGGCAGCCACCCGCTGTCCTCCGGCGGCGGCAGCCGGTCGAACTCGGCGCGGGCGCGGGCCAGGTCGCCCGCCATGAGCGCGTTGTAGGCGATCAGGTAGCGGTCGGGCCAGGGCCGGAGCGCGCCGGACGAGCCGTCGAGCAGGGTCACGGCCTCGGCGTGCCGCTCCTCCTGCTCCAGCGCCTCGGCCAGCTTGAGCAGCGCCGCGCGGGCGTCGGGGACGATCTCCAGCACCCGCCGCAGGACCGGCACCGCCAGGAAGGCGACGCCGCGCTCGACGCACGCGCCGGCGAAGCCGTACAGCTCCCGCGCCCCGTCCGGTTCGGCGATCACGGCCGCCGCGGCCGCGCGCAGGTCGTCGAAGCCGGACCGGGCGGCGGCGGGCTCCATCAGCCGCGCCACGTCGGCCACCGGCATCCGGCCGGCGCTGGCCCGCAGGTGCCGCAGCAGCCCGCCGACGTCGCCCGCCTCGACCAGTGCGCGGCCCCGCGCGAGTTCCTCGCTCATGCGAGCGAACGCTACCGGCGAGGTCCGACGGAAATGTACCTCTTTTAGAGGAAGCTCCCCGTGCTGCGTGCGCCCGGTGCGCGGCCGCAGGAGAGACACGGGTCTCGTTTGGCGCGCGCGTCACGGGTAGATCCATGGACGCGACGTAGCCGCTAAGGAGGGGCAGAGATGACCACCGAGAAGGTCCCGCACACCGACACCATCGGCCTGGGCACGCCCCAGGGCGACCCCGAGACCACTCCGGCGCGCGTGCGCGACGACAGCGCGCGCACCCGTGACAACCTGCACGAGACCACCCTCAAGGACCGGGCGACCGGCAAGAAGGCGTGGTCGGGCGCCGGTGTCGCCGGAGTGGCGGCCGGGCTGGTGGCGGTCGTGTTGTGGCGCCGGCACGCCCGCGCCAAGGCCACCCGCTGGCAGCTCGCCAAGGCGCGGCTCGGCAGTGCCGCCGGCACCGCCAAGGCGACCGCCGCCCCCGCGCTGGGCACCGCCGCGGTGACGGCGGGCAAGGTCGGCCGCAAGGCCGGCAAGGCGGGTGCGGCCAAGGGCAAGGCGGGCGCCGTCAAGGCCAAGGCAAAGGCCGCCGAGACGGCCGCGCGGGTCCGCTCCTGACCTTTTGAGAGCCCGTGACGGGCGGCGGGGCCCCGGCCCCGCCGCCCGTTCGCCGTCTCACCCTTCCTTCGGCCGCCAGGTGCCCCGGTCCACGTCCAGCGACTCGGGGACGTGCAGCCGCACCATGATCCGCGCCGTGCCCGCCGGGACGCCGCGCGGCGTCAGCAGCGACACCCCCGCCATCACCGCGAACGCCAGCGGCACCGACCACGCCGCGGGCTGGGCCAGCAGCGCGCCCGCCGTGCCGTCCGGCGTGCCGCCCACGATCGTCCACGACACCGCGCCGCCCGCCGTCGTCCCGCCGGTCAGCAGCCCGGCCAGCGCCCCGGCCACCGTCAGCCGCCGCCACCAGATGCCGAGCACCAGCAGCGGGCAGAACGTCGAGGCCGCCACCGCGAACGCCAGCCCCACCACGTCGGCCACCGCCAGCTCCCGCGCGGCCAGCGCCAGCGCCAGCGGCACCGCCAGCGCCAGCACCGTCGCCAGCCGGAACGACCGCACCCCGCCGCGCAGCACGTCCTGGCCGATCACCCCGGCGACCGACACCGCCAGGCCCGAGGAGGTGGACAGGAACGCCGCCACCGCGCCGCCGGTGACCAGCGCCGTCAGCAGGTCCCCGGCCGCCCCGCCCACCAGCCGCCCCGGCAGCGTCAGCACCACCGCGTCGGTGCGGCCGGTCATCAGCAACTCGGGGGCGTACATGCGGCCGAGCACCCCGTACAGGGCGGGCATCAGGTAGAACGCGCCGAGCAGCGACAGCACGATCGCGGTCGTGCGGCGTGCGGCCCGCCCGTCGGGGTTGGTGTAGAACCGCACCAGCACGTGCGGCAGCCCCATCGTGCCCAGGAACGTGGCGAGGATCAGCGAGTAGGTGCCGTACAGCGGGTTGTCGCGGCCCGACAGCGGCAGCGCCCACTCCCGGCCGGTGCGGGCGGGCAGGTCCGCCACGTGCGGCACCGCCGCGCCCGCCGGGAACGTCACGACGGCGTCCTTGCCGATCCGGTGCGTCCCGGCGGTCAGCGTGACGGGCCGGGCGCGCAGGTCCGCGCCGTCCAGCCGCCCGGTGACGGTGACCTCGGCGGGCCGCTGCACCCGCACCGCCACCTCCGCGCCGACCCGCACGGTGGTGCGCTCGGGGAACACCGGCGGCGCGTCCCGCGTCAGCCCCGACGCGCCGTCGAAGCGCCAGGCCAGCAGCATGAACACCAGCGGCACCGCCAGCGCGGTCAGCTTCAGCCAGTACTGGAACGCCTGCACCAGCGTGATGCTGCGCATCCCGCCGATCAGCACGTTGACCGCCACCACCACCGTCACCAGCGCCGCGCCCGCCCACACCGGCGTGCCCGTCGCGGTGCGCAGCACCAGACCCGCGCTCTGGAGCTGCGGCATCAGGTACAACCAGCCGATCAGCACCACCAGCGCGGTGGTGGTGCGCCGCACCGCCGCCGACCCCAGCCGCGCCTCGGCGAAGTCGGGCAGCGTGTAGGCCCCCGACCGGCGCAGCGGCGCGGCGATCAGCACCAGCAGCACCAGGTAGCCGCCGGTCCACCCGACCGGCAGCCACAACATGTCGGCCCCGTGCGCCAGGATCAGCCCGGCGATGCCGAGGAACGAGGCCGCCGACAGGTACTCCCCGCCGATCGCCGAGGCGTTGCGCAGCGGCGACACCGTGCGCGAGGCCACGTAGAAGTCGCAGGTGGTGCGGGACAACCGCGGCCCGAGCGCGCCCAGCAGCAGCGTGGCGACCAGCACCAGCGACACCGCCGCGATCCCGGACGGGGCGGTCACCGGAGCGGGTCCCGGTCCCCGGCCGCCGGGTCCGCCCCGGTCACCAGCGCCGCGAAGTCGCGCTCGTTGCGCTCGGCGTGCCGCACGTACCACCAGCCCCCCGCCACGAACGCCGGGTACATCGCCCCGGCCAGCAGCAACCACGCCAGCGGCACGCCCAGCGGCGCGACCGTCCGCGCCCGCGGGGCCGCCGCGAACAGCAGCGGCAGCCCGCCGATCGCGGCCACCGCCACCGCGCACACCAGCAGCGCCAGCCGGAACTGGGCGCGCACCAGCGAGCGCATGTACGCCTCGCCGAGGCCGGTCTGCTCGTCGATCTCCCGGGTGACCGGCGGCGCGCTCCGCCGGGGCGCGCGGGCGCGCGGGCTGGTCACCAGCACCCGGGGCGGCGGCCCGGCGGCGCCCGCCCGCCGCTGTCCGGCACCGGAACGCACGGGCCCGCCCATCGCCGCCTCCTCGTGATCCCCATGTGATCCACATCACAGACGCCTAACAGGGTGCCGACCCGGGCGGTCGGCGTCAACCTACAGCGACCGAACGGTCACGCACCGGCGATCTCCGCGACGGCGGGCGGCGCGGGTCAGGAGGCCGTCACGCCGGGGCGGTACTTGGGCACCCGCAACGTCACCTTGGTGCCCGCGCCGGGCGCGGTCTCCACCGCCAGGCCGTAGTCGTCGCCGTAGACCTGCCGCATCCGCAGGTCCACGTTGGCCAGCCCGATCCCGGCCGCCTCCCCGGACCGCTCGCCCTCGGCGTCGCTCTCGCCCGACAACACCAGGCGCAACCGCTCGGGATCCATGCCGACGCCGTCGTCCTCCACGCTGATCGTGCACTCCGACCCGGCGTCGGCGGCGACGATGCTGACGCGGCCCGCGCCCGCGCCGTCCTCCAGGCCGTGTCGCACCGCGTTCTCCACCAGCGGTTGCAGGCACAGGAACGGCACCGCCACCGGCAGCACCTCCGGCGCGATCCGCGCGGTCACCCGCAACCGCCCGTCGCCGAACCGGGCCCGTTGCAGCAGCAGGTAGCGGTCGATGGAGCGCAGCTCCTCGGCGAGGGTGGTGAAGTCGCCGTGCCGCCGGAAGGAGTAGCGGGTGAAGTCGGCGAAGTCGAGCAGCAGCTCGCGGGCCCGCTCGGGGTCGGTGCGCACGAACGAGGCGATGGTGGTCAGCGAGTTGTAGACGAAGTGCGGCGAGATCTGCGCCCGCAGCGCCCGCACCTCGGCCTCCATGAGCCGCGTCCGGGACCGGTCCAGCTCGGCCAGCTCCAGCTGCGCGTCCACCCACCGGCCGACCTGCTCCACGGCCCGGATCAGCCCGGCCGGGACGTCCTCGCCGTAGGCGGCCAGCGCGCCCACCACCCGGTCGTCGGTGGTGAGCGGGACGACGACCGCCCGCCGGATCCGGCAGTCGGCCCGGCCGCAGCCGACCGCGTCCGGCCCCAGCACGGCGGTGCGGCCGTCGGCGGCCGGGCCCCGGGCGTGCGCCGCCGCGCCGTCGCCGTGGTGGCCGCCCGCGCCGTCCCAGGCCAGCAGCCGGTCCCCGGCGGTGATCGCGACGGCGGCGGTGCCCAGCAGGGCGCGCAGGTGCCGGGCGGCCTTCTGCGCGCCCTGCTCGGTCAGCCCGGCGCGCAGCGGCGGCGCGGCCAGCGAGGCGGCGTGCAGCGTCGCGAAGGTGGCGCGGTCGGCGGGGCTGCCCAGGGGGCGGCGGCCCCGCGCGTGCAGCGCCAGCGCGGCCAGCCCGGTCGGCACCGCCCCGGTGGCCATGGCCAGCAGCACGTTCATGCCGCCACGGTAACGGGACGCGGGCGGCCGCGAGGGTCACACGGGAGCGCGGCTCGACTGCCAGGCGCGTTCGGCCAGGATCGAAGCCCCGAACATCCCGGCCCGATGCCCCAGGGCGGCCCGCGCCAACGGCGGCGGGGCGCGGAAGGTGAACCGGTCGGCCAGCCGCGCGGTCAGCGGCACCAGCAGCCGGTCGCCGCTCTCGGCCAGCCCGCCGCCCAGCACCACCACCGCCGGGTCCAGCAGCATGGTCGCCGCCGTCAGCGCGTCGGCCAGCGCGTCCAGCGCCTCGTCCCACACCCGCTGCGCCTTCCGGTCCCCGGCCTCGGCGCGCGCCAGCACGTCCTCCGCGCCCAGGGCGGTATCGCCGTAGCGGCGGGGGAGGGCGGCGGCCGAGGCGTAGACCTCCAGGCAGCCGCGCTGCCCGCACGGGCACGGCTCGCCGCCGGGCCGCACCACCATGTGCCCGATCTCGCCGCCCGCGCCGGTGGTGCCCGGATAGGGGCTGTCGCCGATCACCACGGCGGCGGCGATGCCGGTGCCCAGCGGCACGAACAGGAAGTCGCCGCGCCCCCGGCCCGCGCCGTAGGCGGCCTCGCCGAGCCCGCCGGTGCGCACGTCGTGGCCGACGCCGACCGGCATCCCGAGGCGGGCGGCGAGCAGGTCGCGCAGCGGCACGTCGCGCCAGCCGAGGTTGGCGGCGTACACGGCGGTCCCGGCGGCCTCGTCCACGATGCCGGGCACCGCGATCCCCGCGGCGGCGGGCGGGCCGCCGGGGGAGGCGGCGGCCAGGTGCTCGGCGAACGCCAGGATCTCCCCGACCACCGCGTCCGGCCCGCGCTCGCGGCCGGTCGGCCGGGCCTCGGCGGCGACCAGCGCGCCGTCGGCGGCCACCAGGCCGCCCTTCATCGAGGTCCCGCCGACGTCCAAAGCGACAAAGGTGTTCATATGCTCCCATCCGCCTCAAGGCTCAGCGGAGCATAACCGGCCGCGCCGCCGGAGACGAC
The DNA here is from genome assembly GCF_001552635.1 of Actinomadura hibisca NBRC 15177. Taxonomy (GTDB): domain Bacteria; phylum Actinomycetota; class Actinomycetes; order Streptosporangiales; family Streptosporangiaceae; genus Spirillospora; species Spirillospora hibisca. The sequence goes on along the minus strand of NZ_BCRO01000032.1, from coordinate 27,956 downwards.
GCCGGAAACGGCGGAACCCCCGGGCCACAGGGCCCGGGGGTTCCGGAGATGGTGGGCGATACTGGGATTGAACCAGTGACCTCTACCGTGTCAAGGTAGCGCTCTCCCACTGAGCTAATCGCCCGTGACGTGCCCCTGGCTGGGGTCTCACGTGGAGGTGGAGACGGGATTTGAACCCGTGTACACGGCTTTGCAGGCCGTTGCCTCGCCTCTCGGCCACTCCACCAGCGAGCGGAAGACGGGATTTGAACCCGCGACCCTCACCTTGGCAAGGTGATGCTCTACCACTGAGCCACTTCCGCTTGCGGCTGCGGGGTTCCCCCCGCCTCGCAGGAACAACTCTAGCGGAATCCGGGAGTGGTTGTGCACGTCGGCGGGTAGGACTCGGAGGTTCCGCGTGCGGCCGTCCGCCGGGGTCCCGGCAACGCGAAACGGCCCCCTCCCGGAGGAGGGGGCCGTTCTGTTTCGCTGAGCGGAAGACGGGATTCGAACCCGCGACCCTCACCTTGGCAAGGTGATGCTCTACCACTGAGCCACTTCCGCCTGCCCGGGGCGTGCCCCGTGCTTGCAGGACCAACTCTAACGGATGTTGGGACCACTCGCGAAAACGTTGGGCACCGCGTGCGCCGAACGGACCGGTTCCGGGGCCGCCACCGGGGCCGCCACGGGGGCGTTCGCGGCGGTCAGCGTGGACTCGGCGTGCAGGTCGTCCCAGAAGGCCAGCTCCTCGTCCTCCTGGAGGTGGGCGATGCGGCCCCAGAACTCGCGGTCCTCGGCCTGGTGGGCGGCGGCCAGCGACAACACGGGCATGACCGTGGTGTGGGACTCGGCGTCGTCCAGGTCGGCCGGGGTGAGGCCGGTGGGCAGTTCGACGGGGACGGCGGGGCGGTGGTGCCGGCCGCGCTTGCGGACCCGGATGGGCGGCGCGGTGGGGGCCTTGGCGGCGGCGGCCTTCCCGGCGGCCAGCGCGACGGTGCCGCACAGCACGAACGCCAGCAGGCCGCCGAGCACGACCTCCTGGTTCGGCACGACCGGCCCGGGGTGCGGGGCGCCGTCCTGCTGCTGGGTGCGCACGGCCGCGGCGGGGACCTGGCCGGTGACGGCCTCGACGGGGGCGGGCGCGGCGTGCTTGGGGGTGTACTTCTGCTCGGTCTTCGGCTCGACCTTGATCTTGCCGGGGTAGCCGAAGCCGACGATCTGGTCCATGTGCCGGACCTTGCGCATCAGCTTGTAGCCGTCGGCGTTGGCCTCGATGGTGTGGATCTGCTTGCCGTCCACCCGCTCGACCAGCCCGACGTGGTCGATCTGGTCGATGTCGTCGGAGCCGTTCCAGTCGAAGAACACCAGCGCGCCGGGGACCGGCTCGGTGCCGAAGGCGTCCTGCTTGGCGAACCACTTGGCGTGCAGGACCGTCGAGGCGAACTGCCCGGCCTGCTCCTCGACCCCGGCCTTGAAGGCGGCCCAGGCGAGGAACATGTCGCACCAGGGCGCGGTCTTGAAGTAGCTGTCGTGGTCGCCGTCGACGTTGTCGGCGTACCAGTCGCCGAACTTGGTGTAGCCGTCGCCCTTCTCGGTGTAGCCGAGCTGGTCCTTGGCGATCTCCAGGAGTTTCTTGCCCACCGGGTCCGTCTGCATGCCGCTCCGTTGCTCCCCTGAGCCCGCGCGCGGGCGTGATGATGCGGGCCAGGGACGCCTGACCGCCCGGAAAGTCACCGATCAAGGTCACGTTCCGATCTCGGGGAAATGTAGCCGAGGTAAAAACCCGACGGCAAGAGCTTCCGGATGAACTGGTCGATACGGACTATGGGGGCGGTGGTCAGCGGGAGGTAGAGGTAGTTATGTGTAGCCACGGGGCAAAACGGTCACCGGGCATGGCGCGGCACGAAGCACCTTCAAGGCCACCTCGCCCAGGAACACCCGGTGCGCGGCGGCGTCCTCGCTGCTGGCGCACACCAGGATCTCGCCCGGCAGCCAGTCGGCGTCGCCCAGCGCGTCGGCCACGTCGTCGCCCTCGGCCAGCCCCGCCGACACCTCCTCGGCGGGCAGTCCGGAGGAGTCCTGCGCCAGCCGGATCGCCAGCGCCAGGTCGTCGCGCAGCCGCCCGGCGGGCGCGTCGCCGACCGCCAGGGTGAGCAGCCGCAGCGGCACCCCCAGCGTGATCGCGGCGATCGCGGCGCGGGTGACGGCCTCGTCGGCCTGCGGGCGCTGCACGTACATGACGGTGATCCGCTCTAGTCCCTGCGGAGGGGGCGCATAGCCCGACGGGGCCAGCATGACCGCCTCGGTGGCCGAGTGCAGCAGGTTGTCGGCGGTCGAGCTGACGCCGATGCGGCCGCGCGCGCCGCCGGGCGGCGAGCCCATCACGATGAGGTCCGCGCCGACCTTGCCCGCCAGCGACGACAGGCCGCGCCCGACGCTGCGGCTCTCCTGGGTGGCGAACTGGGTGGCGAAGCCGACGGCGACGCCTGCGGGCCGTTCCGCCAGCAGGCCGCCGGCCTGCTCCAGCAGGGTGTTGGCCTCCCCGGCGGCGGCCACCCGGTCGGGCGGGTAGACGGCGCCGACGGTGAGGCGGCCGTGGGTGTGCTCGACGATCGCGCCCGCCAGCGCGAGCGCCTCGCGCCCGCCGGAGTCGGGCGCGTATCCGGCCAGGACGTGTTCTCCGATCATGTCCGCATCCTTCCCGGTCCGGCCGGGGTCGATCCCCGGCGGCCTGCCGAGTCCGTCGAAGTCTGGGGTAGATTCTGCGCACCTGAGTCGTATGAGCTGTTTGGGGGAATTGTGGCTCTGGCGCGCGCGTTGCCGGATCTGGTGGCCGGCCGGTGGACCGTCGACCCGGTCCACTCGGAGATCACCTTCACCGTCCGGCACCTGATGACCACGGTGCGCGGCAGCTTCGCCGCGTTCGGCGGGGCCATCGAGGTGGGCGAGGACCTGCTCGCCTCGTCGGCGCGCGCCGAGGTCGAGATGGCCTCGCTGGACACCCGCAGCGCCGAGCGCGACGCGCACGTGCGCTCCGCCGACTTCCTGGACGTCGCGCGCTTCCCCCTGATGACCTTCGCCTCCACCGCCGTGGAGCCCGCCGCCGTCGGCCGCCGCGCCCGCCAGCCCCGCTACCACGTGGACGGCATGCTGACGGTCAAGGACACCGGCTGCCCGGTCCGGCTGCTGGCCGAGTTCCACGGCGTCGGCCCCGACCCCTGGGGCGGCACCCGCGCCGGGTTCACCGCGACCACCACGATCAGCCGCCGCGACTTCGGCATCGAGTTCAACGTCCCGCTGTAGGGCGACAAGGTGATGCTCGGCGACACGATCGCCATCCAGCTCGAAATCCAGGCGGTCCTGGAGGACCCGGCCGCCTGACCTTGTCCGACGCGTCGCCCACCCCGCCCGCGCGGTCCTGAAGGATCCCGCCGTCCGACCCGGCCAGCGCGGCACCCACCCGCCTACGTGGTTCTGGCTAGAGACGGCGTAGGCAAGCCCGTCGGCCTCGCACGCGCGGCCGTCAGTCGGCGGGCACACCCCGCGCCACCATCTGCTGCCCGTCGGCCTCGCACGCGCGGCCGTTAGGGGAGAGCAGATGAGTCGCGGGGCTTGGTGTGGGGCCTACCGGCCGCGCGCAGGCGGCCCTGTCAGGGGGCGCGTACGCCCTGGCGGGCCAAGGCCAGCAAATCGCGTGCGGGTCCGGCCGGGCGGCGGCCCGCAGGCCATACCGCGCGCAGCGGGCGGCGCAGGTCCAGGCCCGGCACCGGCACCACCACCAGGCGCCCGCCCGCCACCTCGTCGGCCACCGCCAGCTCGCTCAGCACCACCGGCCCCGCGCCCGACACCGCCGCCGCCTTCAGCGCGGTCGTCGAGCCGAGTTGCAGCAGCGGCGCCGCCGCCCCGCCGTGCTCGGCCAGCGCCCGGTCCAGCACCTCGCGGGTGCCCGAGCCCTCCTCGCGCAGGATCAGCGGCGTGCCCGCCAGCTCGTCGATCCCCACGCCGCCGCGCCGCCGCGCCCACCGGTGGCCCGGCGCGACCACCACGACCAGCCGGTCGGCCGCCACCACCGTCCCGCTCAGCCCCGACGGCGTGCGCACGCCCTCCACGAACCCGAGGTCGGCCGCCCCGCTCCGCACCACCTCGGCCACCCCCGTGGAGTTGGCCGTGCGCAGCGTCACCGCCACCTGCGGGTGCGCGGCGCGCAGGGCCAGCAGCCAGTTCGGCACCAGGTACTCGGCGACCGTCAGGCTCGCCACCACCCGCAACCGCGCGTCGCGGTCCTCGCGCAGCGCGCCGATCCCGGCCTCCAGCGCCCGCGCGGCGTCGAGCACCTGCTGCGCCCATCCCGCCACCAGCGTCCCGGCCTCGGTGGGCCGCGACCCGCGCGGCGAGCGCTCCAGCAGCGCCACCCCGACCTGCGCCTCCATCGCGCGGATGCGCGCGCTGGCGGCGGGCTGGGTGACGCCCAGCTCGGCCGCCGCCCGCCCGACGCTGCCGAGCCGCACCACCGCCAGCAGCAACTCCAGGGCCGCCAGGTCCGGCACCCGCCGCGCGACGCTCATAACCCCAGCTTATGCCCTCATAGGGCGATGACCTCTACTGATCCCGCCCGGACCGGTCCACGGTGGACACATGGTGATCTCCGAACCGTTCCGCTCCGTGGGGCCCAACTGGCACGCCTGCGTCATGGGCACCGCCATCGTGGCGACCGGCGCGCACGTGCTGCCGGTCCAGGTCCCCGGGCAGCGCGCCTTCGCGGTGACGGTCTGGGCGTTGTCGCTGGCGGTGCTGGCGCTGGTCTGCGCCGCCCGCGCCGTCCACCTGACGCGGTACCGGGAGACGGCCCGCGCCCAGCTGGACGACCCGGCCGTCGCCGTCTTCTACGGCTGCCCGCCCATGGCGCTGCTCGCCGTCGGCCACGCCACCCTGCTCGTGGGCGCGGACGTGCTCGGCGCGCGCACCGCCGTCATGCTGGACGCCGCGCTCTGGACCACCGGCACCCTGTACGGCCTGGCCGTCGCCGCCGCCGTCCCGCACCTGATGATCACCCGGCACGACCTGCGCCCCGGCAGCGCCGCCCCCGCCTGGCTGCTGCCGGTGGTGGCCCCCATGGTGTCGGCGGCGACCGGCCCCGCGCTGATCCCGCACCTGCCGCCCGGCCAGCCCCGCGCGACCCTGCTGTACGGCTGCTACGCCCTGTTCGGGCTGAGCCTGCTGGCCACGCTGGCGCTGCTGCCGGTCATCTGGGCGCGCCTGGCGCACCACGGGCTCGCCCCCGTCACCCTCACCCCGACGCTCTTCCTGGTGCTGGGCCCGCTCGGGCAGTCCACCACCGCCGTCAACCAGCTCGCCGACGCCGCCGCCGTCGCGCCCGCCTACGCCCCCGCCATGCGCGCGTTCGCGGTGCTGTACGGGGTGCCGGTGATGGGGTTCGCGCTGCTGTGGCTGGCGCTGGCCCTGGCGGCGAACGTGCGGGCGCTGCGCGCCGGGATGCCCTTCGCCATGACCTGGTGGGCCTACACCTTCCCCGTCGGCACCTGCGTCACCGGCGCGGCCGCGCTCGCCAAGCACACCGGCCTGGACGTCCTGGCGGTCCTCGCCGTCGCGCTGTACCTGCCGCTGACCGCCGCCTGGGCGGTGGCCGGGACGCGCACGCTGCGCCTTCTGACACGGGCCCCTGCGCTGAGTAATGATCCAGTCGCGAACGGTCCAAGAAAGAGTACGATGCTGATCTGACGGAGACCCCCCGCGGCGCGGCGGCGCCGGGCGGGGAGGCGACCACGAGGCGGTGGTGGTGTCGCTCATCAGCATGGAACGGCGATCGGGCCGGCTCCCGGCGGAGCTCACCAGCTTCGTGGGCCGCCGGGCCGAGCTCGCCGAGATCCGCGGCCTGTTCGGGCGCTGCCGCCTGGTGACCCTGATGGGTCCCGGCGGCGTCGGCAAGACCCGGCTGGCCGTGCGCGCGGCGGCCGCCCTGGAGGCGGCCATGGAGGACGGCGTCTGCTTCGTCGACCTGTCGGCGCTGCGCGAGCCCGGCCTGCTCGCCCAGAAGGTCGCCGAGGAGCTGGGCGTGCTCGACCAGGACCCGGCCGGCGCGCTGGACGGCCTCGCCCTGGTGCTGGCCGAGCAGCGGGTGCTGCTGGTGCTGGACACCTGCGAGCACCTGGTGGACGCCTGCGCCCTGCTGGCCGAGGTGCTGCTGCGCGCCGCGCCCGGCCTGCGGATGCTGGTCACCAGCCGTCGCCCGCTGGACGTCACCGGCGAGCACACCCTGGTCGTCGCGCCGCTGGCCCGCCCCGAGGAGGGCGGCGTGCCCGACGCCGCCGCATCCTGCGAGGCGGTGGAGCTGTTCGCCGAGCGCGCCGCTGCGGTGTCGCCCGGCTGGCGGGTCACCGACGCCAACCGCGCCGCGGTCGCGCTGCTGTGCCACCGCATGGACGGCATCCCGCTGGCCATCGAGCTGGCCGCGGTGCAGCTGCGCGCCCTGTCGGTCGAGCAGCTCGTCGAGCGCCTGGACCGCCGCATCCTGAACGTGCGCGGTCGCCGCACCGGCCTGCCGCGCCACCAGACGTTGCGCGCCGCCATCGACTGGAGCCACGAGCTGTGCACCCCGCAGGAGCGGTTGTTGTGGGCGCGGCTGTCGGTGTTCGCCGGGGACTTCGGCCTGGAGGCCGCCGAGGAGGTCTGCGGCGGCGACGACCTCACCGCCGTGCTGGACGACCTGTCCGAGCTGATCGCCAAGTCCGTCGTGCTGCGCGTCGACCGCGACGGCACCGCCCGCTACCGCATGCTCGACACCCTCCGCGAGTACGGGGCCGAGCGGCTGGAAGAGCTGGGCGAGACCGCCGCCATGCGCGACCGCGCGTTCGCCTGGTACGCCGCGCGCCTGCGCCGCGCCCACGCCGAACTCGGCACCGCCGCCCAGCCCCGCTGGCAGCACTGGTTCCGCCACGAGCACGCCAACGTGTCCGCGCTGCTGGACCACGGCATGCGCGCCGCCGACGTCGACACGCTCGTCGCGACCGCGTCGGCGCTGGGCCGCCTCCTGGCGCTCGGCGGCCTCATCGGGGAGGCGCGGCACTGGGTCACGCGCATCCTCGACAGCCGCGACCTGCGCGACGACGTCCCCGCCGAGCCGCTGGCGCTGGCCGCGCTGCTCGCCACGTTGCAGAGCGACCCGGACGGCGCGGCCGAGTGCCTGGAGCCCGCCGAGCGGCGCGCCCTGGCCGACGGCGACCGCTGCGGGCTGGCCTACGTCCGCGAGAGCCAGGGCCTCGCCGCCCTGTACGCCGGGCGCGCCGAGGAGGCCGCCCGGCTGCTGGCCGAGTCCGTCGGCCTGCACCGGCAGGCGGGCACCGACGACGTGCTGGTGCCGACCGCCACGCTGTTCCTGTCGGTCGCCTGCGCGCTGAACGGCGACATCGCGGCGGCGACGCGGCACGCCGCCGACGCCGTCGAGGCCACCGAGGCGGCGGGCGAGTTGTGGTGCCGCTCCTACGGGCAGTGCGCGCACGGCATGGCGCAGATGCTGGGCGGCGACCCCGAGCAGGCGCTGCCCTGGCTGCGTGAGGGCCTGCGCATCAAGCGCGACCTGGGCGACCGCATGGGCGTCGCGCTGGCCCTCGACATGATCGGCGCCACCCTGATCACGCTGGGCGACGCCGCCGCCGGGATGCGGCTGTTCGGGGTCGCCGACCGGCTGCGCGAGTTCACCGGCACCACGCTGTTCGGCCCGCTGCACTCGACGTTGCGGACGTTGTACGAGCAGACGGCCCGCGACAAGATCGGCGAGGACGACGCCGCGTCCGCCCTCAGGGAAGGCGTGCTGCTGGAGATGGACCGGGCCGTGGCGGTGGCGCTGGACGAGATCCCCGCGCCCGGGGCCGCCGCGGACGCCGCCCCGCCGCGCGCCGCCGACGCCGGGGACGCCGCGCCGGGCCGCCGCGAGCTGACGCCGCGCGAGCTGGAGATCGCCGGACTGGTCGCCGAGGGCCTGTCCAACCGGGAGATCGCCGACCGGCTCGTCATCGCCAAGCGCACCGTCGACTCGCACGTCGAGCACATCCTCGGCAAGCTCGACTACTCCTCGCGCGCCCAGGTCGCCGCCTGGTTCGCCCGGCTGCACTGACCGGTGGGCAAGACGAAGTAGGTATGGAAGATAGGCAGCACTACGTATGCGCCCCGTCACGTTCCGCTCTACGGTCGGATGAGGTCGGCAGAACGCCGGCGTGGGGGGCTGAGGGCGATGGCGCGGGAACGAAGAACCGGAGAGCGGACCTGCTTCGCGTGGGAGGTCGTCGAGCGGCCGCACGGATCGCAGCGGTTGGGGCCGTGCGGAGTGAGCGGCAGCAAGCCCAGCGCGGTGCGGGCGCTGACCGAGGCGCTGGGCGGCGCCGCGCCCGGCGCGGTGGGGGAGGTCTGGGAGGCCCGGCCGAGCCAGGTCCGCGCGGCGGTGTTCGTCTACGAGTCGCTGGTGGCGCGGGTGGTGCCGGACGGCCCGGAGGTGTCGGTCCAGTGGGAATGACGCTCTAGCCCGTGGCCGCCGCCGGGTGGCCGGTCCGGCGTCGTCGCGCAGCGACCCGGGTCTCCTCGGGGCGTCGGAGATGAGCTACTCGCCGGTGACACCGTCCGACAACTCGCGGACGACGTCCAGATGCCCGAGGTGGCGGGCGTACTCCTGGAGCAGGTGGAACAGGATCCAGATCAGCGACGGCGGCTGCTCGGCCCCGTCGAACCGTCCGCCGGGCGCTGCGAAGGCGTCGAGGTCCGCACCCGCCACGATCTCCCGCGAGCGCTCGCAGGTCGCCAGGAACGCCGCGCGCAGGTCGGCGAAGGTCTCGTCCTCCGGCACGTGCCAGCGGTCCTGCTCCTCGTCGCCCGGCCTGCGGTCGCCCCACGGCGCGGCGATGGGCTCGGCGAGGAAACCCCACTGCAACCAGCGGATCTCGACGTAGGTGAGGTGCTTGAACAGCTCCAGCGGCGTCCAGCCGGACGGCAGCACGCTCGCGCGCAGCCGCTCCTCGGGCACGCCGTCGAGCTTGCGCAGCAGCGCGTCCCGGTAGAAGTCGAGGTAGCCCGACAGCAGCGCGCGCGGGTCGGTGAGGGTGCCGGACGGCTCGGCCGGAGGCTCGATCGGGGTGACCATGACGGCGACCCTAATGCGTCGTCATCGCTGGTGGGCGCGCAGGTCCTTCAGCAGCAGATGGGCGTCCGGAAGCCGCGCCGCGTCCTTCGACGAGCGGTAGATGCCCCACTTGGGGGCGACCCCGGCGTTGCCATACCAGGTGGCCAGGCCGTCGCGCGCGACGTCGGCCACCACCCGCCCGGCGTCGTCGGCGACGCGCCAGCGCACCCGCCCCTCGGCCGCGTACCGGATCTCCAGCTCCACCGTGCTCCACCGGCCGCGCAGCGGCGCGAGATCGGCCGCGCCGAGCAGCACCCCGGCGTGCAGGGCGTTCAACTCGACCGTGTCGCGCCCGCCGCGCCGCCGCAACGAGATCACCAGCACCGGACGGCCCGTCCCCACCGCGAACTGCTGGTGCACGTGCGTGAACGAGGTGGTGGCCCGCAACGCCCCGGTCAGGTACCACGACCAGGAGAACCGCCAGGTCTCACCCTCGGCGGCCCGGCGCTCCCGACCGCCGATGCGCATCCCCGCGACTTCCTGCCGCTGCCGGTCGGGCAGGGTGTCCACGTCGCACGGATGGATGTCGAACCGCCACATGGTGCCGAGCGCGCGGATGTGCGGGACGCCTGGATGCGAGCCCGCCCGGTCGTCCTCGATCCGCGCGAAACCGCGCAGCCCGTCCCGCCGAGGATCAGGCGCCCACACCAGCCGACTCGCCATCAGTGCTCGTCGGGGGCCTGTAAACCCCCACCGCCGGTGGCCAGAACATAAGCGACGATCACTTGGCGGTCCTCCGCTCAGGGGACGGTCATCGTCTCAGTCGAAGGCGGTCGAACGAGGACGGACCCGCCGCCCGCGACGTGCTGGAGGGGTTCTGGCGGTCGCTGATCGTCGCCGAGCTGGACGACCGTTACATCGACGGCTTCGTGCGCCTCAGCGTGCCCGAGCCGCCCGCCGACCCCACCCCGGCGCAGGTCGTCGCCTACGCCGGGATGGTCGCGGTCGCCGCCGACCGGTCGTTGCGGCACCGGATGCGTTCGCGCGGCCGGATCAACGCCGCCGCCATCTCCGACGAGGGCCGGCTCATGGAGGGCGTCGGCGAGGCGTGCCGGATGGCCGTCCCCGTCATGGCCGGGGGAGGGGATCCCGGCCCGGCGCTGACCCGCTTCGTCGAGACGCACGCCGCCGTACGAGGCGGCTCCGACACCGCCGGTTTCCGCCGCGCCCTCCACACCGAACTGCTGCTGGACCAGGACCCGCGCCTACAGCACGCGGTGCCGTTCCCACACCTCGCGCAGGCTCGCGCCGCCGAGCAGTTCGGAGAGCACATCCGACTCGGTCGTCACGCGCGCGTTGGCGAGCGCGACCACCTCCGCCTCCAGCTCCGCGGGCACCACCACGACGCCGTCGTCCTCGGCCACCACCAGATCGCCGGGCGCGACCCGCGCCCCGCCGCACTCGACCGGCTCCTGCGCCGCCACCACGCGCATCCGCGCCCGGTAGTCGATCGGCAGCGTGCCGCGCGCGAACACCGGGAAGCCCAGCTCCAGCACCTTGGCGCGGTCGCGCGCGTACCCGTCGCACACCAGCCCCGCCGCGCCCCGGCCGAGCGCGGCGGCCGAGAACAGCTCGCCCCAGCAGGCGCTGCGCGCGCTCCCGCCGGCGGCCACCACCACGACCTCGCCGGGCCGCACGCCGTCGATGAAGTCGATCATGTCGTCGTAGGGGTCGTCGCCCGCCCGCTCGACGGGGACGAACTGCACCGTGCGGGCCCGTCCCACCGCGCGCATGCCCTCGCGCAGCGGCCGGATCGCGGCGGCCAGCACCTGGCGGCGCGCCCCGGCCGCGTCCAGCGAGTCGGCGACCTGGGCGGCCGCGGCGCGCGGGTCCAGCCCGCCGGTGCCCTCAGCGGATGACATGGCCCCGCCCCGGCTGGAAGGCGTACTTCCGCTCGATCTCCGGCGTCAGCGTGACGCCGAGGCCCGGCGCGGCCGGCGGCGCGACGTGCGAATCGCCGAGGGCCAGCGGCTCGTCCATCAGCTCCTCGCGCAGCGGGTTCGGCAGCGTGCACAGCTCGATCAGGTCCATGCCGGGCGTGGCGAACGCGGTGTGCACGCTCGCCATCAGGTTCACCCCCGTGGACCAGATGTGCGGAACGCAGTCCAGGCCGCGCCCGAACGCCTCGGCCGCGATCCGCCGGAACTCCACCGGACCGCCGACCATGCCCACGTCGGGCTGCACGACGTCGGCCCCGCCGTGCTCCATCAGCCGCTCGAACTCCTGCCGCGTGGAGTAGCTCTCCACCCCCGACACCGGCACCTCCAGCTCCTTGCGGGCGGCGGTGTAGCCCGCCACGTCCTCGGCCCGGCACGGCTCCTCGTACCAGCGCGGCCCGTACCGCTCCAGATGACGGCCGACCTTCAGCACGTCCTCCAGCGGCCACGGCGCGCCCGCGCAGCCCTGCACCGCGTCCAGCACGAACCGCGTCTCCGGCCGCAGCGCCGCCAGCACCCGGTCCACCAGGCCGATCGTGCGCTCGGGGCCGGTCATCGCGCGGAATTTCACGGTCGTGAAACCCCGTGCCTCCATGTCGGCGCACCAGGCGACGACCTGCTCCTCGTCCACGCCCAGGCCGCCGCTGGCGTACACCTCGATCCGCTCGTGCGCCAGGTCGCCCAGCAGCTCGCGCATCGGCACGCCGCGCGCCTTGCCGACCGCGTCGAAGCAGGCGACCTCCACGGCCGCGACGACGCCCGCCGCCACGCCGCCGCGCGCCCAGAACGCGGTGCGGTCGCGCAATGCGTCGCCGACGGCGCCCGGCTCGTCGATGTCCAGGCCCACGGCGTAGCGGCGCAGCGCCTCCACCACGCCCGGCACGGCGAGCGCGCCCATGATGCCCTGCGCGACCTCGCCGACGCCGGTGACGCCGGTGTCGGTGGTGATCTCCACCAGCGCCGCGTCCCAGGTCTCGATGCGGCCGCCCACCCACTCCAGCGCGGGCCCCGGCCCGGTGTGGTCATGGCTGAGCAGGATGGGCCGCAGCCCAGTGATCTTCACGTCGTCCCTCCCTTTCGGCGCCCTCACCGTACGGGCGGCGGCGGAGCGACGGCAACAGATTGGCCCGACCAATTTGCCTCACCCTCTAGACCGGACGCCATGAAAGTGGTGAGAATCGGGCTGAGAGCAGCAGATTGGTAGGGCTAATCGGGGTAGCCCGCGATCCCCACGGAGTGCCCATGACAGTGCGCAGACGCAGTGGCCGCCGCCGCGGCACGGCCGCCGCGACCGCCGGGGTGATGGCGGCGACGCTGGCCGCCGTCCCCCTCGGCGCCCCGGCGGCCGGCGCGGCCCCCGCCCGCCGCGGCCCGGCCCCCGGCCAGGTGACCGTCCCCCTGGCCTTCGACAACGACGGCATCGCCAGCGACGCCGCGCCCAAGGACGGCAGCCTCGCCGACGGCTGGAACTACGCCGCCGACGACATGCCCGCCAAGGGCCGGGTCACCCTGGGCGGCGTCGCCTACGACTGGCCCGGCCAGGCCACCGGGGCCAAGAACAACCTCGTCGCCAACGGCCAGACCATCGACATCCCCGACGGCCGCTACCTGGAGGCCGGCCTCCTGGCCGCCGCCACCTGGGGCGAGACGACCGGCCCCGTCACCGTCACCTACACCGACGGCAGCACCTCGCGGGTCCAGCTGACCGTGCCCGACTGGGCGTCGCAGGGCGGCGTCATCGTGGCGCGCAACCGCTTCGCGCCCGACGGCGGCAAGTCGGCGTTCGGCGGCGGCGTCTTCGCCCGCCCGGTCGCCTTCGACCAGCGCCGCGTCGCGACCTCCATCACGCTGCCGCCCGCCCCGGCGGGCAAGGCCCGCGCGCACGTGTTCGCGCTCAGCCTCCAGCCGCTCGGCCAGGGCGTGGTGCCCAGGGTGCGGGCCGCCCGCGCCGGGACCCGGATGCTCAAGCCCGGCGTGCAGGCCGCCGACGTGACCGTGCAGAACGTCGGCGACGCCTGGGTCACCCCGGCGCGCCCGCTGACGGTCACGGTGACCGGCCCCGGCGTCACCACCAGGCAGGCCGCCGTCATCACCGCGCTGCCGCCGGGGGAGGAGGCCCGCGTCCAGGTCGGCATCGCCCCGACCGGCGGCGTCGCGAACGTCACCGGCACCGTCACCGTCACCCTCGACGGCCAGGCGGCCGACACCCTCGCCGTCCCGATGACGGTCGGCGTCGGCGACTACACCGCCGACAACGCCTCGCTGAACAGGCACGAGGCCCCGCAGTGGTTCAACGACCAGAAGTTCGGCGTCTTCATCGTCTGGGGCCCCTACTCGGTGCCCGCGTGGGGCCCGGTGCCCTCCTACGCCGAGTGGTACTGGAACGCGATGAACCGCAAGGACTCGCCGACCTACAAGCACCACCGCGACACCTACGGCACCGCCAAGTCCTACGACTCGTTCGTCAACGAGATCGGGGCGAAGTTCAACCCGCGCGACTGGCTCGGCCTGGTGCGCGACAGCGGCGCCAAGTACTACGTGTTCACCTCCAAGTTCCACGACGGCTGGGCGATGTACGACAGCGCCGTCACCGGCCGCGACACCGTGGACCAGGGGCCGCGCCGCGACTTCGTCAAGGAGCTGGTGGACACCAACCGCGCCGAGTTCCCCGAGATCAAGAGCGGCCTCTACTACTCGCTGCTGGAGTGGTACCACAAGGGCTACAGCGACGACCCGGCCCAGCCCAGCAACCCCTACACCGGTGAGAAGCTGCCCTACACCGGCGCGCCCGAGGTGGCGAGCTTCCCCCGGGACCACATGATCCCGCAGATGACGGAGATCACCCAGAAGTACCGGCCGGACATCGTGTGGTGCGACGGCGGCTGGAACAAGCCCACCGACTGGTGGCAGACCTCCGGCTGGCTGGCCAGGTGGTTCAACGAGGCCAAGGCCCGGGGCCAGGAGGTGACCGTGGACGACCGCTGCGTCACCCACGGGGACTACACCACCCCCGAGTACTCCAAGCCGCCGAACACCATCGTGCGCAAGTGGGAGGCCAGCCACGGCATCGGCCACTCCTACGGCTACAACCAGAACGAGAAGCCCGCCGACTACCAGAGCTCCGACCAGCTCGTGGACGACCTGGTGGACATCGTCAGCAAGAACGGCAACCTGCTGCTGGACATCGGCCCGGCCGGCGACGGCACCGTCCCGCAGGTCATGCGGGACCGGCTGACCGACATCGGCGCGTGGTTGCGCGTCAACGGCCCGGCGATCTACGGCACCACCTACTGGAACCGGGGCGGGGCCGAGGACGGCGACGTGCGCTTCACCGTCAAGCAGAACGAGGCCCTGTACGCGACCTCGCTCACCGACCCCGGTCCGCAGCTCACCCTGACCGCGCCCGTGCCGGTCAAGGCGGGCACGACGATCCAGATGCTCGGGTCCACCAAGGCGCTGACCTACCGCCAGGAGGGCGGCAAGCTGATCATCGACGTCCCCGAGGAGGTCCGCAGGACCGGCAAGTACGCCTGGTCGTTCAAGATCTCACTCTGACCCGTGCGGTCACGCCGCCCCCGGACGCGGGCCCGGGGGCGGCCCCACGCCGTCCGGCGGGGACCCCGCGCCCGGGAGCACCCGCTCGGGCGCGTCGCGGAAGAACGCCTCGACCGCCGCGATGTGCGCGCCCGCCACGGCCGCCGCGCGGGTGGCGTCGCGGTCGCGCAGCGCCTGGTAGATCGCCTCGTGCTCGCCGATGGACCGCGCGAACACTCCCTGGTCGGCGTGCCCGCGCCACACCCGCGCGCGCAGCGTCCGCCCGCTCAGCGCGCCGATCAGCGCAGCCAGCACGGCGTTCCCGGCGGCCTCGGTGACGATCTCGTGGAAGCGCACGTCGGCGGCGACCACCTCGTCCACGCTGCCGTCGCCGCGCTGCGGGTCGTGCCGCATCTCCTCCAG
Source organism: Actinomadura hibisca NBRC 15177 (assembly GCF_001552635.1). Taxonomy (GTDB): domain Bacteria; phylum Actinomycetota; class Actinomycetes; order Streptosporangiales; family Streptosporangiaceae; genus Spirillospora; species Spirillospora hibisca. The sequence goes on along the minus strand of NZ_BCRO01000032.1, from coordinate 12,896 downwards.
GCAGGCGGCCAGCGCGGCGAGCTGCGCGTCGGTGATGTGCGCGGCGGCCTGGGCGGCGGCGGCCGACTCCAGCACCCGCCGCACCGACAGCAGGTCCAGCACGGTGGCGGCCGGGGACAGCTCCACCAGCATCGCGACCGCGTCCAGCAGCAGGTGCGGGGCGAGGCTGGTGACGTAGGTGCCGTCGCCCTGCCGCGCCTCCAGCACGCCGAGCAGGGTGAGCGCCCGGATCGCCTCGCGCAGCGAGCTGCGCGAGACCCCGAGCCGCGCCGCGAGGTCGCGTTCGGTGGGCAGCCGCTGCCCGGCCGTGAACTCGCCTGCGACGATCATCGTCTTGAGCCGGTCGATCGTCTCCGTGATCACCGAGCCGCGCTTGTCCATGCGCGCCAGCGTAGGGCTCCCGCCCGCCCGGCCGGGCCGTCCGGCGGCGCGGCGCTCAGTCCCACTCGCCGATGTTGGAGCGCAACCAGTCCTCGACCTCGCTCACGTGCACCGACGCGGCGGCGCGCGCGGCCTCGGGGTCGCGCGCCAGCAGCGCGCGGTAGATGCGCTCGTGCTCCAGCCGCATCCGGCCGAGCGCCCCGGCGTCGCGGTGCCCGCGCCACACGCGGGCGCGGAAGGTGCGGGTGGACAGGCCCGCGACGATGGCCTCCAGCGCCGGGTTGCCCGCCGCGCCCACGATGGTCTGGTGGAAGGCGAGGTCGGCGGCGATGATGTCCTCCACCCGCTCGCAGGCGGCCATCCGGTCCAGGTGGGAGCGCACGGTCTCCAGCGTCGCCTCGTCGATGCGGGCGGCGGCGATGGCGGTGGCGGCGGGCTCCAGGATGCGCCGGATCTGGAGCAGGTCCACCAGCGAGGAGCCGCGCGAGATCTCGGCGACCACCCCGAAGGTCTCCAGCAGGTCCTTGGGTTCGAGCCGGGTGACGTAGATGCCCGCGCCGTGCCGCGCCTCCAGCACGCCCATCACCGTCAGCGCGCGGATCGCCTCGCGCATGGAGCTGCGCGACAGGCCGAGCTCGGTGGCGAGGTCGCGCTCGGTGGGCAGCCGCTGGCCGGGCGCCAGCTCCCCGGCGGCGATCTTGTGCTTGATCTCCTCGATGGCCCGATGGGTGACCGTGGTCCGGCCCCCGCTGTCGTCCGTCACCGCGCCGCTCCCTCCGCTGGGTGCTGCCATCCTGCCGTAGCGCCGAGAGGTCATACCAATAAACGTAAGTAACAACTTTGTTACGGGGTATTGCGAGGAAGTATCCCCATAGTGGTCTGATGTCTCCACCAGTGGTCTGATCAATTCCGTAGTGGTCGGGCCAATACCGGGTCCGAGGGTTCCCCCTCGCGCAGGACCTCCCGAGGGAGACAGATGATGCGCAACACGACCGTCCTGGCCGCGGCCCTCGCCCTGGCCGCCGTGCTGGCGGCAGGCTGCGGCAGCACCAAGGACGACGCGGCGGGCGGGGGCGGCGGCGCCAAGGGCGCGGCCGGCGGCAGGGTCGGGGTGGGCCTGCCCCTGCTGACCTCGCCGTTCTGGCAGTCCTACAACGACTACATGCCGCAGAAGGCCAAGCAGCTGGGCGTGGACGCGCTGCCCGGCGTCAACTCCAACGCCGACCCGACCCAGCAGATCACCGACATCAACAACCTGCTGAACCAGAACGTCAAGGGCCTGGTGGTCGCGCCGCTGGACAGCGCCGCGATCGTCGCGGGGCTGAACCAGGCCGAGCGCAAGGGCGTGCCGGTGGTGGCGGTGGACGTCGCGCCCGAGAAGGGCAAGGTCGCGATGGTGGTGCGGGCGAACAACCGCGCCTACGGCGAGCAGGCGTGCAAGCACATCGGCGACAAGGTGAGGACCGGCAAGGTCGTGCAGATCATGGGCGACCTCGCCTCGGTCAACGGGCGCGACCGCTCCGAGGCGTTCCGCGACTGCATGAAGAAGGACTACCCCGGCATCAAGGTGCTGGAGATCCCCGCCGAGTGGAAGGCCGAGAAGGCCGCCTCCGGCCTGGACACCGTGCTGAACGGCAACCCCGACCTCAAGGGCGTCTACATGCAGGCGGGCGGCGTCTACCTGGCCCCGACGCTCCAGGCGCTGCGCGGCAAGGGCAAGCTCGTCAAGGCCGGTGACCCCAAGCACATCGTGGTGGTGTCCAACGACGGCATCCCGCAGGAGTTCGAGGCGATCCGCAGGGGCGAGATCGACGCGACCGTCTCCCAGCCCGCCGACACCTACGCCGAGTACGGCCTCTACTACGTCAAGGCGGCGATGGAGGGCCGGACGTTCCAGCCCGGCAAGACCGACCACGGCAGCGAGATCGTCAAGCTGCCCAACGGTCTGCTGGAGGACCAGCTGCCCGCGCCGCTGGTGACCAAGGAGAACGTGGACGACAAGTCCCTCTGGGGCAACACGGTCAAGTGATGGCGGCCCTGAACCACGACGCGGACGACACCGCCCGGCCGCTGGCCGAGGTGGCGGGGGTCCGCAAGAGCTTCGGTCCCACCGTGGCGCTGGCCGACGCGCGCCTGACCGTCCACCCGGGCGCCTCGCACGCCCTGGTCGGCCGCAACGGCGCGGGCAAGTCCACGCTGGTGAACATCCTGACCGGGATCTTCGCGCCGGACGCCGGGCAGGTGCGCTTCGACGGCGCGCCCGCCCCGGCGCTCGGCGACCGGGACGGCTGGCGCTCCAGGGTCGCCTGCGTCTACCAGAAGTCCACGATCGTCCCCGACCTCACCGTCGCCGAGAACCTGTTCCTCAACCGGCAGCCCGGCGGGCGCGGCCTGATCGGCTGGAAGCGGATGCGCCGCGAGGCCGCCGACCTGCTGGCCGCCTGGGACGTGGCGGTGGACCCGGACCTGCGCGCCGGGGACCTCGGCGTCGAGAGCCGCCAGCTGGTGGAGATCGCGCGGGCGCTGTCGTTCGGCGCGCGCTTCATCATCCTGGACGAGCCCACCGCCCAGCTCGACAACGCCGAGATCGAGCGGCTGTTCGGCCGGATGCGCGCCCTCCAGGAGTCGGGGGTGACGTTCCTGTTCATCTCCCACCACCTCCAGGAGGTCTACGAGGTCTGCCAGACCGTCACGGTGTTCCGCGACGCCCGCTGGATCACCACCGCGCCGGTCGCCGACCTGCCCAGGAACGCGCTGGTCCAGGCCATGACCGGCGAGGCCACCGACCTCGGCTCCGGCCCCGCCGGGCCGCGCGTCCCCGCCGACGCCCCGGTCCGCCTGGAGACCCGCGAGCTGTCCGGCCCCGGCTACGGCGGCGTCGACCTCACGGTGCGGCGCGGCGAGGTCGTCGGCCTGGCCGGGTCCAGCGCCAGCGGCAAGATCGAGTTCGCCGAGACGCTGGCCGGGCTGCGCCGCCCGGCCGCCGGGACCGCCGCGCTGGACGGCGTGCTGCTGCCGGCCGGCGACGTGCGGCGCGCGCTGCGCGCCGGGGTCGGGTTCGTGCCGCGCGACCGGCACCACCAGGGCCTGGTCCCGGACCTGTCGGTCGGCGAGAACGCCGCGATGACGGTCACCGACCGGCTCGGCCGGTTCGGCGTCATCGCCCCCGGCCGGCTCGCCGCCCACGCGCGCGACGCCATCGACGACCTCGGCGTCGTCACCGCCGGACCCGGCCAGCCGGTGTCGGCGCTGTCGGGCGGCAACCAGCAGAAGGTGGTCATGGCGCGGGCGCTGGCGACCGGCCCGAAGCTGCTGGTGCTCATCAATCCCACCGCGGGCGTGGACGTGCGGTCCAAGCAGGCCCTGCTGGCGGTGATCGGGCGGGTCCGGGAGACCGGCACCTCGGTGATCATCATCTCCGACGAGCTGGACGACCTGCGCCCGGCCGACCGGGTGCTGGTGTTCTTCCACGGCCGGGTCACCGCCGAGCACGCGGCGGGCTGGAGCGACCAGGAGCTGGTCGCGTCGATCGAAGGGGTCACCACCGATGACTGACATGCCCGCAGGCGGCCGGACGCGCGCGGCCGTGCCCGCCGCGCCCGCCGCGACGCTGCGCCGGATGCGCGAGTTCGCGCTGGTCCCCGCGCTGGTCGCGATGATCGTGCTGGGCGCGGTGGTCAACGACAGCTTCCTGACCAAGCAGAACATCATCTCCATCCTGGGCGCCTCGGCGGCGCTGGCGCTGGTGGTGCTGGGCGAGTCGCTGATCCTGATCACCGGCAAGTTCGACCTGTCGCTGGAGTCCACCGTGGGCATCGCGCCCGCGCTGGGCGCGCTGCTGGTGATCCCGGCGGCCTCGGCCGGGTTCGGCACCGAGCTGCCCACGGCGGTGGGCCTGCTGGTCATCCCGCTGGTCGGCGCGGCGCTCGGCGCGCTCAACGGCTTCCTGGTGGTGCGGCTGCGGCTGAACGCCTTCATCGTCACGCTGGCGATGCTGATCGTGCTGCGCGGCCTGCTGGTGGGCGCGACCGAGGGCAAGACGTTGTTCGACATGCCCGACGCGTTCTTCGCCATCGCCACCACCACCTTCCTGGAGCTGCCGCTGTCGGTGTGGATCGCCGCGGCCGCGTTCGGCGCCGCCGGGTTCGTGCTGCGCTACCACCGCCTGGGCCGGGCGCTGTACGCGATCGGCGGCAACGCCGAGGCGGCCCGCGCGGCGGGCGTCCGGGTGGAGCGGGTGACGTTCGCGGTGTTCGTCGTCGGCGGCGTGCTGGCGGCGGTGGCGGGCCTGGTGCTGACCGGCTACGTCGGCGCGATCAACGCCGGCCAGGGCCAGAACATGATCTTCACGGTGATGGCGGCCGCGGTGATCGGCGGCATCGGCATGGACGGCGGCAAGGGCACCATGACCGGCGCGCTGACCGGCGTGCTGCTGCTCGGCGTGGTGCAGAACCTGCTGACGCTCGCGCAGGTGCCCTCGTTCTGGATCCAGGCGATCTACGGCGGCATCATCCTGTTCGCGCTGATGATCGCCCGGGTGACGTCCGGCCGGGCGCAGGACTGAGCGGGGGCCGCACATGAGGATCGACGCGCACCACCACCTGTGGGACACCGCCGTCCGGGAGTACGGCTGGATGGACGGCGACTGGGCCGACCCGCTGCGCGGCCGCTTCGACGCGGCCCGCTACGCGACGGCGGCCGGCCCGCACGGCGTGGCGGCCTCGGTCGTGGTGCAGGCGCTCCAGGACGAGGCCGAGACCCGCGACCTGCTGGCGGTCGCCGACCGGGACGCCACGGTCGCGGCCGTGGTCGGCTGGGTCGACCTGACCGCGCCGGACGTCGCCGCCGCGCTGGCCGGGCTGGCCGCCGGGCCGGGCGGACGGCGGCTGGCGGGCGTCCGGCACCTGGCGCAGGACGAGCCGGACCCGTTCTGGCTGCTGCGCGCCGACGTGCTGCGCGGCGTGCGGGCGGTCGGCGCGGCCGGCCTGGCGTACGACGTGCTGGTCCGGCGACCGCAGTGGGGGACGGCGCTGGAGTTCGCGCGACGGCTGCCGGAGGTCCCGCTGGTCCTGGACCACGCGGGCAAACCGGGCATCGCCGCCGGGGAGTTCGCCCCGTGGGCGACGTGGATCGAGGACATGGCGACCCTGCGCAACGTGACGGTGAAGCTGTCGGGCCTGGTCACGGAGGCGGCGGACGGCTGGCGGCCCGCCGACGTGCTGCCCTACGCCCACCACGTGCTGGAGACCTTCGGCCCCGGCCGGGTGATGTTCGGCTCGGACTGGCCGGTGTGCACGCTGGCCGGGACCTACGAGCAGGTGACGGCCTTGGCGGAGGAGGCGTGCGCGACCTTGGACGAGACGGGCCGCGCGGCGGTCTTCGGTGGCACCGCCCAACGCGTCTACGCCCTGCCCCGCTGAGCCTGGGCTTTCCGCCGACCCGTCCCCATCCACCTGTCCGGGCCGCCCCACCTCAGCGGGGCGGCCCGGACGCCGTGCCCTCCTAGTTGGCCCGCCCCGGCGTTTGGCGGCGGCCCTCATACCCGGACGCCGTGCCCTCTCTACCCGTGCCGCCCCGGCCCCCAGGGCCGGGGCGGCACGGCAAGGGGTCCGGAATAGACCATCGGTCCCTCCTGTTCGATAGGGTAGTTGAAACTTTTATCAACACGGAGGCGGGTCATGCAGTTCGGGATCTTCAGCGTCGGTGACGTCACGCCCGACCCGACCACCGGCCGGACCCCCTCGGAGGCCGAGCGGATCAAGGCCATGGTCGCCATCGCCCAGAAGGCCGAGGAGGTCGGCCTGGACGTCTTCGCGACCGGCGAGCACCACAACCCGCCGTTCGTGCCGTCCTCGCCGACCACCATGCTCGGCTACATCGCGGCCAAGACCGAGAAGCTGGTGTTGTCCACCGCGACCACGCTGATCACCACCAACGACCCGGTGAAGATCGCCGAGGACTACGCGATGCTCCAGCACCTGGCCGACGGCCGGGTGGACCTGGTGATGGGGCGCGGCAACACCGGCCCGGTCTACCCCTGGTTCGGCAAGGACATCCGCGACGGCATCGCGCTCGCCGTGGAGAACTACGCGCTGCTCCACACGTTGTGGCGGCAGGACGTGGTGGACTGGGAGGGCCGCTTCCGCACCCCGCTCCAGTCGTTCACCGCCACGCCCCGCCCGCTGGACGGCGTCCCGCCGTTCGTGTGGCACGGCTCCATCCGCAGCCCGGAGATCGCCGAGCAGGCCGCCTACTACGGCGACGGCTTCTTCGCCAACAACATCTTCTGGCCCAAGGAGCACTACCAGCGGCTGATCGACCTGTACCGCCGCCGGTTCGAGCACTACGGCCACGGCTCCGCCGACCAGGCGATCGTCGGCCTCGGCGGCCAGGTCTTCATGCGCAAGAACTCCCAGGACGCCGTCCGCGAGTTCCGTCCCTACTTCGACAACGCGCCCGTCTACGGGCACGGCCCGTCGATGGAGGAGTTCATGGCCGAGACCCCGCTGACGGTCGGCAGCCCCGAGCAGGTCATCGAGCGCACCCTCAAGTTCCGCGAGTACTTCGGCGATTACCAGCGCCAGCTGTTCCTGATGGACCACGCCGGCCTGCCGCTGAAGACCGTGCTGGAGCAGCTCGACATCCTCGGCGAGGAGGTCGTGCCGGTCCTGCGCAGGGAGTTCGCCGTCGGACGCCCCGCGCACGTCCCCGACGCGCCCACCCACGCCGCCCTGCTCGCCGCCAGGAACGACAAGGAGACGGTGACCCGATGACCACCCGCACCCTCGCCGTCGTCTCCGCCGGACTCGGCCAGCCGTCGTCCACGCGGCTGCTGGCCGACCGGCTGGCCGACGCCGCCGCGACGGCCCTGCGCGAGCAGGGCGCCGACGTCGAGCTCGTGCCCGTCGACCTGCGCGACCACGCGCACGAGCTGATGGACAACATGCTCACCGGCTTCCCCGGCGGGAAGTTGCGCGAGGTACTGGAGAAGGTCGGCCGCGCCGACGGCCTGATCGCCGTGACGCCGGTCTTCAACGCCTCCTACAGCGGCCTGTTCAAGACCTTCTTCGACGTCCTGGAGCCGGGCACGCTGGAGGGCGTCCCGGTGCTGCTCGGCGCGACCGGCGGCACCGCGCGCCACTCCCTGGCCATCGACTTCGCGATGCGCCCGATGTTCGCCTACCTGCGCGCGCACGTCGTGCCCACCGCCGTGTACGCCGCGTCGGAGGACTGGGGGAGCAACGGGACGGCCGGGGGAGCGGACGCGCTCACCGAGCGCGCCGCCCGCGCCGGCGCGGAGCTGGCCGCCGTGATCGGCGGCACCGCGCCCGCCGTCAAGCCCGACCCGTTCGACGAACCCGTCCCGTTCGAGGACCTGCTCGCCGGACGCTGAGGAGTGGCCGGACGCCCGGTTCCCTCCCCCTGTCCCCGCCTATCCGCGGAAGATTTTTCTGGCCACCGCCCCGTAGGCGTCCACCGGCTCGTCGGCGTCGCCCTCGTCGGGACGCCACCGGGGGAGGGGCACCAGGCCGGGGTCCAGCATCTCCAGGCCCGTGAAGTAGTCGGCGAGCTGCTCGGGCGTGCGCAGGTGGTAGGGCGCGCCGCCCGCCTCCACCAGGCGGCGGCCGCCCCGGACGACGGCCTCGCAGGTCGCGGTGCCGTCCCACAACACCAGCAGGCTGCCGGACGGCGCCGCCGCCATCGTCCGCCGCACGATCGAGCGCACCGCGCCGTGGTCGGCCTCGTAGCCGAGCACGCCCATGAACATGACCGCGACCGGCTCGGAGAAGTCCAGCACGCGCGCGGCCTCGGCGAAGATGCGCACCGGGTCGTGGTAGTCGGCCTGGAGGAACGCGGTGCGCCCCTCCGGCGAGGTCGCCGCCATCAGGGCGCGCGCGTGGGCCAGCACCAGATCGTCGTTGTCCACGTACACCACACGGGATTCCGGCGCGACGCCCTGGGCGATCTGGTGGGTGTTCTGCGCGGTGGGCAGGCCGGTGCCGATGTCCAGGAACTGCCGCACCCCCGCCCGCGCGGCGTGCCGCACGGTCCGGATCAGGAAGCGGCGCGACTGCTTGGCCATCGCGACGATGCCGGGGTACACCCCCGCCACGGCGTCGCCCGCGGCACGGTCGGAGGCGTAGTTGTCACGGCCGCCCATCCAGTAGTTCCACATCCGGGCCGCGTGCGGCGCCGGGACGCCGTGACCGGCGGGGTGGCGGGCGGGCATGTCGGGGGTCGTCTCCTCTGCGTGCGGATGATCTATCTTGGCGTCGAAGCGCACGCGCGGGAAGGGGCGGACCGGAAACCGGTTTCAGGAGGCCGCGCGCCGCAGCCCGGCGACCGCCTCGGCGTGCAGCGCGGCCCGCCCGGTGTCGAGGGCGTACTCGGCGAGGGCGACGCTCAGGAAGATCGCCAGGACCCGCGCCCGCAGCTCGGTGCCGGACGGTACCGGGCCGTAGGCGTCGAGGAAGGCGGCCCGGTCGTCGTCCCGGAACGCCGCGTACGCCAGCGACAGGTCCACCGCCGGGTCGGCCAGGCAGAGATCGCCCCAGTCGATGACGCCCGCGGCTCGCCCGTCCGGCCGTACCAGCAGGTGCCGGACGTGCAGGTCGCCGTGCGTCACGACGGACGGGCCGTTGCCCGCGCCCAGCCGTTCGCCTTCGGCCAGCAGGTCCATGACGTCCGGGACGGGGCCCCAGCCCTCCAGCCGGGCCAGGCGCTCGCGGGCGAGTGGGGCCCGGACGGCCGGGTCGCCGCGCTTGAACGGGTCGTGCGGTAGCTCGGCGTCGAGTGTGCAGGCGTGCAGGGCGCGCACGAACGCCCCGGCGTCGGCGGCCAGGGGGCCGCGTTCACCGTCCGGCAGTTCCGTTTCCACCAGCTCGCGCCCCGGCACGATTCGGGCCGCCCAGAACGGCCACGGGAACCGCTCCGACGGCTCGCCGACGACCTCCGGCACCGGGATCGGCAGCGGCAGCCGCCCGGCCAGCCGGGGCAGCACGGCGATCTCCCGCTCCACCCCGGCGACCGCGATCCGCCGCCTCGGGAACCGCAGGATCCACGCGTCGTCGGCCAGGAAGACGGTGTTGTCCCACCCGGTCGCCAGCGGCCGCACCCGGCCGAACCGGCCCCCGAACAGCGTCGCCGCCCCGGCCGCGTCCACGGTGATCTCGGCGTCCCACTCGCGTCCCCCCATGCGGGGGAGCCTGTCACATGAAGCGGCGGATCACCCGCTCCTTGACCTTGCCGAACGGCGGGTAGACCACGCGCACCGTGTCGGGCGCGAGCGGCTTGTCCAGCACGGCCTTGGCATGGCTGAACGTCTCCACCGAAAGCCGCCCGTGGTAGGCGCCGAGCCCGCTCTCGCCGACCCCGCCGAACGGCAGGCCGGGCACGGTCAGGTGCGCGTTGGGCAGCCCGAAGCCGACCGCGCCCGAGGAGGTCTCGGTCAGCACCCGCCGCCGGGTCTCCTCGCTGCCGGTGAACGCGTACAGCGCCAGCGGCTTGTCCCGCTCGTTGACGAACGCCAGCGCCGCGTCCAGGTCGGGCACCCGCAGGACCGGCAGCACCGGCCCGAAGATCTCCTCGCGCATCACCGGCGCGTCCGGCGCGACGTCGGCCAGCACGGTCGGGGCGATGTAGCGGTCTCCCCGGTCGGTCCGTCCGCCCACCACGACGCGCCCGCTGTCCAGCAGCGCCGCGACCCGGTCGAAGTGGCGCTCGTTGACGATGCGCCCGTAGTCGGGACTGCGCTGCGGGTCGCTCCCGTACATCTCCTCGACCGCCGCCGCCAGGTGCTTCTCCAGCTCCGGCGCGACGTCGCCGATCGCCAGTACATAGTCCGGCGAAGTGCAGCTCTGCCCGGCGTTGAAGAACCGGCCCCACGCGATGCGCCGCGCGGCGGCGGCCAGGTCCGTCCCGGCCTCCACCAGCACCGGCGACTTGCCGCCCAGCTCCAGCGTGACCGGCGTCAGGTGCCGCGCGGCCGCCGCCATCACGATCCGTCCCACCGTCCCGTTGCCGGTGTAGAAGACGTGGTCGAAGCGCTGCTCCAGCAGATCGGTCGTCTCGGGCACCCCGCCCTCGACGACGGCGACCGCGTCGCCGTCCAGGTACTCCGGCAGCAGCCGCGCCAGCGCCGCCGAGGAGGCCGGGGCCACCTCGCTCGGCTTGAGCACCGCGCAGTCGCCCGCCGCCAGCGCGCCGACCAGCGGCGCGAGCGAGAGCTGCACCGGGTAGTTCCACGGCGCGATGATCAGCACGACGCCCAGCGGCTCCAGCATCGTGCGGGCCCGCGCGGGCAGCAGCGTCGCCGGGACCGGCACGCGCCGGGGCCGCAACCACCGCTCCAGGTGCCGCAGCGTGTGGTCGATCTCGTTGACGACGAACGACAGCTCGGAGCTGTGGGTCTCCACCGGGCTCTTGCCCAGGTCGGCGCGGAGCGCCTCGGTGAACACCCCGCCCTGCTCGGTGAGCAGGGCGCGCAGGGCGCGCAGCTGCCGTCGCCGCCACTCCAGCGGGCGGGTCCGGCCGGTGCGGAAGGTGGCCCGCAGGCGCTCCACGGTCGCCGCGCCGGTGGTCGTGCCCGTCGCTGCGTCCGATGCCTGCTGGACGGTCGTCTCCTCGTGCACTGCGCCTCCTCGGTCGAAATGCAACGCTCCGTTGTACTTTGACCGTAGAGCGTGCCGCGCGACGATCGCAACGCAACGTTGTGTTGCCTTAGTCTCAGTGCCATGACCACCGCAGGGACCACCGCAGGCGGCCCCCGCCGCAAACGGCAGATCTTCGACGCCACGCTGCACGCCCTGGCCCGCGACGGCTACGACGCGATGACGATCGAGGGCATCGCCGACGACGCCGGGGTCAACAAGACGACCATCTACCGCTGGTGGCCCTCCAAGCCCGCGCTGCTGCGGGCCGCCCTCATCGACGCGCCGCTGCTGGACCTGCCCGTCCCCGACACCGGGACGCTGCGCGGCGACCTCGAAGCGCTCACCGCGACGCTGATCGGCTTCCTGACCGCCGAGCCCGCCGGAGCCGTCGTCCGCGCCGCGCTGGGGGCGGCCGTGGGGGACGCGTGCCTGGCCGCGCAGTTCCGGGACTTCTTCGCCGACCGCCTGGCCCGGGAGCGGCCCGTCGTGGAGCGCGCTATCGCGCGCGGCGAGCTGCCGCCCGGCACCGATCCGATGTTGCTGATGGACCTGCTGAGTGGGGCGATCTGGGTGCGGGGGGTGTTCCGGGGACTGCCGGTGGACGGGGAGTTCGCGCGGCGGACCGTTGCCGCTGTCCTCGACGGGATCGGCTCCGGGAACGGTCCGAAAAAAGGCGAAAAGTCCTCATGATTGGCCGCTGACTGCTAGATTCTCCGCGCAGGTCGTGCGGGCTTTTTCGCGGTGAACGAGGTTGCCAGGTGAACGAGACGGCCGAACGGGGCCCGGACCCGTCGCGTCCCCGGGGAGGACGCCGTCGCCGTCCCAAGCAGAGCTGGGGCGAGCGCCTGGAGCGCAGGCCGGTCGTGCTGGCGATGGTGGGCGGGGGCGTGCTGGTGTGCGGCGTGACGGCGTTCACGTTGCAGGCGGGCGGCGGCGCTGGGGCCGCACCGTTCCAGGGCCCCGGCTACAAGGTGCCGGGCTGTGCGGACGAGTGCGCGGACGCAGGTCCGGCGGCCCGGAGCGCCGACCCGACGCGCGAGGTGGCGGTGCCGCCGCGCGAGATCAACCCGGCGGGATCGTCGCGACCCAGCACCACGGCGTCACCGAGCCCGTCGGCGAGTTCGTCTGCGAGCCCGACACCCGGCCCCTCCGGAAGCCCGTCGGCGACACCGTCGCACGGCCGCGGGCGCGACGACGGTGACCGGCGCGGCGGCGGACGTGGTGGACGGCCGCCTTCGTCCGGCGGCGGCGGTTCGGGTCTGGTGGCGCTGTACTCGACGGGCAACACGTGGGACTCGGGCTACATCGGCGCGGTGACGGTGGTGAACCGGGGATCGAGTTCCATCTCGGGTTGGCAGCTCACGGCCTACTTCTCACGAACCGAGATCACGGCGGCGTGGAGCAACCGGGGCTCGGTGTACAGCACCCATGGGGGCAACCGTTTGGGCGGTTCTGGGGGAACGCTGGCTCCTGGGGACAGCGTGACGGTGGGGTTCCAGGCGTCTGGACGCCCGGGGGCACCGTCCTCGTGCACTTTGAACGGGCGCCCCTGCGGGGGGTAGGGGTGTGTAGGAAGCTTGCGGGGGCTGGGGTTGCTGGGTATCTGCACCAGCCCTGCGGGGGTGGGGGTTAGTGGTCGGGTGGCGGGCGCGGGGCTGGGGTGGGCGCTCGGGTGCGGGAAACCCGTGTGGGTTGAGGTTGGTGGTCTGACGCGGGGCGCGGGGGCGCGGGGCTGAGGCTGGTGGCCGGGTGTGGGAAACCTGCGCGGGCTGGAGGTTGTTGGGCACGTGCACAAACCCGCGCGGGGCTGGGGTCGTTGGTTGGGTGCGGGGCGCGGGGTTGAGGTGGGCGGTCTGGTGTAGA
>NZ_BCRO01000031.1 GCF_001552635.1 Actinomadura hibisca NBRC 15177 | reverse complement strand
GGGCGGGCGTTCGGGGCGCTGCGCGGGCGGCAGGCGCTCGCCGCGCGGCGCGGCCGGGGGACGTTCCGGACGCGGCGCGCCCGGCGGGGGTTCGGGGTGGGACACGGCCTGCGGGCGGGACGGCTCGCGGCCCCGGATCTGCTCGGGCGAGCGCAGCGGCCGGGGCGGCGGCGGCTCGTCGGGCTCGGGGGCGGCGGTGATGAGCCGCTCGACCGGGGCGAGCAGCGGGTCGGCGTCGCGGTCGGGCGGCCCGGCGGACAGCTCGGCGACGTGCCGGCGGCCGTGCACGACACCGGCGGTGACCAGGGCGTCCTCGCTGCGTCGGGTCAGCGCGAGCGGCGCGTCGTCGGGCTCGTCCCGGCCGTCGCAGGCCCGCACCACCAGCTCCTCGGGCAGCAGCACGATGGCGGTCATCCCGCCGAACGGCGAGGTGCGCAGGGTGACCCGCACGTTGTGCCGCCGCGCCAGCCGGCCGACGACGAACAGGCCGAGCTGGGCGCTGTCGGACAGGTCGAACTCGGGCGGCGCGGCGAACCGGGCGTTGGCCTCGGCCAGCCGCTCGGGGTCCATGCCGAGGCCGCGGTCCTCGATCTCGATGGAGAAGCCGTGCGCGACCTGCTGCCCGGTGACCTGCACGGTGGTGTGCGGCGGCGAGAACGCGGCGGCGTTCTCGATCAGCTCGGCCAGCAGGTGCACGACGTCGGCGACCGCGACGCCGGAGATGGCGGCGGGCGGCATCGGCGCGACCGACACCCGGGTGTAGTCCTCCACCTCCGAGGCGGCGGCGCGGGCGACGTCGATGACCCCGACCGGATTGCGCCAGCCGCGGCCGGGCGTCTGCCCGGACAGGATGATCAGGCCCTCGGCGTGCCGGCGCATGCGGGTGGCGAGGTGGTCGATGCGGAACAGGTCCTCCAGGTCGTCGGGGTCGGCGACCCGGCGCTCCATGGCGTCCAGCAGCTTGAGCTGGCGGTGCAGCAGCGTCTGGCTGCGGCGGGCCAGGTTGACGAAGACCTCGCCGATGCCGCGGCGCAGCGCGGCCTCCTCGACGGCGCCCTGGATGGCGGTGCGGCGGGCGGCGTTGAACGCCTGGCCGACCTCGTCGATCTCGCCGGTGCGGAACGACAGCGGCGGCGCCTCGGCGGCCACGTCCACCTCGTCGCCGCGGCGCAGCCGGGCGATGACGCCCGGCAGCCGGCGGTCGGCCAGGTCCAGGGCCTCGCGGCGCAGCCCCGACAGGTCGCGGATGACCGAGCGGGCGACCCAGATCGCCAGCACGACCGTCGCCACCACCGCGACCAGGCCGAGCGCGCCGGCCAGCACCACGCGCAGCAGGATGGTGTCGGAGATCGGCTCGGCGCGCCGCTCGGCCTGCGCGGACAGCGACAGCTCCAGGCCGCGCAGCCGGGTCAGGTTGGCGTCGGCGGTGGTCTTCCACAACACCGGCAGGTCCTGGGCGACGCGGGAGAGCCGGGACGCGGTGGTGACGCGGTCCTCCAGCGAGCGCAGCCGGGCGTACTCGGGGGTGCCGGTGACGCGGCCGAAGTAGGCGCGGTCGCCGGGCCGCAGCTCGGGCGCGGCGAGGCCGAACAACGAGCGCTGGGTGCCCACCAGCTTGACGAAGTCGGCGTGCTCGGCGCGCGTCATCCGGCCGGCGGCCAGCGCGCCCGCCAGGTGCGCGTCCTCCTGCGCCAGCGCCTCGCGGGCGCGGGCCAGCGCGAGCTGGTCGCGGGCGTCCTTGGCGACCTCGGGGTTGCTGAGCGTGGACAACGAGCCCTGGAGCGCTCCGATGCCACCGAGCAGCCCGCTGTAGTCGGCGAACGCCTGCGGGCGGGCGGTGGCGCCGGAGTCGATGGCGGCGCGGCGGGCGGGCAGCGCGTTCAGCCCGCCGGTGACCTCGCCGGCGAGGCGGCGGGCCTGGTCGGGCGCGACGTCCTGGGCGCCCCGGTCGCCGGCCAGCCGGCGGAACAGCGCGGCCTGCCGGTCGGTGACCAGGCGGCCCGACTCCATCGCGGCGCGGTCGCCGGGGGCGCGGCTGCCGAGGAACACCAGCGTGAGGCGGCGCTCGGCCTGGAGCGCGCTGCCGAGCGCGCCGGAGGGGTAGGCGAAGTGCTCCTGGACGGTGCGGACGTTGCGCAGGTTCAGGCCCTCGCCGAGCGTCAGGCTCGCGGCGAACGCCCACAGCGTGGCCAGCGAGACCAGCGAGACCAGGACGAGCGAGACGACTTTGAAACGGACGGTGCGGAAGCGGGCGGTCCCCGGGCGGGGCCGCCGGCGGCTGGTGCGTGATCCCACTCAACGGTCCCTTGACGGTGACGGAGACGGGCGTGTCGGGAGCTGTCGGTCACTGGATGCAGGAGACCCTACAACCGTTCGCACCGGTTTGCGCACCCGACCGGCAAAGGAATCGATCTTGTCGTTTCGCGTGACACGGACGCGCCCTGTCCCTCTACAATCCCGTTCAGTGATCTTCAGGACCCCGCCCGAAGACCGTCCGCGCGCCGTTCCCGCCCGGCTCCCCCTGGGACGGCGCCCCCGACGACCCCGCCCGCGCGGAGCCGGCCGCCCCACCCGCCTGGCGGCGTTGCTCGCCCTGCTCACGGCGGCGACGGCGGGCGCGTGCAGCGGCTCCTCCGGCGGCCAGGGCACGCCCCTGCCGCGGATCGCCGTGCAGCAGACCATCGGCCCCGGCGAGGGCCGGCTCGACCTGGTGGTGTGGGCCGGCTACGCCGAGAACGGCTCCAGCGACAAGAAGGTCGACTGGGTCACCCCGTTCACCCGCGCCACCGGCTGCCGGGTGTCGGCGAAGATCGCCGACACCTCCGACTCGATGGTCGCGCTGATGAAGTCGGGCCGCTACGACGGCGTGTCCGCCTCCGGCGACGCCAGCGTGCGGCTCATCTACGGCGGCGACGTCGCGCCGGTGAACACCGCGCTGCTCACCAACTACGGCGACATCGCCCCGTTCCTGAAGGACCAGCCCTACAACTCGGCGGGCGGCCAGATGTACGGGGTGCCGCACGGCTACGGCGCCAACATGCTGATGTACCGCACCGACAAGTTCCCGCAGGGCCTCACCTCGTGGAAGGTGATGTGGGACCCCGACTCGCCGGCCGCGGGCAACCTCGCGGCCTACGACTCGCCGATCTACATCGCCGACGCCGCGCTGTACCTCAAGGCGCACCGGCCCGATCTCGGCATCACCGACCCCTACGCGCTGTCGGACGAGCAGTTCGAGGCGGCGGTGGACCTGCTGAAAAAGCAGCGCCCGAACGTCGTGCAGTACTGGCACAGCTACCTGGACGAGATCCAGTCGTTCAAGATCGGTGACATCCACGCGGGCACCGCCTGGCAGGTGACCGCCAACCTGGCCCGCGACCAGAAGGCCCCGGTCGCCACCACCATCCCCGTCGAGGGCGCCACCGGCTGGTCCGACACCTGGATGGTCTCCTCCAAGGCCCAGCACCCCAACTGCATGTACCGCTGGATGAACTGGATCACCACCGCCAAGGTGCAGGCCCAGGTCGGCCAGTGGTTCGGCCAGGCGCCCGCCAACCCGCAGGCGTGCCGGTACACCGCGCGGGGCTTCTGCAACACCTTCCACGTGGGCGACGCCGCCTTCTACAAGCGGGTCGCGTTCTGGAAGACCCCCGTCCGCGACTGCGGCGACGACCGGGACGACACGTGCGTGGACTACGCGCGCTGGTCCCAGGCATGGACGCAGATCAAGGGCTGACCCCGAACCACACAGGAACCGTTCCATCCCCCCAACAAGGAAAGGCCTGTCCGTGAAGTTCAGCTACGCCATGCTCCCCGACTACCCCCTCACCGAGTCGCTGGCCTCGATCAGGCTGGCCGACGAGCTGGGCTACCACGCCGTCTACGCCGCCGACGAACCCTGGCACAAGGACCTGTGGCTGCTGTTCGCCGCCGCCGCCGCGCAGACCTCGCAGATCAAGATGGGCCCGAGCGTGTCGGCGGTGACGCTGCGCGAGCCGACCCTGATCGCCCAGGCCGCCGCCACCCTGGACGAGCTGACCGGCGGCCGCGCCGAGGTCGTGCTGGGCTCGGGCAACTTCGGCGTGCTGGCCCAGTACAAGATCGACTGGACGAAGACCAAGCCGCTGACCCGCGTCAAGGAGGCCGTCGCGGTCGTCCGCACGCTGCTGGACGAGGGCACCATCACCCGCGACGGCGAGTTCTACTCCTACGACGGGCTGTTCACCTTCGCCCGCCCGGTGCAGGAGCGGCTGCCCGTCAAGATCGGCGCGATGCGCGGGCCGAAGTCGTTCGAGGCGGCCGGTGAGCTGTCCGACGGCGTGCACCACGCGCTCAGCTACTCGCGCGAGGCGTACGAGTACGCGGTCGAGCACTTCCGCATCGGCGCCGAGCGGGCGGGCAAGGACTGGCGCTCCCTGGACATCGGCGCCTGGGTCGTGTTCGCGACCGGCCCCGACTCCGAGGCCGCCAAGCAGGCCGCGCGCAGCATGGTCGGCCTGTACGCCTCGGCGATGCCGGCCGAGCAGCTGGAGCGCAACGGCGTCTCGCCCGCCGACGTGGCCCCGATCATCGAGGCGATCGGCGCGGGCGACCTGGCCCGCGGCATCGAGCTGACCACCCCGGAGATCACCGAGAAGTTGTCGATCGCCGGCACCCCCGACGAGGTCCGCGCCAAGATCGAGAAGGACATCGCGCCGACCGGCGTGAACCACATGATCCTGGCCATCACCGACTCGGCGCTGGTGAAGTCGTTCACCGGCCGCGAGCTGGAGGGCGTCGCGGACGTCGACACCCAGCTGCGCCTGGTGCACGAGCACCTGATGCCCGCGTTCCAGTGACGCGAGGGGCGGCGCCGCTCCCGGAGCGGCGCCGCCCACGCAGGTGATCCGCCTCACACGGTGTCACATCTGTCGGCGGCGCGGAGTCCTGACGTCGAGTCCCCGAAAACGGAGACACCATGACGGAGAACACCGAAGTCATCGTGATCGGCGGCCCGTCATCGCCGCCTCGACCGCGGTGATGTTCCACCTGGGCGGCCGTCCGAGCGCGAAGGTCAAGGAGCACCGTCTGGCAGTTGGGGTACGAGGCGCGCAAGCCCGGTGGTCACCAGCTCATGAGAAGGACGCTGTCCCGCTTGGGGACGGTCGGCCCGTGGGCAGGAGTGGCCGCCGGGTACAGGGTGATGGCGGGGTGGGCGTCGGGGGCGGCGGCCCAGGCCCGGACCTGCGCGACGATGCGTTCGCCCAGGTCTTCGGCGTGTGGGCCGTGGGTGATCGCGCCTATCTCGCCGCGCGAGTTGTCCTCGGCGGTGCGGCGGATCGCCAGGTAGGCCAAGGAACCGTGTTCGGCGAGGGCGGGGTTGACGGTGGTGGCGGGGTTGACGCGACCGGTGGCTACGGCGATGGGGGCGGCCTTGATACGGCAGGTGCCGGGTTCGGCGGCGGCCATGCGCAACCAGATCCCCTCCAAGGACTGGTCGCCGCCGATGACCACACCGGACCAGACCTCGGCGCGCGGCTGGTCGAGGACGCCGTGCAGGTCGCCGAAGTCCTGGTCCTCGTCGGCCATCAGCACCACGTCGTCAGCGATGGGCACCGCGCGTTCGCCGTCGCTGGGGCCGGTCATGGCGATGAAGCCGCACAGGTGCAGGGAGGTGGCGGTGAGCGAGGCGGGCGGGCCGGGCCGGTGGTCGAGGGCCAGGGATCGGGTGAGGCCGCGCCAGCGCAGCGGGACGACGACGCGGCCGTGCGGGGCGAGCTGGGCCCACCAGGCGGCGGGGATGTCCCAGGCTCCGGCGGTCACCACGATGAGGTCGAAGGGGGCACGGTCGGGCGCGCCGTCCGCGCCGTCGCCTTTGCGGACCTGGACGTCGCCGTAGCCGGTGGCGGCCAGGTTGCGGCGGGCATCGTGCACGACATCGTCGTAGATGTCGATGGTGGTGACCTGGCCGGTTCCGCCGACCAGCTCGCGCAACAGGGCGGCGTTGTAGCCGGTGCCCGCGCCGATCTCCAGGACGCGCTGACCCGGCCGCGGCCGGGCCTGCTCCAGCATGCGCGCGACGATGGTGGGCTGGCTGGCGGAGCTGAGCGCGTTGCCGTCGGCGTCGCGCTTGGTGACCACGACCTCGTCGGTGTAGGCGTCGGCGACCGGGGTGCCCGGGAGGAAGAGGTGGCGCGGCACGGCGCGGAACGCGGCCTGGATCGCAGGTGAGCGCAGGTCGCCGTGCTCGGTGAGCTGGTCGGCGAGGCGGGCGCGGGCCGGGCCGGGACCGGCGGTGTCGGTGCTCATCGGAAGTCCCGGGGTGGTCGGGGCGGGCGGCCGTGATCGAATCGATGCCCGCGAATGAGTACCGGTACTCACGACAGGGTGATCGTTTCGTGCGACCGTCGTCGGCATGGACGGTCAAGGGTCGGATGAGCGGGTGGCGCGGCGGAGACTGATCCTCGCCGTGGCGGCGTCCGGAATCGGAGTGCTGGTCGGTACCGGGGCGGGTCAGGGGCCGATACCGAGGGCGATCGCCGTCCGGACGGCGGGCGGCCCGTGGAACAGCGATGCCCTCCTGCTGGCGGGGCTGCCGGTGGTGGCGGTCATCGTCGGCCTGGTGTTGGTCCGCCGGTGGTCGTGGCTGCTCTTGGCGGGAGCGGCGCTGACACTTCCGGCCGTCCTGACGCCTTACGTGGGAGCGCTGCAAGCCCGTCCGACCGTTGGCTCCCTGGGCACGGCGGGGGCAGCGCTGGTGCTGTTGGCGGTGCTGGCCGCAGCCCAGGAACTCATAGACGACGGTTCCGTTGGGGCGGGGGTGGCGCTGGCGGGTTGCGCGGTGGGAGCGGGACTGGTCGGCGCGACGCTGGTCGGTGCCGCCTGGCTCAGCCTGCCGTGGCGAACAGACGCCTTGTTCCTCGCCCTCACCGTGCTTGCCATAGCGGGCGGCGGAGTGGCGGTGGCGCGGCTCCGAGGGGCGACAGGACGATGGCCGGGCATCCGCGTCACGCTGGCCGGAGCGCTGGCGACACTGATCGCGTTCCTGCCGCCTGTGGTGACGCTGGACCGGGTGAGCCGCCTGCTGGAGGTATCCGGAGATTCGCTGGCACGCCGTTCGTATGTCATGGTCGGGGTGCTCGGCCTCGCAACCCTGGTCGTCGCGGGGCTCGCCGCGCTGCTGGCAGGGGTGTGGGCAGGGGTCGCCGCGCTCGCGGTGGCGGCGGTGCAGGCAGGTATGGCTGCACCGATGTTGCTCGGCCTGTCGGCGACCCCGCAACACCGGGTCTTCGCCGTGGCGGCGGCGCTGGTGGGACTGGCGGCGGGTGCCGCGGCCGGGTTCACCCGATGGCGAGCGGCCCTGGCGGCTTCCGGGGCGGTGGCCAGCGCTCTGGTGCTGCTCGTGCTGGTGGCGGCGACCGGCGGAATTCCCGAAAAGCTGATCACACAGGCGCGCTGGATTCCGGCGGGCCTGCTCCTGGCTCTGCTGGTGGCCACGGTGACCTGCGCCGTCGCTGCGGTGGCCCCGGAGACGACACGCTGGGGCGGAACCCCGGCCGTCCTGGGCCCGATCGCGGGGGCCCTGACGATCGGGGGCCGCGAGGCACTGACCTTGACGCAGCTGAGCGATGGCCGGACGGAGTCCAGCTACCTGAGTTCGGTGCACCATCTGGGCTCTTCCGTAGCGCTGCTGTTCGTCGCCGCCCTGCTCGTGGCCTTCCTGGCAGCAGCTCGCTTCCTGCTGACCCAGCGCCGCGACACCGCTCGGGATAACGCACCCCTACCCGGGCAGAGCCCCACCCCGGAAAGCGGCTGAGCGGAAATGTCATCGCCTGTGACTGGGGAACTGCGCGGGTAGTCGCTTATTTCTTCATACAGGCCCAGCGAGGCGATAACGGGTGAGGCCCGGACCGTGGATGGTCCGGGCCTCAGGTGTGATCACCGCGTGGTGTCAGGCGAAGAGTTCTTCTTCGGAGGTGACGTTGAGGGCGCGGTCCATCCAGGCCAGGAGTTGGGCTTCGTCGGTGCACGAGCCAATGCGCTCGCGGCCTTCCTCCGACAGGGTGATGCCGCGACCGTCCAGGACGTGCAGGAGCATCTTGGCTTCGCCCTTGGCTACGCCTTCGGCTTCGAGGTCGGTCTGGTATTCGAAGGTTCGCGCGGACATGAGTTCCTTCCACTTCTGCTTGGCCATCGGGTTGATGAGACCGGCCGAGGTGATGCGGGCGAGGTTCTTGGCAGTCTTGATGTCAACGCTGTCCAGGGCGACATGCAGCGTCTCCAGTATGCCAGTCACCTCCGGTGATCGTCCGTGCACCAGGGCGGCGAAGGCCGCGAAGCCCACGTTCACGCGGGCCTGCGCCAGGTCGGTCACCAGCGGCACGTTGTCCGGGCCGAACACGATCGTGTGCACCGTCATCGTGGTGCACAGGTGCGGCACCTCGACCTTCAGGGGGCGGCGGGCCCACGCGGCCGTGCTCGCCCGGTTGGTGACCACCAGCAAGGCCACCGGGACCCGGTACTTGGCGTACAGGTAGGCCACATAGAGCGGCCACTGCGTCTCTTTGTCGTCGTCCTTCTCGTTCTGCGCCTCCACCGCCAGGACGCACGGGACGCCGTCCAGCTCCACCATCAGCACCGAGTCGACCCGGCCCTCCAGCAGCAGCGTCGTGATGTCGCCGGGGAGTTCGTCGACATGCCTGACCTTCTCGACGGTGGCGCCCTTCAGGCAGTGCAGGGCGGCCGTGATCAGCAGATCGTCGTCACGGAAGGTCTGGTGCATCGCCTCATGAGGGGGTTTGACCATGAGGAAGATGCTACGGAAGGTAAATGTACCACCACGCAGCGTTTGTTAATATTCATGCGCGAGTCCCGGACGCCGGAGCTGTCCGCGACGAAGCGGCCGGCTACTCCTCGATGGTCGGCATGGGCGCCGGCCGCGCGCTCTCCATGCGTTCCTTGGTCCAGTAGTCCGACGGCGCCGGGTCGGGACGGTGAGAGGTCGGCGCCGCTGGATCTTTCGGGGGCGGAGTAGGGCGGTTCGACGCGTTGAGGGCGCGGGTCGCACCCAGGATGAGTCCGACCGCCACGGCGGCGACCAGAACAGCCAATCCGGTTTTGCGCGGGAGGGCCATAGAATTCCCTTCTCAGGTGACCAGGATATGCCGCGCAGACCCGCCGCCTTTTGGGCGACGGGCTTGGCGGGCAGTGGCTTAGTGGTTCCTAGCCCAGGTTGTTGGTGTAGTTGTAGAGATTCCAGACGTCATTGCTGAAGTAGGGGCTCCACAACGTCGTCCTCGTGGCGTTGGTGGTGCTGGCCGTGCCGTTGATGTAGCCGAGGCCGGTGTTGTTGTCGTAGCCGAAGAGCCACGGCCCGCCGCTGACCCCCCGGGTGAGGGGGCACGGCATGGAGATCCGGTTGCCCGACGCCGCCGTGGTGCCCTGGCAGAAGTACTGCCAGTCGCCCGGGTAGGGCGCCTCGGCGGGGTAGCCCAGGATCGTGATCGCGCGCGTCTTGGACTGGCCGGTCTGGATGCCGTTGCCGCCGACGCTGTTGACGATGCGCGCGCCGTTGAGGTCGTTCGCCTTCACGAAGCCGACGTCGTAGTCGAGGTTCCCGCTGGCGGTCCAGCCGGTGAAGCTGACGAGCTGGTTGGCGCTCCAGGTGCCGTAGGGGCGGTTGCCGTAGTTGTAGTAGGGGACGAAGGTCCAGTTCTGGTGCCAGCCGCCGCCGGCCCCGTGGTGCACGCAGTGGCCCGCCGTGCTGATCATCCGCTTGGAACCGCTGTTGACGGTGCCGGCCGAGCAGACGTAGTCGAGCCCGTCGGTGGCGTCGCGGAAGAAGACCTTGCCGACGGTGCTGGTGGCGTTGACGGCGAGGGCGGCCTTGGCGGTGGGGGACTTGCCCGCGCTCCTGCGGGCCGCCGGGGCCTTGGCCGTGCCCTTGACGGGTGCCACGGTGCGCACCGGTCCGGCCTTGGGCGCGGGGCCGCCGATGGTCCGCTTGGACGTCGGGTCGAGCGGGATGGCCGCGCGCATCCGCTCGGGAGTCCAGTACGCCTGGACCGCCCCGTCACGGGACATGCGCTTGGTGTTCATCGCCTTCTGGACGTCGGCGCTGACGGGCGCCGCCGCGGTGACCGCCGTGCCCGGGGCCGCCGGAGCCGCCACCGCGGCCGGCGCGCCTCCCATGACGAGTGCCGAGGCGCCCAGGGCGCCCGCCATTCCGCCGATGAACAGGCGCCGTAGCGCACCATTTCTTTGGCGCATTTCCAACCCTTCCTCGGGGGGACTTACGCGCCAAAGCATTTCAGTAACGTCGGAAATTTAGCTACGCCGATGACCGCCCTCGGCCGCACACCATGATTCGACCGCACAGACTCCGACGTCAGGCCATGTTTTATCGCTCGCGGACGACTTCACCAAGCGAACTTGTTTACTAGCTACTTGACTCGACTCTGACCACGATGGGACAAGTCGCTTCGCCAACTATTACCTAAACCTTCTTCGGAAAGGCTTTCGCGTAAATCGCTGCGGAACGAACGGTGACGGCGGGAGGGCACGCGAACACCCCGGGCCCGCATCAAGCAGAGCCCGGTTTCCTCACCGAAGCCTCAGGCAGTGGCGCGACGGGGCGCAGGCAGCGTGTCGCGCAGGTAAGCGCCCGGCGTCTGGTCGAAGTGTCGTCGGAACGCCAGGATGTACCCGTTCGTGCTCGCGAACCCGATGCGTGCCGCCACCGCCCCGACCCGGTACCCCTGGTCCAGCAGGTCCAGGGACCGGTTGAGGCGCAGCCGCGTCCGCCACTCGGAGAACGGCAGGCCCGTCTCGACGCGGAAGGCCCGGCGCAGGCTCGTCGAGCTCGTGTAGTAGTCCCGCGCCCACTCCTCCACGGTGCGCGCGTCGCCCGGCTCGCGGTCCAGGTCGCGGGCCACGGCGGCGGCGACGGCGCTGGTCGGGCGGGGCAGCGGCAGGCACGGCCGGTGCCCGGTCATCAGCGCGGCGAACAGCTCGTCGTCGCTCGGGGGCGTGCCGCGCAACCCGCTCAGCAGCAGGCGGTGCTGCGGCTCGGTGACGGTCACGGTGGTGGGCGCATCGAACGGCGGGCGGTGCCGGTCGGCGTCGAAGTCCTCGGAGATGATCAGCGCGTCGTCGCCGAACCGGGCGCTGTGCGGCACGCCCGCCGGGATCCACAGCGCGGTCGCGCCCGACAGCCGGTGGCTGCGGCCGAGCGCCGTCACCGAGATCCAGCCGAGCGGCACGTACAGGAACTGGTGGAACTCGTGGACGTGCGTCAGGTGCCCCCACGCCTCCACCTCGTCCCCGTCCACCACGAGTTCCGGGCGGGGCAGAACGTCCTGGATCACGGTAGTGGACCTCCGGGTGATGGCCGCTGAGTGGGACCGGTCGGTTCCACCGTTGGACGGGCGATGACGAAGTAAGGCTAACCTAACTCGCCTTATGCCTGGTAGAGAGCGGTAAACGAGCGATGTCCGATACATCACCCCCGGCGGCCCGGCCCGCCCGGGGCGCGGCCGTGCTGCTGCTCGGCGCGGTCGCACTGATCGTCGTGGTCGTCGGCGGCATCGGCCTCGGGGCGCGCGACATCGCGCCCTGGGACACCGTGCGCATCCTGCTGCACCCCGACGCGCAGGGCTACAACGCCCACGTCCTGTGGACCGAGCGCATCCCGCGCACGCTGCTGGCCGTGCTGGTCGGCGCGGCCCTGGGCGGCTCCGGGATGATCATGCAGGCGCTGACGATGAACCCGCTCGCCGACCCGGGCATCCTGGGCGTGGAGCAGGGCGCGGCGCTGTTCGTGGTGTGCGGGGTGTTGTTCCTGGACCTGAACGACGCGCACGACTACTTCTGGCTGGCGCTCGCCGGAGCGGCGGTCAGCGCGCTGCTGGTCTACACGATCGGCGTGCGCGCCAACACCGGCAGCGCCACCCTCGGCCTGGTCCTGGCCGGGGTCGCGGTCGCCGCGCTCACCGTCTCGGTGATCACGCTGCTGGTCGTGCGGGACGAGGCCGCCTTCGCCCAGCTGCGGTTCTGGTCGGTCGGGCAGCTCACCGGCCGCGCCGACGTGCTGGACGACATCCTGCCGTTCGCCGCCGTCGGGCTGCTGGCGGCGCTGCCGCTCGGCCGCACCCTCAACGTGCTGGGCCTCGGCGCCGATACCGCCACCGGCCTCGGCGTCAACGTCGCCCGCGCCCGCCTGGTCGGCGCCGCGATCGGCGTGCTGCTGTGCGCGGCGGCGACGGCGGCGGTCGGCCCGGTGGCGTTCGTCGGGCTGGTCGGGGCGCACACGGCCCGGCTGCTGGTCGGCCCCGACCACCGCTGGTCGTTGCCGATGTCCATGGTGTGCGGCGCGGTGCTGCTGTGCGCCGCCGACATCGCCGGACGGCTGGCCGGCGGCGACGGCGAGGTCCAGGTCGGCGTGATGACGGCCGTGATCGGCACGCCGTTCTTCGTGTGGCTGGCCCGGCGCGCGGACCTGGTGCGGGTGTGATGACCGTCCTCGACCACGCCGCGAAGACCTCGCCCACCGAGACCGCCGCTCTCCTGCGCCGCCGTCGCCACGCTGCGGCCCGCCGCACCGCCGCCCTGGTGACGCTGCTGGCGGCGCTGCTGGTCGGCCTGCTGGCGGTCGCGCTGACCGTGGACCTCAAGCGCGTCCCGCTGTCGGAGGTGGCGCCCGCCGCGCTCGGCCTGCGCGACGGCCTGGCCGACTACGTGATCTTCAAGATCCGGATGCCACGGGCGCTGACGGCGGTCCTCGCCGGGGCGCTGTTCGGCCTGTCGGGCGTGCTCTACCAGCGCCTCATCCGCAACCCCCTGGCCACGCCCGACATCATCGGCGTCTCGGCGGGGGCGGGCGCGGGCGCGCTCACCATGCTGGTGCTACTGCCCGCCCTGCCGCACGGCATGACCCTGGCCGCGCTCGCCGGGGCGTTCGCCGCCGTCGGCGTTATCCACACGCTCAGCCGCCGGCGCGGCACCGTGGACACCTACCGGGTCGTGCTGGTCGGCATCGGGCTCAGCGCCCTGTTCACCTCCTACCACACCTACCTGTTCACCCTGGCCGACGACCAGGACCAGGCCACCGCGATGCGCTGGTTCGTGGGCAGCGCGGCGGGCGCGGACTGGACGAGCGTCACGATCCTGGCCTGGTCGCTGGGCGCGTGCGCGCTCGGCGCGGTGCTGCTGGAGCGCCCCCTGTCGGGCCTGACCCTCGGCGACGAGATGGCGACCGGCCTCGGCGCCCGGGTGCCGCTGGCCCGGACGGCGACGCTGCTGCTCGGCGCGGCCGCCGCCGCCCTAGCCACCAGCGTCGTCGGGCCGATCGCCTTCGTCGCGCTGATCAGCGGCCCGATCGCGGCGCGGCTGGCCGGGGCCGACCGCGCGGGCTGGCTGGCCGCCCCGGTCGGCGCGGTCCTGGTGCTGGCCTCCGACGTCATCGCCCAGCACGCCCCGGTGATCAGCCCCGTGCCCACCGGCGCTTGCACCGCGCTGATCGGCGCGCCCTACTTCGTCTGGCTGATCCTGCGACGCACCACCGGAGACCCGACATGACGACCCCCGCGCTCGAAGCCCGCGGCATCAGCACCGGCTACGGCAAATCCCTGATCATCGACGGGCTCTCCCTGGAGATCCCGGCCGGGCAGATCACCGCGCTGGTCGGCCCGAACGCCTGCGGCAAGTCCACGCTGCTGAAGTCGATCGCCCGGCTGCTGCCGATCGCCGCCGGGTCGGTGCTGCTCGACGGCGCGGACGTGCACGCGCTGCCCACCCGCGAGGTCGCCCGGCGGCTCGGCGTGCTGCCGCAGGCGCCGATCGCCCCCGAGAGCATCACCGTCGGCGACCTGGTGTGGCGGGGCCGCCACCCGCACCGCCGGCTCGGCCAGCGCCGCACCGCCGCCGACGACCTGGTGATCGCCGAGGCGCTCACC
Organism: Actinomadura hibisca NBRC 15177; assembly: GCF_001552635.1. Classification (GTDB taxonomy): domain Bacteria; phylum Actinomycetota; class Actinomycetes; order Streptosporangiales; family Streptosporangiaceae; genus Spirillospora; species Spirillospora hibisca. Next base: position 201,347 of record NZ_BCRO01000031.1, on the reverse strand, counting down.
GCGACCGGCACCGCCGACCTGGTGGACCGGCCGGTGGACCGGTTGTCGGGCGGGCAGCGGCAGCGCGTCTGGATCGCGCTGGCGCTGGCGCAGGACACCCCGACGCTGCTGCTGGACGAACCCACCACCTACCTCGACATCGCCCACCAGATCGAGGTCATGGACCTGCTCGCCGACCTCAACGAGCAGACCGGCAAGACCATCGTGCTGGTCTCGCACGACCTCAACCAGGCCGCCCGCTACGCCTCGACGATCGTCGCCCTGCGCGACGGCCGCATCGTCCGGCAGGGCCCGCCCGACCAGGTGCTCACCGCGGAGACCGTCGCCGAGGTGTTCGGCCTGTCGGCCCTGGTCGTCCCCCATCCCCGCGACGGAGCCCCGCAGATCTTCCCGCTGGGCCGCCGCGACCTCGTATAGGAGAACACGCAGAAAATGAGATCGTTCCGATTCGGCGTCCCGGCCCGCCTGCTGGCCGCCACCGCGGTGTGCGCGGCCCTGGTGACCGGCTGCGGCGGCACCGACGACACCAAGGGCACCGCCGCGCCCGCCGACGCCGCGTACCCGATGAAGCTCGCCAACGCCTGGGGCTCGGCCGAGGTGAAGAAGAAGCCCGAGCGCGTGGCCGTGGTGTCCGACGGCGACATCAGCATCGCGCTCGCGCTCGGCATCACCCCGGTGATCGCGCCGGACGTCGAGGCGGGCTCGCCGATGGCCGAGTACAAGAAGAACGCCGTGGCCAAGGTCGCCGGCGGCAAGCTCAAGACCTACAAGACCGCCGACGGCACCGACTACGAGGCCATCGCCGCCGAGGCCCCCGACGTCATCCTGGCCATGAACAGCTGGGACGTGAACACCGACTACGCCAAGCTGTCGCCGATCGCCCCGGTCGTCACCTACACCGACAAGAAGCACGCCGACACCCTGACCTGGCAGGAGCGCCTGCGCACCGCCGCCAAGGCGCTGGGCCTGTCCGGCAAGGCCGAAGAGGTCATCAAGGCCAACCAGAAGGTCGTGGACGACGCCGTCGCGACGCACCCGCAGTTCAAGGGCAAGACCTACACCTACGCGGTCGTGCACCCCGAGCAGGTCAGCTTCATGTCGTACGGCGAGCAGGACCCGGGCGTGTTCGAGCAGCTCGGCTTCCAGAAGACGGCCAACGCCGCCAAGTACAAGGTGAACTCCAACGCCATCAGCCTGGAGAACCTCGACAAGCTGGACGCCGACGTGCTGCTGGTGGCCTACCCGTTCGGTGACCGGGGCCTGCTGAGCGCCTCGGAGCTGGAGAGCAACAAGATCTTCACGTCGCTGCCGTCGGTGAAGGAGAAGCGCTTCGCGGTGCTGCCGTCCGACAACGGCCTGGCCTCGACGATGGCCTACCCGGACGCGCTCAGCTACCCGTGGGTGGTGCAGCAGCTGACGCCGATCCTGGAGAAGGTCGTCAAGAAGGGCTGACCCTGACCGGCTTCGACGGCCCCGGCGCGGACATCCGCGCCGGGGCCTCGCTCATTCTGCGCTGATCCGGCCCTCGGGCATGGCCAGGGTCCGCCGCGCCCGCGCGATGGTGGCGGCCCGGTGCGCGATCATCACGAGCGTCCGGTCCCCCGCCGCGACCGCCAACGCCGTCTCCAGGCGGGCCGCCGTCGCGTGGTCCACGTCGGCGGTGGCCTCGTCCAGGATCAGCACGGCGGGCTCGGCCAGCGCGGCGCGGGCCACGGCGACGAGCTGCCGCTCCCCCGCCGACAGCCGGGCCCCGTTCCGCCCGACGCGGGTGTCGAGGCCGTCGGGCAGCGCGTCGGCCCACTCCGCCAGCCCCAGCCGCTCCAGCACCTCCGCGATCCGCTCGCGGCCCGGCTCGCCGGGCACCATGGCGAGGTTGTCGGCGAGCGTGCCGTCCACCAGCAGCACTTCCTGCGGCACCGTCATGATCCGCGCCCGGACCTGCGCGGGGTCGGCGTCGCGCAGATCGACGCCGCCGAACGCGACCGACCCCGCGCCGGGCCGGTAGACCCCGGCCAGCAGCTTGCCGACGGTGGACTTCCCGGACCCGGTCGCCCCGGCGATCACCAAGTGATCTCCGGCCGCCACGCGGAACGACAACCCCTCCACCACCGGCCGCCCGGCGTCGTAGCCGAACCCGACGCCGTCCACCGCCAGCGCGCCCCGCTCGGGCAGCGGCGCGTCCCCGGCGGGCTCGCCGCCCGACGCCTCGACCAGGTCCAGCACCCGCGCCAGCCGCACCTGGGCCTCCCGCGCGTCACCGACCAGGCCCGCCAGGTCGTCGAACCGGCTGAAGATGTCCCGCGTGGCCAGCACGAACACCACGGCCACGCCGACGCTGAGCGACCCGGACCCGACCAGCGCCGCCCCGGCCACCAGCAGCGCGCCGACGCCGCACGCCTGCACCAGCGCGAGCCGGTTGAGCCGCAGCTCGGTGCGGACCCGCACCTCCTCGGCCGCCAGCAGCCGGTCGTTGGCGCGGCCGAACCGCTCCAGCCAGCGCGGCACGGCCCCGGTGATCCGCAGCTGCTCGTGCGCGGGCACCGACTCCGAGAACGCCGACGCCACGCCCGCCTCGGCCTCGGCGACCTCCCCGTAGGCGGGCCCGGCCCGGTGCTTGAACCCCCGCACGACCAGGACGGCGGGCGGCACGAACAACACCAGCAGCAGGCCCGTCAGCACCAGCGAGTGCGCCGCCAGCATGATCACGGTGAACACCAGCACGGTCGCGGTGGTCACCAGGTCGGGCAGGGTGCCGCCGACGAACTGGCCGAGCCCGTTGATCTCCCCGGTGAGCCTGCGCAGCAGCTCCCCGCGCCGGTGCTCCTCCAGGAACCGCATCGGCGCGGACGCCACCGACGCGGTGGCCCGCTCCCGCAGCCCGGCCAGCGCGTGTTCGCCGACGCGGACGATCCGGTACCGGGACTGCCAGGTCAGCACGCCTCCGGCCACGACCATCGCCAGCAGCGTCACCGCCCAGGACACCAGGTCGTCGCGCCGCCCGTCGCCCGCCGCGTCGATGACGCGTCCGATCACGGCGGTCACGCCGACGGCCAGCGCCGTCCCCACCAGGTTGAGGACGACGACGCCGGTCAGCCCGGCCCAGTGCCCGCGTAGGAAAGGCAACGATCGCCGAAAGACATGGCCCTCGTCGGGCAGGTCGCTCAGCACACGAACGTTCTCAGACACGCGCGGTCCTCACATCGTCGGAAAGGCCGCTCAGGCGCACCTCACGGTCGGCTTGGGAAAGGACGGCCGGGGAATGCCCGGCGAAGAGCACAACGCGCCCTTCGGTGGCGGCGCGCAGCCGTCGCAGCACCTCGGCCTCGGTCACGGCGTCCAGTGCGGAGGTGACGTCGTCGAGCAGCAGGACGGGGGTGTCGCGCAACAAAGCCCTGGTCAGGGCGACGATCTTCCGCTGCCCGCCGGACAGGGCCCCACCGCGTTCCCCGACCTCGGTGTCCCAGCCGTCCTCAAGTCCGGCGAGATCGAGCCCGGCCGAATGGGCGGCAGCCCGCAATTCATCCTCACTGCGGTCTCCGCACAAAAGCAGATTGTCACGAATGGTGCCGTGCAATAGCAGAGGCCCTTCTGGAACGAACCCGACCGTTTCGTAAAGGTCCTTGGCCTCTTCCAGCGGAACGCCATCGAACGTCACCTCCCCCTCGGCGGGCACCAGCCGGGCCACGGCGCGCAACAAGGTGCTCTTCCCGGCGCCCGTCGCCCCGGTCAGCACCACCCACTCGCCGGGCCGGACCACCACGTCCAGCGGCCCGACCACGGCCCGTCCGGGACGCCGCACGGTCAGGCCCCGCACCGCCAACTCCCCCGACTCCGGCAGCACGGCGGTCCCGCCCGGCTCCCCGGACATCGCCAGGATCTCCTCGATCCGGGCCGCCGCGACCCGCGCCTCGGCCCGGTCGCCGAGCCGCGCGATCAGCACGTTGGTGGCGACCGAGACCGTCCCCATCCACAACACGAAGGTCGTCAGCGCGCCCACGGTGATCCGGCCGTCCAGCACGGCGAGCCCCCCGGCGAGCAGGCCTCCGGCCACCGCCAGGTTGGGCACCAGGTAGACCGTCGCCTCCCACAACGAGCTGACCGAGGCCAGCCGCATCGTGCGCCGCGTGACCTCCCCGCTGCGCTCGTGGTGCCGGGCGACCATCAGCCCTTCGGCCCCGACGCCCCGCAGCGGCAGCAGCGCGGTCAGCAACTCTTCGGTGACGCTCTCCCGCCGCCCGTGCGCCTGGGAGAGCCGCTGGGCCCGCCGGTCGAACAGCGGCGGGAAGAAGCGGTTGACCACCACCAGGACCGGCACCGTCACCAGGGCCGCCACCAGCAGCAACGGGTCGAGCCCGGCCAGCGCGGGCACCAGCACCACCACGGTGATCCCGATGACGATCCAGGTGGCCAGGCCGTGCACCCAGCGGTCGACGGCGTCCACGTCCCGCGTCGCCCGGGTCGTGAGGTCGTCGGCCTCCCCCGACCGCATGGTCTCGGTGTCCAGCATCAGGACGGCCCGCAGCAGCCGTCCCCGCAGCCAGGCCCCGGTCCGGACCCCGGCCAGGGTCGCCCAGCGCTGCCAGCCGCACATCCCGGCGTACTCCACGACGGCGGCGACGAGGAACGCCGCGGCCCACCAGGCCGCCGCCGTCACCGAACCGGCCTGGACCCCCCGGTCCACGGCCTTGCCGAGCAGCCAGGGCAGGCTGAGGAAGGCGACCTGCCGGACCGCGGCCGAACCGAACGCCCGGACCAGGTCGGGCCGCGCCATTCCCAGGGAGCTACGCAGAAGGGTCGTCGTCACCAGGGAAGCCTAGAAAACCGGACGCGCTCCGCATCCAAGACAAAGCACGACCTGTCGAAGTCGGCGTTCGTTCACAGCATCTGGCCGCTGGCTTGGATCGGCACCATCGGGTTCGCCATAGCCTTCACCTGGTCAACCAGGTGAAGGAGCCTCCCGCGATGTCGTCCCGAAAGCTCGTCACGTTCCCGATCGTCCTCCGGGAACTGACCGTCCTGCGCGTCACCGACATCACCCCGGGAATGCGCCGCGTCACGCTGGGCGGCGAGCAGCTCAAGGCGTTCCGCAGCAACGGCTTCGACATGCCGCCGTTCGTCACCGAGGGCTTCGACGACCACGTGAAGTTCTTCTTCACGGCCGAGGGCGAGGAGCACCCGGTCCTGCCCCGCCAGAACATCAGCAGCCTGGACTGGCCGGAGGACGCCCGCCCGCTCGCCAAGGACTACACGCCCCGCCGCTTCGACCCGGTGGCGGGCGAGGTGGACTTCGACTTCGTCCGCCACGGCCACGGCGTCGCCTCCACCTGGGCGCAGCAGGCCGTCCCCGGCCAGAAGGCGTGGATCGCGGGCCCGAAGATGGCCGAGGGCCACCCCGAGGCCGACTGGATCCTGGCCATCGGCGACGAGACGGCCCTGCCCGCGATCGGCCGCTGGCTGGAGGAGATGCCGGAGGGCACCCGGGCCAAGGTGCTGATCGAGGTGGCGGCCAAGTCGCACCGCCAGCACCTCCCGACCCGCGCCGACGTCGAGATCACCTGGCTGTACCGCAACGGGGCCCCGGCGGGCACGACCACCCTCCTGGAAGACGCGCTGCGCGACCTGGAATGGCTGCCGGGCAAGGTCTTCGTCTGGGCGGGCGGCGAAGCGGTGACGCTCAAGCCGATCCGCCGCCACCTGAAGACCGAGCGCGAGCTGTCGCGCGACCAGATGCACATCACGGGCTACTGGCGTCGCACCGAGACCGCGGACGCCCACGACGAGGACGACGCGCACGACCGCCTCCACGAGCTGACGGACCTGGCCCCGCCCCTGGCCATCCGCGCCGCCGTGACGCTGGGCCTGATCGACCTGATCCACAAGGGCGTCACCACCCCCGCCGACCTGGCCCGGAAGACGTCCTGCGAACCATCCACCCTAGAAGCCTTGCTGGCCTACCTAGCCGAAATAGAGATCCTCACTCCCACCACCGAGGGCTACACGCTGTCCCCGGTAGGCGAGGAGATCGCAGAAGACGACCACTCCGCCGACGAGTACGACCTGAACGGCGCAACCGCCGCCCTGGACCTCTCCCTGACCGCACTGGTCCCCACCCTGACCAACCAGGGCAACTACCGCACCCCCACCGGCGAACCCCTAACCGAAGCCTTCCTCACCGACCCCCAGCTGGCCGAGACCTCACGAACGGCCATCGAAGACCAGGCCCTCTGGGTAGCCCCCAGCGTCCTGACGTCCTACGACTGGTCAACAGTGGAAACGCTGACGTCCACAGGCCACGGCGCAGCGTCGATCACCAACGCCCTCCTCACGGCCCACCCCGCCCTCAAGGCCCGGATCACGGCCGCCCCGTCAACCCTGCGCCTGATCCGCGAGACGATCCTGTCCCCCGAGATCCTCCCCCGCCTGGACCTGCTCCCCCAGACGGACCAGGCCCCGCCGGAGGGCGACACGACGTACCTGCTGGCCAACGCGCTGCCCTGGCTGCCCGACGAGGACGCGATCCACCTGCTGGCGACCACGGCAGCCCGCCTGCCCGCCGACGGGAACCTGCTGGTCATCGAGCAGACCCGGACGCCGGACCCGGAGGACACGCTGCACCACCTGCGCCTGAAGTGCGCCTTCGGCAGCGGCCTGCGCACCCCGTCCGAGGTGACGGAACTCCTGACGAAGGCGGGCCTGAAGGTACTGACCACCCAAGAAATCGGCTGGGACAACCACCTCTGGACGCTGACCCGCTAACGCACCTGAAGCCCAGTCGATCGCACGGGCCATCCCGTGTTCCCCCGCCGCGCTCGCCGCCGCAGCCGAAGGCCGCGCCCGCGCCCGCCTCGGTGACCACGGCAGGGCCGGGCAAGCACTGTCCGAAGCCCAGCGGATCTTCTCGAAGATCAAAGCCTCCGCTTCGGCGGACCTGGCGTTCGACTTCACCGAAGAGCGTCTCTACCTGTACCTCAGCGGTGCCCACGCCCATATGCCCGACGCACGGCAGGCCCGAGCCGTCCAGGAACACGCCCTCGCCCTGTGCCGTAAATCCATCGTGTTCGTTCGTGCCCGAGACGTCCGACGCGTCATCGGCTCCGGCCCTCGTTCGCCCCGGGAACTGCGTAGGTTGGATGAGGTACTGGGCACCCAACCCACCGCTCCTGATGGCCACCGCGAAAGGCTCCATGGCTGAATCACCGGCCGGCGTCACCAGCCTCGCCGAACGCGCCCAACAGATCCTGCACGCCGTCTGCCAAACCGTCGGGCTGGACCATGGCGGCGCTGAGTTGTTGCGGCTGCGCAGCAACGCCGTCTACAAGCTCAAAGACCCGATCATCGTCCGGATCGCCACCGCGCCCACCGCCACCGAGCGGCTGCCCGCCGTCCTGGCCGTCACGCGCTGGCTCGACGAGCACGGCTTCCCCACCGTCCGCCCCGCCGACCACGTCGCCGACCAACCGGTGATGTGCAACGGCGTCGCGGTCACCTTCTGGAACTACGTGCCGGGCAACGACGTGCCCGCCACCACCGGCGAACTCGGCCATCTACTGCGCGAACTGCACGCCCTCCCCGCCCCGCCGGTCGCGTTGTGCCGCCTGGACGACCCACTGGCCAGCGTCCGCGCCAACCTCCAGCAACATCCAGAAAGCCTCACGTCCGGTGAACGCGACTGGCTGAACCACCGCATCACCGACCTCACCGAGCAGTGGGGGCACCTGCCGTTCGTCGGGCCTCCCGCTCTGGTTCACGGCGACGCCTGGATCGACAACCTGTTCCGCCACCGCGACGGCCACGTCGTCCTGGGCGACTGGGACAGCGTCGCCCTCGGTCCCCGCGAATGGGACCTGATCCACAGCTACCACGGCCAAACCCGCTTCGGCCTCAACCAGCACGACGTGAACACCTTCGCCACCGCCTACGGCCACGACCTACGCACATGGCCCGGCTACGAGACCCTCCAACACATCCGCGACCTCTACGCCATCGGCATCCACATCCGCAACGCCCACGGCGACCCCTTCTCCCGCCAAGAACTCCAGCGCCGGATGCGTTCCCTCATCAACGGCACCGCCGACCGCTGGTACATGAAGCCCACTTGACCAGCCCTAACCAGGGTTGAAGCGCCATAGCGGGTGGGTGAGCGAACCGGCGGCTGACGCGGACATACGCCGGTGACATGACCAGCTACCCCAAAGTGGTGGGATGACCGGTGCCGACTGCCGGAGACGCCCTTACCCGCGTAGTCGGCGTCCCGCTCCCAGAGCTGACCGCAGCCCCAAGGCCGGGCTTGGAAGCGGAGCGCACGTTTCCGACCGTCCACCGCTCCCCCTCCCGACCTGCGGCTCAGTTGCATCCGAGGAGCGGGCTGCAGCCGGATCATTCCTTTGCGACCAGGTGCCGGTCCGCGATACGCGGACCGGCACCTGAAGGTTGTTGGGCGCGTGGTTCAGCAGCAGGACGATCCGGTCGTCGATGCCACCGGCAGCGGGACGCCGTTGTCGGTGGTCTCGGAGGTGGTGGTGGCGCAGCAGGCGGAGTCTTCGGCCTTTTCCAGGGTGTCGGCGTCGGCCTTCACGACGTAGACCTCCCAGGGCTCGTTGCCGGGGCCGTGGACCCACACCTTGTCCTGCAGGGCGTAGCAGCAGGAGGTGTCGTTCTCCTCCAGGGTCGCCAGGCCGGCGGCGGTCAGGCGCTGGGCGGCGTCGGTGACGATGCCGGAGTCCTCGACCTCGACGCCCAGGTGGTCCAGGCGGGTGGGTTCGTCGCCCTCGCCCTCGATCAGCACGAGCTTGAGCGGGGGCTCGGTGATGGCGAAGTTGGCGTAGCCGGGGCGTAGCTTGGCCGGTTCGGTGTTGAACAGCTTGGCGTAGAAGGCGATCGAGCCTTCCAGGTCGGGGACGCGCAGGGCGAGCTGGACGCGGGACATCGCGACCTCCTGTTTCGATGGCTGTCTAATCAGCCGGGTGGCCCGAGTTTGCGCCGCTGCATAGATGGATGTCAAATTAGAGGCATGTCGAAGCAAGAGCTGCCGGTCGTCGCCGTCACCACGAGCCAGGTCACCGCAGACCAGCAGGGTGAGGCGTGCTGCGTGCCACTGGTGTGCGAGCCGCTCACCGAAGGCGAGGCCGCCGAGCTGGCCCCGCTGTTCAAGGCGATCGCCGACCCGGTGCGGTTGCGGCTGCTGTCGCTGATCGCCTGCCACGAGGGCGGGGAGGCGTGCGTGTGCGACCTGACCGACGCCTTCGACCTCACCGGTCCGACGATCAGCCACCACTTGAAGGTCCTCAAGCAGGCCGGGCTGATCGATTCCGAGCGGCGCGGCACCTGGGTCTACTACTGGCTCAACCCCGGCGTGCTGGAGCGCCTGTCGGCGATCCTGGGAACGCGCGCCACCGCGACGGTCCCGGCGTGACCAGTACCGAGAAGGCTCCCACCACGACGATCGCCCATGCCCAGCAACAGGCGGTAGCAGGGCGGCTGTCGCGGCTGGACCGGTTCCTGCCGGTGTGGATCGGCGCGGCCATGGTGATCGGCCTGCTGGCCGGACGGATGATCCCCGGTCTGGGCGGCGCGCTGGACGCCGTGAAGCTCGACGGGATCTCGTTGCCGATCGCCGCCGGGCTGCTGGTGATGATGTACCCGGTGCTGGCCAAGGTCCGCTACGACCGGCTGGAGACCGTCACCGGCGACCGGCGGTTGCTGATCCCCTCGCTGGTGGTCAACTGGGTGCTGGGTCCGGCGGTGATGTTCGCGCTGGCCTGGCTGCTGTTGCCCGACCTGCCCGCCTACCGCACCGGCCTGATCATCGTCGGGCTGGCGCGCTGCATCGCGATGGTGATCATCTGGAACGACCTGGCGTGCGGGGACCGCGAGGCCGCCGCCGTGCTGGTCGCGCTGAACTCGGTGTTCCAGGTGGTCGCGTTCGGCGTGCTGGGCTGGTTCTACCTGAGCGTGCTGCCCGGCTGGCTGGGCCTGGAACAGGCCCGTTTGGACGCCTCGGCCTGGGACATCGCCCGCAGCGTTCTGATCTTCCTCGGGGTGCCGCTGGTCGCCGGATACCTCACGCGCCGCCTGGGCGAGCGCGCCCGGGGCCGGGCCTGGTACGAGCAGGAGTTCTTGCCGCGCGTCGGCCCGGCCGCGCTGTGGGGACTGCTGTTCACCATCGTGATCCTGTTCGCGCTGCAAGGCGAGCAGATCACCGCCCGCCCGTGGGACGTGGCGCGCATCGCGGTGCCGCTGCTGGTCTACTTCGCGCTCATGTGGGCCGGGTCGTTTGCGATCGGCCGCGCCATCGGCCTGGGGTATGAGCGCACCACGACGCTGGCGTTCACCGCGGCGGGCAACAACTTCGAACTGGCCATCGCGGTCGCCATCGCCACCTTCGGCGTCACCTCCGGCCAGGCCCTGGCCGGGGTCGTCGGCCCGCTGATCGAGGTCCCCGTCCTGGTCGCTCTGGTGTACGTCTCCCTGGCCCTGCGCCGTCGCCTCACCTGGCGCGCCACCGCCCCCGGCCGGTCCTCCGAAGGAAGCTCTCATGCCTGACGCCTCCACATCCCGGCCCGCCGACGTGCCCGAGGTGCTGTTCGTGTGCGTGCACAACGCAGGGCGCTCCCAGATGGCCGCCGCCCTGCTGGACCACCACGCCGCCGGACGCGTCCGCGTCCGCTCGGCCGGGTCCGCGCCCGCCGACACCATCAACCCCGCCGTGGTCGCCGTGATGAACGAAATCGGCCTGGACCTGACCCGCGCGTTCCCCAAGCCGCTCACCGATGACGCGGTGCGCGCCGCTGATGTGGTCATCACCATGGGCTGCGGAGACGCCTGCCCCTTCTACCCCGGCAAGCGCTACCTGGACTGGCGGCTTCCCGACCCCGCCGGACTGCCGATCGAGTCGGTCCGCCCCATCCGCGACGCCATCGACACCCGCGTCCGGGAACTGCTCGCCGAGCTGGTCCCGGCCTTGCCCTGAGATCTCGCACGCCCTGCGGCGGCGCCCACCTTGCGGTGAGCGCCGCCGCCGTCGTTGTTCCAGGGCTTCCCCTTTCTCGCTTCATCGTCTATCGTCGATGAACGATGAATAAGATCGAAGGGCCGCTGGACCGGCCCACCGCCACCGAGTACGCCTCCTGGTTCAAGGCCCTGGCCGACCCCACCCGCGTGCAGATCGTCTCGCTGCTGGCCCGCCGGGGCCGCCCGATGAACGTCGGCGAGATCGTCGAGCAGGTGCACGTGGGCCAGTCCACCGTCTCGGCCCACCTGAAGGTCCTGGCCGAGGTCCGCTTCGTCCTGGCCGAAGCCCAGGGCACCGCCCGCTTCTACCGGATCAACGACGCCTGCGTGCGGTGCTTCCCCTCGGCCGCCGACATCATCATGGGCCGCCCCGCACCCGCCACCCCGGCCTCCGGCGCCCCCACCACAGGAGAACCCCGATGACCGGCCCCACCCCCACCCCCGCCACCGGCCGGCCCGCCGATCAGGTGGTCGAGCGCTACTCCGGCCTGGCCCGCCTCGCTCAGGCGGGCGGCACCCCGCTGGACTGCGACCCGGGCGACTCCACCAACGGCGGCTTCGGCGCCGCCGCCTACACCGACCAGTCGGCTGAGCGCGGAGACGTGCCCGAGGCCGCGCTGCGCGCCAGTCTGGGCTGCGGCAACCCCCTGACCGTCACCGACCTGCACTCCGGCGAAACCGTCCTGGACCTGGGCTCGGGCGGCGGCCTGGACGTGCTGCTGTCGGCCCGCCGCGTCGGCCCCACCGGCACCGCCTACGGCCTGGACGCCAGCGAAGACATGCTGGAGCTGGCCCGCGCCAACGCCGCCCAGGCCGGTGCCACCAACACCCACTTCCTGCACGGCCGCATCGAGGACATCCCCCTGCCCGACGCCAGCGTGGACGTCGTCATCTCCAACTGCGTCATCAACCTGTCGGCCGACAAACCCCGCGTGCTGGCCGAGACCTTCCGAGTCCTGCGCCCCGGCGGGCGCATCGGCATCAGCGACGTCATCGCCGACCAGCACCTGGACCCCGCCCAGCGCGCCGCCGCCGAAGCCCGAGTCGGCTGCGCCCGCGGCACCCTCACCGTCGTCCAGTACCAGCGACTCCTGGCCGTGACCGGCTTCACCGACATCACCGTCACTCCCACCACCGACGCCGGGGACGGCCTGCACTCGGCCACCGTCCAGGCCCGGCGTCCCTAGCCGAGCGCCGCCGGAGTGATCGCGAGAAAACCCTGCTCGTTCTGCGAGGCCCGAGCGGGCAGGCCGCGGCCGTTCCCGCCGCTCGACCCCGGTGACAAGACCTGGGAAAAGATCATCGACACCGCCCGATCGGCCAACCCGCCTGCCACCAGGCAGGCAGCACGCTCACCGGCCGCGCGGTGAACGGGGCCGGTGAGCTGCTCGATGAGGTCGTCGACACGAGGTCAGAAGGATTCGCCGACGGCCTCCTTGTCGCAGAGGAGGCGGGGCGGGAGGAAGCGTTCGCCGTAGGCGTCGGCCAGTTCCCGGGCTCGGGTCGTGAAGGTCGGGAGACCCTGGGCGTTGATGAACTGGAGGGCACCGCCCGTCTGGGGCGCGAAGCCGAGGCCCATGATGGTGCCGACGTTGCCGGTGGCGACGTCGGTGAGCACGCCGTCTTCCAGGGCGCGGACCGTTTCCAGTGCCTGAGTGAACATCAGGCGGTCGCGCACGTCGGCGTGGTCGACGCCGTGGTCAGCGCGGCCGAAATGTTCGGCCAGGGCGGGCCACAGGCGCTTCGGGCCGGTGGTCGGGTAGTCGTAGAAGCCCGCACCCCCGGCGCGACCGGTGCGGCCGGAGCCGGTCGCCAGGTGGTCGATCACCGCGAAGGCGCGGCGGGCGGGTTCGGTGACGCCGGTCTCGCCCAGATCGGCTTCGGTGGCCGCCTTGGCGCGCAGGGCCAGGTCCAGGCCGACCTCGTCCAGGACGGCCAGGGGGCCGACGCGCATGCCCGCCTGGCGGGCCAGGTTCTCGATCAGGGCGGCCGGGACGCCCTCGCCGACGAGCATGGCGGCCTCCAGCACGTAGGCGGTGAACACCCGGGTGGTGAAGAAGCCGCGGCCGTCGCCGACGACCAGCGGGGTCTTGCCGAGGGCGCGGGCGAGGTCGACCGCCTTGGCGACCGCCTCCGGCGCCGTCCGCTCGCCTCGGACGATCTCCAGGGCGGGCATCTGGTCGACCGGGGAGAAGAAGTGCGTGCCGACGAACCGCGACTGGTCGGGCACCGCCTCGGCCAGCGAGGTGATCGGCAGGGTGGAGGTGTTGGAGGCCAGGACGGCTCCGGGACCGACTGCGGCGGCGGCTTCGGCCAGGACGGCGTTCTTCAGGTCGCGGTCCTCGAAGACGGCCTCCACGACCAGGTCGCAGCCCGCCAGGTCGGCGGCGTCGCCGGTGGGCCGGATGCGGTCCAGGATCCCGGTGCGCTCCTCGGGCGTCATGCGGCCCTTCTCGACGCGGCGGTCGAGCAGCGCGCGGTAGCGGTCGCGGCCGCGTTCGGCGGCTTCGGCCGAGACGTCCTTGAGGACCACGTCGATCCCGGCGCGGGCGGCGACGTAGGCGATGCCCGCGCCCATCATGCCCGCGCCGAGCACGCCGAGCCGGCGGGTCGGGGACGGCGGGACGTCCGGGCGGGACGCGCCGCCGTTCAAGGCGTTGAGCTGGAACCAGAGCGTGCCGATCATGTTCTTGGCGGTCTGGCCGGTGAGCAGCTCGACGAAGTACTCCAGCTCGATCCGCAGCGCGGTGTCGAAGTCCACCGCGAGGGATTCCACCGCCGCCGCCTGGATGCGCCGCTGGGCGGGGAAGGCCCCGTGCGTCTCCTTCTGGAGCATGGCCGGGACGACGGCCAGCAGCTGGTAGTTGTCCGGTCCGGGCGTGCCGCCGGGGATCTGGTGGCCGGGCCGGTCCCACGGCTGGACGGCCTCGGGCCCGGACGCGATCCAGGCCCGCGCGGCGGCCACCGGGTCGTCGGCCAGCTCGTCCGCGATGCCCTTGGCCAGCGCCTGTTCGGGCCGCAGCGCCGTGCCCTGGAGCAGCAGCGGCAACGCTTCTTGCAGGCCGAGGAGGCGGACGGTCCGCACCAGCCCGCCCGCGCCCGGCAGCACGCCGAGCATCGCCTCGGGCAGGCCGAGGCGGATGGCCGGATCGGTGCCGCAGAAACGGCGGTGGCAGGCGAGCGCGATCTCCAGGCCGCCGCCGAGCGCGCTGCCCGTCAGGGCGGCGGCGACGGGGCGGCCGAGCCGCTCCAGGCGGCGCAGCGCGCCCCGGAACTCCTCCAGGGAGTCCAGCCGGTCCAGGTCGTCGCGGGTGATGCCGATGACCTCGGTCAGGTCGGCGCCGGCGGCGAAGGTCTTCTTGGCCGAGGTCAGGACGACGCCGCGCAGCCGCTCGCGGTCCGCCTCCAGGAGGCCGACGGCCTCGGCGAACGCCGCGCGGAACCGCGCGTCGAGCGTGTTGACCTCCCGGCCGGGCGCGTCGAAGGTGAGCGTGACGATCCCGTCGGACTCCTCGTGGCGGACGGTCATCACGGCTCCCGGTCGATGATCATGGCGACGCCCATGCCGGCGGCGACGCACAGGGTGACGAGGCCGCGGCGCAGGCCACGGCGCTCCAGCTCGTCCAGCACGGTGCCGAGGAGCATGCCGCCGGTCGCGCCGAGCGGGTGGCCGAGCGCGATCGCGCCGCCGTTGACGTTGACCCTGTCCAGCGGGACGCCGGTCGCGGCGTGGAAGTCCAGCGGGACGGCGGCGAACGCCTCGTTCACCTCGAACAGGTCGATGTCGTCCAGGGTCAGCCCCGCCTTGGCCAGGGCCCGGCGCGTCGCCGGCACGACGCCGGTGAACATCAGGGTCGGGTCCGCGCCCGTCTGCGCCGAGGCGACGATCCGCGCGCGCGGCGTCAGGCCCAGCTCGCCGCCGATCCGGCCGCTGCCCACCAGCAGCGCCGACGCGCCGTCCACGATCTGGGACGAGTTGCCCGCCGTGTGCCGGTGCTCGACCGCCTCCAGCTCGGGGAACCGGCCGAGCGCCACCGCGTCGAAGCCGAACTCGCCCGGCACCGTGAACGCGGGCTTGAGCCCGGCCAGCCCGGCGGCGATGGCCTCGGGGCGGATCGCCTCGTCGTGGTCGAGGACCGGCCGCCCGTTGCGGTCGATCACCGGCACCAGCGAACGATCGAAGCGGCCCTTGTCGCGGGCCGCCGCCGCCCGCGTCTGCGACTCCAGCGCGTAGGCGTCCAGCGCCTCGCGCGAATGGCCGCGCAGGGTCGCCAGCAGGTCGGCCGCGACGCCCTGCGGAATGAACCCGGTGGTCACCGCCGTCTCGGGGTCGGCGTACCAGGCGCCGCCGTCCGAGCCCATCGGCACCCGCGACATCGACTCCACGCCGCCCGCGACCACCAGGTCCTCCGACCCGGACGCGACCTTGGCCGCGGCCAGCGCCACCGCCTCCAGGCCCGACCCGCAGAACCGGTTGACCTGCGTCCCCGGCACGGTCTCGGACCAGCCGGCGGTGAGCACGGCGGTCCGCGCGATGTCGCCGCCCTGCTCGCCGACCGGCGTCACGCAGCCCAGCAGCACGTCCTCCACCCGCGCGGTGTCCAGTCCGTTGCGGCCGGCCAGCGCCCGCAGCAGCCCGGCCGCCAGCGCGACCGGCTTCACCCGGTGCAGGGAACCGCTCCTGCCCCTGCCGCGCGGCGTGCGCACGGCGTCGTAGATCAACGCTTCGCTCATGGTGCTCCTCAGCTCTCCCCCGGCACGCTAGGAGGCCGCCCCGCGCGCGCCGCAGGACCGGTGTGCGCGGAGTCGATGACCGGAGCGCGCACGCCGCGCTGCTACGTTCGGGTCATGCCGCCCCGCCCCGTGCCGGGCCCAGCCGGGCCGGACCCGACGGTGCCGATCCACTTCGCGCACCGCCTGCTGCTCATCGGGCAGCGGCGCGGCATCGACGTGCGGCCGGTGCTGCGGGACGCGGGCATCCCCGCCGACGTCGCGGCCAACCCGCGGGCGCGCATCACCGCCCAGCAGATGGTGCGGGTCACCCGCGAGTTGTGGCGGCTGACCGACGACGAGCTGTTCGGCAGCGGGCCGCCGGTGCCGCGCGGCACCTTCCAGATGCTCGGCCTCACGCTGGTGCACGCCCCCGACCTGCGGTCGGCGCTGGAGCGGCTGGTGAACGGCAGCCGGGTGGTGGCGGGCGTGCCGCGCGTGACGGTGGAGTACGGCCGGTCGCTGACCGTGCTGGAGATCGACACCGGCGGGCTCGACGACCCCGAGCGCCTGGTCACCGAGTGGACCGTCGCGCTCGGCCACCGCCTGCTCGGCTGGCTGGTCGGCAGCCGGATCGTGCTGCGCTCGCTGGAGCTGCCCTATCCGGCGCCGCCGCACGCCGCCGACTATGTGTCGATCTACGGCCGGCCGCCGGTGTTCGCCGCGCCGCGCACCGCGTTCGCCTTCGACAGCGGGCTGCTGGACGCGCCGGTCGTGCGCGGCGAGGCCGACCTGACCGACTACATCGGCCGGGCCCCGGCCGACTTCTACGCCGTCCGCGACTACGGCTCCACCACCGCCGACCGGGTCCGCAGCATCCTGGAGCACGGGCTCGGCGGCGCCTGGCCGACCGCCGCCGAGATCGCCGCCCGGCTGGCGGTCAGCCCGCAACACCTGCGCCGGCTGCTGCACGACGAGGGCACCTCGGTCACCCGCATCCGCGAGGAGATCCTCCGGGACGCCGCGGTGACCAGCCTGGTGCGGGGCGAGGAGGGCATCGACGAGCTGGCGGCACGGCTGGGGTTCTCCGAGGCCAGCGCGTTCCGGCGGGCCTTCCGGCGCTGGACGGGCAGCCCGCCCGGCGCCTACCGCGGCACCGGCTGAGCGCCACGGTCACGGGTTGGGCGCGCCCCGGTCATGGCCGCCGTCCCGGCCGGGTCAGCACCATCGGTTCCGTGCCCGCTCAACGGAACCGGAGACCCGCCATGACCGAACGTCCGCGCTGGATGGACGACGAGACCGAGGCGCTGCAGCGGCTCGCGCACGACTTCTTCGCCAAGGAGGTCGCACCGCACGAGCCGCGCTACGCCCGCCAGCAGCACGTCGACCGGGAGGTCTGGACCGAGGCGGGCAAGCTGGGCCTGCTGTGCGCCAGCATCCCCGAGGAGTACGGCGGTGGCGGCGGCACGCTGGCGCACGAGGCCGCCATCGGCTTCGGGCAGCTGCACGCGCTGGCGACCAGCTTCGGCGGTCCCGTCCACAGCGGGATCATCGCGCATTACATCAACGCCTACGGCACCGAGGAGCAGAAGCGGACCTGGCTGCCGCGGATGGCGACCGGCGAGGTCGTGTCCGCGATCGCGATGACCGAGCCCGGCACCGGCTCGGACCTGCAGTCGGTGCGCACCACCGCGATCCGCGACGGCGACGAGTACGTCATCAACGGTGCCAAGACGTTCATCACCAACGGGCTGCTGTGCGACCTGGTCGTCGTCGTCGCCAAGACCGACCCGGACGGGCAGGCCAAGGGCATCTCGCTGTTCCTGGTCGAGACCGACCGGCCCGGCTTCGCCCGCGGCCGCAACCTGGAGAAGGTCGGCCAGCACGGCCAGGACACCTGCGAGCTGTTCTTCCAGGACGTGCGGGTGCCCGCCGGTCACCTGCTCGGCGCCGCCGAGGGGCAGGGGTTCGTCCAGCTCATGGAGCAGCTCCCGCAGGAGCGCCTGGTCCTGGCGGTCGGCGCCGTCGCCCAGATGGAGAAGGCGCTGGAGCTGACGCTCGCCTACGCCAAGGAGCGCGAAGCCTTCGGCCGCCCGCTGACCGCCTTCCAGAACACCCGGTTCGAGCTGGCCGAGGTCGCCACGATCGTCACCGTCGCGCGCGCCTTCGCCGACGACTGCATCGTCCGGGCGATGGCGGGCCGCCTGGACATCGTCGGCGCCGCCAAGGCCAAGTGGTGGCTCACCGAGCAGCAGTGCGTCGTCGTGGACAAGTGCGCGCAGCTGTTCGGCGGCTACGGCTACATGGCCGAGTACCCGATCGCGCGCCTGTGGGCCGACGCCCGCGTGCAGAAGGTCTACGGCGGCACGAACGAAATCATGAAGGAGATCATCGGGCGGTCGTTGTGAGCGGCTCGTCCGGACAGGGACGGAAAGAGAACATGGCGCGGTTCCGCCTCACCGCCGATCGTGTCCGGTCCGCCGCCGGACTGTGCGAGCTGTTCCAGGACACCGTCGCCGCGCTGCCGGACCGGGTGGCGCTGCGCTCGTCCGACGGCCGCACGGAGCTGACCTGGCGGCAGTACGGCGACCGGGTCCGGCGGATCGCCGCCGGGCTGCACGCGCTCGGCGTCCGGCGCGGCGACACCGTCGGGCTCATGCTGACCAACCGGCCGGAGTTCCACCTGATCGACACCGCCGCGTTCCATCTGGGCGCGGTCCCGTTCTCGGTGTACAACACCAGCGCCGCCGAGCAGATCGCGCACCTGTTCGGCAACGCCGGGAACCGGGTCGTGGTGTGCGAGGAGCAGTTCCTGGGCCGGGTCCGGGAGGCGGCCGAGGGCACGGCGGTCGAGCGCGTCGTCCTGGTGGAGGACCTCGCCGACCTGGAGGCCGGGGCCGACCCCGGCTTCGACTTCGACGCCGCCTGGCGGGCCGTCCGCCCCGACGACCTGCTCACCCTGATCTACACCTCCGGCACCACCGGCCCGCCCAAGGGCGTGGAGATCACGCACGGGGCGACGCTGTTCAGCCTGGCGTCGGCGCTGGAGGTGCCCGAGCTCGGCGCGGCCCTGAACGGCGGCCGCGCGCTCTCCTACCTGCCGGACGCGCACCTGGCCAACCGCTGGTTCGCGCACTACGCCCCGCTCGCCGGCGGCGTCGAGGTGACCACGGTCGCCGACCTGAGGACTGTCGCGGCCGTGCTCCCGCAGGTCGGCCCGACCGTCTTCCTCGGCGTCCCGGCCCTCTGGTACAAGATCAAGGCCGGGGTCGAGCGGGCCGTCGCCGCCGAGTCCGGTCCGCGCGCCCGCGTCGGCCGCCAGGCGCTGCGCCTCGGCCTGGCCGCGGCCCGCGCCGAAGCGTCCGGCGAGCGGTTGTCGCCGTCCCTGCGGGCCCGGCACCGGCTCGCCGACCGCCTGGTGCTGTCCGGCATCCGGCGGCGGATCGGCATGGACCGGGCACTGATCGCCTTCACCGGCGCCGCGCCGATCTCCCTGGCGGCGCTGGAGTTCGTGCTGTCGCTCGGCGTCCCGATCCGCGAGGCGTGGTCGCTGACCGAGGCGAGCCCGGTCGGCGTGCTGAACCGCCTCGGCGACAACCGCCCCGGCACCGTCGGCCGCGTGATGCCCGGCGTGGAGACCCGGCTCACCGGCGACGGCGAGCTGCTGATCCGCAGCCCCGGCCTGATGCGCGGCTACCGCGGCGACCCCGCGCGGACCGCCGAGGCCCTCGACGAGGACGGCTGGCTGCACTCCGGCGACCTGGCCACCATCGACGCCGACGGCTACCACACCCTGATCGGCCGCAAGAAGGAGATCATCATCAACGCCGGGGGCAAGAACATGTCGCCCGCCAACATCGAACTGGCCGTGCACGCGCAGAGCCCGCTCATCGCCCACGTGGTGTGCGTCGGCGACGGCCGCCCCTACAACGTCGCGCTGATCGCGCTGGACCCCGAGGCGGGCCGCACCGCCGACGACCCCGAGGCCGTCGCCGAGATCGCGGCCGCGGTCGCCCGCGGCAACGCCCGCCTGTCACGGGTCGAGCAGATCAGGAAGTACCGGGTGCTGGACGGCGCCTGGCTGCCGGGCGACGAGCTGACCCCTACGCTGAAGCCGCGCCGCGGACCGATCGCCGCCAAGTACGCCGACCTGATCGAGGAGATGTACCGCTCGTGACCGGCCACCGCGTCACCACCCCCGACGGCACCCGGCTGCACGTCGAGATCCAGGGCCCGGACGGCGCGCCGACCGTGGTCCTGGTGCACGGCACCGGCATCACCCGGGCGTTCTGGCGACGCCAGGTGGCCGGCCTGTGCGCCGACCACCGCGTCATCACCTACGACCTGCGCGGCCGCGGCGACAGCGGCCCGGCGGGCCCGGACGGCCACACCCTCCGGGCCTACGCCGACGACCTGGAGGCCGTCCTCGCCGAGTGCGTCCCGTCCGGCGAGCGGGCCGTCCTGGCGGGGCACTCGCTGGGCGGCATCATCGTCGTCGCCTGGGCCGCCCGCCACCGGCCCGAGCGGCGGGTACGCGCGGCCGCCCTACTGCACACCACCATGGGCGACCCGCTCCTGGACACGCTGATGTTGCCGCTGCTGCTGCGCAACCCCCGCACCCGCGAGCTGACCCGCCGGCTCATGCTGACGCCACGCCGCCTGCCCCGCCACCGCGCGTTCCGCTCCGGGACCACGCTGCTGCTCCGCGGCGGCATGATCGGCTCCCGGACGGCCGCGGCCATCGGCACCGAGACCGCCTCGATCCTGCTGGCCTGCCCGTCCTCCGCCCGCATCGGCGACATCACCTGCTGGACCCACCTGGACCAGCACGACCTGGTCCCCTCGCTCACGGTGCCCACCGTCGCCGTCTACGGCGAGCGGGACCGCGCCGTCCCCTCAGTCTGCACCGACCGCTACGCCCCGCTGCTACCGAACCTCATCAGGACGGTCGGCGTCCCGGGGGCAGCCCACCTGGGACCGCTGGAGCATCCCGCTCCCTACAACGCCGTACTGCGCGAACTGGCTCGCACCGCCGACGCGTGAGCGCGCGGTCCGACGTGGGCCTGTCTCTTCGCTCTGGCGGCTCATACCACCGATGATTCTCGTGACCCGCCGCGGTCCAACCTCCCAGTGGCCATGCCGATAGGCGGTCACGCTGCACACACCGTCAGGCGAGGAGCATCATGATCATCATTGCCGGGAAGTTGTGGGTGGCCGCCGCCGACCGCGACGCCTACCTGACCGGATGCTCGAAGGTCATGGAGCAGGCCCGGGCAACCGCCGGCTGCCTTGACTTCGCTCTGTCACCCGACCCGATCGAGCCGGACCGGATCAACGTGTACGAACGGTGGGAGACAGACGAGGCACTCGCACACTTCCGTGGCACGGGACCAGAGCCCGAGCAGACGGCTCAGATCCACGACGCGGAGGTGAACAAGTACCGGATCTCCGACGTCGAGGCCCCTTAGCCAGGGCGCCCTGCCGCCATGATCGGAGCCAGATGCACTTCGCGCGTGCACGCGGTGGTGGCTCGCCGGAAGCTGACCTAGTTCCCCTTCCACTCGATCGGCGTGGCGTCGTCCCTCACTCGGCGGTCCAGTCGGCGTTCGCTCCGCACAGGACCAGGCATGGCAGGTCTCCCGGGACCCGACCTGCCAGCCACGCCGCGAACGGGATCGCCGCGGCCGGTTCGACCGCGATCCGGCACTCCTCCCACAGCCGGTCGCGTGCCTCCAAGATCTCTTTCTCGTCCACCAGCACGGACGACACGTCGTGCGTGGTCAGGACGCTGAAAGGGACCGCGCCGACCCTGCTCGCCCCTGTCGCGGAGGCGGCGACGGAGTCTACGGCGGAGTCCACCGGCTTCCCTGCGGCGAACGCGTCGTGCAGGCAGCGGCAGTGCTCCGGCTCGGCGGCGACGACGTGGCGTCCGCCGCTCGCGAGCGCGACACCTGCTGCCAGACCGCCACCGCCGACGGCCACGGCGATCGTGTCCACCCCGGGTGCGTCGGCCACGATCTCGGCTGCCACGGTGCCCTGTCCCGCGACGACGGCCGGGGCGTCGTAAGGGTGAAGGAACCGGTGTCCCGGTCGTGTCGCGGCGTCCGACGCCGCCGCAGCTGCCTCGGCGAAGGTGGCGCCGTGCCGGATGAGGCGTGCGCCCGCAGCTTCGATGCGGCGGGCCTTCGCCGCCGGAACCGTCTCGGGCACGTAGACCGTCGCCGAGACGCCGAGCAGGGAGGCGGCCGTCGC
Source organism: Actinomadura hibisca NBRC 15177 (assembly GCF_001552635.1). Lineage (GTDB taxonomy): Bacteria > Actinomycetota > Actinomycetes > Streptosporangiales > Streptosporangiaceae > Spirillospora > Spirillospora hibisca. The sequence continues at coordinate 179,375 of NZ_BCRO01000031.1, read as the reverse complement.
GACCGCCAGGCCGTGGTTGCCGCCGGACGCGGTCACGACATGGTCGTCCGGCGATCCGCAGAGCATCGCGTTGAGCGCGCCCCGCAGTTTGAACGAGCCGCTGCGCTGGAGGTGCTCCAGCTTGAGCAGGACGCGCCGGTCGTCGATCTCCAGATCGAGCAGCGGGGTGCGACGGGCGTAGGGACGGATTCTGGCGGCGGCCGTCTGGACGTCGGCGGCCGAAAGCGCGGGGGTCTGGGTCTGCACGCCGTCCATGTTCCAGAGGCCTTGGCTTTAGCGCCAGCAACGATCGGTAAGCCACCATTAGCAGTGCTTACGATGGGCGTATGGTGGGAGAGCTGGACGTCAACCGGTTACGGGTCCTCATGGAGGTGGCGCACGCCGGTTCCATCGCCGAGGCGGCGCGCACCCTCTCCTTCACCCCGTCGGCGCTGTCCCAGCAGATCTCCAAGCTGGAGGCGGAACTCGGCGCCCGCCTGCTCGAACGCCGCCCGAACGGCGTCGCCCTGACACCGGTCGGCGCCGTCCTGGTCGAGCACGCGGAGCGTGTGATCGGAGAACTCCGGCAGGCGCGCGCCGCCGTCGAGGCCGCAATGGGAGCGCAGCCGCTGCGTCTGGCGGTGGGCTCCTTCGCCACCGCGGCGCAGGTGCTGGTGCCGACTGCGCTGGCCGCCCTCCGACGCCGGTATCCCCGGGCCGAACTGTCGCTCGTCGACATCGAGCCGCCCAACGGCTACGGGCTGGTGATGTCGGGCGATCTCGACGTGCTGATCACCCATCGCTACCCCGGCATGACGTCGACACCGCACCCCGGGCTCGACCGGCGGCCACTGCTCGACGATCCGCTCCGGCTGGTGCTCCCGGCCGGGCACCCGCTTGCCCAGGACGCCCCGTCCGGGGGCATCGGTCTCGACCGGCTCGCGGACGAGACGTGGATCTCCGGTGCGCCGGGCATTCCGAACAGGGTCTGCCTGGAAACCCTCGCTCGGCATGTGGGCATCGAGCCCCGTGTCGCCTACGAGTCCGCCGACTACCACGTCATTCTGGCGCTGGTCGGTGCCGGGTTGGGGGTCGCGCTCGTGCCCGAGAGCATGATCGGTAGTGCCGACCGCTCCGGGATCTCGGTCCACGGGTTGCGCGGGACCGCTCCCGCGCGCGAGATCTGCATCGTGCAACGTCGGCGGCCAACCGCGCTCGCCCGGGAGTTCGCGGCCTTCCTGCACACCGCTGCGGACGCCCCGGCCGGGCGGTCGTAGTAGCCTTCAGTTCGAGTCTCGGCCGGGACGGTGGTCCTGGAGGGCTCGGGCGGCGGAGCGGATGTCCGATGTGCCGACGCGGCAGCGGATGGCCAGGCCCGTCAGCGTGGTGGCGAGCCAGGGTGGTGCGGCGGTCGTCGCGCCCAGTTCGGCGGCCATCTCGTCCAGCCGGGCCGCGCACCGGGCTAGGAGTTCGGATTCGGCGATCAGGTCTTCGTAGGCCATGGTTTCCTTCAGGTGAGCTGGATCGGAACTCCCGCTGACGCCCTGGACTGGCAGTTCGGCACCGACAGGCAGAAGAGCGGGCGCGCGCCGTCCAGGCCCAGGGCGCGCAGGTGGGCCGCCATCGGGTGGGGGGACGCGGTGACGCGCAGACGGAGTCGTGGGCGGGGGTGCAGTCGGGCGCGGCCCCGGAGTTCGGTACCGGCGCGCAGGATCGTCCCGTCGCGCTGGGAGTAGGTGAGCAGGTCGCGGGCGCTGGTGGGGAGGCCGAAGCCCAGTTGGCCGGTCAGGGTGAGGACGCGGTCCGCGACGTCGCCGATCTTCAGGCAGGCGTTGCGGGAGCCGACGGCGACGTCGACGTGGGTCTCGAACGCGGGGTGGCCCCAGATCTCCTGGACGGCCAGGCGTGCTCCGGCGGTGCTGACGGCCGAGTCGGTGACGAAGTCGCCGCCCCGGCGGCGATCGACGGGGCGGAGCAGGTCGGGCCAGCCCGGCAGGCGCTGCGGCGACCAGGGATCGTGCACCGGAATCGTGAGGTCGATCCGGTTGTGCGCGCCGATGCTGGCCTGCGGGTGGGCGAACGCGTGGACGGCGACCAGGCAGCGGCGGCCGAACGCGATCACGTCGGTGAGGCCGGTGTCGGCGAGGAGGTCCCGTGCGGTGGTCGTGTCGGCGGCGAAGTAGGCCGTGAGCGTCGCGCCGGACGGTGACCGGATCGGCAGTTCGAGGGTCTCTTCCGCGCACGGCATCGTGTAGGTCGGCACAGTCAGGAACGGGAAGCCGTCCGGACGCGGCGCGCGGTCGAACAGGCGGTAGACCTGGGAGCGGGTCACCGGGCCCCGGTAGGGGGCGAGTTGTTCGTCGATGTGCTCGCGCGCCTCGGGGACGCGGCGTTCCATGTCGGCGATGTAGTGCTCGATGGAGTGGCATTCGGGGAACGTCGCGGCCGGGTCGGGGTAGTCCACGACGTACCAGCCGGGGTGCAGGTCGAAGCAGTTGCCCGCGCCCTGGCCGTCGAGGCTGGGGATGATGTCGCGCTGGTTGGCGACGCCCGCGACCCAGGTGAGCGGGTCGGCCGGGGCCTTGAAGTCGATCGGGGAGCCGATCGCGACGGCGTGGGTGACGGTGTAGCGGGCGCAGAACGCGGCGTCCTGCACGAGGTTCATGACGGCCGCTCCCCCGGCGCTGTGCCCGATGAGCGCGAGTTCCGCGCCGTCGGGCACGCCGTACTCCTCGACCGCCCGGATCAGCGACCGGCTGTAGGGCGACTGGGCGATCAGGGTGCTGCTGAACGCGCCGAGCAGGTCCTGCGGGGATTCGTTGTTGGCCCTTCCGGCGCGCATGCCCGGTGCTTGGAGCACGTAGCGGGTCGCGCCGTCGGGGCCGGTCACGGCCTGGAGGAGGATGCGGCCCGTCGTGCCGATCACGGCGATGTTGCCCAGGAACGCCAGCAGCGAGCCCTCGGTCCGCAGCCGCGCGGTCTCGGCCCGGTCCAGGGTCGCCGGGCGGACAGCGCCGCGCCCCTTGTCGAGCACCGCGACGGCCATGTTGCTGATACCGCTGACGGGGTCGGCGCAGGCCGTGCCGGTGCCGGTCGCGATCAGCCAGGCGGTGCGGTCGTTGAACGGGTTCTCGTCGAGCAGGGCGTTCAGCGCGAGCAACTCGCTGAAGACGGGCGCGACGGCGGTGATCGTGCCCATCGTGCCGCGCTCCCGGAGCAGGGCGCGCAGGGTGCGGGCGGCCTGGGCGCGGCGGTCGGCGGCGACCTCGTCCAGCAGGCGGCGCAGCAGCGGGTCGTCGGCGAGTTCGGGGTTCTCCAGGGCGACGGCGGCGATCCGCAGCCGGAGCGAGGCCACCAGCAGCCGGACCGCGATGCTCTCGGCGCCCAGCATTCCGCCGACGCGGGCCGTCAGCCCGCCGAACCGGCCGCCGCCCGGGGTGAAGCCGAGGCCACGCGGGTTGGCGACCGCGCGTAGTAGCCGGTAGCGGGCGGACGTCCCGGCGTCGCGGCCGGAACTGGCGGCCCCCGCGACCCGGAGCGACGATTCACGGATCTCCACCGCCATCTCGGCGAGTTCGCGCGCGGCGTCCAGGAGGCGGATGACCTCTTCGGAGCGGGCCGTGGTCATAGCGCCCCGCGCTGAGTGAGGCTGACGAAGCGGGGACGCGGGTCCTCGGGGACGTTGCGGTGCAGGATCTGCGCCAGCGTCCGGGTGCCGCCGATGATCGCCATCCCCTCGGGCGTGAAGCACTCGGCGTTGGCGACGCGCGGGGCCAGCAGCGGGTTGGTCAGGGCCTGCGAGAAGGCGTCGATCGCGATGATCTTGGTGAGGAGCGGCGGCAGGATGGCGTCCGCCGAGGCGGGCTCCTCGGCGAACAGCCCCACGTACAGCTCGACGTCGTCGACCTCGCGGTACAGCTCGCGCAGCGCCTCGGTGACCCGCGCGTCGCTGGAGATCTGCTCGAAGCCGCGCGCCCTGGGGAACCGGAAGTGCCGCCGGTAGCTGTTGTAGGGCGCGAGCTGCACCGCGCGGGACTCGGCGATGCTGGCCATCTCGACGGGCCGCAGCACCGGGTCGGTGTTGAACAGGCCGATGCGCCCGGCCCGCTGCTCGGACGCCTCCGCGAACACCTGGCCGAGGCCCGGCCCGGTGATGCGGTCGGCGGCGAACAACGTCTGCGCCATGGGCAGGTCGTGGCCGCCGACCGTCAGCGTGGACGGGATGAGGCTGTGCCACCGGTAGACGAGGTTGAACTCGATCGACGCCCAGTTCTCGCGGTTCCAGGTGGCCCGGCACAACCGGGAGCCGAGCCGGGGGTCGAGCAGGAACCGGAAGTGGTACGGGGTGATGTGGTTGATGTAGTCCTCCATCACCAGCTTGGTGAGGAGCACGATGACGATGTTGCGGGTGGTCTGGAACAGCCGCTCGTCGTCCCAGCGCGGATAACGGTCGGCGAGGACGCCCGCGATCCGGTTGTGCTCGCGCAGGAACAGCACGGTGAGCATCGTGAAGCCGATCTGCCCGTTGCCCCGGTCGCTGCCCAGCGCGAACAGCGTGTCGCGGCGGGCGTCGGGCAGCTCGTCGAAGCGGATCACGCCCAGCTCGGAGAACTCCGGCTTGATCTTGCCGTTCTCGCACAGGTAGGGCGGGAACTCGCCGCCGTCGACGGTCTGGCTCTTGAGCCGCCCGCCGTCGAAGGAGCGCAGCTGCGCCGTCGCCGCCGGGGTGAGCCCGTACAGCGGGTTCATGTCGATGTGGTGGTTGGAGGTGTTGCGGCGCGGGTCGCGGGGCTCGTTGCTGTCGCCGCGCAGGAAGCCGTCGGTGAACCACTGGGCGAAGTAGGCGAACAGGACCGTCGAGCGGGGGCACGGGTCGGTGTCGCCGGTCCGCAGGAACAGGTCGGCGGCCCGCTCCACGCTGGGCTGGCGGCCTTCGAGACCGGCCACGGGCGGCAGGTGGCGGCTGCTGTAGGTGCGGTCGGTGAGCGAGGCCCACGAGGTGTAGGGCGCCATGGTGCTGAGCGGTTCGGGACGCGGGGGCGCCTCGCCGATCATGCGGTCGATCAGCTTGGCGTTCAGGCGCAGCCGGAGCGGCGGGACGCTCTCGACCGTGCGCCACAGCGGCTTGGCGTGGGTCATGGCGAGGTAGAGCAGCCGGTTGTGGGCGCCGTCGTTGGCGATGCTCCGCGGCCGGGGGCCCTGGGGGGCGGGGGCGTCGGCCATGTCAGTCCTCCTCGGCGCCGGTGCCGTCCAGGCGCAACGTCCAGTGGTCGGGGAAGACGTCGCGGTCGCGGACGACGGTCCCCTCCGGGGGCGGCAGCGGTCTCAGGCCGGGACGCGCCAGCAGGCGGCGGGCGGTCTCGGCCAGCACGACCGCGCCGACGTCGCCGCCCACGCAGTCGTGGTGGCCGTGGCCGAAGTGCAGGTAGGCGTGGCGGGGCCGGTCGAGGCGGAAGCGGTCGGGCTCCGGCACGGCGGCCTGGTCGAACATGGCGGACGCCACGACGGCGAGGACCAGCGTTCCGGCGGGCACGGGCGTCTCGCGGGACGTGCCCGCCGCGATCACGTGGTCACGTCCGGCGCGGCGGGCGATGGCTTTGAGGAACGGGTTGAAGCGCAGGGCCTCCCACACGTACGGGTCGAAGCGTTCGGGCGCGCCGGACGCCGCGGCCGCCGCCTCGGCTTGCAGGCCCGGCCGCGTGAGCATCTGCTCGACCAGGTTGACCAGGGAGCCGGAGGCGTTCTCCACAAAGCCCAGGAGCAGGCCCGCGACGTTGATCGCCAGCCTCTCGTCGTCGAGCGCGACGCCGGGAGGCAGGCGGGTGTGCAGCAGCCGGGCCACCACGTCGCCGTCGAGATCGCCCCGGCCGCGCCGTCGGGCGAGCAGTTCGCGCAGGTAGGCCATCATCTCGCCACCGGCTTGCAGGGCGTCGGCCCGGACGGCGGGATCGTCGAGCGGGTTGGCGGTGACGTGCGTCATGACCGCGCGGGACCAGCGCGACATCGTCTGGGGATCCGGGCCGGGGAAGCCGAAATGGTCGGCGCAGACCCGCAGGGCGACGTGGCGGAACACGTCCTGGACGGCGTCGATCCGGCCGAGCGGTTGTGCTCTGTCGAGGGCCTCGTCGGCTGCGCGCCCGACCAGCGTCCGGACGTGCGGCACGTCCTCGGGGGCGAGCATGACCTGCATGAGGCCGCGTTCGCGCCACTTCAGCGCGGTGCCGTCCTGGGTGAGGACGCAGGGACCGCCCAGCGCCGGGTCGAGCCGCCGCGCGTAGTCGGCGACGGTGAAGACCCGCTCCAGCGACAGCACCTCGGTGACGTCGGCGTAGCGCGTCACCAGCGTGAACGCGGGGGTGACCAGGATGGGACGGTGCGCGCGGAGCGCCGCGGTGAAGGCCCGCCAGTCCGACCGCAACCAGCCCAGGGCGAGCATCATCGCCACGGCGGGATCGGTCTCGGCCGCGGCGTCGTACTCGGCCAGGTGGTCCGTGCTGGCCGTTTCCGCTCGTTCGTCGGTCGTGCTCACGCCGGGGCCACCTCCGGGGGAGTTCTGGGGCGCTGCTGTCAGGTGGTGATGGAGCGTCTGCGCATTGTCACCACCAACCACGGAGCGTCGCAATAGCGGATAGCGACCAACTCCACCCGTAACGTAATCATCACTGGCAGGTGACTGTTCCTGCGGTCGGCGGGCTCCTGATGATTCGGTGACACGCACCCGGGCGGCAAGGAGCGACATGTCAGCAAGCACCGGGCCTCCCGCCGAGTCGCCCGCCCCACCGGCACCGAACAGCCCTCCCGGCACCCTGCCCGTCACCGCCGGGCGGCGCGCCGCCTACCTGGTCGTCCTCGTCGTGCTGCCGGTCGTGTTGCTGGCCGCCGCCGTGCCCGTCGCCTGGGGACGGGGGCTCGGCGCGCGCGACGCGGTGATCGCCGCCGTCATGTACGTGATCAGCATCTTCGGCATCACCATCGGCTACCACCGGCTGTTCACGCATCGCTCGTTCAAGTGCGGCAGGCCGCTGCGCGCGGTGCTCGCGCTGGCCGGCGGCATGGCGATGGAGGGGCCCGTCTCCCTGTGGGCGGCCGAGCACCGCCGCCACCACAAGTACGCCGACCGCCCCGGTGATCCGCACTCGCCCTGGCGCTACGGCGACGGCGGCACCGCGCTGCTGCGCGGCCTGCTGCACGCCCAGGTCGGCTGGTTCTGCACCGCCCGCCGCCGGTCCGACCGGCGGCACTGGGTGCCCGACCTGCTCGCCGACCGCGACCTGCGGCGCATCGACGCGGCCTACCCCGCCGTCGTGGCGCTGGCGCTGCTGCTGCCCGCCACCGTCGGCGGATTGTGGGCCGGGGCGTGGTCGGGGTTCTGGACGGCGCTGTTCTGGGGCGGCCTGGTGCGCTACGCCGTCGTGCACCACGTGACCTGGTCGGTCAACTCGATCGCGCACACCTTCGGCACCCAGCACTTCAAGACCCGGGACCGGTCGGCTGACGTCCGGTGGGTCGCGTTCCTGACGCTCGGCGAGGGGTGGCACAACTGGCATCACGCCGACCCGAGTTGCGCGCGGCACGGCGTCCTGCCAGGCCAGTTCGACCCCAGCGCACGCCTCATCCGCCTTTTCGAGCAGGCGGGGTGGGCGCGCGAGGTGAAGTGGCCAGACCCACGCCGCGTCGCCGCCGGACGTCTCCCTCAGGACGGGAGGTGAGGCGGCTCAGGCTTGTTCAACGCGTTCGAGCTTGGTCCAGCCACGCCAGCCGCGTTTCTTCAACAGCTCGATCAGGTGGCGGGCCGGCGGCGCGGTGTCGAAGGCCAGGGCGTCCATCAGTTTGATCAACGGTGGCTCGATATCGACGTCGTTGACGTAGTCCTCGCCTCTCTCGTCGGCCATCCGGGTGATGTAGGCGGCCACCTCGTCGGCCAGCTCGACCAGCCGCGGATCGTCGGCGGGCCAGTCGAGGGCTCGGCCCAGCGTGCGGTAGAAGTCGATGAAGCGGGGGTCGGCGATCTGCTCCTGCTTGCGCGCCGTCCACTCGGGGACACGTTCGGGTGAGCGCGCGGCCAGCAGGATCCAGCCGTCACGTTCGACCTCGACGATGCGCTCGTCGATCCCGAGCGCCCGCAGGCGGTCGAGGAAGGCGACCACCTCTGGGGGCAGCGCCAGGCTGTCTCCGGCGGCGAGCCGGGCGATCTGCTCGCGGTGCCGCTGCCGTTCGCGGATCTCCGCCTGGAGCCGCCTGTCGATGTCGGCGACCGCTGCGGCGAACTCATCCTCGTCGGCGCGCAACAGCTCCCGGACCCGCGCCAGAGGGACGCCGGCCCCGGCGAGGGTGCGGATTCTGATCAGCTCGATCACGGCGGCGGCGTCGTACCTGCGGTAGCCGGAATGATCGCGCTCGGGCTCGGGCAGCAGGCCCTTGGCGTGGTAGTGCCGCACCGCGCGCACCGTCACTCCGGCGTACGACGCCAGCTCGCCGATGGTCAGCATCAGGCCAGTGTCCCAGGGGCCGTGCGGGCGCTCCGGATGATCTGGGCGATCTCTGGGGCGTGGGTGAAGACGAGCCGGTGATCGGCGTCGAGCCAGGTGGTGGAGATGCGTGGCTGCTCCCGGACGAGCCGCTCGACGCCCGCGCGCCAGTTGCGGTTGAACCGGGCCGCGCGGTCGTCGCCGCCGTCACCGGTCATCGAGGTCGACATGATCATGCTGATGGGCAGGTCGATCTTCCGGTACCGGTCGAGGATCCGCGACCGCACGGCGTCGATCTCGACGTTCACGTCCAGGATCTCCTGGCCGGTGAGCAGGACCTGACGCTCGGTGCCCCGCCTGGCCTGCTGCTGCGCGGCCAGGCCGTCCCACATGGCGCGGAACTCCGGCCGATCGGCCTTGGTGATGAACGGTTCGGGCACCGGGTTGGCCCCGTCGATGAGAACGAGCCCGGCGACGACATCCGAATGCTCGGAGGCGTAGTGGACGGCCAGATCCGCGCCCAGCGAGTAGCCCACGAGCAGAGGCGCCGCGGACAGGCCGAGGCGTTCCGGATCTGCCAGTACGGCGGCCAGGTCGCTGAGGAACGCCTCGAAGGAGTACCGGTCGGCGGCCGAGGCGAGGCCGTGGCCTCGGAGGTCGAAGGTGATGACGTCGTGATCACGCCGCAGCAGCCCGGCCAGCTCGTGCAGGTCAGCCTGCGTGGAGTTGAGCCCAGGGCACAGAACCAGCGACCGCCCCTGACCGCTGCGGGTCACCGGGATCGTGACGCCGTCGTGGTGGATCGTGAAGTAACGCATGGTCATGTTCCGTTCAGCGCTCGTGGTCATGTCGACCATGCTGAAAGGTTGACCCTGCGTCAGGCGCAAGCCATCGGGCCGATATCCGCACAACGGCTCCATCCAGCACGATGATCTCATGGCCCACATCGCGTTGTTCCACTCCGTTCTCGGCCTGCGTCCCGTCGAACGCCGCGCCGCCGAGTGGTGGCGTCGCGCCGGGCTGGTCCGAGTGCGCGGCCCGCTTTCTGCGTGCTCGCGGTCAAGGCTGGCCGTGCCTTCCCCGCGTGCGGCGTACATCGTCGTCTTCTTTGCTCTCGGCGTCGTGGACGGGATCGAGGCCGCGCCGAGAAGTGTGATCCGGTGGGACGCCGTATCTGTTGATACGGCGTCCCACCGGACTCGGCGCTGCCGCGCGTCGTGGTGGTTCAGCTCGGGAACATTCCGGCGGTCGCGTTGATCCAGGTCGCGGTGATCGCGGCCGCGTCGTCGGAGGCCAGGAAGGCGGCGGTCGCGGCGATCTGCGTCGTCACCGGGGACTTCCGGGTCATCCGCAACGAGTCGAGGTTGGCGATGATGGTGTCGACCATCTCCTGCGGCACCGGAGCGCCCAGCGTCGCGCCGAGCTTCTCGGCGGTCAGGCTGTCGGTGAGCCCGGCGGTCCAGATGCCGACGACCCGGACGCCGCTCGGTCCGACCTCCTGGGCGAGGTCGCGGACCAGCGCGTCCTTGGCGCCGTCGGCCGCGCCGGTGCCGCCCATGTTCGGCCCGCTGCCGCGTCCCGACGCGCTGTCGAGCTCGACGACGACGCCCGATCCCTGCGCCACCATCTGCCGGGCGGCGGCGCGGGCGGTGTGGAAGGAGCCGGTGATGCCCCGCGTCACGGGCTTGACGAAGTCGGCGGCCGGGATCTCCAGCAGCGGGGTGCCGTGGACGTCGCCGCGGGCGGCCACGTTGAACGACACGTCGAGCCGCCCCGTCTCGGCGACGACGCGCGCGATGAACGCGGTGACGGCGTCCTCGTCGAGCACGTCGACCACGCCGTAGCCGGCGGCGCCGGTGGTGGTGGCCGCGTCCTTCAGCGTGGCCTCGGTCGTCCCGGCGAGGTAGACGGTCGCGCCCTCCTCGGCGAAGCGGCGGGCGGTGGCGGTGCCGATCGACCCGGCGCCGCCCCAGATGATGGCGGTGCGGTTCTGAAGTCGCTGCATGTCCGTCTCCCTGAGGCTGTGCGGCGCGCCCGTCGCGCGCCGTTCATGCCCATAGGACGTACGGCTTCCCGGCGACTCATCGGGTCCCGAGAAAGAATTCTCAGCGGATCACCAGCGGCATCCCGAAGGCCGCGAGCAGGTGCGGCTCGAAGGTCGTGATCTCGGCGATCCTGCCGTCCCGCACGCGCAGCGCTTCGAGCGTCTGCGCGCGGAAGATCGTGGTGCCCGGACGGCGCACGTACCCGGCGACGGCGGGCATCCGGTTGACCGCCGCGGGCAGGTACTTCCACTCCCCCAGGTACATCGGCACCACCGGGTTCAGGCTCTGCCCCACGAACGCCATCATCGCCGCGCGCGAGGTGAACCAGAACGGGTTCGGCGGCATCGTCAGCACGATGTCGCTGGTGAGCAGGTCGGCGATGCCGTCCAGGTTCCCGCTCTGCGAGACGGCCATGTAGGCGTCGATCACCTTGCGCTCTTCGGCGGTCGGCCCCTGGGTGCTCCACTGCGCGCGGTCCTCGGGCAGGTGCCGGCGCAGGCCCGGCTTGGCGCGCTGCAACGCGCTGTTGACCGACGCGACGCTCAGGTCCATCGCCGCCGCGGTCTCGGCGGCCGTCCAGCCGAGCACCTCGCGGAACACGAACACCGCCCGCTGCTGCGGGGTGAGGTGCTGGATCGCGATGAGGAAGACCAGCTCGACGGTCTCCCGCGCGACGGCCTCCTCGTCGGGCCGTTCGGGGTCGAGGAGGGCGTCGGGGAAGGGTTGCAGCCACTCCAGGAAGTCCGGGGGCGTCCCGTCGCCGTGGTCCATGCCCGCCACCGGCGCGTACGTGCGGGGCCGGCGGTCGACGCGGCGCAGGAAGTCGAGGCAGGTGTTGGTCGCGATCTTGTAGAGCCAGGCGCGGAGGCTCGCGCCGTCCTCAAGCTGGTCGCGGCTGCGCCAGGCGCGCAGCAGCGTCTCCTGCACCAGGTCCTCGGCCTCGTCGAAGCTGCCTGCCAGCCGGTAGCAGTGCACCCGCAATTCGCGACGGTGTGCCTCGGCCCGCACGGCGAAGTCCTCGGTGGAAGTCACCCGCCGGAGCATATCCCCCGTTTTTGCGGTGCCCTGGCCGCAGAAATCAGTGGTGGCCGCTGTTGATGACGCAGAAGCGGTTGCCCTCGGGGTCGGCCAGCACGACGAAGTCGGGGTCGTCGGGGTAGAGGTCCCAGTCGACGTGCTGGGCGCCCAGGGACACCAGGCGTTCGATCTCGGCGGTCTGCTCGGCGGCGTCCTCGACGTACAGGTCCAGGTGGACGCGCGGGTGCTCCTGGACCTGCGTCTCGCTGTAACCGAGCGCCAGTTGCACACCGGCCCCCTTCGCAGGTTCCAGCACCACCCAGGTGTCCTTCGTCTGCTCGCGCGCGACGTAGCCCAGCGCCTCCGTCCAGAACGCGGCCGCACGCGGCACGTCAGCGACACCCAGCACGACCGATCCGACTCGCAACATGTGCTGATTCTGGCGGATTGCAGCGGTGGACGGCGCCGACACGCCCGGAGCCGGTCATGAGTGATCAAGGAGATGGCGGGTGTTCGCCGTGATCACGGTCCGGGTACGGCTGGGACACGGGGGTTCGCTGCGCCTGGTGCGGCCCCTGGTGCCGTGACGGGCTTACCGCAAGGACTCAACCACCTCGTCGGCCGCGCGGCGGCCGGACTGGACCGCGCCGTCGAAGTACCCGTTCCAGCGGGTGGCGGTCTCGGTCCCGGCCCAGTGCAGCGGGCCGACCGGTTCGCGCAGCGCCCGGCCGAAGCCCGTCCAACCTCCGGGAGCCAGGTGGCCGGAGAAGCAACCGCGCGTCCAGGGCTCGGCCAGCCAGTCGAACTCCACGAACTCCTGCACGTCGCGGGCCTGATCGCCGAACAGTTCGGCAAGGCGGGCCACGACCACCTCGCGGCGGGCTCGCGCGTCCAGGGCGCGCAGCCGGAGGGCGTCGGCTCCGTAGGCGAAACCGGTCAGGACCGCGCTGGGTCCCGTCGGCGGGGTGTTGTCGACGGTCTCAGTGAGCACTCCACAACTGCTGAAGCTGACGCCGGACAGCCCGCGATCCCGCCAGAACGGCTCGCGGTAGACGGCGTGGGTCTTGATGGCGTATCCGGCGGCCATCCGCTGCGTGCACCCGTCCCGTACGGCCGGTAGAGGCGGCTCGTAGTCGATGCGGCCTACGAGAACGGCGGGGACGGCGACGATAGCGGCCGTCGCTTCCAACCGGAGCCCGTCGGAGTGGACTACCACTTTGCCGCCGCCGTGCTCGATCCGCCGCACAGGCTCGCCAAGATGAACCGTCCTGGCGGGCAGAGCGTCCGCCATACGTTCGGCGAGCGCTTGTGGTCCGCCGACGAGACGGTGCGACTGCGCGCCCCCTTCGTAGCCGACCAGAACGTCCAGTCCTCCGGCGCTGGCCAGGTAGAACAGCGTCTCCAGCAGCGAGGCGTCCGCCGCGTCGAGCGACAGGAGCGCTCCGGCGGTCTGCCTCGCCGCCGCTCGTGCGGCCACGGGGTCGTCGGTCGCGCCCGCCAGCCATGAGGCGAGGGTCTGGCCGTCCCACAATCGCGCTTGTGGGTGCTCCCAGGGAGCGTTCGCGGATATCTCCCGGCTGAGCCGGTCGAGTTCCGCACAGAGCCTGCGCGCCTCCGAGGGCATTTCCCCGACATGCTCGCCCTCGTAGTCGATGACCGCCTGCCCGAATTCAGGCGTCGGGTAGCTCTCCGTCCCGTACTGCGCGATGAGCTTCTGCATCTCGTACTGGGTGGGCCCCACCCACTGACCGCCTAGATCCAGGTGCGTCCCGTCAGGCAGGACGCGGGACAGCGCACGCCCGCCCACTCGGTCGCGAGCCTCGACCAGAGCCACCCGCAACCCGGCCTCGACCAGCCGGTGAGCGGCGGCCAGACCGGCGAACCCGGCACCTGCCACCACGACGTCGACGGCGCGACGGTCCACCAGAGCCCCCTATCGCACAACCCTCCTTCCTTTCCTTCACTTCGCCCCGTGGAGAAATAGCCACGTAGAACCAAACAAGGCTTTCCCTACGAGGCCGCCTGCATGTCCTCGCGCCCGGTCGGCATCCGGTGTACGCGGAAAACCTGTCCAAAAGATTGAGATCGTTTACTCGGCGCAACGTTGGCCGGCCCCGCCTGTCGGTAATCATTCCAACAAGAACCATGCGGACTGTTATCGGCCGATCTCGCACTGTCGTGCGGTTCGGCCGCTGTTTCCCGCTCTAGGGGCACGGGGCCCGGACGCCGCCGGCGTCGGCCGTTCGGCACCGCGGACCGACACCGACAGGGATGACCGACACAGATGACCACCACCCAGGCCACCGTCGCCGTCCCGGCTCCCGGTCCCCGCACCCGCAAGGGGCGGCTGGTCGCCGACTGGCTCTCCTCCACCGACCATAAGAAGATCGGCTACCTCTACCTGATCACGTCGTTCGCCTTCTTCCTGTTCGGCGGCGTGCTGGCGCTGGGCATCCGGGCCGAACTGCTCGAAACCGGCCTGCAGATGCTCAACAACGAGCAGTTCAACCAGGCGTTCACCATGCACGGCACGGTGATGTTGCTGATGTTCGCCACGCCGCTGTTCGCGGGCTTCGCCAACGTGATCATGCCGTTGCAGATCGGCGCGCCCGACGTCGCGTTCCCCCGCATGAACATGCTGGCCTACTGGCTCTACCTGTTCGGCAGCCTGATCGCCGTCGCGGGGTTCCTCACCCCGAACGGCGCGGCGGCCTTCGGGTGGACCGCCTACGCCCCGCTGTCGGACGCGGTCCGCTCGCCGGGCATCGGCGGTGACATGTGGGTGATGGGCCTGGCGATGTCGGGTTTCGGCACGATCATGGGCGCGGTCAACTTCATCACCACGATCCTGTGCATGCGCGCGCCCGGCATGACGATGTTCCGGATGCCGATCTTCACCTGGAACATCCTGCTCACCTCGATCCTGGTGCTGCTGGCCTTCCCGGTGCTGGCCGCCGCGCTGCTGGCCCTGGAGGCCGACCGCAAGTTCGGCGCGCACATCTTCGACGGCGCGACGGGCGGCTCGTTGTTGTGGCAGCACCTGTTCTGGTTCTTCGGGCACCCCGAGGTCTACATCATCGCGTTGCCCTTCTTCGGCATCGTGACCGAGATCCTCCCGGTGTTCAGCCGCAAGCCGATCTTCGGCTACGTGAGCCTGGTGTTCGCCACCATCGCCATCTCCGGCCTGTCGGTGACGGTGTGGGCGCACCACATGTTCGTGACCGGCCAGGTGCTGCTGCCGTTCTTCTCGTTCATGTCGCTGCTCATCGCCGTGCCCACCGGCGTGAAGTTCTTCAACTGGGCGGGCACGTTGTGGCGGGGGCAACTGACGTTCGAGACACCGATGTTGTGGTCGATCGGCTTCCTGGTCACCTTCCTGTTCGGCGGCCTGACCGGCGTCATCCTGGCCTCGCCGCCGATGGACTTCCAGGTCTCCGACTCCTACTTCGTGGTGGCGCACTTCCACTACACGGTCTTCGGCACGGTGGTGTTCGCGATGTTCGCCGGCTTCTACTTCTGGTGGCCCAAGTTCACCGGCAAGCGGCTGAACGAGACCCTGGGCAAGATCCAGTTCTGGATGTTGTTCATCGGCTTCCACGGCACCTTCCTGGTGCAGCACTGGCTGGGCGCGGCCGGCATGCCGCGCCGCTACGCCGACTACGCCGACGAGTTCGTCGGCCTGAACCAGGTCTCCACGATCTTCTCGTTCCTCCTCGGCTGCTCGATGTTGCCCTTCCTCTACAACCTCTACCTGACCCACAAGAGGGCACCGAAGATCACGGTCGACGACCCGTGGGGACACGGCAACTCGCTGGAATGGGCCACCTCGTGCCCGCCGCCACGGCACAACTTCAACTCCATCCCGCGGATCCGCTCCGAGCGTCCGGCGTTCGACCTGCACTACCCGCACGTCGGCACCGACAGGAAGGCACTGGACTGACCGCGCCGCCCCGCCTGCTCACGAAGGCCGCCGTTCCCCGACACGGGACGGCGGCCTTCGCCTTGGCAGCGGTGATCCGCACGCCCGCACGGCGGCGTACCACCGGGACGGCAAAAAACCTCACACCGCAAGCGCATCGGCATCTGCGACCCATATCCTGATCCGACCTGGTTTGCTCCGCACCGAATGGAGCAAAAGGTGTCCTGGAGGTAGCGGAGGCCCCCGTGCCACCGCTTCCCGAACCGGACGTGGAAGGACGCGGATGAAGCTGGAGAAGAGGTCGGTGTTCGGCTGGCCGGGCACTGCGGCCGGCACCGCGCCTTGCAAGAACGGCCTGGTCGTCCACTACGACGGCGCGAACCAGGGACTCGCCCGCAAGGGCCACGACGCGTGCCGCACCTACTGGCGCAACACCCGCAAGTTCCATATGGGCCCATCTCGCAACTGGGCCGATATCGGATATTCCTTCGCGGTCTGTCCACACGGCGTCGTGATGGAGGGCCGCGGTTTCGGCCGCGTGCAGGCCGCCCAGCCCGGCGGCAACACCACCTGGACGAGCGTGACGTTCTGTTCCGGCGACGCCGAGCGCCCGACGTCCGAGCAGGTCAACGCGTTCAAGGAGCTGCGCGCCTGGCTGCGCGGCAAGGGCGTCGCCGGGGCTGTCAGAGGCCACCGCGACTTCATCTCCACCAGCTGCCCCGGCTCCATCCTCTACGGGATGGTCCGCGACGGCAGCCTCACCGGAACCCCTCACGAGGAGGACGACTTGCCCAGCGTGAAGGACGTCTGGCTGACCGACGGAATCATCGAGTCGCCGCCCGAGACCGCCGCGGGCGGCAACAAGTACTGGACCCCCGGCTCCTACCTGGTGTGGGGCTACCGGCAGAACACCGAGACCAACGCCAAGGTCAAGAGCCTGGAGGCGAAGGTCGCGAGCCTGGAGAGCAAGCTCGACCAGGTGCTGGACCTGCTGCGGGAGAAGCAGCAGGCATAGGCCCCGGGACGGGACGCCCCGGCGTCCCGGACGGCACAACGGAAGAGGCGCCTGGCCGTCGCCGCCGAGCCGACGGACGCAGCGCGCGAGACCGCAGAGTGACCTGAGGAGGTCGCCGTGGACGACTACGTCGTGAGCCTGATCCGCACCTGGGTGCCGGTCGCGATCGGCGCGCTGGTGACCTGGCTCGCCGCCAAGACCGGCATCGTGCTGGACGAGAACACCAGCGCGCCGCTGACGGTCGCGGCCGTCGGCATCGTCACCGCCGTCTACTACGCGCTGGCGCGGCTGGTCGAGCAGCGCTGGCCCGCCGTCGGCCGCATCCTGGTGGCGCTGGGCCTGGCGGGCCGCCGCACGCCGGTGTACCCGACGCCGCAGGCGAAGACGAACCCGTGAGCCTCCCCCCGCTCACGGTCCGGCCCGTCCGGTGGCCGGCCCGGGAACCGTCCGGCGGTTTCGGTGGACGGTTCCCGGGGCGGTCGGCCGTGCCTCAGACCTCTTCGACACTGCTCGGCTCACGCCGGGACAGGTCGATGCCGAGCTCCTCCGCGGCGCGGAAGACGTCCTCGTCGGTGTCGCGCATCTCGATGGACATGCCGTCGCTGGAGAGCACCTCGACGTTGAGGCACAACGACTGCATCTCCTTGATGAGCACCTTGAAGGACTCGGGGATACCGGGCTCGGGGATGTTCTCGCCCTTGACGATGGCCTCGTAGACCTTCACGCGGCCCAGCACGTCGTCGGACTTGATGGTCAGCAGCTCCTGGAGCGCGTAGGCGGCTCCGTAGGCCTCAAGGGCCCACACCTCCATCTCACCGAAGCGCTGGCCGCCGAACTGGGCCTTGCCGCCGAGCGGCTGCTGGGTGATCATCGAGTACGGGCCGGTCGAGCGGGCGTGGATCTTGTCGTCGACCAGGTGGAGCAGCTTGAGGATGTAGATGTAGCCGACCGAGATCGGGTCCTTGTAGGGCTCGCCGGTGCGGCCGTCGAACAGCCGCGCCTTGCCGCCCGGACCCACCATGCGGTTACCGTCGCGGTTGACGAGCGTGCTGCCCAGCAGGCCGATGATCTCCTGTTCGCTGGCGCCGTCGAAGACCGGGGTGGCGACGTTGGTGCGCGGCTCGACGTGGCCGAAGCCCTTCTCGCGCAGCCGCTCGGCCCACTCCTCCTCCACCCCGTCGAGGTTCCATCCCCGGGCCGCGATCCAGCCGAGGTGGGTTTCGAGGACTTGGCCGACGTTCATGCGGCCGGGGACGCCCAGCGGGTTGAGGACGATGTCGACGGGGGTGCCGTCCTCCAGGAACGGCATGTCCTCCACCGGCAGGACCTTGGAGATGACGCCCTTGTTGCCGTGGCGTCCCGCGAGCTTGTCACCGTCGGTGATCTTGCGCTTCTGCGCCACGTACACGCGCACCAGCTCGTTGACACCCGGGGGCAGTTCGTCGCCCTCGTCGCGGGAGAACACCCGCACCCCGATGACCTTGCCCTGCTCGCCGTGCGGCACCTTCAGCGAGGTGTCGCGCACCTCGCGCGCCTTCTCACCGAAGATCGCCCGCAGCAGCCGCTCCTCCGGCGTCAGCTCGGTCTCACCCTTCGGCGTCACCTTGCCCACCAGGATGTCACCCGGGACGACGTCGGCGCCGATGCGGATGATGCCGCGCTCGTCCAGGTCGGCCAGGACCTCCTCGGACACGTTCGGGATGTCCCGCGTGATCTCCTCAGGGCCCAGCTTGGTGTCACGCGCGTCGACCTCGTGCTCCTCGATGTGAATCGAGGACAACACGTCGTCCTGCACCAGACGCTGGGACAGGATGATCGCGTCTTCGTAGTTGTGACCCTCCCACGGCATGAACGCCACCAGCAGGTTCTTGCCCAGCGCCATCTCACCCTGGTCAGTGCAGGGGCCATCCGCGATCACCTGGTTGGCCTCGACCCGGTCGCCTTCCGAGACGATGGGCTTCTGGTTGAACGAGGTGCCTTGGTTGGAGCGCCGGAACTTCGCGACGCGGTAGGTGGTGCGCGTGCCGTCGTCGTTCATGGTCGTGATGAGGTCGGCGGAGACCTCCTCGACCACGCCCGCCTTCTCCGCGCTGATGACGTCGCCCGCGTCGGTCGTGGCGCGGTACTCCATGCCGGTGCCGACGAGCGGGGCCTCGCTGCGCAGCAGCGGGACCGACTGGCGCTGCATGTTGGAGCCCATCAGCGCGCGGTTGGCGTCGTCGTGCTCCAGGAACGGGATCATGGCGGTGGCCACCGACACCATCTGGCGCGGCGAGACGTCGATGTAGTCGACCTCGTCGGGCGGGGCGAGTTCGGTCTCGCCGCCCTTGGTGCGCACCAGGACGCGGGACTCGGCGAACGAGCCGTCGTCGTTGAGCAGCGTGTTGGCCTGGGCCTTGACGTACCTGTCCTCCTCGTCGGCGGTCAGGTAGTCGATCTGGTCGGTGACCTTGCCGTCGGCGACCTTGCGGTACGGCGTCTCGATGAAGCCGAAGGCGTTGACCCGGCCGTAGGAGGCGAGGGAGCCCATCAGGCCGATGTTGGGGCCTTCGGGCGTCTCGATCGGGCACATGCGGCCGTAGTGCGACGGGTGGACGTCACGGACCTCCATGCCCGCCCGTTCCCGCGACAGGCCGCCGGGCCCCATGGCGTTCAGCCGCCGCTTGTGGGTGAGACCGGCCAGCGGGTTGGTCTGGTCCATGAACTGCGACAGCTGGGAGGTGCCGAAGAACTCCTTGATGGAGGCCACGACGGGGCGGATGTTGATCAGGGTCTGCGGCGTGATCGCCTCGACGTCCTGGGTCGTCATCCGCTCCCGGACCACACGCTCCATCCGCGCCAGGCCCAGACGCACCTGGTTCTGGATCAGCTCGCCCACCGTGCGCAACCGCCGGTTGCCGAAGTGGTCGATGTCATCGACCTCGACGAGGATCTCGCCGGCGGCGCCCGCCATCGTCTCCTCGCCCGCGTGGAGGCGCACGAGGTACTCGATGGTGGTGACCAGGTCGTTCTCGGTGAGGGTGCCCTGGGTGATGCCCTCGTCCACGCCGAGCTTCTTGTTGACCTTGTAGCGGCCGACCTTGGCCAGGTCGTAACGCTTGGGATTGAAGTACAGGTTCTCCAGCAGGGTCTGCGCCGACTCCTTGGTCGGCGGCTCACCCGGACGCAGCTTGCGGTAGATGTCCAGCAGCGCGTCATCCTGACCGGAGGTGTGATCCTTCTCCAGCGTGATGTTGATCGACTCATACGCACCGAAACGCTCACGGATCCGCGCCTCGTCCCACCCCAGCGCCTTCAGCAACACCGTCACCGGCTGCTTGCGCTTACGGTCGATGCGCACACCCACGTTGTCACGCTTGTCGATCTCGAACTCCAGCCAGGCACCCCGGCTGGGAATCACCTTGCACCCGTAGATGTCCTTGTCCGACACCTTGTCCAGCGCCCGCTCGAAGTACACCCCCGGCGAACGCACCAGCTGCGACACCACCACACGCTCGGTGCCGTTGATGATGAAGGTGCCCTTCGGCGTCATGAGCGGGAAATCACCCATGAACACCGTCTGGCTCTTGATCTCACCGGTGGTGTTGTTGATGAACTCCGCCGTGACGAACATCGGCGCGGAGTAGGTCATGTCCTTGTCCTTGCACTCCTCCACGGAGTACTTCGGCGGCTCGAACCGGTGATCCCGGAACGACAACGACATGGTCCCGGAGAAGTCCTCGATCGGACTGATCTCCTCAAAGATCTCCTCCAGCCCCGACTGCGTCGGGACACTTCTGCTTCCGGCCTTCTGGGCCGCCTCGACCCGGGCCTTCCACCTCTCATTACCCAGCAGCCAGTCAAACGAATTGGTCTGGAGGGCGAGCAGGTCGGGGACTTCGAGCGGCTCGTGGATACGGGCGAAGGAGACACGACGGGGACCGGCGGGCACAGCAGAGGCGTTGCGCGAGGCTGCCAACAGATGTCCTTCCGAGGGATCGCGGCGGACTGGCTAACACGCACGCCGGACGACATCACAGCCGATGCGGAGAAGGGATGCCGAGGGCAGCGCGAAGAGGCAGCATAAGCCAACAGGCAGACAAATGTCCACACCTATATTAATTGTCAACCTCGATCCCGTAGTCAGGATCGCACGCGCACGTGGAAAACGTCAAGCCGCACGCGACAGAAAAGACCCAAAGAGCCGACCCGAACCCGAATTCGGCCGGGGGAACGTCGGGCGTCCGGCCAGGCTGCGCGCGGACGGCCGCGAGCAGAGGCACGGTTTCTGGTCCCGCCGCCTTCGCCACGCGGCTTTCACCGCTGCTCGTCCGCGAGCCGTCGGAGACGACGGCGCTCTGGACGACGTCCCGCTCCTCAGGGCCAGGACGGCGCATGGCACATAAGATCTGCAGAGTCCTCTACAGATCTGAAGGTTGCGAGCATGACTGTCTGGCATGAACAGCAGCACGATCCGATCACCTGGGAGATGTTCCTTGAGATCGACGAGGACGTTCGCCGTGACCTGGAGATCGTGGACGGCTACGCCGTCCCCCGCGAGCAGCGGGGCCGTGAACACCAGAAGGTAGGCACCCGCCTGTCCATGGCCCTGGAGAACGCGGCGGTGGCGGAGATGCGACGCAGCGGCCCGGGAGCGTGCTACGAGACCAACACCGAGGTCGATGTGCTGCTGTGGGAGGTGCCGCCGACGGCGCGCAAGCCCGACGCGGTACTGCACCGTTGCCTTCCGGACTTCGAACAGCTCGCCGCGGAACACGTCCTGATCGCGGCAGAGGTCCTGTCGACCTGGTCGGAACGCCGCGACCGCATCCACAAGATGGGCGAGTACGCCAACGCCGGCATCCCGCACTACTGGCTGCTGTCCTTCGACAAGATCGGAGCGGTGTCGATCGAGCGATACGCCCTGGTCGGCGGCGTTGACCGGTACACGCACATCGGCACGACGCACCGCGACATGGGCCCGGTGGCCGCAAGCGTCACCGACCCGTTCCCCATCGAGATCCTTTGGGAGCATCTGGAAGTGGCGCCCAAACTCTGACCGGCGGAAGCGGGGAACTCCCTTAACGACGTCCTGCGGCAGCACCGATACCCGTCGAGGCAGCCGATCCGGGTAAGCGGTCGGCTTGTGAGGCTGATCGAGCGGGTCCGGCACGGGGTGGACGCCCCGAGCCGGACCCCGGTTCGGTTGATGGTCAGTTCGCCATGTCGGCAAGCATGGCGGGCTGGTAGGAGCCGCCCTGGTTGCGGACGATCACGCCGAGCCGGTTGGCAGCGTTGATCATGGCGACCAGGGAGACCAGCGCGGCGATCTGGTCGTCGTCGTAGTGCTCGCGTGCCTTCGCCCACGTCTCATCGGACACACCGGGGTGGGCGTCGGCGAGCCGGGTGCCCTCCTCGGCGAGCGCCAGCGCGGCCCGTTCGGCCTCGGTGAACACGGTGGATTCGCGCCAGGCGGCGACCAGGTGGAGGCGGACCGCGGTCTCCCCCGCGGCCGCGGCCTCCTTGGTGTGGAAGTCAACGCAGAAGCCGCAGCCGTTGATCTGGCTGGCGCGCAACATCACCAGCTCCTGGGTGGGCCGGGGCAGCGGCGACTGCTGGATCGCCAGGCTCACGTTGTAGATCCGCTTGCTGATCTTGGCGCCGATCTCGTTGGCCATCAGGTCGAAACGGGGCTCCATGGTGTGCTCCTCGATCGTGGTGCCGGGCGCCGCGCCGGTCGTCGGCGCGGCGTGCTGATGGCCAAGAGATGTCGGCGGCCGGGGTCCTGTGACGTCGCGATGATGTGGCCTGCGTCACTGGTTGCGGACGTCACAAACCGGCGGGGTCCGGCATCTTGTGCGTGTGACGCGGGCGGGAGCGAGTAGGCGGGAGCCGGATATGAGCGAGCGAGCAGAGGACGCGACCGTGCCCTTCGGCCGGGACGACCAGACGGACTCCGCTACTGAGGTCTTCGTCGCTCATCGCAATCTGCTGTTCACCGTCGCCTACGAGCTGCTCGGTTCGGCCGCCGACGCCGAGGACGCCCTCCAGGAGACCTGGTTGCGGTGGGTGGGCGTCGATCTGAGCACCGTGCGGGACCAGCGCGCGTACCTGGTCCGCATCGCCACCCGCCAGGCGCTGGCCCGGCTGCGCACGCTCGGCCGGCGCAAGGAATCCTACATCGGGCCCTGGTTGCCGGAGCCCCTGCTGACCGCGCCCGATGTGGCCGACGACGTCGAGCTGGCCGACAGCGTGTCGATGGCGATGTTGCTGGTCCTGGAAACGCTCACCCCGATCGAGCGGGCGGTGTTCGTGCTGCGCGAGGTGTTCGGTTTCGAGTACGACGAGATCGCCGAGGCCGTCGGCAAGAATCCCGCCGCCGTCCGCCAGACCGCCCACCGGGCACGGGCGCACGTCGCCGCGCGCCGACCGCGCGGCGAGGTGTCCGCGGTCCAGGCCCGGGGCGCGTTCCAGGCGTTCCAGCGAGCGGTCGAGACGGGCGACCTGCGGAGCCTGCTCGACGTCCTCGCGCCCGACGTCGTCCTCCTGACCGACGGCGGCGGGCTCGTGCAGGCCGCGCTGGCACCCGTCGTGGGGGCCGGCCTGGTGGCCCAGGTGCTGGGCCGGATCTCCGGCGCGATGTCGCTGCGAACCACGCAGGTCAACGGCTGCCCCGCGCTGGCCCTCCGGCTCGACGGCGAGATCGACACCGTCATCGCGGTGCGCGTCGACGACGGCCTGATCACCGGCCTCTACGCCGTGCGCAACCCCGAGAAGTTGTCGCGCATGGACCGGGAGACCGCCCTGCGCCGCTGAGCCGGATGCGCAGGACGGACGGGCAAGATGCGCCTGGTCAGGGTCACCGGCCAACTCCGCCGGGCGCCCAACGAGATCACCACGCCGTGACTTCAAGAAACACAGCCGCCAGGCGAGCCCCCTGGGCCGGGACTTTGAAACACCGCCTAATAGACGCCGTGCAGCGTCTGGTCGATGCCGCTGCCGCCCGTGTCCCGCGCGCTGACGCGGAGCGTCATCTTCTGGTCCGTGCCCGGCTTCGGCAGCGCGGCCGAGAACCGGCCCCCGCCCAGCGCCTCCACCTGGACGGGCTGCCACTTCGCGCCGCCATCCAGCGACGTCCACGCCTTCAACCCGGTGACCTTCGCCGACCCCGGTCCCGGCGACGCGCACCACCGAGAATGTCGCGGGCGCGCCCGTCGGGCGGTTCATGCGGTGAGGCGGACGTTCGCGTGGCGCTCCTCGATCGGGTTGATCACCATCTGGTGATCAACCCGAAGCGCCGTTTGCTTTCCCCGCCTCGACCGGGTCCTAGGACACCTGGCCGAACTTCCACTTCTGGGCGTTGCCCGTCTTGGAAACCTTCTTCAGGATGACCGGGCCGTCGGCGGTGCCGGTCTCCCACGCCTTCTCCGCACGTCCCGGCGTCAGGATGTGCGCGCTGCCGTCGACCGCGTAGTGGTTCCACACGCGCCAGTGCTGGCGAGTGTCGCTGCCCTTGCACGGGCGCATGGCGGCCGACCACTCGCCCTTGGGATAGGCGACCGCCGCGACGCACTCGCCGGGGAAGGCCGGGGTCTGCAACGTCTTGCCGTCCTTGCCGGTGGTCCAGCGCTGCCCCTGGCTCCCGTCACAGGGCGCGAGCACCAGCCGATGGGGCGGCGGGGCGTTGCGGCTGCCCTTCGGCTTGCCGGCCTTGTCGGCGGTGACGCCCACGCAGGCCCCGGAGGCGACCTGGGTGATCGCGAACGCCTCGACCCGATGGGCGGCGGCGGCCCGGCGGGTCGGCGCCGGGGCGTCCTCCCCCTTGAACGTGACGACCATCGCCGCCGCCGCTCCTGCCCCGGCCGCGGCGGCGGTAGCGGTGGCCAGGACGGTGACGGTCCGCTTGGACCAGCGTCCACTGGGAAATGCCATCGGCACGGCTGCCCTTCTCCCTTGGCTGTTGATGCGGCGAGGCGAACGACGCCGGGCGAGCGCCGCCGGATCCGGCGGCCACACCACATGCCTGAGGTCAGGGACCCGGAGCGTCGGCTCGGCCTCAACCTAACGCACTCAACGAACCAAGGCGATTACCTACAGTGATTGCCGTACGCGGCCGCGGGCCGCACCACCCGGCCCAGGTGGTGCGGCCCGCGCGCCGGTCCGCTACAGACCGGCGGTGTTGAGCAGCAGGTTGGGCGTTCCGCCGTGGTCGGACGGGTTGTTGCTGATCTTCCCGGCGGCGGCGTGCTGCTGCAGCCAGGTGCGGACGGTGGTGTAGGGCGCGTCGCCGTAGGTGGCCTTGTAGAGCGCGGCGGCGCCCGCGACGAACGGGGAGGAGAAGGACGTGCCCGCGCAGAGCCCCGCCTGCCCGCCCGTCCAGACGCACGGGACGTTCTGGCCGGGCGCGTACAGGTCCACGCAGCCGCCGTAGCTGCTGTCGGGGGTGCGCTGGTCGGCGCTGGTGCTGGAGGCGATGGTGGTCGCGCCGCCCGCGCTGGCGGGCGAGGTCAGGCAGGCGCTGGCGGTGAACCAGTTGCCGCCGTTGTTGCCGGCCGAGGCCGCCAGGAACACCCCGGACGCGGCGAGCCGGTCGGCGGCGGCGTTGACGGAGTCGTTGCGCAGCCAGTTGTAGGAGACGTTGGCGACGGCGGGCTTGACGTGGTGCTGCGCCACCCAGTCCATGCCCGCGATGGCCGCCGACACGACGGCCCCGTAGTCGCCGCCACAGTTGTTGATCTTGACGGCGTGCAGGCTGACCTGCTTGGCGACCCCGACCGTGCTGCCGCCGATCGAGCCGGCGACGGCGGTGCCGTGCCCGGAGCAGTCCGAGCCGTCGCCGCCGAACGCGTCCCAGGCGACGTCGGCGCGCCCGCCGAAGTCGGGGTGACCGGCCTCGATCCCGGAGTCGAGCACGTAGGCGTGCACTCCGGCGCCGGTGGAGTTGTACGCGTAGGTGTTGTTGAGCGGGAGGTCGACCTGGTCGATCCGGTCCAGGGCCCAGCCCGGATCGGTCTGCGTCGCGGCCAAGGCGGCTTTGCGGGCCTTGGCCGGGGCGGCGACGCGCTCCCCGACGTAGTCCTGCTCGATCTTCGCCACGCGGGCGTCGCCGCGCAGGGCGGCGAGCTGGGCGGCCGACAGCCTGGCCGCGAACCCGTTGAGGACGGCGGTGTAGCGGTAGGTCGGGCGCTCGACCCGGCTGCCGGACAGGACGCCGTCCAGCGGGGCTCCGGCCTTGAGGGTGACGATGTAGCGGTCGGCGACGGCCTTGCCGGCCGGAGCCTGCACGACCGCGACGCGGGGATCGGGGGCCGCGGCGGCGGCGGACGTTCCCGCCGCGATGAGCGCGACCGCCAGGACGGGCGCGACGAACCAGGACCTCTGCACAGGTGCCTTCCCTAAGCGGGGGGATGGAGGTGCGGAACGGACGTGATCTTAAGCAGGCCGCTGACCCCAAGTAAACAAGTGTGTGTTTATGACAAACGCCACGGTGCGGCGGCCCGCCGATCGGGGTACAGCCCGCCATCACGCACGCGCGCGCTGGGTCATCCGCGACACCACCCCTCCGGCCGCCGTTCTCGCCCTGACCCTGGACGACGGCCGCCGCCCTCATTGCGGCCGGACATGAAGGGCTTTGAGGCCGCCCGGATACCGGGCAGTGATCCGCCGCCCCTATTTACTCAAGCGCTTGCTTGTTAGCATGATCATATGGCCGGTGCGCAGCGGACCACGGCGGCGGCTCCGGCCGAGCGCCTGGCCGACCGCGTGGCGATGGGCGTGCTGCTCTCGCTGTTCCCGGTCCCCCTGCTGGACGAGGTGATCGCGGCCAGCGGCCGGGCCGACCGCCGCCGCCGCTCGCTGCCCGCCCGGCTCGTCCTCTACTACGTCCTGGCGCTCTGCCTGTTCGCCGACCGCAACTACGAGCAGGTCATGCGGCTCCTGCTCAACGGCCTCTCCTGGCGGTCGCACTGGATGCGCTCCTGGGAGAAGACGCCGAGCGCCTCGGCCATCAGCCGCGCGCGGACCCGCCTCGGCGCCGATCCGCTGCGCCTGCTGTTCGAACGCACGACGTTCCCCTCCGGCGGCCCGGGAACGCTGTTCGGCGGGCGGCGCGTGTTGTCGCTGGACGGCATCGCCCTGGACGTCGCGGGCAGCTGGGAGAACTCCGCCCTCGGCTACCCCGCGCCCGCCGCGCGCTTCCCCCAGGTCCGGGTGGTGGCGCTCGCCGAAGCCGGGACGCACGCCCTGGTGGACGCCACGCTGGGCGCGTCCGCCGTGGCCGAAAGCGTCCTGGCCGGACGGCTGGTGCGCGGCCTGGGACCAGGGACGCTGCTGGTGATGCCGCCGTCGGCCGGGTCGTCGGCACTGCTGCGCCTGGCGGGCAGCAGAGGCGTGGACCTGCTGCTCGGCGCGACGGCCGGAGACCCGCCGACGCGGGACGTCCCGCTGCGCAGCGTCCCGACCGCGCACGGCGTCCTGCTCACCACGCTCACCGACCCGGACCTCGCCCCCGCCGAAGCACTGGCGGCCTGCTACGCGCGGCGCTGGCGGATCGAACCCGCCCTCGCCTGGCTGCGCGCCGTCCCGCAGGGGCACGGCATCACGCTGCGCTCCCGCGACCCCGAGACGGTCGCCCAGGAGATCTGGGCGCTGCTGTGCCTCTACCAGGCGATGAACGCCCTGACGTGCCAGGCCGCCGAACGCCACCGCTGCGCCTGCCGCCGGCCACCGCTGCCGGACCTTTTCCACTGACGCCAAGCGCTTATCGCAATACTCGCGAAGGCACCGCAAAAGCGATCCTTGCGCTTTCCCTTGACCGCCATTAACCCCCTTTTTACTCTGACGACGTCCCGGCATATTTCGAAGGAGTGGCCGATGCAACACCCCCGTAAAGTCGCCGCGGTCCTGGCCGCCTCGGCGGCCGCCGTCGCCGTCGCGGCGTCGCCCGCCGCCGCCGCCCCGCCCACCGTCATCCACGTCAACAACGCCGCCGGCGCGGCCTACAGCGGCAACATCCGGCTCGTCCTGACCAGCCCGGTCTCGGTCACCACCTCGCTCGGCACGGCGAGCTGCAACCGCGGCAACATCGACGCGTCGGTGGCCTCCAGCGGCGCCAACCTGACCGTCTCGGCCTACAACTTCTACAACAGCCCCGGCCCGGCCTGCACCAACAGCGCCGGCGGCTCCTCCACCACCACCCCGGTCGGCCTGCCCTGGGCCGGCGGCGACCTGAACTGGACCGGCTCGTCGGGGACGCTGCGCATCAACAACATGCAGGTCACCTCGACCAGCAGCACGATCTTCGGCAACATCGTCTGCAACTACCGGGGCAGCGGCGCCGGCAACAGCATCACCATGTCGGTGACCAACTCCACCGCCACCATCCAGCTCAAGGCCACGGCCACCAACATCTCGCTGACCAAGGTGAGCGCGGGCAGCAGCCCGCTGTGCCCGTCGTCGGCGACCTACAGCGCCGGGTTCGACGTCTTCGGCCAGTCCGGCGGCTCCTACACCACCAAGCTGTTCCTCACCTGACGCGCGTCCGGGCCGCTCTGCCGGGGAAAGGGCGGCCCGGCCCAGGAAATGGCGTACTGCGGAATTCAGAAATGCGTGCCAACCCTTTTCTTCGCAGTGGGATGAATATCAACTACCCGGCACCTTTACAAAGTAGATCATCAAGAGGCGGTGCTCGCAGCCCCCGGCTCAGCCGGCGCGCAGCGCCCCGAGCAGCCTGCCCAGCGCCGCGCCGGTGTCGGCCAGATCCTCCGGGCCGGACGAGGACGCCAGCCACAGCGCCGCCTCGTTCATCGCCCCCGACAGCAGGTGCACCAGCGGCGCGACCGGCTGCGGAGGGACGACCCCCGCCTCGATGAGGGAGGACAGCGCCTCCCCCAGATGGCGGGCCGACGCGCCCTCGTCCATCGCCCGCCACTGGCTCCATCCCAGCACAGCGGGCCCGTCGATGAGCATGATCTGCTGGATGTCCGGGTCGGTGGCCGCGACGAGGAACTCCTGGCAGCCGGCGGTCAGCTGGTCCCAGGGGTCGTCGCGGGCGTCGGCGGCCGCCGCCACGCGCTCCCCCACCTGCTGCTGCACCTCCCCCAGCACGGCGGCGAAGAGTTCGGCCTTGCTCTCGAAGTGGTGGTAGAGCGCCCCCTTGGTCACCCCGGCCGCCCGCACGACCTCCGCCAGGCCCACCGCGCCGTAGCCGCGCTCGGCGAACAGGCGCCTGCCCTCCCGCAACAACGCCCGCCTGGTCTGCTCCCGCTGCTGCGCCCGGACGCCCTGCTGCGCCATCACACTCCCCGTTGACATACCGGTGGTACGCGAATATCGTCCTTCGCATACCGATGGTACGTGAAAGGTGGCCCACCATGGAACTGACCAGCTTCTACCCCGTGATCGGCACGACGCGGATGCACGAGTCGCACGACTTCTACACCCGGCTGCTGGGCTTCGAGACCACGTTCCAGGCCGACTGGTACGTCAGCCTGCGCCGCCCCGGAGACCCCGGGTACGAACTCGCCCTCCTCGACCACACCCACCCGACGGTCCCGGACGGCTACCGCGTCCCCGCGCAGGGCCTGCTGCTCAACTTCGAGGTGGCGGACGTGGACGCCGAATGGGAACGGCTCGTCACCCGGGAAGGGCTGGACCCCGTCCTCGCGCTGCGCAGCGAGGACTTCGGGCAGCGGCACTTCATCGTCGCCGACCCCAACGGCATCCTGATCGACGTCATCACCCCCATCGCCCCCTCCGGCGAGTACTCCAACCAGTACGTCACCACCTGACGCCCGACGAAGTCCTCGTGGGATCCGGCGGCTCTCACGCGAACGCCTGGGCGACGGCGAGGCTGTCCTCGTAGACGTGGTGCCGGATGACAAGGCCGTCTTCGACGGTGAGGTGCAGAGCGAACCGCGCGCGATAGGCACGTCCCGTGGACGCGGCGGTCTGGCGGATCTCGCCGAGCACGACCGCGTCGTTCCCGTCGACGAGAACCCGCTCGACCTCGGTCGCCGCGCGCTCCGGCACGTGATGCTCGGCGAGCTCGCGGAAGTGGGCGACCGCGTCGGCCCGGGTCGCGCGGTGCCGGATCCACGGCGTGGCGGTACGGCCGTGCTCGGCCTCCGGCCAGTTGATCTTCCAGTCGCCCTGTTCGGCGTACAGAGCGGCGATGCGCTCGGGGTCGCCCTCGCCGATCCTGAGCAGCAGCTCTTCGACTACGGCGCGCGTGTTCGTGGACATGTCCGCTCTTCCCGTTCCGGTCCGCGTCCTCCGACGTGGTGAAATCACAACCCTGCCAAGGCGGATGCACCGGGACGATTACCTCCGAAGTAGCACCGGCGCGCGATTGCGGTCCTGGCAGGATGACGGCGTGAAACGTGTACGTGGAATCGGGCAGCCCGCCTGACCATCAGCGCGCAGTACGCGGGCATCGCCCGTTTCAGTTTCCGGTGACCGGTTGTGGCCGGGCGGTCTCTGCCGTGCTCCGCGCCGTGGGCCGCTTCCGGTCAGGCGGCCGTCCTCGTCTCAGCCCGGGGTCGCGATCTACAGTTCGGTCGCTGATCATCCCCGCGCGGAAGGGCGCCGCCCCGTGAGACTCCACATCCCCTGGTCGCGGCGCGTGGCGTGTGCGGCCGCCGCCGTCACCCTGGTCGCGGCGCCGCTGGCCGCCGCCCGAGCCGACGCGCCGCCGCCGTCCAAGGTGTTGTCGCGCTGGGAGACCTCCGCCGCGGGCAACAACGTCAGCCGTGACTGCGGCTACAGCGTCCGGGTCCCCAACACCACCAACCAGAGCCTGTGGTTGTTCTGCGATTCGGCGTGGTCGGGCACGTCGTCGGGCTTCTGGCTCGGCGCGACCGCCGCCGTCGGCCCCTACACGGCGGGCCAGGTCCCGACCGGGCTCACCGAGATCCCCACCCCGACCGCCCCGATCAACGCGCCCAGCAACCGCCCGCCGGCCGGCCTGCTGCCCGTCCCGACCGGGCTGAAGCTGCCCGACGGCAGCACGTGCTCGGTCCCCGGCTCCTCCTACCCCGCGTCCTGGATCTCCGGCGCGGCCCGGCAGCCGAGCACCGCCACGCCGAGCAAGGTGCTCATCAGCTACGCCGACGTGTGCGTGCACCCCGGCGGGCTGCCCGCCCAGCGGTACGGCCTGGTGGAGTACTCGGTGTCCACCAACACGCTGAGCGGCCAGACCCAGGTGTTCAGCAGCCCGACCGAGCTGCCGTTCCAGAAGACCCTCGGCTCGCCGATCTTCTCCGGCGGCCAGCTCTACCTGATCGCCTACAAGTGCGACACCAACACGTGGGGATCGTGCGAGAACGGCCGGGTCGTCCTGGCCAAGGTCGGCGCGACGCCCACCGCCTGGCGTTCGGCCACCAACTACCAGTGGTGGAACGGGTCCGGCTGGAGCGGCGACCACAACGCGGCCGTCTCGATCCTGCCGGGCGCCCGCCCCCTGTCGGCGCACGCGGAGAACTTCGGCGCCCTCGGCAAGGGGTTCGTCATCGTCGAGCAGACCGACATCGCGGGCAACTTCCGGATCTGGCGGTCCAGTTCCCTGACCGGCGGCTGGACCGTCACCCGCACCGGCCAGGCACCGTGCGGCGACCAGCAGGGCCTGGACCTGTGCCGGGCCTACTTCGGCCACCCCGAGCTGAGCACCGGCAGCAACCTGCTGATGTCGTACTACGACCCGGCCAACGACCACGTGAACGTGATGTCCGTCCCCTGGTGACCGATCATCCGGCCGGGACGTCCTCGGTCGGCCGCGCGGCCTCGGGAGTGGGGAAGTGCGGCCGGCCGGGGAGCAGGAGCGGGGTCGCCAGCAGGAGGACGCCGGAGATCGTGATCGCGGCGAGCGGGCTGGTGAGGCTGGCCAGGACGCCCCAGATCACCATGAGGGCGGCCTGCATCAGCTTGCTGCTGACGCTCCACGCGGTGAGGACCTGCGCGGCGTGGTCGGCGGGCGTCCGTTGCAGGCGTTCGGTGGCGTAGAGCGGGTTGAAGACGCCCATGCAGGTGATCAGCAGGGCCTCCACGATGATCACGGTCAGCAGCCCGGTGACGCCGGGGTGCACGAAGGCCAGGCCGAGCGGGAAGAGGGAGCGCAGCCAACCGGAGACCGTCATGACCCGGTGCTGCCCGTAACGTTCCACGAGGCGTGGGGAAAGGCGCGCGCCCACGAAGCCGCCGAGCGCCGGGACGCCGAAGGCGAGGCCGTACTCCCAGGCCGAGAAGTGGTAGTCGTCCAGCAGCAGAACCGACAGCAGCGGGACGGTCGCCATGATCAGGCCGCTGACCAGGATCGAGTTGAGGAACAGCCGCCACAGCGGACGGTCGTGGACGATGGACCGCCAGCCGTTGAGGAGGTCGGCCGCGCGCATCCGGTCCGTCGGATTCCGGGGCGCGGCCACGTCACCGCCACGGATGCGGAGGACGCCGAACGCGGACAGCAGATAGCTGGCGGCGTCCACCGCGACCGTGACGACCGGGCCGAGCACCCCGATCAGCGCCCCGCCGAGCGGCGGGCCCACCGCCGTCGCCGCCCACGTCGTGGCCTC
The DNA here is from genome assembly GCF_001552635.1 of Actinomadura hibisca NBRC 15177. Lineage (GTDB taxonomy): Bacteria > Actinomycetota > Actinomycetes > Streptosporangiales > Streptosporangiaceae > Spirillospora > Spirillospora hibisca. Next base: position 147,390 of record NZ_BCRO01000031.1, on the reverse strand, counting down.
GAACCTGCCGTTCGCGACGAGCAAGTGCTCCCTGCGGACCAGGTGTTTCAGGTAGGCGCCGGACGCGGCGGTGAACGCGATGCCCGCCGTCCCCGAGACGACCGAGACCACCAGCAGCTGGCCGTAGGTCAGCACGCCCAGCACGTGCGCGACCGGCACGCTCGCCATCGCGGCGAAGCGGACCAGGTCCATCGCGATCATCACCGGCCGCTTGGCCCGGTGCTCGACCCACGGCCCGAGCGGCACCGCGACGAGCGCCGCGACGGCGAGTCCGGCCGCGCCGAGGAGCGAGACGGCGAAGGCCGGCGAGTGCAGCACCTGCACCGCGATCAGGGGGAACGCCCCGAAGGCGATCCAGGTGCCGTAGGTGCTCACGGCGTAGGCCGACCACAGCCAGCCGAAGCCGGCCTCCAATTTCATGCGCACGGGATTCCTTCATGACAACCGGGGGTTGGACCCGTGAAGCACAGCAGCGCCACCATCCTGCGATCAAACAACCGGCACGCCGCGAGCCACAACGATCGGTTGTGCGCTCGTAAGCTCGCCCCATGGATACCGAAGCGGTGCGAACGTTCGTCCGGGCGGCCGAGGTCGGGCAGTTGCAGCACGCGGCCGACGAACTGGGCGTGACGCAGCAGGCGGTCTCGAAGCGGATCGCCGCCCTGGAACGCGAGCTGGAGGTCCGCCTGTTCACCCGCACCGCCCGGGGGGTCGAGCTGACCCTCGACGGGCAGGCGTTCCTTCCGCACGCGCGGACCATCGTCGCGGGCGTCGACCGTGCCGTCACCGCCGTCAGGCCGGGCTCGCGCGCCCTCCGGATCGACGTGCTGGGCCGGCGGAGCGCGCAGGCCGTCATCCTGCACGACTACTGGCGCTCGCATCCCGGAACCGATCTCGACGTGGTGGCCCTCAAGACCGACGACCCCCACGTGGCAGCCGCCGCCGTCCAGGCAGGCGACGTCGACGCCTCGTTCCGCAGCGTCACCGATCCGGCCACGCTGCCGCGCGACGTGCGGATGGTCCACGCCTTCGACTCGCCGCTGGAGCTCCTGGTCGGCCCCAGGCATCCACTCGCCTCCGCGCGGACGCTGACGCCGTCCCGGCTGCGCAAGCTCCGGATCTGGGTGCCGGGCATCGTGCCGCGGAGCGAGTGGGCGGAGTTCTACGACGAGCTCGCCACCGCCTTCGACCTCCGCATCGACGCGGCGGGCCCGCACTTCGGCGACGAGGTGCTGCTCGACACCCTCGCGGACTCCGCCGACGTGGCCACCCTCGTCGGCTCGCGCGATCGCTACATGTGGCCGACGAACCACGACCTGCGCCGCATCCCGATCGTGAACCCGACGCTCGCCTACCCGATCTCCCTCATGCTCCCCCGGGCGAACCCGCATCCGGGACTGCGGCCGGTCATCGAGCACTTCGCGGACCTGGCGCCGCTCCCCGAGCCGGTCTGGCGCCCGTCCTGGGCGATCGCGCCGTCCTGAGGGCCGGTCAGTGGCGGCGGGCGGTGACCCAGGCGAAGGGCTGCGCGTCGCCGTCCGGGGTGTGGTGCCAGTCGACGTGCGACAGCAGCACGGAGAAGTCGTCGCCGAGCTGGGCGGCCAGCTCGTCGGTGTCGTAGCGGACGACGGGCAGCCCCGAGCAGCGGTCGGGGCCGTCGGGGGCGAAGGTGCCCAGCACGACGGCGCCGCCCGGTTCCAGCGCCCGGCGCAGCACGTCGAGGTAGACGGCGCGGTCCGCAGGGTCGGTGAGGAAGTGGAACACGGCCCGGTCGTGCCAGATCGTCCAGGTGCGTTCGGGACGCCAGGTGAGCAGGTCGGCGTGGATCCAGTCGATGGCGCGGGCCGCGGACCCCGAGCTCCGGCGGGCCGAGTCGAGGGCCTGTTCGGCGACGTCGAGCACGCTCACCTGCTCGAACCCCTCCCGCACCAGCCAGGCCGCCAGCGGCGACGCGCCGCCGCCGACGTCGATGACCGCGCCGCGCCGTCCGCGATCGACCGCGCAGATCAGGTCCAGCGACGGCTGCGGCTCGTCCTGGGACCAGTTCACCCGGAGCGGATCGTTGTCCCGGTAGACCCTGTCCCAGTGCCCGACGCCGTCCGCCGACGGACCGGTCGCCGTAACGGCCGGAACGAAACGGTGGTGCGCAGGGCTCATGCGTCCTCCAAGAACGGGCCGGGCTGTCCTACGATACTCCAAAGACTATTGGAGGTCGGTCGTGGAAGGAACGTCGGCCAGGGGACGGGTCTACGAGGGCTTCGCGCGCATCGGCAAGGCCCTGGCCAACCCGGCGCGGCTGGAACTGCTGGACCTGCTCGCCCAGGGCGAGCGCGGAGTGGAGGAGCTGGCGGACGCGGCCGGCATGCGCACCTCCAACACCTCCGCCCAGCTCAAGGAGCTGGCGCGGGCGGGCCTGGTGACGTCCCGGCGGGCGGGCACTCGCGTGTACTACAGCCTCGCCGATCCGCAGGTGGCGGTGTTGCTGGAGCACGCCAAGCAGCTCGCGCACGCCCACCTGCCCGAGGTGCGGCAGGCCGTGCACGCCTGGCTCGGCGACACCACCGACCTGGAGCCGGTCACCCGCGACGAGCTCGCCGCCCGGCTGGCGGCCGAGGCGGAAACGGAGGCCGAGGTGGAGGCGGGGCTCGTGGTGCTGGACGTGCGCTCGGACGCCGAGTACGCCGCCGGTCACCTTCCCGGAGCGCTGGGCATCCCCGCCGACCAGCTCGCCGACCGCCTGGACGAGCTGCCCGCCGGGACCGAGATCGTCGCCTACTGCTGGGGCCGCTACTGCCTGACGGTCATGGACACGGTCCGCCTGCTGCGCGCCCGGGGGTTCGCCGCCCGCCCGCTGGACAGCGGCGTGGCCGAATGGCGCGCCGACGGCCGGGCCGTCTCCACGTCGGTGGTGGCCGCGTGACCGCGCCCGTCCCCGGCGGCGAGCCCGTGGTGATCGACGGTGGTGACCGTTCCTGCGTGCGGCTGCTGCTGGAGTTGCGCGGCCGCCTGGCCGATCTGCCCGGCGGCACGGTGGTGCACCTGATCGCCTCGGACCCGGCCGCGCCGCTGGACCTGGCCGCGTGGTGCCACCTGACCGGGCACGTCTACCTCGGCCCCCTCGCCGACGCGGCCAGGGCCACCTATGCTCTGCGGACCGGCGACCGTCCTCGCGCGACCGATCCGGCGTCCCCCTGGAGGCCGCGGTCCTGACCGCCCGCTAGACGGTAGGCCCCGTGCGCGAGGATGGCAGGATTCGCCACGGCAGACCCTCGTGAAAGGTGACAGCATGGTCGAGACGGCCGGCTCGGCCTCGCCCGCCCGCGCCGAAGGGCTGCACGTCGGCGTCGACCGCCGGGCGGGCTGGACGGTGCTGTACCTGTGCGGCGAACTGGACGTCGCCACCGGCTTGGTGCTCCAGGAGCAGCTGGACGAGGCCGTCCGCACGGCCCGGCAGCAGGCCGTCCCGCCGCAGGTGGTGCTGGAGCTGTCGGACCTGGTGTTCTGCGACTCGTCCGGGCTGAACGCGCTGATCCGCGGTTGGCGGCAGGTCGCCGCCGCCGGTGGCCGGATGTTGCTGGTCAACGTCCGCGAGCGGATCTACCGGCTGCTGACCCTGACGGGGCTGGACCGCCACCTGGTCGTCGGCGCGACGCTGCCCTGACAGCGTGCGGGTCAGGGCCAGGAGGACTCGACGCGGGGCACGATGACCACCTCGCCGATGACGCTGCCCTTGGGGACCGACAGCGCGTAGAGGATGGTGTCGGCGACGATGCCGGGGTCCTGGAGCTTGGACAGGTCGGTGTCGGGGAAACGTTCGGTGATGAACGGGGTCTCCATGCCCCCGGCGATGACGCCGGTGATGCCGATGCCCGGACAGTCGCGCTGCGCCTCCTTGAACAGCGTGTGGGTGAAGGCGCGCAGGCCCGTCTTGCTGGCCGCGTAGGGACCGGCCTCGGTCCAGGTGCGGTTGGCCGCGGTGGACAGGATGTTGACGATGTGGCCGCCGCCCTGGCCGATCATCCGCCGGTAGGTCGACAGGCACAGGTGGATCGGGCCGAGCAGGTTGGTGGTGACGACGTTGTCGGCCTCGGCCGCCTCCAGGTGCTCGATCGGCTTGGAGACGTCCACGGCGGCGTTGTTGACCAGCACGTCCAGGGTGCCCGAGGTGCCGCAGACGGTGTCGATGGCGTTCTCGACCTGGGCGGCGTCGCGGATGTCGACGACCATGGGCTTGATGGTGACGTCCTCGACGGCCAGCTGGTCGCAGAGATCGGTCAGGAGCTGCTGGCGGATGTCGAAGGCCCACACGGTGGCGCCGGCGCCGGCCAGCCGGGTGACGATGGCCGCGCCCAGACCGCGTGCGGCCCCGGTGACCACGGCGGTTTTGCCGGTCAGGTCGACCTGCATGGGAACCTCTTTCTGTCGGGACCGCCGCTCAGGCCCCGGATCTGCACGGGGCCGGGCCTGCGGCACGGAGACGCTCGGGTTCCGGCGACGGGAGAGCCGGACCGATGCAGCTTTCTCCTACCCAGAGTGACGGAGCCTTCACACACCGAACCCGCGTCGCCGCCGGGCCGGCTCACGATCAGCGTCACGCACCCGACCGTCCCCTCCCGGGGCCGCGCCTGGCCCGACTGAGCGGAATGGCCACTTAAGGCAACAGTGTTTCGCGCTCACGGACTGTCAACAGCCGACGTTCCTTGCTAGTAAGGAACGCCAATCCATACAAGAGCGACCGCCTCCGACTCCCAGCAGAAAAAAAACGCCTCCCTGTAGCACCCAGGTCGCCCTCACCACCTGCGGGGTGAATGACCGGAATGAAGTGCCGTCTGTGGACGATGCTGGCCGTACTAGCGGTGACCGGAGTGCTGGGCGGATGCGGAAGCGAGCACAGCGACACCGCCACCCTCACCGTCGACGAGCGTGCCGCACTGGCCGACCGTCCCGTCCGGATCAAAATCAGCGGCCTGAAGGCGCGTGACGAAATCACCGTGACCGCATCGGCCCAGGACCGGGAGAACAAACCCTGGTCAGGCCGCGCCACTTTCCGCGCCAACGCACAAGGCGTCGTGGAACCGGCCCGGGACCGTCCGATCCGTGGAACCTATACGGGAACGGACGCGATGGGATTGTTGTGGTCGATGGTTCCGGCCAACGGCGACCCTGAGCAGGCCCAATTCATTCCCGGCTATCTGGACGGCCAGCGGTCCTACACCGTGCGGCTGGAGGTGAAAGCCCACGGCCGGGTTCTGGCGCGCCAGACGTTGGAGCGCCGCTGGCAGGCGGACGGGGTGACCCACAAGTCCTTCACCGTGGCGGCCGACAAAATCGCCGGGGAGTTGCTCCTTCCCCCGCCCGATGCACGACGTCGTACGGCCGTGCTGTTGTTCGGCGGTTCCGAGGGCGGCAACACCGGCCGCCGGGATGCGGCGCTGCTCGCTTCACACGGCTATCCGACTCTCAGCCTGGCCTATTTCGGCGCTCCAGGACTGCCGACCGTCCTGCGCGATGTGCCGCTGGAGTACTTCACGCGTGCGGCACGGACGCTGGCCGCGCAGTCAAAGACCGATCCCGCGCGGATCGTGGCCTGGGGCTCTTCCCGAGGCAGCGAGGCGGCCCTCCTGCTGGCCCAGCACCAGCCCGGCCTGATAGCCGGTGTCGTGGTCTACGTGCCTTCGGACCGGGTCAATCCCGGCCTTCCCAGCGGCGTCGCCTGGACGCTGGGCGGAGAGCCGGTCGCCGTGGCCGACATCCCGGTGGACCGCGTCGACGCCCCCGTCCTGGCCATCGCCGGTGCACAGGATCGGCTGTGGTCGTCGGCGGCGCAGACCCAGCGGCTCATGGCCCGTCTCGACCAGAACCGACCCCGCCTGGCCAACCGAGCCCTGGTCTATCCCGCCGCCGGTCACGGCGTCGGAACCCAGCCCTACCTGCCCGCCGGCGTCCGCATCCGCCATCCGGTCACCGGGACGGTGCTGGAACTGGGTGGGACCCGCGCCGCCAACGCCGCGGCAAAGGCCCAGAGCTGGCCCCAGGTCCTGAACCACCTCGCCACCATCAAGTAGTAAGGCGCCTCTCCTTCATCCCCCGGTCGGCCGATCGGCTCCGTCCGGTCAAGTGCGCGGCGGCAGGTCAAGACGAGCCAAGCAGTCTGGGCGGTTCTGACAGGTGATGCGGGGCGTTGTCCGGAAAGGGGTAGGAGCTGCTGGGCAGGGAGCACGGAGGGCGGAAGCCCGGCAGGAGGAGCGTGTCGATGCCGAAGAGCAAGGGCAAGGGACAGGTCGACGAGCAGGAGTTGCCTGACACGTTGAAGCGTTCCGACGCCAAGGCCCAGCGCACCTACGCCAAGGCGCACGACGCGGCCGCGCAGGAGTACGGCGAGGGGCAGCGGGCCCACCGCGTCGCCTACGCGGCTCTCAAGCACACCCACGAGAAGGTGGGCGACCACTGGGAGCCCAAGGCCGCGGGTGCCAAGGGCCCTTCGGACAAGCAGGCCGAAGGCGGCCGGAACACCGCGCGCAAGACGGCGGGCGGCGTCGACGCGAACGCGTCCAAGCAGCACCTCTACGACCTCGCCAAGCGGCTGGACATCTCCGGCCGCTCCACGATGAGCAAGGACGAGCTGGTGCAGGCGATCGAGAAGGCCAACAACCGCAAGACCGCCAAGGCCCGGTCCTGAACAGGGCGCGACGCCCAGGCCCGCGCCCGTCGCCCCGAGGCAACCGGAGGTACCGATGCCCGTCCGCGAAATGCTCGACGCCTACCCCGCCGAGATCAAGCTGGACCGGGAACTGCTCGCCGACACGATCCAGCAGCTCATCGAGTGCGCCCAGACCTGCACGGCCTGTGCGGACGCCTGCCTGAGCGAGGAGCAGGTCGACCGGCTGCGCAAGTGCATCCGCACCGACCTGGACTGCGCCGACATCTGCGCCACCACCGCCCGCGTGCTCTCCCGGCACACCGGTTACGACGCGGACATCACCCGCGCTCAGGTCCTGTCATGCGTCCAGGCGTGCGGTTCGTGCGCGGAGGAATGCGAGCAGCACGCCGAGATGCACGCGCACTGCCGGGTGTGCGCGGAGACCTGCCGTCGTTGCGCGGCGGCCTGCCAGAAACTGCTGGACAAGATCGGCTAACGCCTCGATCCGGTTTTCGTCGGAGCTAGCCGCCGGTCGTGCCGTCGAGCATCTCGCGCAGGATGTCCAGGTGGCCGTTGTGGCGGGCCGTCTCCTCGGTGAGGTGGAGGAGGATCCAGCGCAGGTCGACGTGGAGGCCGTTGCGGACGGCGCGCTGAGCCCGCTTCTCCAGGTCCTGCCCGGCGACCAGGTCGCGGTAGCGGGCGCTCTGTTCGGCGTACTCGTCGAGCAACTGCGCGAGCGGGAAGTCGACGGCGATGCGCATCTCGCGGTCGGGGTCGTCCTCGGTCCAGGGGCCCCGGTCCTCCTCGCCGAGGAAGACCACCTGGAACCAGTAGTACTCGACCCAGCGCAGGTGGTTGATCACTCCGCTCATGGTCATCAGAGGTGAGCCCGGCAGGAGGGCCTTGCGCGCGTTCTCCGCGGAGACGCCGTCGCACTTGGCGCGGGCGGTGTCGCGCGCGTAGTCGAGGAACGTGGTGAGCTGGCTGCGCTCGTCCCATGCGGGAGGCGTGTCGTCGATTCTGGTCATCGTGCGAAGCGTCCCCGATCACCGCGGCCGATGTCGAGGTGTTTATCGGTGGCCATGACCTGCTCCACCCGGTTCCTTGTCCGGCGGGTGGCTCAGCGTGCGGCTTGGACTTGGACCTTGCGTCTGCCGAAGAGTTGAGCAGACGAGGCGCTGCACGTCTTCGGGACCGGTCGTCCGGACGCCCCGGGAGCGAGGCCCGCTCTGTCGCGCCCTACGATCGAGCGATCACCCCAAGGAGGACAATTGGTCTCGCTTGCCGCCATAGCAGGCATCGCCATCGTCGAACTCGGCCTCGTTCTCACCCCCGGCCCCAACATGATCTACCTGGTGTCGCGGTCGGTGACGCAGGGCCGCCGCGCCGGCCTGATCTCGCTCGGCGGCGTCGCCGTCGGCTTCCTGTGCTATCTCGCCGCCGCCACCGCCGGGATCGCCGCCGTCTTCACGCTCGTCCCGCCCCTCTACACGGCGCTCAAGGTGGGCGGCGCCCTCTACCTGCTGTGGCTGGCCTGGCAGGCGATCCGTCCGGGCGGCACGACCCCCTTCGCGCCGAAGGAACTACCGGCTGACTCGCCGCGCCGCCTGTTCACCATGGGCCTGGTCACCAACCTGCTGAACCCGAAGATCGCCGTCCTGTACGTCTCGCTCCTGCCGCAGTTCGTCGACCCCGACCGGGGCCACGTCGCGCTGCAGAGCCTGCTGCTCGGCCTCGTCCAGATCGCCATCGCCCTCACGGTGAACGGGCTGATCGTCCTGGGCGCCGGCGGCATCGCCGCGTTCCTCGCCCGCCGCCCCCTCTGGCAGCGCGTCCAGCGCTACCTGATGGCCTCGATCCTGACCGGCCTGGCCATCCGCCTCGGCCTGGACCGCTCCCGCCCCACTCCCGTCTGACCGACTCCGTCTCGATCAGAGACGGCCGGCCCCGCGCGTCGCTCCGATGTACACGGCGGCCCATCGGGCCGTGGTCGCTCGGGCGGGATGCCGACGCGGCCACGGCCCGGCGGCGGCGCTGGCCGAAAAGGAGCCTGGGGGTAACTTCCGGCTCCTCCACGGACCGGGCGCGATCGGGCGGGCCCAGAGATACTGCGATCGACGCGAACGCAAGGACCAGCCTCAGGCGGGCCCGCGCGGCAACACTCCATGCGGAGTGCGGGAATCCGGGGAAAGCGGATCTGCCGCGCGGGCTTGGCGGGCGCTTTGAGGAAACCCTCCGCCACCTCCAGGATCCCGGACGTCACAACCTCCTCAGACCCGATTTCAAATGGCCAAAAATCGCAGGGGGCACAAACGTCATCGAGCGCACCGACCACGACCGTGGACCACACGACCATCACCGCCGCAACTCCTGGTCCATCCGCTGAGTCGGAACCATCGCGGTGGTACTGGATCGTGCTCCTGGCGTCTCGCCGCTCAGGTGCCGTGCGGGTGCATCGGTCCGAGGTCCTTCACGATGCGGGCGAGTGCTCGGATGGGATCGTTCTCGTTCTCCGTGCGCCACACCAGGGCGTAGGGCAGGGGAGCCATGTCGCGGATGGGCAGCCATCGGATGTGCGGCATCGCCCAGTATTTGGTGACGTGAGCGGGAAAGGTGTGGACGATCTCCCCGGTGCCCACCAGGTTGATGAGGTCGTCGACGTTGCTGATGGGCTGGCTGCGTTCGATGGCGTGGCCTTGCGGGGTCCAGAACGGCAGGTACCGGTCCTCCCAGTAGTCCGGCATTTGCGGGGCCTTGGCGTGGGGGCGGTGGGCGAGCGCTTCCAGTGACACCGAGGTCCGTCCGGCCAACTCGTCCTCCACGGACACCGCGAGCAGGCGCGAGTCGGTGAACAGGACCGGCCCCGTGGTGAGGTCGGGTTCTTCGACGGGAAGCCATACGACCAGAACATCGAGCTCGCCCTTGCGAAGCCCGGCGAACGGGTCGATGAAGGGAGCACGGCGGATCTGCAGGTGCCACTGCGGGTGCCGTGCGCGGAAGGTCTTCCAGTAGGGATGCAGTTCGGCGATGTTGAACGGCAACATGCCGACACGCAGGGTGGCGGTGATGCCCTGGGCGGCCTGGCGGGCGCGCTCCAGACTGTCGCGCAGTCCCGCGTACACCGGGCCGAGGTCGTCGCAGAGCTGGCGGCCGAGCGGGGTGAGACGGATCTGCCGGCGGTTGGAGCGGTCGAACAGCAGGCCGCCGAGGCGGCGTTCCTGCTGGCTGATCGCCTGGCTGATCCGCGCCGGCGAGACGTGCAGCCGGGCGGCGGTCCGGCCGAAGTGCAACTCCTCGGCCAGCGCCAGGAAGATCTCGATGTCCCGCAGCTCCACCGGCGCTCCCATCTGCGGTCATAAGCCGTGCGTTATCACCGCGTGCACGAAGTTTACGTTGATCTAGACACGGGCCGGGACGAGGGTTGGTGCTGGTCACACCGGTGCCCGTCGCAGCGGTGACGGGTTCGAGCGATCCGGTGTGGCAGCCCGCACTGCGAGAGGAAACGATGATGCAAGCGCGCATGACCAATCCCGCCTTCGTCCTGCCCGACGCGATGAAGGGCATCGGGGGGATCTTCAAGGCCGTCAACGCCGGCGGCGTCTCGCCCGAGTTGCAGGAGATCGTGGGGCTGCGCATCAGCCAGATCAACGGCTGCTCGGCGTGCGTGTACGCCCACCACGCCAACCTGGTCAAGGCCGACCAGAGCGGCGAGCGGATCGCGGCGGTCGCCGCGTGGCGCGAGGCGCCGTTCTTCGACGACGCCGAGCGGGCCGCACTGGCGCTGGCCGAGGCGGTCACCCGGCTGGCCGACCTGTCCGGTGAGGCGGTGGACGACCGGCTGTGGGACCAGGTCGCCGACCACTTCGACGAGAAGCAGATCGCCGGCCTGCTCATGCTGATCGGCGTCACCAACATGTTCAACCGGCTCAACGCCGCCATCAAGGAACCCGCCGGGACCAACTGGGCCTGACCCGGCCCCCTGGAAAGGAGCATGTTGTGAGCGACACGCTCGACATGACGCCGATGTACGCCATGCACGACGCGCTGCGGCGGGAACTGGAGCACCTGGCCAAGGTCACCGCCCGCCTCGACGACGACCCTCGGGCCGTCCTGCGCACCGCCGTGGGCTGGGAGTTGTTCACCACGTCCCTGCGCGTCCACCACACGGCCGAGGACGACGCGCTGTGGCCCGCGCTGCGGGTCACGCTCGCCGGCCGGCCGGACGATCTGGCCATGCTGGAGGCGATGGAGGCCGAGCACGCCGCCGTCGAGGAGGTGATCGAGGCCATCGACGCGGCGTTGTCCGACCCCGGCGCTCCGCTCGACCGTCTCGGGGACCTGACCGACGCGCTGGTGACCGGCCTGGCCGGCCATCTCAAGCATGAGGAGGACCAGGCGCTGCCGCTGATCCAGGCGGTCGCCACCCCGCAGCAGTGGGCGTACTTCGGCCAGGTCCACGGGCAGCGCATCGGCCCCGACGCCCCCAGGCTCGTCCCGTGGTTGCTGGAGGGCGCCACCGAGCAGACCGTGACGACCATGCTCGCGCCGCTGCCCGAACCCGCCCGCGCCGCCTACAGCGCACAGTGGCAGCCCGCATACGCCGCCTTGGACCGCTGGAACGCCACCGTGTAGCGCGCTTTGAGCGTCCCAACCCCACCGGCCGCCACGCTGGGGAGCGTGGCGGCCGGTGGGGGTCAGTGCTGGGTTGGGGGTGGGGGGCTGGGTTGGGGGTGGTGTTTAGGCGCCGTAGTTGGGGTGGCCGAAGCCGACGATGTTTTTGAGGTTGTGGTGTTTGCGGGTGATGACTTTGTCGCCGATGTTGCCTTCGACGGTGTGGATGGTGCCGTGGGGGGTGGTTTTGGTGACCATGCCGACGTGGTCGATGCCGGCGATGGTGTGGCCGCCGTTCCAGTCGAAGAAGACGAAGTCGCCGACGCGGGGGGTGCGGTCGAAGCGGTGGTGGTTTTTGAACCAGGTGGCGTGCCAGGGGGTGTAGGCGAAGCGGCCGGTGTTGTGGTCCTGGTGGTTTTGGGTGGCGGCCCAGCTGAGGAACATGTCGCACCAGGGGGCGGTGGCGTAGCCGGTCTGGCGGGTGGTGGTCTGGTACCACTTGCCGAAGGCGGAGGTGCCGTCGGCGGCCTGGCCCTCACCGACCCGGGACAGGGCGGTGTCGACGACCTTCTGCGCACTGGCCGCAGCCGCACTCCCCGCAGCGCTACCGGCGGTGTTGGTGTTGGTGGCGGGTTGGGCGGCGGGCCGGGTCTCAGCGTGCGCGGTACCGGTGAGCCCGGTCAGGCTGGTGAGTCCGGCCAGGGCGGTGGCCGACAGCAGGGACGCGGCCGCAGCACGCTTGGCGGTGTGCTTGATGCCGGTGCGCTCAGCGGCAGCAGCAGTGGTGGGGGTGGTGGCAGGGGTGGTGTGGGTGGTCATGCGGTGGGGTGCTCCTGATCTTCCAGTGCGCCTACCGGGTTAGCTGTCGGGTTCGGGCGTGGAAGTGGCCCTACCACCCCCCGCGAGCCGCGTGAAGCGGTCGGGAGGGTGGATTCACCCCGGGTAACGGTGGGTCCCCGGTCCCGCACGCAGAGGGTGCGGGTTCGGCGGTGCACGGATGCCCTCGGGTCAAGCGGGAGGGTGTGCGGTGAACAGAGTGGGGCGCCTTCACTGCAGGACCGAGCAGGTGCTGGTGGGTCCTGGCGGGGCCGGGCTGGCCGGGCGGGTCGAGCGGCGCCGTGACCAGGGGTCTTCCCCCGTCGGTCACACCCGTCTCAACCAGGTCAACCCTGGGTATATTTCCCCCGCCCCCACCTCAACCCCAGGTCAAGACCAGCATCTCCCGCGCCACACCTAAGTCAAGAACCCCCACAACCCCCACCCCACAGGGCCTCACAACCCGCCCCAGGGATGCAGTCGCGCCCCCGTTCACCGCCGAAAAGATCTTCAAAATCCAGCGCGGACGGGCGCAGTACACCTTCAAGGAACTATGCGACCAGCCCGGCGCACCCCGCCAATGATCTACGTTTCCTGGGCGGCGCCTATCGCGCGTTCGTCTCCTTTGGGTTGATGTCCCCTTGCCGACCGAAAGCCCGCGTCCGTGCCGCCGCCTATCGCGTACTGCCAGGTCAGGAGGCCGGGGGCGCCTGCTGCGTGTGGTGGTCCAGCAGGCGGGTGAGCAGGTGCACGAACTGGTCGCGTTCGGCGGGGAGCAGCGGCGCGAGCAGCTCGTCGTGGAGATCGTCCAGGACCTTGTCGAGACGGCGCAGGTGCCGGCCGCCCTGGGCGGTGATCGTGATGACGTTGCGGCGGCGGTCGTCGGGGTCCGGTCCCCGCTCGACGAGGCCGCGCTCGGCCAGTTCGTTGAGGACGCCGACCATGTCGCTGCGGTAGATGCCGGTGCGCCGGCTCAGCGTCGCCTGGCTGCCCGGACCGTACTCCTCCAGCGAGGCGAGCACGGCGTAGTGCCACCTGCGGGCGTCGACCCGGGCCAGCCCCTCGCCCATCAGCCGGTCCGACTTCGCGGACACCTGTGACAGCAGGCGGCTGGCCCGTCGGCGCAGCCTGTCCGGCGTCCTGGTCTCGCCGTCGTCGGGCATGTCCGCGGCTTCGGCTCTGCTGGTCATGGCGCCGATCCTATCCCGTTGCGTTAGTCGGACTAACGATGTAACTTCGTTCATGGCACTAACGTTAATGAATCTAACGTTAGTGAAGCGAACGGAGTTGGAGACCATCGTGACGACCACGGCCCCGCCCTTCGGCACCGCGCTCATCGGCCAGACCGAGAAGGCGCTCAACGCGATCCTGGAGCGGCAGCTCGCCGGGACCGGCATCACCGAGCCCCAGTGGGTGACCCTCACCCTGACCGCCGTCAGTGGCGGGACCGTCGACCGCGCCGAACTCATCCGCCGGGTCAGCGGTGCCACGCAGTTCAGCCAGGCGTCGGTGGCCGAGCGCATCACCGAGTTGACCGCCGCAGGGCTCCTGCGCGACGGCGGCGACGGCCGTGTCCAGGTCACCGACGAAGGGCAGGCGCGCTGGACGCAGGTCCGCACCGCGCTCGGCCCGATCGTCCAGGGACTGTGGGGCGACCAGCCGGCCGAGGACCTGGCCACCGCGGGCCGCGTCCTGAGCGTCGTCCTGGACAGGGCCAACACGGTGCTGGCCAACTCCTGAGCGCTCCTTCCTCGCAACTCACCGCCCCCAGAACGAAAGGGAATGCCATGTCCGCAGAAACGTTCCTCGCCGACCGCATCGAGATCACCGACCTGTTCGCCCGCTTCGCCCTCCTGCTCGACGAGCAGCGCTGGGAGGACGCCGACACCGTCTTCGCCGACGACGTGGCGGTGCACTCCCCGCGCGGAGGCGAACTCCACGGCATCGACAAGGTCGTCGGCTTCATGCGGCAGGGCGAGGTCGAGGGGCAGCACAGCCAGCACACGACCACCGACCTGCTGGTGGACATCGACGGCGACCAGGCGGCCGCCTCGGGGAACTCGCTGGTGTACTACTACCGCGACGGCCAGGCGCCCCACTTCACCGGCGGTCTGCGGCAGTACTGCACCGCGGTGCGGACGGCGGCGGGCTGGCGCCTCCGCGAGGTGCGGATCACGCCTGCCTGGACCCGGGAGAACTGACCCCCCGAAGGTCCGTTCACGACGGCCGGGCGGTGCTGCCGCCCGGCGACGGCCGCACAGCGCCCGCCGCGCGGTCATCGAGTGGCGGTGTGGTCGGGCTCGGCGGTGCGGGTGATGCGCCGCCGCGCCGCGCCGGGACCGCGCGTCGGCAGGGAAACGATGACCAGCCCGCCGAGCAGCAGCAACGAACCGGCCACCACCGGCGCGGGTATGCGTTCGTCCAGCACCAGCACGGCGGCCACCAGCGGCTCGGCGAGGCTGGGCGTCCCCGCGGTCGCGGCGCTCACGCGGCGCAGCCCGCCGACGAACAACATGTACGCCGCCGAGGTCGTCACCGGTCCCAGCCAAGCGACCAGGCCGAGGGGCCGGGGCGCGGCCAGTTGCGCGAAGCCGGTGAACGTCCAGGGCAGCAGCAGCGCGCCGCCCACCAGCAACGTCACCGCCACCGCCACCGCCGCCATGCCGACCTGCCGCAGCACGAGCAGGCGCGCGGCGATCGTGTAGACGCCGAAGCAGGCTCCGGCCAGCAGCGCCAGAGCGATGCCGAGCGGATCGGGGCGGCCGGTGGACAGGGGCGCGGTCAGCAACGCGCATCCGGTCACGGCACAAACGGTGCCGATCATCCAGCGGCACGTCAGGCGGGTGCGCAGAACGATCCGTTCGCACGCCCCGTTGCTCACCGGCGCCAGCCCGAACACCACGGCGGTCGCGACGGCGGCTCCGGTGCGCTCGACGGCCGTCAGGAACGCCGCCTGGAACACCGGTAGCCGACGGTGGCGGCCGAGGCCGCAGTGGCCAGGCGCGCGGCGTCCGCGACGGAGTCGCCGCGGGCGAGCCCGGCGATCAGTGCGGCGGTGAACGCGTCGCCTGCGCCGGTGCTGTCGGCGACCGGGACGTCCAGCAGCGGCAGGTGGACAAATAGGCTTTCGGTGAGCGGGAGAACGGCACGGATGGCGATCGTCAGTCCTGACGCAAGGCACGTGCACGGGGACGAGCGGATCCGCCTGCTGATGCGGCGCGGGGTCGCCTTCGCCCGGGAGGCGCTCCGCGTGCTCGGCGCGTCGATCCCGGGGCATCCGGTGATCGTGCGCGTCTCGACCGGCGAGGTGGCGACGAGCCCCGGCCAGTTCACCGGATATGTCACCTTCTTCTCTGCCGCGTTCGCCGACGCCATGCGCGTAGGGCGGGCGGAGGAGGGTGACGGAGTATTGGTCCATCTGTTCAGCGAGGAATGCACCGGACCATTCCCGGGCGGCACAACCCACTGAACTGAACGGGCCGGTGTCCCTAGGTCGGCGCACCTGTCCGGCATGGTCTTCTGCGCCGTATCAGGGAGTGCTTCCTTATCCGTGCAGGCCTTTAGGAGCGACAGGGCGGACCATCCAGAAGGCCCCTCCCCCGCGCCGAGAAAGGCGCGAGCGCGGGCGTTATCGGACCGTTGCAAACCGACTTGATCGACGTGCGCGCGGCCCGCGACCGCACGATCGTGCCTGGTGAGAGGGCATCTCCGGCTGGTCCCGAACGGAGTCGTCGCGCCGTCCGGACAAGAGGTTGCGGCAAGGAAGGTGTGAATGCCAAAGATCGGGCATAGATGGCGCAGCGATTCACCCTCTCAAGGAGGTCAAGGCATGACCATCACCGGAATTCTCATCGCGATCGTCATCGGCGCCGTCATCGGTGCGCTCGGCCGGCTGGTGCTGCCGGGCCGCCAGCCCATCGGCTTCCTGCTGACGATCGGCGTCGGCATCGTCGCCGCCCTGATCGGCACCGCGATCGCCCAGCAGGTCGGCGTCGCCACCACCGATGGCATCGACTGGATCGAACTGGTCTTCCAGGTCGCGCTGGCCGCCGTCGGCGTCGCCGCCGTCGCCGCCTTCCAGCGTCGCCGCCACACCGGTCGCGGTCACCACTGACCCGGCCACCGGCGGCATCCCGGGCCGCGCGGCGAGAGCCCGCAGCGTCCGGATCACCGCCGAGACCCGAAGCTGTACACGCTGACGGTTCAGGTGACGGCACCAGCCATCGTGGCTGGTGCCGTCACCTTTTTCCGTGCGGGCACCTTCCTTCGCCACCGTCGAGATGATCGGCTCCGTCCCGGCCGGGGACGGTAGGGCCCTGACGGTCCCAGCCCGGGGAACGGATCTCCAGCTCGACGTCCGGCCCGCGCACCTCCGTCCCGCAGGTGCGGCAGGTCCAGGCAGCGTCCAACGGGTGGTCCGCCTGGTGCCGCAGCACCACCGGCGTCTGGGGCGACAACCAGCGGTCGCCCCAGACGAGCAGCGCCTGGATGAGCGGGGCGAGGTCCCGGCCGGCCTCGGTGAGGTGGTACTCGTAGCGCGGCGGGCGCTCGTTGTAGGCGCGGCGTTCGACCACTCCCGCCTCCTCCAGGCCGCGCAGCCGGGCGGTGAGCCGGTCGCGCGGGGCACCGGTGTTGCGGACGATCCGGTCGAACCGGTGGTTGCCGTAGAAGAGCTCGCGCACCGCGAGCAGCGCCCACTTCTCGCCGAGGACGTGCAGCGCGGCCGCGATGGAGCAGGGACGGCCCGGCAGCACGGTGGCCACGGGCCGGGCATCGGTGTGCGGGGTCACGCCACCAGCCTGCCATAAGGGTTGCGTTTTCAAACCCACTACCTCTAGCGTTCCGCCCCATGGAGAGAGTTGGAATATCAAACCCAGTGACCGAGCCGACCGGCCAGGACCGGCCCCATCGCCGGGCCGCGTTCCTGGTGGTCGCCACCGCGGTCTTCGTCTCGAACCTCGACCTGTTCATCGTCAACGTCGCCCTCCCGGCGATGCAGCAGCACTTCCACGGCAGCAGCCTGAGCACCCTGTCCTGGGTGCTGAACGGTTACGCCATCGTCTTCGCCGCGCTGCTGGTCCCCGCCGGACGGCTGGCGGACCGCATCGGCCACCGGCGGGTGTTCCTCGCCGGACTGGCCGTCTTCACCGCCGCCTCCGCGCTCTGCGCGCTCGCCCCGGTCGTCGGCTGGCTCGACGCCGCCCGGGTGCTCCAGGCGGCGGGCGCGGCCGCGCTGATGCCGACCTCGCTGGCGCTGCTGCTGAACGCCACTCCCCCGGCCGAGCGCCCCGGCGCCATCCGGGCCTGGGCCTCGATCGGCGGGATCGCCGCCGGGCTCGGACCGGTCCTCGGCGGGCTGCTGGTCGAGGCCGACTGGCGCTGGGTGTTCATCGTCAACGTCCCGATCGGCATCGCGGCCATCGTCGTGGGGGCCCGCGTGCTGCCCAAGGTTCGCGGCAAGGAGGACGGCCCCTTGCCGGACCTGCTCGGCGCGGGGCTGCTCACCGTCGCCATCGCCGCCCTCGCCCTGTCCCTGGTCAAGGGCGACGACTGGGGCTGGGGCTCGCCCCAGGTCCTGGGCGGCCTGCTCGCGGCCGCCGTGCTGACCGGCTGGTTCCTGCGCCGCTCGGCGCGTCACCCCGCCCCCATCGTCGAACTGCCGCTGCTGCGGGTGCCCAGCTTCGCCGCCGCCAACACCGCGGCCCTGCTGTTCACCCTCGCCTTCGCCGGCATGTTGCTGACCTCGGTCCTGTGGTGCCAGCAGGTCTGGGAGTACTCGGCGCTGCGCACCGGCCTCGCCATCGCCCCCGGACCGCTGCTGGTGCCGCCGGTCGCGCTGGGCAGCGCCGCACTGGTGCGCAGGCTCGGCCCCGGACGGCTGGCCGCGCTCGGCACGCTGCTGTTCGCCGCGGGCATCGGCTGGTGGGCCGTCGCCATCGGCGTCCAGCCCGGCTACGCCGCCGAACTGCTGCCCGGGTTGTTGCTCACCGGCCTGGGCGTGGGGCTGACGCTGCCCACCCTCGTCGGGTCCGCCGCCGCGGCGCTGCCGCCCACGCGCTTCGCCACCGGCTCGGCGATCACCACGATGGCCCGGCAGATCGGCGCGGTGGTGGGCGTGGCGCTGACCGTCAGCCTGATCGGCACCCCGCACGGACCGCAGGCCGTGCTGGACGGCTTCCGGCGCGGCTGGGCGGCGGTGATCGCGGCATCGCTGCTGGCCTGCGCGGCCGCCCTGGTGCTCGCCGCCGCCCAGCGCCGGGCCGCGGCGAAGTAGCCCCGGCCTCGTCGGACACGTTCGGACAGCTTCCCCCGATGGCGAGGCTCCATGAGCGTGGAGCACGACATGTGGTGGCCGGGCATGGTGATGTGCGACGTTGGTGGGACCGGCCGTGGAAGCTCGCCCCGGCCGGTTCCGAGGACGGTGTGGGGGCCTGAGTGGTGGACGGCGGGCACGAGCCGCGCTTGGAGATCCGTTTCTGCGCCGCCGAGGGCGGGGTGCGGATCGCGTACGGCACGGTCGGCACCGGGCCGCCGCTGATCGTTCCTCCTGCCTGGATCAGCCATCTGGAGCTGTTGTGGCAGGACCCGGCCGCCCGCGCGTTCTTCGTCCCCCTGGCCACGCGCCGGACGGTGGTGCTGTACGACAAGCCCGGCTGCGGGTTGTCGGATCCGTGGCCCGGCCGTCAGACGCTCGACACCAATGTGCAGGTGCTGGAAACCGTCGCCGACCATCTGCGGCAGGAGCGTTTCGACCTGCTGGGCATCTCGACGGCCGCGGCGGCGTCGCTGGCCTTCGCCGTACGGCGTCCGGAGCGCGTCGGACGCCTGATCGTCTACGGTGGCTACGCCGACGGCCGCCAGGTCGCCTCCCCGGAGGTCCGGGCGGCCGTGCTCGGCATGGTGCGCGCGCACTGGGGGCTGGGCTCGGACGTGCTGGCCGACATCTTCATGGCCGACGCCGACGCCGCCGCCAAGGCGCATTTCGCGCGGGCGCAACGGGGCACGGCCACGGCGGAGTTCGCCTGCGAACTGCTGGAACAGTGCTACGAAGCGTGCGTGGAGGACGAGCTAGACAGGGTCGTCACGCCGACGCTGGTGCTGCACCGCCGCGACGACCGGGCCATCCCGTACCGGCTCGGACGTGACCTGGCCGCGCGGATTCCCGGCGCGCAACTGATGACGCTCCCCGGCCGCAGCCACTTCGCCTGGGCCGGGGACTCCGCCCCGCTGGTCCGCGCCATCCTGGAGTACCTGGGCGAGCCCGCAAGCCCGCCGTCCACGGACGAGATGCTCACTCCCCGGCAGCTCCAGGTCGCGGCCCTGGTCGCGGACGGGCTGAGCAACCGCCAGATCGGCCGGCGCCTCGGCATCAAGGAACGCTCCGCCGAGGGGCACGTCGAGCGAATCCGCCAACGGCTCGACGTCAACTCCCGCACCCAGATCGCCGCCTGGTGGGCCCGGCGCGACCGTTGAGGTAGCGGATTCAGGTAGAGCCTGGCGTATTTCCCCGCCTGACAGGACGCCGCGCGCCGTCGAGACTGCGGATCAGCGGGGGTTCCACGTGCCCTGAGGCGCACCGGAAACCGCCCCGATCCGACCGACGTCGAGGAGCCGCACATGTCCGACACCAGCACGTTGCCCGCACCGACCCCGAACCCCGTACGCGGCCGCCTGAACTCGGCGTTCTTCGCGCTCACGGCCGCCTACACCGACCAGCGGCTCGCCGTCCACAAGCAGAAGATCTTCCCGCGGACCGGCGGCGTCGTCGCCGAGATCGGCGCCGGCAACGGCCCGAACCTCCGCTACCTGCCGCCGCGGACGACCGTGCACGCCATCGAGCCCAACCCGTACTTCCACCGGCGGTTGGAGCGCACGGCCGCCGCCCACGGCATCGACCTGACCGTCCATCCGGTCCCGGGCGAGGCGATCGACCTGGACGACGCGAGCGTGGACACGGTGATGTGCACCTGGGTGTTGTGCACCGTCCACGACCAAACCCAGGTGCTCCGGGAGATCCGCCGGATCCTGCGGCCCGGCGGCCGGTTCGTGTTCATCGAGCACGTCGCCGCGCCGCAGGGCGCCGTGCGGCGCGTCCAACGGCTGGTCCGGCGGCCGTGGCGGTGGGCGTTCGAGGGCTGCCACACCGACCGGGACACCGCGGCCGCCATCCGCGCGGCCGGGTTCGCCTCGGTGGAGATCGTCGAATTCCCGTTCCGCTCCAGCTTCGTCCCGGTCCGAACACAGATCGCAGGCACCGCCGTGCGCTGAGAGACGACGCTCACAGAACGACCTCGTCCGCCGTTCATCGGCGGAAGGGTTCGGTGAGTTGGGCCAGGTAGGTGGTGGGGTACTGCGGTTTGGCGGCCATGCCCAGGTCGTCGGAGGTGAAGCGGCGGGCGGGGTCGTAGGAGTAGGTGCGCAGGGCGTGGTCCCAGACCAGGGTGAACAGGCCGAAGTTGACGTCGCCGATCCCGGCCCATTTGAGGTGGTGGAAGCGGTGTCCTTCGTTGAGCGCCAGCACGTACTTGAGCGGGCCTACGCGGTAGTCGACGTTGGAGTGCTGGAGCAGCAGCTGCACCGCCACCGCCAGGGCCAGCGCCGTGGCCACGTTCAGGGGCAGGCCCACCAGTAGCAGCGGGGTGACGCCCGCGGCGGTCTCCAGGCTCTGGTGCACCGGGTGTTTCATCAGCCCGTTGAAGCCGTAGCAGCGCTTGACGCTGTGGTGGACGGCGTGCAGCCGCCACAACCAGCCGATCTTGTGGCTGGCGTAGTGCACCAGGGTGATCCCGGCGTCGGCGACCAGGATCGCGATCAGCACCTGCACGGCGAACGGCCAGCCGGTCGGCCACACGCCGTCGCCGGGGATCAAGGCGGCCAGCAGCGGCAGCGCGGCCACGCTGCCCAGGGTGAGGGTCTCGTTGACGACGGCGTGCGCGGTGTCGCGGCGGCCGTCGTCCAAGGGGGTGTTCCACGGGTCGTGGTAGGGCAGCACACGTTCGGCGGCGAACGAGCAGGCCACCGCCGTCGCCAGCAGGCCCAGCAGCCACGCCTTGCCCCAGCCGTCGGCGGTGCCGGAGGTGATGAGGGCCATGGCGGCGCCGTTGACGCCCAGCAGCATGAACGGCACGTAGGCGTACCGGACGAGGTTCTGGATCATGTGCACCAGCCTCGCCGCCGACCACCCGAACGGGCTTGGACGAAAGGGCTGACCTGCCGCTACTGCCAGTGCAGGTGGCGCAGTGCGGTGGAGGGGGCCAGGCCGAGCATCGCGTGGCAGACACGCGTCAGATGCGCGCTGTCGGAGAACCCGGCGGTGTGCGCGGCTTCGGTGAGCGAGCCACCGGCGCGCACCACGTCCATGGCGGCGTGCAGGCGCGCCCACCGCACGCAGGCGCTGAACGGCAGCCCGGCCTGCTGGACGAACAGGTGCCGCAGGCGGCTGGGCGACAACCCGACGGCGGCGGCGACCTGGTCCAGCCGGATCGGCCCGCCGGTCAGCTCGGGCAGCAGCTCCAACGCCCGGACCACCGCAGCGCTGGCCGGACGCGGCGGCTCGGGCAGTCCGGCCAGCGTCTCGACGGCCTGGTCCCCGGCGGCGACGCTGGGTGTGCGCCCGGCTAGCAGATCCTCGACCGGCTGCGCGGCCGTCACCCACGACGCCACCGTGTCCGATCGGTCCAGGCTGGCGGCGAGCGCGCGGGCGTCCCGGCCTGCCGGGTCGAGATAGACCATCACGCCTTCGGCGTCAGGCGCGTGCAGGGTGTGCCGGGCACCGGCTCCGATCACCGCCGCACGAACTGCGCGCGTCTCGTCGTGGGCGTCGGTGAGCAGCACCTCCCCCGCCGAAACCACCAGCACCTGGACGGCGGCGTGAGCGTGGGCGTGCGCCGATCCCAAGCGGCCGGCGAAGGTGAGCCGACCGGGCCGCAGCCGCACCGCGACCTCCCACCCGCTCCCCCGGCCCGCCGTTCCAGCAGTCAGGTCCCCTCCTCAGCGTTCGCATCGCCCGTTGGAGGATGATGCCCTATTCCGGCGAGGCCGCCGTTCGTCAGGGCGGCAGGACCGACCGCAGTCGCCGGCGCGAGGTGATGTCCAGTTTCCGGTAGACCTTCCGCAGGTGGTACTCCACGGTGCTGGCGCTGAGGAACAGCTCGGTCGCGATCTCCTGGTTGGTGGAACCAGGTGTGCGCCTCGCCAAGGGGGTGCGCCGCTGAGAGCGACGTTCTACCCGAAGTGGAAGGTACGGTACCCAGGCGATGATCAGTACTCAGTTGCGGGGCCAAGCTCAGACAGCACGCGGAAAGAGCTCAGTGTGAAATATGTGGTGGCGGAATGGCGGGGAGAGGGCGACGACCTGGAGTTCGCCCACGACCCCAGGGCCTACCTGGCCGAGCTCCCCAATCTCCGTTCCGCCCTTCCACCCGGAGCCTGGGATTTCGCCTCTGCCCCCGGGCACTATGACCTCGTCAATGCCTTCACCATGCGCCCGCCACGTTGCGTGAAGGACCTCAACCTGCGAGGGCTTCCGCCGACGGACCCCGTCCCGGTCTCGTTCGATCTGCGGTTAGAGGGAGCCAACGCCCATGAGTGCGCAGGTCTCACCCTTTCCTACCAGGGCGTCACCGAGGTCGAAATCGAGACCGACGATGGGAAACCGTTCAGCTTCTCGGACTGGAACAGCCTGCGTCTGGACGAGATCCTTCCGCATCCTCAGGGGTGCACCCATGAAATGATCTTCACCGATGCCAGGATTCTCATCGCCTGCGCCGATCTCCAAGCGCGTTGGGACCCGCCCTGTGACCACTCATGATCGGGTCGGCCACCGGTGCCGCGACCACCCCTGGAATCCGCCGGGCCGGGTGCGCGGGGCGTCCGCGTGCATGGCGGCGGAAGGTCAGCCGCAGTGGACCTGCTGGAGGACGCGCTCCACGTAGCCGTTGGGGCCGGTGATGCCGCCCCTGACGTTGATGCAGCCGCTGGGGGCGTAGACGTAGGCTGGGCCCGCGTAGTACGAGAAGAAGCCGCGGTTGTAGCCGGTCCAGTCGGCCAGGTAGCGGCTGATGCTGACCCGCGTGTAGGTGGAGACGCCAGGGTTGTAGCTGTTGTAGGTGAGGGCGCAGTTCTTCCGCTCGGTGGCGTTCCAGTAGACCTCCAGGGTCGCGAGCCGGGGCCCTGAGGCGGGGATGGCGTAGACGCCCACCCGGTTGTAACCGGACCCGCAGGGCCCGACGGCGTTCGCCGGGGCGGCCGTGAGGGCGGGGCTGGCGATCAGGACGGTGGAGAAGGCCACGGCGGCGGCCGCGGCCCTGCTGCGCAGGCGCATGCTGCACTCGCTTTCGTTCGCGGGGGGAGTGGGGCCGCCGCCGTGGCCCGTGGGCTCCCGGCGCGTGGCGCGGCTCATCCAAACACAAATGATCTTGGACGACAACGCGCTCTCGTCAGCGACGTGTGCTGGTCCTGCGGACGACGGACCACGGCGCGGTCTGGGAGTCCGGGTTCCCACCGAGGGCGGCATGCGCGCACGCCGCACCCTGCTCCCGCAGCGACTGCGCGACCGTCGTCAGCCCGAGTTCGGCCGCCACCGCCGCGTCGTCCCAGCCGGTCACCGCCACATCGTCGGGAATGACGAGACCGGCGGCGCGGATCGCGTTGACGGCCCCGGCGGCCTGCTGGTCGCTCATCGCGGCAATCGCATCAGGCGGCTCGGCCGAGGCGAGCATGGTCGCCACGACCCGCTCGGCCTCGGCCGCGTCATTGCGCGCGCACACCGCAACGACGACATCGCGCCACGCGATACCGGCATCCTCGGCTGCCTGCCGGTAGCCCGCCAACCGCTCACGCGTCACCGGAAACAGGACGTCAGCGAGGCCCGCACCGCCAACGATCGTGCTGACCCGCTCCCGGGAGAGCGGAAAGCTCACCACCGCCGGACGCCGGGCATCTGCGAAGGCCACGGCCCCCACCGCGTGCGCCGCCGCCCGGTTGTCGATGCCCACCAGCCCCATCCCGCGCACCGCAGGCCCGCCGTGCACGACCGCAGGACGCTTCATCGCCTGGACGGCGGCCAGGACCGGATCGTCGTCGGAGGTGGTCCAGACGATGAACCCGTCGACGGCGGCGGCCGTGATTCGCGGGACGTCGTCGGCGTCACCCGTGATGGGCAGGATCGTCATGCCGTAACCGCGCTCGGCGCAGACGTCGGCGATCCCGGCCAGGAAGGACACCGCCTCGGGATCCTCGAACGCGTAGCTCAGATGCTCGCCCATGACGACGCCGAGCGTGCGGGTGCTGCCCCGGCGCAACGACCGGGCGCTCGGGTCGGGCCCGGCGTAGCCCAGCCGCGCCGCCGCGTCGAGCACTTTCGAGCGGGCCCGGTCCGACACACGGTCCGGCTGGTTGTAGGTGTAGGAGGCGGTCATGACCGACACGCCGGCCAGCTCGGCCACCTGCGCGAGGGTGGCTCGCTTCGAGTCTGCGGACGGTTCCACGGGGCCAGCCTAGCGGGCTTGTGTATCGTTACACATATGGCTCGCAGACCGGACCGCATGACCGTCTCGACGTTCGTGGCGTTCGCCGCCTTCGGCGCTTTCTGGGGCGTGTGGGGCGCTTCCGTGCCCCATGTGCAGCAGCAGGCCGGGGTGGACGACGGACAACTCGGCTTCGCGCTGCTGTTCGTGGGAGCAGGGGCCTTGCCCGCGATGCTGCTGGCAGGCCGGGCCCTCGACCGTTGGGGCCCAGTGGTGGCAGCCGTGGTGATCGGCACCCTCGGCAGCACCGGCGCGGGCTTGGCATTAACCGCAGTGAACCTGGCGAGCCTGTGCGCCGGGCTGGCGCTCGTCGGCGCGATCAGCGGGGCGGCGGACGTGGCCATGAACGCGGTCGCCGGGCGGGCCGAGAAGATGTCCGGCCGCCCCGTCATCACCCGCGCCCACGGCGTCTTCTCCGGCCTGGTGGTCCTGGCGAGCCTCACAACCGGCCTGACGTCGGCCGCATCCCTACCGCTCGCAGTCCCGTTCGTGACCGTGGCAGCCCTCTCCCTGACAGCGGGAGCCTTCCTGCACAAGACGCTGCCCACCGACATCACCGAGCAAGAGCACGACCACCTTCCAGCGACGGCACCGACCAACCGACGAGGAATCGCCCCGTTCCTGCTCATAGGAACGCTGGGCGCACTGGCGTTCGCCAGCGAGAACGCGCACCAGAGCTGGAGCGCGGTCTTCGCGCACGACGTGCTCCGTTCCGGCGCGGGACTGAGCGCCGTCGCCCCCGCCGTGTTCGCGGGCGTGGTAGCAATCGCACGATTCTCGATCGGCGGCGTCAAGCCCGCCCACGCTCGCAAAGTCCTGCTCACCGGCGCACTGACCGCCGCCGCCGGCACAACCCTGATCGCCGCCGCACCCACACTGCTCGTCGCCGCACTAGGACTCGCGGCCGCCGCTGCCGGAACCGCCGTACTGTTCCCGACGCTGCTCGGCATCGTCTCGCGGAACGTCGAGGAGGACCACCGGGGCCGCGCGACGTCGATCGTGACAACCGTGTCCTACCTGGGCTTCGTGGTCGGCCCGGTCTACGTCGGCTTGTGGGCCGACGCGGTGGGACTACGCGGAGCCATGCTCGCGGTCGCAGCCCTAGCGATCACCCTGTCCATCCTGACCCCGGCACTACTCCGCCTAAGCGGCCTCAACAGCGCAACAACCACCCCACGCCCACAAACTGAATCGCTCCGCCCCGCCCCCCATCCAGCGCGAACGCACCAACCTTCAGGCTGCTCACCATCGCATTGACCCAACCAACCCGACCCGGCAGGACCTCGTTCCAAGCAAGGTGAAGGCAAGGACCTCCTGGCCGCGAGGGATCAACCTGCCATGACCAGGCCGACCACCTGGGACACGCGCGGCCGCTTCGGCAACGCGCCGTCGAAGTACCCCGCAATCGGGACGGCGGACTCCTGGGAACCCGTGGGCACAATGGTCATGACGTTGGCTCCCTCGTGGTCGGGTGCTGAATGGCACGTCACCGAGAGCAATGGCGTGGGCGAGTGTCGTAAGAGGGTCGGCGTCCGCGTGCGGGTCTGGAGCCGTCCCCTCCTCGGCTCCAGACCCCGCCTCCCTGCCGTCGCCGCGCCAGGGTGTCTCAATCAAGCGCCGCCCTCCATGTCAGTGCGGATCCTGTTCGCCGCCGCGTTCAGCTCGTTCGCCGGGGCGATCGGCTGACGCGTCCGGTGGTAGAAGAACCACCACTCCCCGCGCTCGGAGCGGTAGGCGCACCTGACCGTGACCGCCCGCAGTGCCCTGGCGTGCCGGTCCACCGGAATCACGTTCAGCACCGGCTCCTGGTCGATGACGCCGAAACCGGTCGTGTAGCCGACCACCGGCCCGAACCGCTGCGCCAGATGGGTCAGGTAACTGACCCGCTCGCGTTGTGGAACCACCGTCGCCGTGGCGACCTTGCTGGCGGGCTCGGCGTCGGGCGGCGAAGGCGCAGGGTGACGTTCCTCAGGCCGGGCCGCGTGCCGGGCGGTGCGCTGCCGCCCGAACATCACGCCTCCGGATTGATGACCCGGCGGATGGCGGCGATGGCCTGGCCGATGTCGGCGGGCAACGCCTCGCCCCAGCTCCACATGGCCCGCGCCCGGCCGTCCTGGCGGGCAATGGTGATCTCCTCGTTGAACCGGCTGTCCCTTCCGAGGGCCACCAGGAACGGGTGTCCGGTGTGCGTCCGACGCAGCACCGCCTTTTCGCCCTTGTGCTCCAGCTCCGCCTTGATCTTTTTGAGCAGCTTCTCTTCGGCGGCGCGGGAGGCCTCGGCGGTAGGGGCGTTATCCCGAGGGGCCGCACCCGATGGTGGGAGGTCGAAATTCATGATCTTTCTCTGCCTTCTGCGCGGGGTCATCACGACGGGAAAGAAGGGGAGGCTAAGGGTTTTGCGCGGTTTGGCCTTTGATCACGGATTGTTCCGAAACGCCTCCGCAGTGCCTTCGAGTAGAGCACCATGGAACCTTCGCTGCAAGCGTTCAGATGGATTCTCCGAACGGAATTTCCGCAGGTCGCAAGCCCATTGCGAATCGTGCGGCCAGATGCTTTCATTCCGAGTGAAAGCTTCCCCCGGAGTAAAGTGGAGGTGATGCGGATGTCGGATGCCCCAACCGGTTCGACCGTCCCGCGAAGGCAACTCGGCCGGTATCTCCGGAAGCTGCGTACCGACGCCCGCATGACGGTGAAGGCGGCCGCCGACGCGCTGGAGTGGTCCGAGGCGAAGATGTGGAGGATCGAGACCGGTAACACGTCTCTGCGTTCCCTCGACGTGGAGGCCATGTGCCGCGCGTACGGCGCGCCCGACGAGATGCGCGAGGCTCTGATGGGCCTTGCCAAGGAGACCAAGGGAAAGGGCTGGTGGCACGCTTACGGCGACGTCATTCCGGGCGGCTTTGATCTCTACGTCGGTCTGGAGGAAGCCACCGAGAGCCTGGAACAGTACGCCCCCGAACTGGTCCCCGGCCTGCTCCAGACACCGGACTATCACCGCGCCCTGCTCAACAAGAGCAGACCCGACCTCCAAGGCGACGAGGCGGACCGCCGTGTCCAACTACGAGCGCAACGCCAGAACCTGATCACCCGCGTGACCTCGCCACCGAAACTGCGGGTCGTTCTGAACGAAGCCGTCATTCGCCGTGTGGTGGGTGGACCGGACGTGATGGCGGACCAGCTTGTCCGGCTGACCGAGATGAACGAGCGGCCGAACGTGTCAATCCGCGTTGCGCCCTTCTCGTTCGGCGCACACGGCGGATTCGACACCGCGCTGTTCACGCTCATGCGATTCCCGACCACCGGGGACGGACGTGATCACGAGCCCCCTACGGTGTACGTGCAGGGCTTCACCGGGGCCCTGTATCTGGACAAACCTCACGAGATCCACCGCTACGCCGAGGCGTTCGCGGAGATGTGGGACGACGCCCTGCCGCAGGACGACAGCACGGCGCTGTTCCACCGGATGGCAAGGGAGATGAACGGACAATGACCGCTGACTTCGGTGCCGCGACCTGGCGCAAGAGCAGTCGCAGCAACGCTGAGCAAGAGTGCGTGGAGGTTGCGCAGGTGCCGACGGTGATCGGCATCCGGGACAGCAAGAACCCCGACGGCGGTCACCTGGAGTTCGCTCCCGCCACCTTCGGCAGCCTGCTGGCCCAGGTGAAGGCCGGAGACCTGGACCTCTGATCGACACGAGCGGCCCCGGCAAGACACTTCGCCGGGGCCGCTCAACCACCCCCGACCGAACAGAGCCAACTCCATCACGCCTGTCCCCCAGCCCAAACCGGCCCACAAGCCCACGACCGCGCCTGACTCAACAGCCAGGACGTCGAAGCACGCGAACGGATCCGCCTGGCTTTCTGCACATCAGACCCGGCCAAGCTGGCAGGCCGCGCTAACCTCACCCACCTATGAGCGCCCTTGCCCAGGCTGAGCAGGCCCCCTACACCACGGTCATGGACGCCCACCTGATCCACTACCGCAACCACCTGGGCAACGCGCGCATGGGCCCGTTCTTCCACGCCCAACGCTGGGACGGCGAGCCCTACAACGCCGAGCCTCACAAGTGCTCCCAGATCGCCTGGTGGCCCCTGGACCGACGAATTGGATCTTTGGCGACATCCCCGAGCCGCCGCCGACCTTCCGCCCGCACTTGGCGGTTGTTCCTGGACCAGGTCAAGGCGGGCTGCTTCGACCTTCCTTGACCGGTCTTATCGGTCGCCGCTGAGGTGTCGTTCGATGCCCGTTCGGATGTAGGGCGGGATCTTCAGTCCTTCCAGTGTCTCGGGCGCGGTGAAGGCGAGCTTGACACCTTCGGCGAGGGGCAGCGTGGTCTCGTCGCCGTTCCAGGTTCCGGCGAAGAACGTGATGAGCTGGCCGGAGCCGTCGCGGTCGTGGACCTCGAAAAGCTCCTGCAGGTCGTCGGCGGCCAGTCCGGCTTCTTCCCACAGTTCGCGGCGGATGGTCTCGGCGGCGTTCTCGCCGGGGTCGGTGCCGCCGCCCAGGACGCTCCAGTAGCCGGGCCAGCTGATGCCGCGGATGTCGTCGCGCAGGTGGAGCAGCAGTTCGCCTCGGTCGTTGGTGATGATCGCGACTGCCCCGCGCGCCACCTGGTCGTGAGGTGGCTGCTCGGCTTGTGGGTGGTGTGGGTCCTGGGCCATCCCCTCAGCGTAGGTATCCGCTGGCCGTTCTGTGAGGTGGTCCGGCGGCATGTCGCGGGTGGGTTCATGCGGCGGTCGCCCCCGCCGTCCCCTCCGTGACGGGGGCGACCGCCGGGTTGTTCAGCACCCAGGCGGCGGTGATGAGGGCCTGCATCCGGGTGCGGTCGAACCGGCTGCGGCGGATGAGCCCGGCGTTCAGCAGCGGGTGCAGGGCGGTCGGCGCTTGGGAGCGGGCCGCGGTGAGGTGCTGATCGGTCCAGGTCGCCAGTGAGCCGTTCAACCATTGTGGGACCGGAGAGGCGAACCCGAGCTTGTCGGGGTTGCCGCACACTGAGGGCGGCACGCCCAACCGGAGCGCGGCGTCGCGCAGGACGCGCTTGCCGCGTGTGGGGCCGCGGGACTTGAAGTCGGCCGGGAGGGCGTAGGCGAACTCCACCAGCGCGGTCGCCAAGTACGGGGAGCGGCGTTCCAGCGCCAGGGCCGAGGCCAGCTTGTCGCTGGTCTCCACCAGCGGCCGCCACGCGGTCGCCAGCTCCACCAGCGTCAACGCGCGGGGCGCATCACCGTGCGCTCGGGCCAGTACTGTCGACACCAGCGCCCGGACCCGCTGTTCGGGGTCGGGACCTCGTGTGATCAGGCGGGTGATGGACTCCAGGAGTCCCAATGGGGGCGAGGTGTCCAGGAGGCGCTCGGCGAGCGGCCGGTAGGACATCAGCCCGGCCTGCAGGACCGCCTCGGGGCCATGCAAGGCCAGGGCGTGCCGTACGTATCCCATCAGCAGCTCGTCGGGGCCCAGCCCGCCGGCGACGACGCGGAGTCCTCGCGCGGCGGCGGCCTGGTAGGCCATGTACTCGGAGAAGACGGCGGCGTTGCCCATCGGGTAGTCCAGCGCCGCGGCGATCTGCGGGAGGGTCTGCTGCAGGTCCTCGGGGGTGGGCTCGACGACGAGCAGTTCGGCGCCGATCCGGTCGGCGGTCTGGCGGGCCAGGGTGGACTCGTCCAGCCGGTCCTGGCCGGGGTAGCGGACGGTGATGCACACCGGAGGCCGCATCAGGTGGGCCAGGGTCGCCGAGTCCAGGCCGCCCGACAGCAGCAGCGCCCAGTCACCGCTCGGGACGCGCAGCGGGGTGTGCTCGGTGAGCAGGTCGGCGGTGTGGTTCACCGCTTGGTCGTAGGTGAGGTGGCCGTCCAAGGGGGCGACCTCGGCCAGATCCCACCAGGGGCGGTGGGCGAGCGAACCGGTGGCCACGTCGAACTCCAGCAGCGTTCCGGGGGCAAGAAGCTGGATGCCCTGAAAGGGGGTGTCGATCCCGGTCGGGGTCTCGATGCTCTGCATCTCCGGGCGCAGGACCACCGGTGCGGCACCGTAGCGGGCCAGGGTAGTGACCTCGCTGGCGAAGGCCAGTCGTCCCCCGTCCAGCCGCCAGTACAACGGCTTCTCGCCGAGCCGGTCACGAAGCAGGTACAAGGCGCCGGCCCGGCCCTTGCTCGGGTCGTAGAGGGCGGCGGCGAACATCCCCTCCAGTTCGGGCAGGCAGGATGGTCCGTACCTGGCCCAGGCGCCGAGCAGCAGATGCGCGTCGGTGTCGGTGTCCTTTACCGGGATGCGCCAGTTCAGGGCCAGCCGCCGCCAGTTGTAGATCTCTCCGTTGAACGTCAGCAGCAGCCCGCTCGCCTCGTCCTGGTAGGGGCCGGGCGGTGCGGCGGGATTGACGATCCGCAGCGTGTTCATCGCCAGCACGGCCCGGCCGTCAGCCGCCGCCGTCACCCCGGTCCCGTCAGGCCCCCGGTACTGCTGGAGGTCTCCCATCTGTTCCACGCATCGCCGCAGCAGCGCCGCGTCCGGGCCGACCAGCCCCGCGATCCCGCACACCCAAGACCACCTCCGCTCCCCTACCGGCCGCCACGTGCAGTGGCTTGGTGAAGCTCACGGCCTCGACACTGACTCGCCTTTAATCTGTGGAGCGAGAGATTTCACTGCCTTTCACACTTGCGGTGGCGTACGAGAAGTGATCGCCGGGTCAAGGCGTGAAAGTCAGTGAAACGCTTCTGACCGTCCGATTCCCATGGGCCAGGATCAGCACCGATGCCGCCGTCGCCTTCGCCTTCCTCCAGCGCCCAAGCCGCACGCCGACGCCTGGGGGAAAAGCTCCGCCAGATGCGCCGGCAGGCGCGCCTCAACGGCGTGCAGTTCGCCGCGCTGGCCGGATGGAGTAGCTCGGCGCAGGTCAGCATGGTCGAGTACGGGCAGCGCACCATCACCGCCGATCACGTCCGGCTGTGGTGCCGCATCTGCCAGGTCCCCGACCACGTTGCGGCCGAGCTGCTGGCCGAGCAGCGCGCCGCGGCCGACATGTGGCAGACCCACTCGGAGAGCAACCGCGTCGGTCTCAAGGGCCGCCAGGAGAAGCTGCGCGACAAGTACTGGAACGTTCGGCTGCACCGCGTCTACCAGACCAAGGTCATCCCCGGACTCCTGCAGACCCCCGAGCTGATGACCCACTACCTGACCACCGCACGCCTGGAACAACACCTGGATCTGGACGACGGGGCTTCCCCCTGGAATGTGGACACCTTGGAGGCTGGATCATGATGGTCCAGGGGAAGAGGTGTCACTGATGGCGTTGAGGGATTATCCGGAGGAGTTCAAGGCCGACGCGGTGGCGTTGTTCTTGTCGGATGCGGGCAACACCTATAAGCGGATCGCTGCTGATCTGGGGATCGACCGGGCGACGCTGCGCAAGTGGGTGACCGATGCCCAGCGTGCTGGCATCGCCCCGGCGCAGCCTGTCACGGCCGGTCAGAGCGCCTCGGAGGGCGACGTAGGCTCACCTGACGTGCTGGAACAAGAAAACCTGCAGCTCAGGGCGAAGATCCGTGAGCTGGAGACCGAGCGTGACATCCTGCGCAAGGCGGCCAAGTATTTCGCGGGCGAGACGAACTGGTGAACCGCTTCCAGTTCGTTGACGACCACCAGGTCACCTACGGGGTGAAGCGGTTGTGCCGGGTGCTGGAGGTGGCCCGCTCCAGCTACTACCGGTGGCGCGCCACCCGGGCGGCGCGGGCCGAGCGCGCCGCCGCCCAGGACGTGCTCGTCGCGCAGATCCGCAAGATCCACGCCGACACCGACGGCACCTATGGATCCCCCCGCGTCACCGCCGAGCTGCGCGAGCGGGGCGTGCGGATCAATCACAAGCGGGTGGAACGGTTGATGCGCGCCCACCACATCGTCGGGCTGCACCTGCGCACCAAGGTCCGCACCACCGTGCCCGCCGCTGCTCCGGCACCGGTGCCCGACCTGCTGCGACGCGACTTCACCGCCGTGCGGACCGGTGACAGGTATGTGGGCGACATCACCTATCTGCCCGTCACGGGCGGCCGGTTCCTGTATCTGGCGACCGTGCTCGACTTGTGCTCGAGGCGGCTGGTGGGCTGGTCGATCGCCGACCACATGCGCACCGAACTGGTCACCGACGCCCTGCAAGCCGCGGCCCGCACCCGCGGTGGACACCTGGACGGGGCGATCTTCCACAGCGACAACGGCGCCCAGTACTGCAGCGCCGCCTTCGCCGCCACCTGCGCCCGGCTCGGGGTGAGGCGCTCACGGGGCGCGGTCGGGTCCAGCGCCGACAACGCCGCCGCCGAAGCCTTCAACGCCACCCTCAAACGCGAGACGCTGCAAGGAGCACGCGGCTGGCCCGACCAGCAGGCCGCCCGCCTGGCGGTGTTCGGCTGGATCACCCGTTACAACACCCACCGCCGCCACTCGGCGCTCGGCCAGACCTCACCCATCAACTACGAGAGAACCACAGGTAGCATCGCTACCGCCGCATGAAACCGGTGTCCACGTTTCGGGGGGAACGCCCGACGTCGCCGAAGCCGTCCAAGCCCGGCTGCGCCGACAGCGCTGCCTGGACCGCCCCGACGCCCGCTGGCTGTTCCTGCTGGAAGAAGACGTCCTGTGGTACCGGCCCGCCCCATCTGGCATCCACCGCGGGCAACTGCGCCACCTGCTGGAGGTCATGCGGCGCCCCACCGTCTCCCTCGGGGTCATCCCCCGCCACGTCGACCGGCACGGGGTGAACCCCGAGGAGTCCTTCACCATGTCCGAACTCCCCGACTCCGCGGTGGTCACGGTCGAGCTGGTCTCGGGCACGCTCACCCTCAGTCAGTCGTACGAGAACCGCATGTACCTCGAAGCCTGGGAACGGCTGTTCTCCCTGGCCGTCCATGGCGAGCCGATGCGCGCCTTGATCACCGCCGCTCTCGCTGCGACACAGAACGCTTGACCGATCGGGGCACGGCAGGCAACCTTCGGGCCCAGACGCTGCGATGTGGAGGACTGCCCGTGCGCGATATCGACTTCATCGGTTCTGACCCCGGCTCTGAAGACGAGCGCTGCCCGGCGGTGTTCCGCGATCCCAACACCGGCGACTTCTACCAGCAAGGGCGCCTGGTGACCGACCCCGAAGTCCTGAAAAGCTTGGGGGAACACGTGGCGCTGGCACCCGACGAAGCCGTCATCTGGCAACCCGCTCGCATGGCCGACCAACTCGCCGAGGCCGCCGCCGGAACCTACGAGCCGGGCCGCCAAGGCCACGGCATCCCCACCTTCGCCGAACTACTGGCCAACACCACCCGCTCAGCCGTGCACCTTGAGATGCGCGACTACTACCAGCCCTCACCAGGATTCGACGACTGGAAGGCGGGCGGTTCAGGCCGTACCGACCGCTCCCGCTGGGTCAACCAGGTCCAAGAGGCGGTCTCCCGGGGCGTGACGATGCGCCGCGCCCGCATCGTGTCCGAACCGATCTCCGACTACATCCGCTGGGAACACTCGGTCACCGACGTCAACACCGAAGCCGGAGAACAAGTGCGCTGGCTGCCCCGCCGCCACACCTGGGACCTGATGCTCCCCGGTGCAGACTTCTGGATGTTCGACCAACGCCTGGTCCGCTTCCACTTCGACGCAGGCGACGGCACCATGCTGGACGACTACGAGTTCGTCTCCGACCCCCGCCGCGTCGCGTCGGTCGTCGCAGCATTCGAGATGGTCTGGGAACGAGCCACCCCACACGAGAAGTACCAGGTCTAGCGCTTCTCTCAAGGTCACTGGTCCGCTTGGCGCATTAGGCTTCCGCGCGTCTGGCGGCGATGGGCTCGGCCTCCAAGTTAACCCTGACCGGCCTATGAGCCCCACCAGAGCAGCCCCCTACACCTTCATCAAGACGTCCTGGGCGGCAAACCGAAGGTTCTGAACCGGTCGCGTGGCATCACGCAAATTCCTCCACGACCGGGACGCCGATCGGTCGGATGCGATCCTGATCGTCCAGCGTGGCGATGCTCCGCAGCAGCCTCGACACCTCGTCTGCCTGATCCCACATGCGCCAGGCGTCCGCTGATCGTTTGGTCCGGGCGTGCGCGATCGCTCCGAACAGGTACAGGCTGCCGCACAGCGACAGGGCTTGCGGTTCTCGTGCGCTCAGCGGTTTGAGCAGTCCGACCATGGACCCCACGATCTCCCAAACCTCGTCATGTCGTCTCCCGGCCAGGGCGGCCATGCAAGATGCGCCACTACATCGACGCCCGCGACCGGCTGACCGTCTTCTCCCTACCGCCCTACGCCCCCGAACCAACCCCGTCAAGGGCGTCTGGCCCACCTGAAGACCTCGTTGGCCAACCTCGCAAAGCACACGATCGACCAGCTCACCGACCTGATCAGGACCCGACTGAAACACATCCAGCACAGACCCGCCCTGATCGCCGGGATCCTCATCCGCACCCCCTGCACATACCCGGTAAGTCCCACTATTGAAGCTCTCTACACAGTCAGAGACGAACCAGGCACGCAGGAGGATGACGATCTCTCCGGTGCCTGTGACGGTCCGGTGGCCGCTCGATAGGACCCTCATGAGCGAGAGCCGCCGCATGATCGCTGCTACACCACTCGGCGGGACACCATCGCCAACTCCAGCCCTGTCACGGTGAGCAACGTTCAGCATGAAGGCCCGGTCGATCACTAGTTGATCATCTGGATCCCATGACGTGTGGCGTTCCCCATGCTGGTGGCCCCCCACCCGGGGCACCACACGGCGCAGAACTCGAGCACGATGAGAGCAGCTTCGTCAAGGAACGTTTGGAGTCACGCCGCAAGCATGATCTGGAGTGGGCGCCGACAAAGCACCACGCGGACCACGGACGGTCGGGCCTAATTGCCTCACTGACTCCAACCCTCATGGGTGCGGCCCTTCTCAAGGGGGCTGATGAGCTAGACAAACGCCTCGCTGAGGGACGGCCTGCGTCTTCTGTCTCCGGCGTAGGTCTGCTGGGCAGAGCCAGGTTCCCTGGGTGTACATGCTGAGTGGTCTTGGCGGCTCGCGGCGCGAAGATCGACTTGCGCTAGATTTCGGGGATGTACATCGGTGCTGCCATTGCGGGGCTGTTTGCGGTCATTGCCGCGATCGCGAGCTTCGTTCTGGTGCGTGAGGCGATCCAGATGCGGGACAAGTCCTTGGCGGTTCCTGGAGGATGTCTCACAACTATGGCCCTGGGCATGGTTGCGTTCGCCGTCCTCCTCTTCAACGTGGAGGGTGACCTCGATATCACCTCTGTTGATGAGGCTGACGGTGTGGGCTGCGTCGCCGATGTTCTCAGCCGGGAAGAGGCCGGCACGGTCAACCGCAGATCGGTGTACCACCTACGGCTGACCGTCCAGATGCCTGGCAAGTCCCGCTACTCGGCCGAGAGCACCTCGGAGCTCGGCGTTGACGCCAAAGCGCGCATCGATGCGGGTGATGCGCACTACGCGTGTCTGGTCGATCGGGACGATCCCGGAGAAGTTCAGGTGCTGTGGGACAGGCCCATCGGTGCTGCGACGTCGAGCGCTTCGCCGAAGGCTTCCAGGAACTGACATGCGTGCGGCACGTCGGCGGGCAGGGTAGGTGCGCTGGGTCTCATGTCCCTACGGAGATGTCGTCGCGGTTGTTTGTATCGCTTGAATGCTTTGGACGCCTGCTGCGCCACCGGTTCCCTGCTTCGGGCCACCGATCTGCGCTCGTCTTGTTCTCGTTGTGCGGTGATTGAGGTGGAGTGTTCTTCTGTCAGGGTTCGGTTCGGTGTATCTGGAACGGTGCGAAGCTCTGTGCGGTCGGCATCAGCTCGATCACGTTGATGTTCACGTGGGCCGGTTGTGATGCCGCCCACGACACTGCTTCCGCTATGTCCGTTGGGGTCAGGGGCTGCATTCCTTTGTAGACCGCTTGTGCTCGGTCTTGGTCTCCGCCGAAGCGCACCGTTGAGAACTCTGTGTCGCCGCACATGCCCGGTTCGATGCAGGTCACGCGGATGCCTGTGCCGTGTAGGTCGCTGCGCAGGTTCTGGCTGAACTGGTGCACGAACGCCTTCGTCGCACCGTAGACGTTGCCGCCCGGGTAGGGGTACGTGCCTGCTACTGAGCCCAGGTTGATTACGTGGCCTCGGCCGCGTTCCACCATTCCGGGCAGGATCGCTCTCGTGCAGTACATGAGGCCCCGGCAGTTCGTGTCGAGCATCTGGTCCCAGTCGTCCAGGTCGGCTTCCTGCGCGGGGCCCAGGCCTTTGGCTAGGCCCGCGTTGTTCACCAGGATGTCGATGTCTGCGAACTCGGGGGGCAGGGTGGCGATTGCCTGTTCGACTGCTGTTTTGTCTCGCACGTCCAGTTCTAGGGGGTGGACGCGGTCTGGGTGGTCGGCTGCCAGGTTGGCTAGGAGGTCTGCTCTGCGTGCTGACGCTACGACGCGGGTGCCCTCGGTTGCTAGGCGGCGGGTGATTTCGGCGCCGAAGCCCGCGCTCGCGCCGGTTACGAAGGCTGTCTTGGGCATGGGGGTCACCGCTTTTCGGGGATCGAGTCTAGGAAGGTGTTCAGGGCCTTGTTGAACTCGGCCGGGCGTTCCAGGTTGGGCATGTGTGCGGTGTCGTCGATGATGACGAGTGTCGAGTTCGGGATCGTTTCGTGCATTAGCTGTGCATCACTGATCGGGGTGAACTCGTCGTCGCTGCCCACGACGATCAGCGTGGGCACCTGGACATGGGACAACGACTCGACGTAGTCGGGGCGTTCGGCGCGGCCTCGTAGTGCGGCGGCTGCGCCTTCCGGTGGCGTTGAGCGCATCATGTTGAGGACGTGCTCGGCTACCTCTGGGAAGCGCTCGATGTTGGCGGGGGCCACCATCTTGGGGAGGACCTCGTTGGCGTAGCCGTCCATCCCCTCTTGGATTAGGCGGTCGGCCATGGTGTTGCGAGCCTTCCTGCCGTCTTCTGTTTCTGCCTGCGGGGCCGTGTCGGCGAGGATCAGGCCGCGCAGGCGCTCGGGGAACTGGCGGTGGAACTCCATGACGATCTGGCCGCCCATCGAGAGTCCGCCGAGGACGATTTCCCCGATGGCCAGGTGGTCGAGCAGGTCAGCGAGGTCCTGGGCGAAGGTCTGGAGGGTGGTCTTGCCCGGGACGACGGTGCTGCGGCCGTAGCCGCGCAGGTCCGGGGTGATCACCCGGCGGTCGGTCTCAAGTTGGGGTGCCCACATCGACCGGTCGAAGGGGTGGCCGTGGACGAGGACCAGGGGCGGGGTGGTGCTGCCGTGGTCGTCGTAGTCGATGGAGACCGGTCCCTTGACGAAGGTGCTCACGTCGAACGTCTCCTTTGGGATGAGGCTTGACGGCTCGATGCTATTGGGGCAAATATGTCGGTGCAATAGGCAAATTGCGCTCGGTGCAATATGGGGGATGGCGTGGACGACTATCGGCGGATCGCTGACGTGCTGGCGGCCCGGATCGCCGCTGGGGAACTCCGGCCCGGCGACCGTCTGCCGCCTCAGCGGCAGTTCGCCCGTAGGCACGGCATCGCCGGCTCTACGGCGGCGCGCGTGTACGGCGAGTTAATCCGTCGGGGGCTTGCTGTTGGGGAGGTGGGGCGTGGCACCTTCATACGTGCCGCCGCGCCGTCGGGTGAGCCCGCGCTTGCGGAGCCGACGCGTGCTCGTGTGGATCTGGAGATGACCTTCTCCGTGCCGGAAGAGCTGCCCGTTCTGCTCGCCGACAGTCTTGGCGGTCTGCTCCGTCCCGACGTGCTGGGAAGTGCGCTGACTCCGTTGGGTGCGGCGGGCACGCCGGCGCTTCGCGAGGCGGCGGCCGCGCTGTGGTCCCGGGCGGAGTGGTCCCCCGATCCTGGACGCCTGCTCGTCGCCGGTAATGGGCGGCAGGCGATCGCCGCCGCGCTGGCCGCTTTGGCTCCGGCCGGTGAGCGGGTCGGTGTGGAGGAGCTGACCTATCCGGTGGTCAAGGGCATCGCCGCACGTCTTGGCATCACGCTGGTCCCGCTCGCCATGGACGAGTACGGCGTGCTGCCGGAGGCCGTCCGGTCGGCCGGGCCGCTGCGCGCCGTCTACCTCCAGCCGACGTTGCACAACCCGCTCGGGCGCACGATGACCGAGCAGCGGCGCGCGGAGATCGCCGAAGTGCTGCGCGAGTGCGACATCTACGCCGTCGAGGACGCCATCTACGGTTTCCTCCGCGAAGATCTCCCGCCGCTGGCCGCGTTCGCGCCGGAGCGCGTCGTCGTGGTGGACAGCCTGTCGAAGCGGGTGGCTCCGGGGCTCACCGTCGGTTTTGCGGTGGTGCCGGAGGCGCTTGGGGGGCGCGTCGCGTCGGCGCTGCGTTCGGGCGGTTGGACGGCGCCGCGCTTCGCCGTCGAGGCCGCGACGCGCTGGCTGACCGACGGCACGGTCACGACCCTCCAGGACATCAAGCGCCGGGACGCGGCGGCGCGCCAGCGGCTCGTGCGCGAGCATCTGGAAGGTTTCGCCATCGAGTCGGATCCGCGGGCCTTCCACTGCTGGTGGCGGCTGCCCGATCCCTGGCGGGCCGACACCTTCGTCGCGGCCGCCGCGCGTCGCGGCATCGCCGTCACGCCGGGCGCGGCCTTCACCATCGTCCTCGCCCACGCGCCCAACGCCGTCCGCCTCGCCCTGTCCGCGCCGCCGATCGACACCCTGGCGACGGCGCTGGCGACGCTCGCCGCGCTGGCCCGGAACGTTCCCGAGGACGCGGAGGCCGAGCTGGGAGTCGGCCTGCCGGACTGACTGTAGAGCTGGCATTGACGCGCGTGTGGCCCGGTGCGTGCTGCGGCAGCACGCACCGGGCCTTGCGCGGTTGGATCTCTTCCCTGTCGTCTCGGGTTATGTCGCGGACGGTTCGCTGGGTGAGTTCACTCTCCGGGCCCCGGCAGGAGTTCTGGCTCCAGCTCGCCGGCGGATGGCTGCGGGTCGCTGCTCGGCCTCTCGGGCTCGGCGGGCTTGGCCGGGGCCGCGCGGCCTTCCTGGCGTGCCAGCTTCTGGATCGTCGTGGGCCAGACGCGGGCAGGAGGCGCCGCGGGCCGCACGGCGCCGGAGAAGGACCGCTTCCGGGACCCGCTGAGCGAGTCGACGCGGACGGTGGTCCCCTGCCGCGGGGCGTGGACGAAGTTGCGGCCGCCGATATAGAGCCCCACGTGCCCCTTCCCCCTGAAGAAGACGAGGTCGCCCGGCCGCAACTTCTTGATGCCGACCTTCCGGCGGACGGCCCGGTACTGCGCGTGGGTGACGCGGGGCAGCCGCACACCGGCCTTCCGCCAGGCCATCATCGCCAGGCCCGAGCAGTCGAACGCGTTGGGGCCGGTCGCACTCCACCGGTAGGGCTTGCCGCGCTGTCCGAGCGCGTACTTGACCGCTGTTTTCGCGCGGCGCTTCTGCTGCGCTTCGCGCGCCTGGTAGGCCAGGTAGGCCTTGGCCGATTTCTGTTGTGCTCGGGTGAGGTGGCGGCTGGAATTCCTGAATCCCGGCGAGTCGGCGGCCTCCCCCGAATTCGCCAGGGCGCAGGTGAGTCCGCTCACCATCAGAAACGAAACGCACGCCCGACCCGCGGGACGCAGGACACGTTTGGCATGCGGAGCAAAAACTGATCTGTCATCGCTCATGCCTTTCGCCTACCCGACGGCAAGACTGACACGCCGACTTGGCCGTTTATTTATTGCCCGGCTAAGCAGTCAGGACATTCCATTGAGCAACAGTGCGGCATTTCCGACTTCGCGCCGGGCGTTTGTCCGACCGGCAGAACACTTCACGCACCCGGAAATCGACTGAGTTATTTTGATTGACAATGAGAGTGCGCGTTCGGCAAGCGAAAAGCTCTCTTCGGGACGGCTTTGATGGCGGCCCGGCAGGCCGGTGGCCCGCAAAGGGCACGCCAAAGGCGCTCCACACCGTTGACGGGCCTCCGCCGAGCCCGTCCCAGCGGTTCATCCGGAGCAGTCGGTGGCCAGCGGACGCCGCTTCAGGGCCGCGGCGATGAGACCCTGCATCGCCTTGTCGGCGGGCTCGTCGGCGTGCTCGACCCTCCGGCCGGGGCAGAAGCTCTGGACGCTGGCGTTGACCGCGCCGGGCAGTGGCTTCTTCTCGCCGGTCCCCTGCTCGCTGTAGAGGTGATAGGCCGGCAACCCCGGCGGGATGGGCGGCGGAGCGTTGAGCCGCCGAATGAAGGCGGAGCCCGGCACCAGGTCGCGGCACCCCTGGTGACTCGTGGCGCACAGCAGGCCGAGCCAGTCCCCCTGCTCGGGAGTGCCGACACTGACGTAGGTGCCGGTCTGCGCCGCCCCGCCGAGGAACTTGACGTAATGGCGCTGGGCCAGCCCGCCCATGGAGTGTCCGACCACATCGACGCGTGATGCGCCCTGCCGGGCGCGCATCGACGCGGCCTTCTGGGCCACGGCCTGGGCCGATTCGGAAATGGCGGCCGTTCCCGCCGGCGTGCCGCGAAGCTGCATCGACTCCGCGTGGAAACCCTGGTCCTTCAGATAGGCCACCAGGCTGTCCAGCTTGGCCTGCTCCGCGTGGAAGCCCCCGACCACCAGGACGGGGTTGGCATCGGCTTTAGCGCCGGGGCCCCGCCCACCGGCGGCCCCCGAAGAAGGTGCCGTCGCGCCGAACACCGCTACGGCCGCGACCGCGGCGACCGAAAGCCGGACAAGAGAACGGGCCATGTTTCATTCCTCGTTAGGGTTTTCCGCACCGGACAGGAAGGCGGGTGGTCGTGATTTCGTCCTGTCGACGGTGAAACCACTCCGGGCAATCCAAGAATGCGATACCCATGCCCTCCACGAGTTATGCCGGGTCACCGCCGAGGCGAAACGGTCAAAGAGCGCATGCCCCGCTATCCTGGCGTCACAGGTGGAGGCTTGGCGCATATGTCCGCTCGTTTGCGAAAGTGCATTTCCACGGGTAGATCACCCGCTGGGCGATGGATTTCGGGATTCCCGTGAACGGCAATGAACGGTCATGGCCCCGAGACCGGAGTCCCGGGGCCATGACCGTTGACCACGTATTGCCGCCGTTCTCAGTACCCGGACGGCGGCGCCTGGGCGGGCGGCCCTTCCTGGGTCGCCGGCTGCGGTGGCGGCGGGGCCTGTCCGGCGGGCTGCGCCGGGGGCTGCTCGGGCGGCGCGGGCGGGTAGGCGGGCGCCGGCGGGTTCCCGCCCGGCTCGTGCTGGCCCATCGCGGTGATGTACATCGAGACCAGCTTCTCCTGGTCCCGGATGAGTCGTTCGAGGCGGCCCCAGGTGTGGTTGAACATGAGGACCACGAACAGGAACACCACGGCGGTGTAGAGGAAGACCGCGCCCCGCATCGGCATGAAGTCCGCGGCCAGGTTGGCGATCAGAACGACTACGCCGATCAGCGCCAGCACCAGCAAGATGTTGTGCCACATCTTGGCCTCTGCGCTGATGTACCGATCTTTGATGTCCGTGGCCGGCCGGTATTCGACCTTCAACGGCTTCGTCACGATCTCACCGTCCAGAGATGCCGGTTGCTGACAAGGGTGCAGTACCCCCTGGACCCCTCCGCCAATCACCGATAGTGACGAAGCCTATTCACAAGGTAGTAGAATTGTGGACACTTCATCCTGCTTATGCAGCTCTCCTCCGCTTCCGAGGTGTACCGGGCGCCTCCTGCCGTCCCGCCCCTCCCCCGCCTCTCCGGCGTCCCGGAAGTCGCCGAGCAGCACATCACGGCGAAAGGCACCCAAGACAACTCGTGACCGTCAGTGACGACAAAAGCGGCACCATTCCGCTGTCTCTTTCGCGACCACCATCCGAAGATCGTCTTT
This sequence comes from Actinomadura hibisca NBRC 15177, assembly GCF_001552635.1. Lineage (GTDB taxonomy): Bacteria > Actinomycetota > Actinomycetes > Streptosporangiales > Streptosporangiaceae > Spirillospora > Spirillospora hibisca. Next base: position 104,963 of record NZ_BCRO01000031.1, on the reverse strand, counting down.
GAAACCCTGCCCAGCAGGGCGAACACGGCCTCCAGATGCTTTTCCCGAGCGAGACCCGATCCGTTGTGCGCGCCTGTTTGCCCCCCGCGTCACAGCGCAGCATGCTTACGCAGAGTAGCCGTCAGATGACGACAGGCGCGGGCGGGGTGTTCGGTGCACCCCGCCGCGCCGACTGCACGAGCATGACGATTGGATCTTCAATATGCGCGTCATACGACGCTCGCAGGGTCGTGTGGCCGCCACCTTCATGGTCGCGGCCGCCACGACGACCATCGTCCCAGCGCCCACCGCTGCGGCCATGCCCGCCGACGGCGCACCGACCGCCCCGCGGATGCAGGTGTCCAAGAACGCCTCCGACCAGACGCCCCTGCCGGGGGATCGGATCGTCTACACCATCTCGGTGCGCAACACCGGCGATGTCCCCGCCTACAAGGTGCGGCTGGAGGACCGGCTGCCCGACGAGCTGACGGAGGCGGGGGTGAACGGCCCCGGCTGCAAGGTCACCGGGGCCCGGGTCCTCTGCCGCTGGGACAGCGTGCGCTACCGGGGCTCCCGGACCGTCGCGGTCACCGCCACCGTGTCCGACCGGGCGCGGCCGGGCTCGCGGCTGACCAACGCCGCCGTCCTCGACTACGCCGGACGCCGGGCCCGCGCCCTGTCCACGGTGGTCGTCGCGCGGCCCCGGCCCGCGGTCCCGCAGCGCTCGGACGTCGACAAGCCCAAGCGTCCCAGCGTCACCGCCCACGCCGTGGCGTCGGTCCCGCGCAAGCGGCACACCCCGCAGAAGCCGCACCGGGCCAAGGTCAAGAAGAAGCCCGCCGCCGTGCGCTCGGCGCAGCCGCTGCGCCTGGAGCCGCAGGCCCCGCAGCCCTGCCCGCCCGGCATGGTCCGGGGTTCCGGCCAGGGTCAGGGGCAGGGGCAGGGCCAGTCGGCGTGCGTGTGCCCGAACGGGATGGTCCGGGGTTCGTCCCAGAGCCCGAGCCAGTCGGGGTGCGTGTGCCCGGCCGGTTCCACCGCGCGCAACGGCAGTGGGCAGCCGGTCTCCGGCGGCTCGCAGTGCATGCGCGCCGAGGCCCGCGGGCTGCCCAGCACCGGGTCGTCGGTGGGCTGGCTGGTGATCGCCGGGCTGGCCGCGGTGGCCGCGGGCGGCGCGGCCGTGATGGGCACGCGCGCCCGCCGGCCGCGGGCACGGTCCTAACACCTTCGGCCGATCCGGCCCCGCGGTCTCCGGAGCCCTTCCGGGACCGCGGGCCGCCGGTCGTCACAACGGGAAGCGGGCGCGAGACCTCGTGGTCTCGCGCCCGCTTTCCGTGTCCCCGCGGAAGATCTGAGCCGTGCCGGCCGCGGAGCCGGGCACTGGATTCGGCGGGTTCCGTCCTCCCGTTCCAGGCGGCATGGCGGGCGCTTCCCGTTCGGGTCGCGGCCGGACGCTCGGTATCCGGCAGCGGTCCCCGTCGGCGGAAGGCCGCGCCATGCCGCCGGGAACGGTCAGCGCGCGCCGCTGTAGGTGTGGCGGACGCTGGCGCCCTCGGGGCCCGCGCTGTAGTAGGAGTCCCGGAACCCGACTTCACCGTTGTCGCGGACGAAGGCGCGGCGGATGTGCAACTGGCTGCCGCTCGCGTCGGCCTTCATCCAGGACTGGTTGTATTCGACGTCCGCGTTGGCGACGGCGGGCAGTCCCAGGACCAGTCCGGCGGTGACGCACGCGGTGAGGGCGGCGCGCCCGGTCTTGAAGCTCATCGAGTGTCTCTTTCCGGCAGAGCGAATCTCTCACGGCATGGGACGGTCCCGCCCGGTTCCGGGCGGGACCGCCTAACGGTCGTCCAGGGGTGCTGGAACGACCTCAGTCGGCAGCGCTGAACACGCCCGACGAGGTGGCGCCGGCCGGACCCGCGGTCTGGGCCTTCTTGCCGTAGAAGACACCGCCGTCGGCGTCGCCCTTGCCCTTGCCCTTGTGGCCGTGGTCGCCGTCGACGGCGCCGGAGACGACGCCCACCGAGGAGGCGCCGCCGGGGCCGGCAGCCTTGCTCCCCTGGCCGTGGAAGGTGTCGGCCATGGCGGCCGGAGCGGCGAGCGCCAGACCGGCGGTGGCGAATCCGATGATGGTGACCTTGTGCAGCGTTTTCATGTACCCGTTCCCTCTCGTCCGCGTTAGACAGCGCGCAACGCGGTTTCGGTGTGTCCATCGGACCGGCTCTCCGTGCCGCCGTGTTCCGATGTCGGCTTGCACGAAGCTTCATTACCAGCCGGAGTCGAATCAACACGCTCGGTAAGTAATGATCACTTTGGACGATCATGGTCGTTCGGGGAGGTGGACGCCGCCGTCCGGCGTGCCCGCGCTTTGCCGATCCTGGGCGCAGTGCCGCCCCTACCGCTCTGTAGGAGGTCGATCACAGTGGGTATTGATCATGTTGCGCGAGCCGCGTCCGGCGGCACGGGCTCCTTCGACAGAGAGGCAGAACATGCGCTCGACAAGCGGCATCCCGACGGCGGACGGCCACCGGGCGGCGCGGCCCGCCCGTGCGGCGGTGACGGCCGTCGCCCTGACGACGGCCGTCACCGCGGCGCTGGTCTCGAACGTCCCGTCCGCCTCGGCGTCGCCCGGCCGGACCGGCGCGCGCGAGGCCACGGCCGTCGCCTGCACCAACCTGGTGGGCGACGTGGCGGCCCTGAACCAGGCGTTCTCCACCGGCGGCGACTACGAGCTCGGCAAGCGCTGCACCTACACCCTGACCAAGCGCGCCGGGACGACCTCCGCGCTGCCCACCGTCACCAAGGACACCGACATCGACGGCAACAGGTCCACGATCGCCTGGGCCGGCAGCGAGCCCATCAGGGCGATGTTCGACATCGCCAAGGACGCCAAGCTGACCATCTCCAACGTGACGATCTCGACCGGGGCCAGCGGCGGCGCCTCCACCGTCACGCTGGGGCCGGGCGCCGTCCTGTCCCTGACCAACAGCTCGGTCTCGGTCCGGATCACGCCGAACCGCGACCCCGTGACGGCGGCCTCGCCCGCCGCGCAGGCGGCGTCCTCCGGCAGGGGCGACTACTGCAGCGCGGACCCCGCGCCGGCCGAAGCGCCGCTGGAGAACACGCCGCCCAAGACCGGCCTCGGCGGCGCGGGCACCACCGCCACGCCCAAGGCCACCTCACCGGCGGTGGTCCCGGTCACCCCGCTCGTCGCTCCGCCGGAGACGACCGAGGGCGAGAGCGGCAAGGTCACCGGCGTCGCCACCAGCACCTCGTGCATCGCCACCACGCGGGGCAAGAACGTCACGCTCAGCGCGACGCCGGCGAAGCCGCCCGCCCGCTGAGGACGGTCCTCCGCCCGGCCGGGCGGTCCCTCCGGCGACCACGCCAAGGCGCCTCTCGGTTCCGAGAGGCGCCTTGGCGTGGGTGATCGGGTGCTCTCCGGCCCGCGGCGGGTCCCCTACCGGGGGCCGTACAGCTTGATCAGCCCTTCGTAGTCGCCGCGCCCGAGGGTGGACACCCGGTCGTCGCAGGCGCGGATGACCGGCGCCATCGTCAGGTTGGCGTGCTTGTCGCCCTCGACGTGCCCCAGGCCCAGGGCGTGCAGGGTCTCGTGGGTGACGACCGAGGCGGGGTCGTAGTGGCCGGCGGGGCACTGGGCGTCCGACTGGCCGTCCCCGCCGAAGTACCACCACTTCTTCCCGTTGCTCTGGAGCGCGACGTCGGCCTCGATGGTGCTGTTCCACCCCTGCCAGGTGCAGGCCACGGCGAGCGTGGACTCGGGCAGGCCGGCCAGCGAGACCCAGCCGAACGAGTTCACGCCGTTCCGGGAGGTGCACGAGCCCCGGCCGTCGACGTTCGGCCGCCGCCAGGTCTTGCCCGTGTAGTCCTCGAAGATGTTCGGCAGCGGCGAGAACTGGTCGGCGTCACCGCAGTCGGTCCGCGCGTCGAAGGCGTTCGTGACGCCGCTCCTGACCGCCCGCCTGGCCTGCGCGTTGGTGATGCCGCCCTCGATCCGCCGGTTGACGTAGTACTTCCACTTGACCGTGCTGCCCTTCGGCCAGGCCGAGGCGCTGCTCGTCCACGCGTCGTCGGAGCACGCGTCGAGCGGGTCGGCCGCCGCGCCCCTCTGGGCGGGGGCGGTGGCGGTCCTCTCCTGAGTGATCTCCACCGTCCCGGCGGTGCCGTCGACGCGGACGCGCAGGTTGCTGCTGCCGTCGACGTGCAGGCTGCTCGCGGCGACCGTCAGGTTCTCGCGGGGAACGGTCACCGACGCTCCCCTGGTGCCACGGACCACGCGGTCGCGCAGGTCGCAGTCGCTGAGCCGGACCGTGCGCGGGAGCTCGTCGGCGCGGAGCACGCCCTGGGCCGGGCACCAGCGCGGCGGGTCGTCGCCGGCGGGGGTCGCGGGGGTGTCGGCCGCTCCGGCGACCCCCGCCAGGGCGAGGGTCTGGAGGGCGAGGACGGTGATGGTCGCGGACGCGACCTGAACGCCGAAAGCACTTCTCTTCATATCTGACCGGTCCAGATCGTGTTGGGCTGACGCGAGCGTTGGCCTACCGGGCGGCACAGACGGGTGATCTGCCGGATGCGGCGAAGAGAGGACCGTCCACCGCGCTTTCCCGCCGACAGGTTCCAGTGCCGAATTCTGCGCGATGAACGTCGCAGAAACGTAGCGAAGATGCCCGGCATTAACTGTCCGTAACTACGGTTACAGGTAAAATGATGTGAAACGCCGCCGTTGGTAGATGATCACATATCGCCTGGTCAGCGCACGATTCCGAGTGCACCAAGCGTGCGCTTGCCGTCAGCGCCGAGTGGGACGGGTTCGCCTTCCGGCGGGCCGCGGGGTAGGGGATGCCCACCCGTCCAAGTGATCACAGGTTCTCCTCGATTTTAACGCGGAGTCCCTTTGTTGCCATTTTCTACGGGTAGCAGCAGAATGTTCGGCAACCGTTCCGCCCCATGTGATCGTTCAGGTGCGTCCGACTCGATTGCCTCTTGGTGCGCGCCACAATGCGCGGGCCCTCGGCTCCCGCCTCTCCCGCATCCGTCCGCGAATCGTCACCGCCCCGACGCGCCCCACCCCGAGGTCTGAAGGCCGAAGACGGGCACCAAGCAGTAGATTCCGGACGTGGCACACCATCGTTCGTCGGGCCCGGGACGGGCTCAGCAGGTCGGCACCGCAAGTGTCGTCGGAGCATTGGGCGGGGCCACGCTGGCGGCGCGTCGCGGGAGCAGGGCGGCGGTCCTCGGCGCGGTCGCCGGGGCCGTCGGGCTGGGAGCCGTCGAAGCGGTCGCCCGCGCACGGCAGCGGCCCGACGAGATCCCCGCGCTGTGGGCGCGCATCGCGAGCGGCGCCATGATCGCCGCCCCGCTCGGGTGGGCGGCCGGGAAGCTCACCGGGGCCGGACCCCTCGCCGTCGGGACGGCCACCGGCGCAGCCGCCGGAGCCTTGGGCCTCCGGCCCCAGAAGGTCGCGCTCGGGCCCGTTGTGGGAGCGGCCGTCGGCGGGGTTCTCCGGGGGCGTTCCGCTGCGGTCGTCGCCAGTACGACGGTGCTGACCTACCGCTCACTGGCCGCACTGCTGTTCCGCGACGCGCAGGTGACCCTGCTCGCCGAGCAGGTCCGCGCGGAGGACCTCCCGTTCGTCGTTCCCCGCGAGTCCACGACGCGGTACGTCGGCACCGGCTACGTCCGGACCCTCGCCGAGACGCTCGGCGGCGACTACGTCGAGGACGCCCAGGACGTCGGCATCGTCGCCTCGCTCGACGAGCTGCACGGCCCCGACTTCGATCCGGCGGGCGTGGACCCGCAGGTCCGCGAGTTCTACGAGCACACCACGCGGTTCACGCTCGACATCGTCCCCCGGTGGCGGTTGTGGGTCCGGCCCGGCTACCTGCTCTACCGGACGTTCGTCGCGCGCCCTCTCGGCCAGGCCAGCGTCCCGATGAACCAGCGCGAGGCGCAGCGCGGCGTGCGGGGACGCATCGACACCATCACCACCAAGGACGGCGCGGAGACCGTCCGCGGCTGGATCCGGTCGTTCGCCGACACCGACGAGCCGATCTACATCGGCATCTACACGACGTACCGGCACGAGGGCCGCGGCTACGTGAGCGTCGGCTTCCCCCTCCCGCAGGCCAGCTTCACCGCCACGCTCGCGCCGCAGGCTCGGCCCGGCGGCGGGCTCGTCCTGACCAGCCGCAGCGACCTCGACCAGCCCGGCCACTACCTCACCTACATCGCCCCGGACACCCGCGACCTCACCGCCCTGGCCGTGCACGGCTTCGCTGAACGGCTGGACGTCTACACGCAGGACGGGGAGCTGCGCGCCGAGCACGCCTTCTCGGTCTTCGGAATCCCGTTCCTCGTGCTCCACTACCGCATGCACCGGAAGTCACCATGAGCACCGCAGTGGTCGCGGCCGTTTTAGGGCTGCCGACGGCGCGCGGCTGCTGACGGGATCGGACGCCGGACCGGGCCGGTCGCCGGTAGCGGCGACCGGCGACCGGCCGGGCTAGGCGGTGTATGCGCGGGTGCGGGCGATGCGCTTCGGTTGTCCGATGGCGGTGACCTCGGCGACGAGCCTGGAACTCCAGGGGCACCAGAAGCAGCCGGGCAGGAAGGCTCCACAGGCATCGTCGATGTGGTCGTTGGTGTAGGAGATGGAGGCGTCGCAGACCTCGATCGCCAGATCGAAGAAGTCGATGGTGTCAGGGATGAGGTGGAAGTTCCACCGGAGGTTGTAGGGCGCCTGGGTCTTCTTGATGCGGCCCATCACGTGGATCCGGTTCTTCTCCTTGCCGGACAGGACGTCGCGGGCGTGCTGGATCTTCGCGGGGTCGGTCAGCTGGATGACGAAGGTGTCGAAGTGATCCTCGAACTGGAAGTAGGCGGGCTCGGCCCGGTGCGCGGGGCGGACGGGCTTGAGCCGTTCGCCGAAAGCCACCGCCTGGGGGCAGGGCTGCTGCCGCTGAATCGCGGCCGGTGCGGCAGCCGCCGCGCCGGTGCGGGCCGCCGCTGACGCGGGCGGGCGGGCGCCGGTCTGCGCGTCGGCGGTGCCGGGCAGCGCGCTGGTCAGCGTGGCGGCCAGGGCGGCGGCGGTGAGGAGACGGGTGTAGCGGTGCATCTGGTGGACTCCCTGATGGCGGGTGCGGTCATGAGGTGACCCGTCGACACCCGCCGAGCACACCTGGTGTCTATCCACATACAGAGAGTGATATTCCTGGACATCGGAAAGACCGTTCCCGGGTCTGTCCGGTGGCCGGGCGGCCCCGGGCGGCGCGCTTGATCACGAAGGTCGGGCCGCCTGCGGTGCGGTGACGTCCGGGTCCCGGGCGAGGAAAGGCCGGGCCTCGTCCGGCGGCTTCGTCACTCAGGACGTGTCGGCCGAACTGCTTTGCAGTGTTCGTGACGATTCGCCGGTTCGGCACAATGCCGAGGCAGTTGGGCGAGTAGCCGGAATTGCTCGGGGGATCCGTCCGAGAAATTGAGGGGAGTCTCGGTTCACGTCGCCGGGGGAAACTGTTCGGGAGGGCGGGGAGCCAGTAGTTCTCACTTCCGGCATCTTGCGTCATCGGGGAGCTTTATGACGCATCGCCGGTGCGGGCTTATCGGCGGTTCTCGTTGAGCCGGTGCGCGCGATTCCGGTAGAACCGCTGCGTGAACTCGAAAGCGTTCGTGCTTTTGCCGGGAAAACGCGCATGGGGAGGGGCCCCGTCGCGGCCCCTCCCCATGTTTCAGGCGTTAGCTCAGTCTTCCTGCGCGACGGAGCCGTTGTTGCAGTCGCCGGCCTCTTCGGTGGTGCCGAGGATGTTGTGGATCGCGGCGCCGATCACGGCGACGTCGAGCGAGCGGCAGGTCTGAACGCCGAGAACCTGGGCGTTCTCGTTCTCGCTCTCGATCTTCGGCCCGTCGTTGGCCATGGCCGGGGCGGCGCTCATCAGCACGCCGGCGGCGGTGAAGGACAGCAGGCCAGCAGCGGCCAGACGCTTCATCATGAGTGTGGTCCTTTCCGAGCTTCTGTGCACAGACTTCGTTCAATCCGCAGCCTGTTGGCCGCGGAGCCATTCAAGAAGTAGCACGCCGGACGCGCCGTTCGGCGGCCGTAACGCGACACCTGCCATGATCTTGAGAATCAGATTGCAAATCCGTGGCTTCCGCGCGTGCATGGCGCCACTTCTTGCCCGGTGTGTCCGCAATGCATTCAGTTCGTCGGCATGTGCGCTGAACCACGGGGCTTGACCCGTGAATTCGTCGGCAACCTGCCGTCGAACGGGCTTCCGGTGCGCGAACGTCTTTCGATGTCAAAACTGTGGAGTCGTTTGTTAAAGCCCCTCGGGCGGAACGGCGTCTCCTGCCATGCTTGGTGGGCCGTAATTGCAGCGTGGTCGTCGCCGCGCCGCCGGCGTCCCGTTGCACGGGCCGCCGGACGGGCCGCGGCGGAAACGACGAAGAGGCGCCGCGTCCCCGTGCGACGCGGCGCGCCGCTTCTCTCCGAAAGGACCTCCACGATGGGAGCCCAGGGGCTCAGCGCCCCTTCCATTGCCGAGGAGCCCCTCGCTCCGGCCTCGGCTGCCCCAGCCGCAGAGTCCGGGCCGAGCGCGTCTGCTCCCGGCCGGCTCCCGTCACGGCGGTCCGCCCGGACCCGCCGGATCGGGCTGGCGGCCTATCCGTTGTGCCTGGCCGTCCTGGACGGCGCCGCGACCTCGGTGGCGGCCTGGGCGCTGGGGTACCCGGCGACCGGGGCGGCCGTCGCGTCGGCGGCGCTGCTGAGCGTGCACGCCACGACCGGGCGCTACCGGCCCCGGCGCGACCTGTCGGTGGTCGAGGACGCCGTCCCGCTCAGCGTGCGCGCGCTGTTCGTGCTGGTGCTGGCCGGTATCCCGGCGGGCCCGGCGGTGATCGGTCCGCACGCGCTGGAGATCGTGCTGGGGTTCCTGGCGGTCCTGCTGCTGGGCCGCATGGCGCTGTACGCGCTCGTGCAGCGCTACCGGCGCGTGCGCCCGGCGGCCCGGCGGACGCTGGTCGTCGGGGACGGGCCGCTCACCCTCCACGTCATCGAGGGGTTGCAGCACCAGCGGGCCCTGGGCCTCACGGTCGTGGGGCGGTACGTCATCGGCGACGGGGCGGACCCCTCCCCCGTCGGGGAGGACGCGCTCGACCTGCGGAACGCCGTCCGGGCCCAGGCCATCGACACCGTGGTCGTCGTGCTGGAGGAGACGCCCGGCCGCTACCACGACGCGGTCGCGCGCGCCTGCGTCGCCGGGCGGTGCGAGACGCTGATGGTGCTGTCGCCGTCCGGGCTCGCGCCCGCGACGGGCGCCGGGCACCTGGCCGGGTTCTCCTACATCCCGCTGCGGGGGTGCGGCGGCGCGCTGGAGCGGCTCGCCAAGCGGGCCTTCGACGTGGTGACCGCCACCGCCGTCGCCGCGCTCATCTGGCCGCTGCTGCTGGTCTGCGCGGTGGCCGTGCGGCTGGAGGGCGGGCCGGGGGTGCTGTTCCGGCAGCGCCGCGTCGGCATCGGGGGCGAGCAGTTCGTGCTGCTGAAGTTCCGGACGCTGAAGCCCAACGACGACCTTGAGGCCGACACGCGCTGGTCCGTTGACGGCGACCTGCGGATGGGCCCGGTCGGGCGTTTCCTCCGCCGTACCTCGCTGGACGAGCTTCCGCAGTTGTGGAACGTCGTCCGCGGCGACATGAGCCTGGTGGGGCCCCGTCCCGAGCGGCCCCACTTCGTCCAGCAGTTCTCGGCGACCCACCCCGGCTACGGGCTGCGGCACCGGGCCCCGGTCGGCCTGACCGGCTGGGCGCAGGTGCACGGCCTGCGGGGCGACACCTCGATCGAGCTGCGCGCCCGGTTCGACAACCACTACATCGACGCCTGGACGTTCGCCGGCGACCTGAAGATCCTGATGATGACGGTGCGCTCGGTGCTCACCGGAGGCGGCAGGTGACCCCACCGGTGTCATCGGCCGGCCGGACCGGGGCCGAGGGCATCAGGGTGGCGGCGCCCCGGGCGGGCGACGACGGCCGCCCGAGCCGGTGCCGCTGCGCCCCCCGCGCGCCCGAGCCGGACGGCCGCACGAAGCGGCGACGCCTGGACCGGTGGAGCCGGAAGATCGGCAAGCCCCGGGCGAGCTGGCTGGTCGCCGCCACGGCCCTGTGCGTGTGCGTTCCCCCCGGTCCGAGCGGTCTCGGCTCGGGCGTGCAGGTCAGCGTGGGCGACGTCGCCAGCGTGCTGCTGGTCGTGGTCGCGGGCTGCTGGGCGCTGCTGCGCCGGTGGCGGCTGGCGCCGGTCGTGCTGCTGGCGTTCGGACCGCTGGTGGCCGCGCTCACCGTCTCCACGATCTGCTCCCAGGACGTCGCGGCCAGCCTTCCCGGCTACGTGCGCGTCGTGCAGATCTTCGTGCTGGTGCCCCTGGCCGTCGTCGTCGCCCTGCGCGACCGGCGCGACGTCGCCGTCGTCGCGGGCGCGGTGGTCGTGGTCGGGGTGGCGGAGGCCGGGTACGGCGTCTGGCAGGCGGTGACCCGCACCGGCGCGTCCTTCGAGGGCCGCAACGTGCGGGCGGTCGGCACGTTCGGCGCGACCGACGTGATGGCGATGGCGACGGTGGCGGGGTTCGCCGTGTTCGTCGTCGTCGCGATCATCCTGTCCCGGCCGGGCCGGGCGCGCGCCGTCGCGTTCGCGGCCCTGGCGGTGCTGGCCGCCGGGCTGCTGCTGTCGCTGAGCCGGGGCAGCTGGATCGCGGTCGGCGCCGGGGTGCTGATCATGCTGGTGTGGTTCGACCTCAGGGTGGCGCTGCGGACCGCGCTGTGCGTGGCCGCCGCGGCGGTCGTGCTGGTCGGCGGCCTCGGCGTGGGCTCGGAGAGCATCGCCTCCCGGACCCGCTCGATCGCGGCCTCGGTCGACGACCCCGACCAGTCGGTCAACGACCGCTACAGCCTGTGGGGGACGGCCACCGCGATCTGGGGCGACCATCCGGTCACCGGCGTCGGGGTGAAGAACTTCCCGGCCTTCCGCGACACCTACGCCCCCATCCAGCTCTCCGGCGCGAGCGAGACCGACGACCCGGTCAACGGCTACCTGCGCCAGCCGCTGCTGTCGCCGCACAACCAGTACCTGCTGGTGCTGAGCGAGCAGGGCGTCCTCGGCCTCACCGGGTTCCTGCTGCTGTTCGCGCTGGTGTTGCGCGGGTTGTGGGCGGGCCGGGCGGCCAAGGACATGGCCTGGCTGGCCGCGGTGGGCTTCACCGGCGGCTTGATGATCAACTTCGGCTACTCCGACCTGGGCGGCCCGACCTGCGTCCTGACCTCGATCATGCTGGGGCTGGCCGCGGCGCGCGCGCTCAACTGGGAGCGGGTGCGGCCCGCCGCGTCCACCGCGCCCGCCGGGAAGGGGACGGCCGGAGCGCCGGTGACCGCGCCGTGACGGCCGTGGCGTCCCGGAAGCCGCAGCTCCGCTCGCTGGGGCGCGCGGCCGGGTTGTCGGCGGTGCTGATCGGCGCGGGCACCGCGCTGGGCTTCGCCCGCGACCTGGTGCTGGCCCACCGCTTCGGGGCCAGCAGCAGCACCGACGCGTTCCTGGTGTCCTGGACGATCCCCGAGACGGTCTCCCCACTGCTCATCGAGGACGCCATGGCGCTGATCATGGTGCCCGCCGTCACCCGCATGATGCTCCAGCCCCAGGGCGTGCGGTCGCTGGTGCGCACGGCCCTGCCCCGGCTGGCGCTGGCGCTGGCGCTGATCGCGATCACCGTCGCGGCGGCCGCGCCGCTGCTGGTGTCGGCGCTCGCCCCCGGGCTCGCCGACCCCGCGCCCGCCGTGCACTGCGTGCGCTGGACGTCGGTGACGATCCTCGCCTTCGGCATCGCCGGGTTCATGAACGCGACGCTGCGCGCCCACCACTGCTTCGGCCCGCCCGCCTCCATCTACATGGCCTACAACATCGGCATCCTGACGGCGATCACCGCGCTGTCCGCGCCGCTGGGCATCACCAGCGCCGCGATCGGCGTGGCGTGCGGGAGCGTGCTGATGGTCGCCGTGCAGGTCCCGGCGTTCGTCACGCGGCTGCGCACTCCCGCCCGTGAGAAGGCGGAGGCCGGGGGAGCCGACACCGGCGGCGAGGCCGCCGCCGAGGCCGCGCGGCTGAGCGTGGCCGCGATCCTCCCCATCGTCGTCTACACCCTCACGCGCCAGGCCCAGGTGCTCGTCGAGCGTTTCCTCGGCTCGGGGCTCGCGGCGGGCTCCATCTCCCACCTCAACTACGCGCAGAAGGTCGCGCAGGTCCCGATGGTGCTGTCGCTGCTGATCGTGACGGTGACCTTCCCCCGCCTGGCGCGCGCCTCCGCCGAGCGCGACACCCGCGAGATCCGTCACCGCATCGAGGCCGACCTCGTCATCGTCAGCGGCATCGTGCTGTGCGCGGTCGCCTACCTGACGGCCTTCGCCCCCGCCATCGTGCAGGTGCTGTTCCAGCACGGGAACTTCACCGCCGACGACACCGAGGGCACCTCGTCGGTCCTGCGCGTCTACTCGCTGGGCCTGTGGGGCCAGTCGATGCTGGGCGTCTCGGCGCGCGCGCTGTTCGCCCGCAGCCAGCCGCTGTGGCGGCCGGCCCTCGCGGTCGCGGCCGGGCTGGGCGTGACGGTCGTGACGGGCGCGCTGCTGGTCGAGCGCGCGGGCACGATCGCGCTGGCGGCGGGCAACGCCGCCGGGGTCACGCTGTCGGCGGTGCTGCTGCTGGCCGGTGTCCGCGCGCGCGTCGTGCGGATCTCGGTGGCCCGCGTCGGCGGCGACCTGCTGCGCCTGGTGGCCGCCGCCGCGTGCGGCTCGGCCGCCGGTGCCGTGACGGCCGCCGTCCTGTCCCCCGCCACTCCCCCCCTGCTCGTGCTCGTCGCCGGGGCGGGGGTCGTCGCGTCGGTCTTCGCCGCCGTCCTGGCCGCCACCGGCCGCGGGCGGCGGCCGGCGATGGGGCTCCGCGCCCTCGGCGGGCCCGCGCCCGATGAACCCGCTACCGGCAGCTCTGGTAGCGCCGCGCCTGGGAGGCAGCAGTGATCCGATCCGACGTCATGCCCTACGTGCTGATGTACCACTCCGTCGACGACGTCGAGGAGGACCCGCACCTGGTGACCGTCTCGCCCCGGCGCTTCACCCAGCAGATGAGCTGGCTCAGCCGTTGCGGCCTGCGGGGCGTGAGCATGGACGAGCTCCGCCAGGCCCAGGAGCAGGGCCGCACGCGGGGGCTGGTCGGGCTCACCTTCGACGACGGGTACGCCGACTTCGCCACCCGCGCCCTGCCGGTCCTGACGCGGTTCGGCTTCAACGCCACCGTGTTCATGGTCGCCGGGCAGATCGGCGGCCACAACACCTGGGACGAGGGCCCGCGCAAGCCGCTGATGAACATGCAGCAGCTCCGCGCCGTCGCCACCCGGGGCGTCGAGATCGCCTCGCACGGTATGCAGCACCTGTCGCTGCCGAAGGCCACCGAACCCGAGCTGCGCCAGGAGCTGCACGACAGCCGCGCCCTGCTGGAGGAGGCCCTCGACCGGCCGGTCACCGGGTTCGCCTACCCCTACGGGCACGTCTCCGACCGCGAGGTGGGCGAGGTCGCCAACGCCGGATACTCCTACGGCTGCGCGATCTGGGACAGCCACGCCGGTCCGCACGCGCTCGTGCGCACCTACGTCGGCGACCGCGACCGGCGCATGCGGATGCGCGCCAAGCTGCTGCGCCACGAGCTGCGCTGGAAGGCGCGGGTATGACGCGCGTCCTGCACGTCATCACCGGTCTCGACCGTGGCGGTGCCGAGCAGCAACTCCTGCTGTTGCTGCGGTACCTGCCCGCGGCCTGCGAGGTCGCGATCCTGACCGGCGACGGGACGCTGAGCGGCGAGGTGGAGGCGCTCGGCATCCCGGTGCACCGGATCGGCATGCGCGGCAACACCGACCTGGCGGCCCTGCCCGAGCTGGTGCGGCTGATGCGGCGCGGCCGCTACGACGTGGTGCACACCCACCTGTACCGGGCCTGCGTCTTCGGCCGGGTCGCCGCGCGCCTGGCGGGCGTCCGGCGCGTCATCGCCACCGAGCACTCCCTGGGGGCGGGGCACATCGAGGGCCGCGCCACGACCAGGGGCGTCCGCCTGCTGTACCGGGCGACCGAACGTCTGGGCACCACCACCGTCGCGGTCTCCGACACGGTGGCGGACCGGCTGGCCGGCTGGGGCGTGCCGCGCTCGCGCACGGTGGTGATCCCCAACTGCGTGGACGCCGCCGCCTTCGCCTACCGGCCGGACCGGCGGGCGACCGCGCGGCGGCGGCTGGGCCTCGGCGCGGACGACTTCGTGGTCGGCACCGTGGCCCGCCTGGTGCCGACCAAGGGCGTCGAGGTGCTCATCGACGCGATGGACGCGACCTCCACGGCGAAGCTGCTGATCGTCGGGGACGGGCCCATGGCGGACGCGTTGCGGCGGCACGCCGAGCGGTCGCCCGCGGCGTCCCGGATCGTCTTCGCGGGCGAGACCGGCGACGTCGCCGGGGCGCTGTCGGCGATGGACGTGTTCGCCACCGCCTCCGCCCAGGAGACGTTCGGGCTCAGCGTGCTGGAGGCCCTGGCCAGCGGCCTGCCGGTGCTGTACTCGGTCTGCCCCGCCCTGGAGGACCTGCCCGCCTGGCAGGCCCCGTCGGCCGAGCGGCTGCCCATCAGCGCCGACGCGTACGGCGCGGCGATCGAGCGCCGGTCGCAACAACCGCCCGCCCGCCTCGCGCCGCCGCCCGCCGTCGCCCGGTACGGCGTCGCCGCGCAGGTCGCGCGCCTGACCGCGCTGTACCGGGGCGCGCCGACGCTTCCGGACGCCGACGGCCCCGGCGGTTCCGGCGGCCCCGCCGACAGCGGCTCGACCACCCTGCCCGCCCAGCGTGAACACCTCTCGCTATGAACACGAAAAGGACCCGTATGCCCAACAACCGGCAGGCCGTCAACCGCCTCGCTGCCCGGATCGGCGTGCCCAGCGTCTTCATAGCCGCGGGCTTGCTGAGCGGCTTGGGCTACGGACTGGTGAAGCCTCCCTCCTACAGCGCGTCGGCGCACGTCATCGTGGTCGCGCAGAGCGCCGACGCGGGCCCGGCGGCCACCAGCTTCGCCCAGGCGTACGGCCGCCTGGCGTCGCTCCCGGCCACGCTGGCGTGGGCCTCCCCGGCCCTGCCCCCCTCCGTCGTCGAGGACGCCCGGTCCCACATCCAGGCGTCCACCTCGCCCGAGACGCCGCTGATCCGCATCACCGGGCAGGCCCGCACCGCCGAGCAGGCGGCGCGGTACGCCAACGCCGCCGCCAGCGCCGTGGTCAGCTACGGCAAGGCCCACGAGCAGGACACCCGCGTCAAGGTCGCCGCGATGAGCCCGGCCACCGAGCCCGCCTCCCCCTCCTCGCCCAACCTGCTGCTGAGCGTGCTGGTCGGCACCGCGACCGGCGTGCTGCTGGCGGTCCTGGCGATGGTGAGCGGCGTCAGCGTCCGGCCCGGCGGCCGGAGGCGGCGTCCCGCCCCGGCGACCGGCCACGACACGGACTGCCAGCAGAGCGGTTCCGCCGACGAGTCCGCCGCGCAGAAGGCGGGGGACCGGACCCCGGCGGGCCGCCGCCGCGAGCCCGCCACGGCGGGGATCGGCGCCGCGGCGGTCGGCGCGGCGCAGGGCGCGGGACGCCCGCAGGGCGGCGGCGCGCGCAAGAGCAAGGCCAAGCCAGCGGAGGCCGGAGAATGACCACCAGTACCGCACACCCCCGCGCCGCGACCTGGTCCGCCGAGGTGTGCCGCAACGAGACGGCGCTGCTCCGCGTGGCCGCGCAGTGGCAGGAGCTGCACGAGCGCTGCCCGGAGGCCACGCCGTTCCAGACCCACGCCTGGATCAGGTCCTGGTGGCACCACTACGGTTCCTCCGGACGGCTGCGGCTGGTGCTGGTGCGGCGCAACGACCAGCTGGTCGGCGCGGCCGCGCTGCTGATGAAGCGCCGCTGGGGCTGCCAGGTCCTCGAACCCCTCGCCGCCGCGCAGAGCGACTTCAGCGACGTGCTCCTCGACCCCGAGCACGCCCCCCAGGCCGCCAAGCGCATGGCCGCGGCGCTCATGGACGAGCCCGGCTGGCACGTGCTCAGCTTCCCCGAGGTCCGCCCCTCCGCCGCCGTCGGCCTGCTGGCCGCGCACTGGCCCCGGCCGACGTGGCGCGTCCCGGCGTCGATGTGCCTGCAACTGCCCGCCTCCGACGTCGCCGCGTTCCTCGGGCGGCTGCCCGGACGCACCGCCAGCAAGACGCGCGCCCGCCTGCGCAAGATCGACGCCTGCCGTCTCGCGGTCCTCCCCACGCCCGCCGACCAGGCCGCGCCGGCGGTGCACGAGCTGCTCGACCTGCACATCCGGCAGTGGCGGGACCGCGGCATCAACCCCGAGCACATGAGCGACCGGTTCCGGCGGCACCTCGCCGAGGCCGTCACCGCCATGATCGGGCAGGGGCAGGCGGAGCTGTTCCAGTACCGGCGGGACGGCGAGCTGGTCGCCGCCGACCTGGTGCTGGTCGGCGGCGACTTCGTCGGCGGCTACCTGTTCGGCTGCGATCCGGGGTTGCGCGACCGGGTGGACGTGTCGCTCATGCTGGTGCGGCAGGACCTGGAGTACGCCGTCGAGCGGGACAGGCCCGTGCTGAACTTCCTGCGCGGGGCGGAGAGCTACAAGCTGAAGTGGCGGCCGACGCCGGTCCGCAACGAGCACCTGCTGCTGGGGCGGTCCGCGCTGGCGGCCCACTACGTCGCGGGCGAGCTGGGCCGGGCGCGGCTGCGCGACTTCAAGCAGCGGCACCGCGACGGCGCTCTCCGGAGCTGCCCGGGTGACCGTCCGCGCAATAGTTCGGACGCGTGAGCACGATGCCGTTCCCTTTGCGCGTGCTGCACGTCAGCCAGCCGACGCACGGCGGTGTGGCGGTCTACGTCGTCCAGGCCGCGCGCGAGCAGGTGCGGCGCGGCTGGCGGGTGGCGGTGGCGTGCCCCGGTGAAGGCGAGCTGGCCGCCGACCTCGCGGCGGCCGGGATCGACCATCTGCCGTGGCGGGCGCGGCGCTCGCCGGGGCCCGGGATGCTGGGCGAGGCGTCGCGGCTGCGCGCCCTCGTCGAGCGGTTCGATCCCGACGTGGTGCATCTGCACTCCTCCAAGGCGGGGCTGGTGGGGCGGTTCCCGCTGGTCGCGCCGGGGAGGCGTGTGATCTTCCAGCCGCATGGGTGGTCGTGGCTCGCGGCCGGTGGGGTGCAAGGGCGGGCGAGCCTGCATTGGGAGAGGCTGGCGGCGCGCCGGGCCGACGCGCTGGTGTGCGTGGGGCAGGGCGAGCTGGAGCAGGGGCGGCGGGCCGGAGTGCACGGGCCCGTCCACCTGGTCCGCAACGGAGTGGACCGCCGCCGCTTCTATCCCATGGACGCCGATGACCGGGCGGCGGCCAGGGCGGAACTCGGACTCCCCCTGAACACGCCGATCGCGGTGTGCGTCGGGCGGGTGACCCGGCAGAAGGGGCAGGACGTCCTGCTGGACGCCTGGCCGCTGATCAGGGCCCGATGCCCGGAAGCCGTGCTGGCCCTGGTGGGGGACGGCGACGACGTCGACCGGTTGTGCGCGCAGGCGGGGCCGGGGGTGATATTCGTTCCCGCCGTGGCCGATACCCGCCGCTGGCTGGCCGCGTCCAACGTGATGGTGCTCCCCTCGCGGTGGGAGGGGCTGCCGCTGACGGCGCTGGAGGCGCTGGCGGTGGGCCGGTCGCTGGTGGCGACCGAGATCCCTGGCCTGGCGGAGGTGGTGACGCCCGGGACGGGCGCGCTGGTGGCGGCCGACGACCCGGGCTCGCTCGCCGACGCCGTCGCCGCCAGGCTGCTGGACCCCGCGCTGGCCGACGCCGAGGGCGTCGCCGGTTCGGCGGGCGCGGCGGCCTTCGACTCGGCGGTCACGTTCGCCCGGCTGGCCGAGGTCACCTACGGGCTCGTCGGTGATCCGGCGGCGGACGGCGAAGGCGTCGACGTCGTGGCGCCGGAGGTGGCGGGCATAGGTGCCGGGCCGCTGCTGGTGGGGGCCGAAGGCGTCTCTGCGGTCGGCGCGGGTTCCGGCCGTGTGGGTGTCGACCGTGTGGGTGCCGGTTCCGGCGCGGCGGGCGTGGACGGGTCGGACGAGGCCGGTTCCGGCGTGCCCTGCGGTTGAGGGCTGTCCGAGGATGTCGCGGCCGGTGGCGCGGAGGACGGGATTGGTGACGTCGGCAGCGAGGACGTGGGCGTGGACGCCGGGGCCGGTTCGCGGGCCGGTTCCGAGGGAGCCGCGAGCGTAGGCGTCAGGGACGGCGCTCCCGTCGTGCTCGTCGGTCCCGTCGCCAGCGGCTTGGCGGACTCCGCCGGTGCCGGGGTGCCGGGTACGGGCTCCGGCGACGGGATCGGGGTGAGCGAGGACGACGGGTCCGTGGACGGCGCGCACGACGAGGTGGGCTCGGGCGAGGGAAGCGGGGACGCGTTCGCGCCCGGCGACTCGGAAGCGGATGGCTGAGGCGTCTCCGGCGGGGCGGGTGTGCTCGCCTCCGCTGCGGCGGGAGCCGACGGCTGGGGCGTCTCCGGCGAGGCGGGCGTGCTCGTGCTCGGCGCGTCGGAGGAGAGCGGTTGCGACACGGCGGGCGGGCTCTCGGACGGACTTGCGGGCTGGCTCGCAGGCGAGTCCCCGGGCGGGCCCGCAGGCGGGCTCGCGGGCTGGCCTGCGGACGGGTCCGGGTTCACCCTCGACGGAGCGGACGGGCTCGCGCTCAGCACGGCGGGAGCGGGCGACGCGGGCGCGAGCGGCGTCGGGGTCGGGCAGTCGGGCGGCGTCACCGTCGGGGACGCGGTCGGAATGCCGCGCCCGCCGAACAGGGAACGGTAGACCTCGGCCGAACGCGGATTGTCGTCACAACTCCACACGCCATGCGGGCAATAGTCGGTTATTGTCTGATAGGCGACATTGTGGGATTGCATCCAGTCATGCATTCCCCGCACATAGTCGGGGTTGTCGCCATTGCGGAACAGCCCCCACTCGGGAAACGACATCTGCTTTCCGTGCGCGGCGGCGAACTCGGCGTGCGCTTTGAGGCCGTAGGGTTCGTTGATGTAGTAGTCGAAGGACTTTCCGGCCGGCTGGTCGTAGGAGTCGGAGCCGATGATGTCCACCACGTCGTCGCCCGGATAGCAGTCGGGCCAGGGGATGGCGTCCGGGCCGCGCGTGGCGGTGAAGTCGAAGCGCAGCGAGATGCCGGGGACCGACCGCATCGTGGTGACGATGCGCCGCCAGTACACCTTCCAGGCGGCCGGGTCGGGGCGGCAGCGCCCGCTGTAGGTGATGCCGTTCATCTCCCAGCCTGGGACGATGATCGCGTCCTTGACGCCCTCCCCGGCCAGACGCCGGGCGAACCTCAGGTAGTGCTTGTCGAACGCGCCGGAGGCCCCGGCCCGCAGCAGCGAGGCCACCGTGCCGTCGCCCAGCCCGCGCTCGTTGGCGGCCATCATCGGGATGTTGATGACCAGCAGCTTGTCGGGGTTGGCGACCTTCCAGCGGGCCCACGGCTTGAGGATCTCGTCGGGCCCCTCGATGCCGCTCCAGCCCTCGCCCGGCATGTAGGTGTGCCCCACGTCGACGGGGGAGCCGAGCCACTCCTGGAACGGCTTGATGTTCCGCACGCCCCTGGCGTCCGAGCCGAGGAACGCGCCCAGGGGCACCGCGCGGGCGGCGGGCGCCGACAGGAAGGGCCCCATGCACGCGGTCAGCGTGGCGCACAGCGCCAGCACGAGGCCGATGGACGCGGCGGGCAGCAACCGCCCGCCCTTGGGCCGCATCCATTTTCTGCTCGCTTCGAGAAATCGCCGCAGGAAAGAGTGGATGTCGTCGGCCCCCATGCGTAAAGTCTGCCCTCGACCACCATCAATGAACAGGTGACCGGTCCTCTGTCGACAAAATTTACCTCTCTTTCACGGGCAGTCCAAATTGTGCCTTTCTTAACAAATTCGGGCGGACGGCCCCTGTTGCGAGACAACCGGAACCTCATGCATCCAGAATTCGACGCGAACCTGCCGGTCCTCATCCTGCGGACCAACCGGTACCCCCTCCACCACGGCACGCTGGGCGCCATCAGGTCGCTGGGCCGCGCGGGCATCGAGGTGCACGCCGTCCTCGAAGAGCACGGCAACCCGTCGGCCCGCTCCCGGTACCTGAGCCAGGCCCTGCCCTTCGGCCCCGCCCCCGACGAGCCCGACCGGCTGGCCGCCCACCTGACCGGCCTCGCCATGCGGATCGGCCGCCGCGCCCTGCTCGTCCCGGTGGACGACGCGGGCGCGCTGTTCGCCGCCCGTCACGCCGAGCGGCTCAGCAAGCACTACGTCCTGCCGCGGCAGCCGCCGCACCTGCCCGAGCAGGTCGCCGACAAGTCGCAACTGCTGGCCCACTGCACCGCGCACGGCATCGACTGCCCGCCGAGCAGCGTCCCGGAGTCCGCCGAGGAGACCACGGCCGCAGTCACCGAGCTGGGGCTGCCGCTCATCGCCAAGTGGTCGCGTCCCTGGTCGCTGGCGGCGGGCCAGCGCAGCACCACGCTGGTGTCCACCGTCGAGCACGCGCGGCAGCTCGTCGCCCTCGCCCAGGACCCCGCCCACCGCGCCGCCGGTCCCCTGATCCTCCAGCGGCTGGTGGGGCACAGCAAGGGCGACTGGTTCTTCCAGGGCTACTTCGACCAGTCCTCCAACTGCCTGTTCGGCGGCACCGGCCGCAAGCACCTGGCGCGTCCCGTGCAGGCCGGGCACACCATCACCGGCGAGTGGGTGGCCAACCCCGAGCTGGAGCAGCACGCGCACGCCCTCATCAAGACGCTGGGCTACAGCGGGATGGTCGACCTCGACTTCCGCGAGACCGAGTCCCGCGCCTACCACCTGGTCGACTTCAACCCCCGCCTCGGCGCGCAGTTCCGGCTGTTCCGCGACCGTCAGGGCCTGGACCTGGTGCGGGTCCAGCACCTGCACCAGTCCGGCCGTCCGGTCCCTCCCGCCCAACCCGACTACGGCCGCACGATGGTGGTGGAGAACCACTGCCTCCAGCACGCCGTCGCCCATCCGACGGGTCTGCCGAGCGGCCTCAGGCAACTGGGCCGCGCCGGCGAGCACGCCTGGTACGCGCGCGACGACATGGCGCCGTTCCTGGCCATGGGGGCGGACGGCCTGCGCTGGCCCGTCCGCGCGCTCGCGCGGCGGGCACTGCGGGCCGGGCGACGTCGGCCCTAGCCCGGAGCGGCAGGCGCCCGGCGGACACGACGGCGCCCGCCGCTCCCAGCACCACCGCAACGACCGCACCGCCTGCCATCCGCCGCCTGCCCGCCTGCGGCGTGGGCCCCAGCCACCAGTAGGAATCGGAGAGCACCTGTGAACGACTCGGCCACCGACGTGCTGATCGTCGGGGCGGGCCCGTACGGCCTGTCCATCGCGGCCCACGCCCAGGGGCGCGGGCTGCGGACCCGCGTCATCGGCACGCCGATGCGGTTCTGGGACGAGAACATGCCGATCGGCATGTTCCTCAAGTCCGAGCCCTTCGCCTCCAACCTGGGCTCCCCCGTGCCGGACCGGGGCTTCACCGACCACCACCCCGACTGGGGCATGGGGCGGCCGATCCCGCTGGACACCTTCGTCTCCTACGGGCGCTGGTTCGCCCGGCAGCTCGCCGAGCAGGCCGAGCCCACCGAGGTCGTGAGCGTCGACCACGACGTCGCGGGCTACCTGGCCACGCTGGCGACCGGCGAGACGATCCGCGCCCGCGCGGTGGTGGTCGCCATCGGCGTCGGCTCCTTCGCCCACACGCCGCCCGAGCTGGCCCCGCTGCCCGCCGACCTGCTGTCGCACACCGCCGACCACAACGATCTCAGCGTCTTCGCCGGCCAGGACGTGGCCATCGTCGGCGCTGGCCAGTCGGCGCTGGGAACGGCGGTGCTGCTCGCCGAGGCCGGGGCGCGTCCCCGGGTGGTGGCCCGTGCCCCCGAGCTGTCCTGGAACTCCGTGCCCGCCCCGGACCCGTCGTGGAGCAGCCGGCTGCTGCGCGGCCCCCAGTCGGGTCTCGGCCGCGGCTGGCGCACCTGGCTCTGGTCGGAGCACCCCGAGGTCGCGCGCCGGCTCAGCGACCGCGCGCGCCAGAACGTCCTCCGCAACACGATGCGGCCCGCGGGCGCCTGGTGGTTGCGCGACCGCTTCGACGAGCGCATCGAGGTCATGCTCGGCCAGCGGATCACCGAGACCTGCGAGGCCGACGGCCGGGCCGTGGTGACGACGGTCTCCGAGCACGGCCACCCGCAGATCGTGACGGCCGACCACGTCATGGCGGCGACCGGCTTCGTCGTGGACCTGGACAGGATCGACGTCCTGTCGGCCGGCGTGCGCGGGCGGCTCCGCACGCTGGGCGGCTCGCCCAAGCTGGGGTCGCACTTCCAGTCCTCGCTGCCCGGCCTGTACTTCGGGGGCCTGACCGCCGCCGCCAGCTTCGGCCCGGTGATGCGCTTCGTGCACGGCGCGGACTTCTGCGCCCGCCGCATCGCCGAGCACATCGCGTCCAACGCGCCGGTCACCACCGCCATCCCGGCGGCGCGGGCCTCCGAGGAGCGGTTGCACGCCACGCACTGACGCGCGCCATCCGGGGCGGGGCTGCGGCCTCGCCCCGGCGGGCACCGTGCCGTCCCAACAGATCCACCCGCTCGACCAGGCTTTTTCCGAGGAACGAGACCGTGAACAGCCCCCGGCGCACCGACCTTCGCCCCCTCCCCGACTCCCTCACCCCGTACGGCCGACGCCCCCCGCTGGAAGCGGTGAGCGAGGCCCAGATACGCGCCGCCGCGGAACGGGTGGTGACGGCCGCTCCCGACCTGCGCATCGACGAGACCGTCGAGCAGGAACTGCGGTACATCTACGGCGGATTCCGACGGCATCTGCGGACCATCCGGCACCGCGCCCTCGACGGCGGCTGAACGCCGGGAAGCCGATGCGGCCGCTTCCCTGCGCCCATCGGCGCTCCGGTCGCTCGACCGGACACCCGTCTCCCGACCACGATCCTCTCCGGGGATTGCGCCGAGGCGATGCCCTGCATCAAGATCACCGGGAGCTCCCCGCTTGAGTAAGGGTCCTGATGTCCACTCCGAAAAAGCTCTCGGCCGTCCTTGCCACCGGTGTCCTGACGGCCTCGCTGTCGGCCGCCATGGCGGGCCCCGCGCTCGCGACCGGCGGTACCTGCGGCTCCGGCTACAACTTCCTGGACTCCTACCCGCTCGACTACTACGACAAGGTCGGCGGAACGCTGAGCCTCCACTACAACCCCGCGAACGGCAAGAACTGCGCCATCAGCCGCGTCAAGGCCGCCTGGGACGGAAAGGCGAGCCAGGTCTACGTCGGGCTGAGCGACGGCAGCAAGGTGGTGCGCGACCCCCAGCTCGACAGCGGCGTGAATTACCACTACTACGCCGCTCCGGTCTACATGTACCTCAAGAACCAGTGCGTCTACCTCTGGGGCGGCCTGACCCACGGCGGCAACACGTACGGCGCTGACGTGCGCGGCGTCCACTGCGGCTGACGGCCTCGCCGGGCGCGGCCCTCCCGCTGGAACTCCCGGAGGGCCGCGCCTTCCCCGGCCCCGCACGAGCCCGCCCCTGACGTGGGCGGGCTCGTGGGCTAGGCCGCCGAGGGTCTGTCTCCAAGACCTCAGCCGTCGCGCGAGTGCCTAACTGGCCTGGCGGGGCAAAGCCGAAGGCGAGCCCCGCCGGGACAGATCGCGAAGCGATGTGGCACTCGCCAAGGCACGGCCAGGAGGGCGAGCCGCCAGGCGAGCCCTCCTGGGCCGGGACTTCAAGAAACACTGCCTACTGACCGGGGCGCGGCGAGCTGGCGCGCTTGACGAGGGCGGCCATGATGACGAGCCGTTGCAGGTCCGACCCCTTGGGGTGGCAGGTGATGAGCGTCATGACGCTCCGGCGCGCGGTCTCGTCCGGCCGGAAGGGGACGGGGGCGAGCACCTCCTGGGCCGTCGGAGGGATGATCTTCTGCTGGGTCACCCGGTAGGTGAAGGTCTCGCCCAGCGACTCGATGACGATCCGGTCGCCCTTGTGGAGCCGGTCGAGGTTGGCGAAGGGCGCGTGGCCCTGGGTCCGGTGCCCGAGGTACACGGCGTTGCCCCTGCGTCCCGGCAGCGCCGTGCCGGGATAGTGGCCGACCCCGCGGTAGAGGGTCTCCTCGTCCACGCCCTCGCGCACCGGCTCCGACAGCGCGATGCTGGGAGCCGAGAGCCGCACGTACGTCGGCTCGTCCCGGACGGTCGCGGCGGAGGCGCCGAGCGGATCGGCCGCCGTCGAGGCGTGCGCGGTGTTGTCGGGGTTGCTGGTCGGCGACGCGGTCACCATCGCCAGGGGGGCGACCGCCCCCAGGCCGGCGACGAGCATCGCCCCGTAGACGATGCGGCGGCGGAGCCGGTTGCGGTGTGTCCTGTGACGCGGCATGCGAACTCCTCTCGCAGCGGTGACGGCGCGGCGCCGCCCCGCTGAGGTCGGGTGAGCTTGCGGCCTTGGTCCGGCGGGACGCGCGGGGTTCGTCCGGCGGCCGGGACGGGGCCGGTGACCGTCCCGGCAACGGGTGAACGGGGGGCACCCTTCGGTGCCCCCCGTCCGCTGGTGAGCCGTGCTCACACGCTGCAGCAGTGCTCGCACGGCGGCTTGGCGACGCGGCGCCGGGCCTCGCCGGGCCGGCCGTCGGCTCGGTCCGGACGCCCGCGTCGCAAGCGAAGGTGATCGGCCTCGGCCCGCCGGTGATCCGTCAGCCGGGATCGCCGGGCGGGATCGGGCGGGCCGCCGATCCGGTACGCGGTGTTACGGGAAGACCGGCGTGCCCCCGATGTTCACGGGCAGGCCCTCCAGGGGCAGGCGCGGGCGGTCGCCGGTGCCGTCCTCGTTCGGGACCGGCACGCCGAGCGCCTTCACCATGTTGCGCACGACCTCGCCCGGCTGGACGCGCGGGGTCTCCGGCTCCTGGACGGCGCCGGTCGCCATGCGGCGGGTCGAGGGCAGCGTCGCGGCCGGCTCCACCTGGTTCGGGACCGCCAGCGACGGGCGCTTGACCTTGGACTTCAGCTTGCCGACGAGCTTGTTCTTGGACAGCTTGTTGACCACGGCCTGCCGCTTGGTGGAGGGCAGCGGGTCGCTGGCGTCCATGGCGTGGCCGACGGCGTTGGTGACCGTCGCGGCGCCCTTGCAGCCGGACTTGGCGGCCCCGGCGACGTCCAGGCTGTTGCCGCAGACGTTGACCGGGACGCTGATCGGGATGTTGCCCTGGTTGCCGCCCAGCACGCTCTCCTTGCCGGAGGTGTGCAGGTCGGCGCCGCCGTTCTCGTTGATGACGTGCGCGCCGCCCTTGCAGTGCGACTTGGCGAGCCCCAGCACCGCGGCGCTGTTGCCGCAGACGTTGACCGGGACGCTGATCGGGATGTTCGCCTGGTTGCCGCCCAGCACGCTGTCCTCGCCGGAGGACTTCAGGTGGCCGCCGGAGTCGTGGTTGGTGACGGTGGCCGCGCCCAGGCACTTGGCCTTGGCCGCCCCGACGATCGCCACGGCGTTGCCGCACAGGTTGACCGGCACCGACACCGGGGCGTTCAGCTGGTTGCCGCCCAGCACGCTGCCCTTGCCCGAGGTCTCGATGTCGGCGATGGCCGACGCGGAGGTCAGGCTGGTGCCGATGACGACGGCGCCGGCGGCCACGAGCGCCGCACGGCTGGTGTGCTTGGCCCAGTTGCGCATGATGTGCTCCTGTTTCGATCGGTTGGGTTCGCCTGGCCGCCGACGGTGCGGCCAGGGCGAGCAGCGGTCTTGGTCGAAGCCGCTGCCTTCGGAAGGAAGGTCTGGGAAGGGCGATCGGCGAGGACCGGGCCCGCCGCCGTCCGGAGCGGCGCGCGGGGCGCGCTCGCGGGGCGTGTGCGGGTGGGTCGTCGAGGTGATCGCGGGCGGGCGCCGAGCGGCGCCCGTGCGGGGCCGGGGTCCTAGTCGGGGACGACGGCGGGCGCGGCGGACATCGCGGCGTCGTTCAGGCCCGGCTGGTCGAACATCGGCCGGCCGGCGGTCGCCGGGGCCGTCAGCAGGACGGTCGGCGACATGTTCGCCCCGGGACCGGCGCCGTGGCCGCCGTGGGGCAGGACGTCGTCCCGCGTGTGCTGGCCCGCGGGGGCCAGGGGAGCAGGGGAGCCGGGCAGGGCGGAGGCGTCCTCGGCCTGCGAGGTCGCGGCCGTGTGGCCTGCCCGTCCGGTGCCGCCGGCCCATGCCAGGTGCCCGGACGGCAGGCTTCGCGCACGTCCCTGGCCACCGGCGGCCTGGGAGGCCGGGGCGGTGTCGCGGGCGGCGTCGAGATCACCGGAGACCGGGTCGGCAACGGCGGCGGGCAGCTGGGCCTGGCGCTGCTGCTGGTCCGGCGGCCCGGCCATCGGCGGGAGCCCTGCCAGGGGCGAGGGCGTCACCATCCGCACGGCCTCGGTCGCTTCGCTCAGCGGGGCGAGGTGAACGGAGGGGACGCCCAGGTGCTCGGAAGGGAGCAGGTCGGCCGCGGCGGCGTCGGCGCGCTCCAGCACGTCGCGTCCCTGGGACCGGACCTGGGCCAGGGCGGGCTTGGCGAGGCGCTCCACCGCGCGAACCGGCGGCGTCACCCGCTCAAGACCGACCTGCCGGGGAACCCGCAACGCGTCGGTTCCGGCGGCCAGGGCCGTCTTCGCGGCGTCCCGGGTGAGCCGTGTCGTACCGAGGTTCCGCACGGCGTCGGCCCGGGACCGGCCGCCGCGCGAGCCGAGACGGGCGGGCCCGTTGACGGCGCGCTCGACGCGCTCCTCGACGAGTCCGAGCTCGCGCTCGCCCAGCAGGTGCGCGCCGTCCACGGCCCGCGTGACCGCCGGCGATCCCGAAGACGCCGTCCGGTTCATCAACCGGGCGAGCTTCGACTGCTTGGCGGCCGGGGTCGAGGCGGCCGGGGCGGCCGGGGCGTCGGCCGTCGTGGCGGCCGACGAGGTCGACTGCGCCAGGACCGAGCCCAGCACCCACGCCAGGAGGGCGAGGACGGCCAGGCCGCCGACGCGCACCGCCACCCGGAAGAGCGCGCGGCAGGGACGACCCTGGAGCATCGCTGCTCCGTGCTGGGTCATGTCCGGCCGCATCTGCGCTCTCCTTTGTCGGTACGACTCTGTCGCACAACACGCGGCGGCATGGTCGCCACCGCTTCGACGATGTCGAGACGATAACACCGCTAATCGCGGCCACCACGGGAAACTCGAAATCCTCGGTGTGTCTCGCGAACAGAGTGCCCTAATAACCGCTGCGGTGCCAGCGGAATCAGAACACGCGGCCAGACGTGATTTCCAAAGATTCGCAGTCGGGGAACGCACGAATGAGCAGCTCAGAGGCCGTTACGCGCACGTCTTCACCGGCTCCTTCCGCAGGTTGGCGACACGTCGGGCATGCCCAGAGTTTGCCATTGCATGGCATGGCGTTTGGTCGGGGAGAGGACGCGTGATGATCGAACGGCCGAGCGTGGCATTTTTCCGGCACGACCGAACCGAACCATGTCAGCCAATTCCAGAACCGCTCGATTCCCCCATAAGCGGACGGCGGCGTCTGCGCCGTGGAAAGCAACCCCTAGAGAGGCGCAACGTATGTCCAAAGAGCAGTTTGAAACAGTTGCCCCGCAGCGAGAGTTGCGGTGCGATCGACACCGGAGTCCCGGCCGACGATCTTCCAGCCGGGGCGCCCTACGACGCCCACACCTCGAACGGAGACTTCCATGGTTAAGCGACTGGTCGCTTCCGCCCTCATCGGTGCCGCCGGGTTCATGGCGTTCGCCGCCGCCCCGGCCGTGGCCGGCGAAGGCCCGGACAACATCCAGATCGTCGGCATCCAGACCTGCCGCAGCGTCGACGTGGCCGGCGTCGGCGCCGCGATCCACAACATCCTCGGCATCACCAACGAGCAGGGTGACTGCGTCAACGGCTCGTTCGGCAGCTGACACACGCCGCGAAAAAGGCCGTAGCGTCCGGGAGGGCGCTGCGGCCTTTTTTGTTGCCCGCATGGGACTTGCCGACCATGCAAGAAGCCGGTGCCCGGCAGGGGCACCGGCTGTTTCTTTGGGCAATTCCCGTTTCCCAGCGGGAGGTTCGCGGGGACGTCCTGCTCCACCGGACATGGTCGTGCGCCGGGCCATGGGATCGGCCCGGCGCACGATGAACGGCGCTCGTGCGGAGTCCGTCAGCCGCCCAGCACCAGGAGGCTGAAGGCCGCCAGGTTGTCGCCGGGGAAGGCGTCGGGCTCCTTGGTGGCGGGCGTCACCAGGGCGGCCCCGGCCAGCGTTCCGCGGGGCGCCTCCTTCGCCACCAGCAGGGGGACCGCGACCTTCGTGTCACCCTTGGGCTTGATACCGGCGGGGACCGTGCACTTGACGGTCTGGGGCAGCGGCGGCGTCGGGGCGGCCGGCGTCGCCTTGCAGGTCTTGGGCGCCTTCTTTCCCAGCGAGGTGTAGAAGGGGGTCACCACCTGCACGGTGGCCTCCTCCTTCGTCGGCGCGGTGCCCTTGTTCCCGATCCGCAGCGTGATGGTGGCCTCCGTGCCCGGTGCCGCGGTCTCGCTGTTGGCGACGAGGTGGAGATCGACGGCGGGGGCGGCGGCGGTGCCCGGCTGGGTACGGTGATGCCCGCCGGTCGTCGAGCTGGCGACGCCGGTGCCGCCGAGGACGACTGCGGTGGCGGCCACGCCGAGCACGACCGTTCGTCTGAACATGGTGTTCCTTCCGTGCAGACCTGCTCCTGGGAAAAGGCAGCGCGAATATCGCCATAAATTGCTTATGGAATATGTCGCCCCTGGCATCGTTACCCGACCCGCCGTCACATAAAACACGCCCTTTAAATAACGCCATTTCCGCCATAACGCCCCCGTGCGAATTCGCCGGACGCCGCTCCGGGAGGGCATGGAAAAGAATGCCCTGATTGCCGCAATCCATTCTTAAAGGCGAATGGGAAAAGGCGGTTTCCGCCCGGCCTTCGCCCTTTTCGTCCCGAGCGGTGTCAGGGCGCGGCACGGCCGCAGGAGAAGGGCGGGCTCACGCGCTCTCCCGCTCCTCCAGTCCCACGGCCTCGCGCAACTCCTCGATATCGCGGCGGAGTTGAGGATTGTCGTCGGCGGCGTCGCGCATGAGCGCCGCCCGCCGCCGCACTGATGATCTACCCGGCTCCGCGGCCCCGACACGGTGGGGGCGAGGGCGTGCAGGGGCGCGGCCCGTGGCTGGGAAGCCCGCCGTCAGCGACTCAGCCCGCCGCGAGTTCCTCGGCCTGGCGCGCCCGCATCCAGAGGTGCCGGGTCCGGTCCAGCAGGGGCTGGACGTCCGGTTCGGGAGGTTGCTCCTCGGCGGCCGCCAGCAGGTCCCCGGCCGTGGCGCGGAACCAGACGACGAAGCGGCGGCGGCCCTTGCTCGACTCGGTGGCCGTCTCCATGGCCTCGGCCAGGTCGTCGAGGAACTCCCCGGTGAACTCGCCGTGCGGGAGCCGGTCCCGGAATTTGATCAGCTCTTCGGAGACCTCGACCATGGAGCGCACGTGCCGAATCTGCCAGTCGTCCACGATGAGGGCGCCACGGCGGGCCCGCCGGATCTCCGCGGCGTCCCGGGGACGCGGCACGACCGCCGCGTTGTCGGTGGCGAGCGTCCGCGCGTCCTCGACGGCCTTCACCGCCGCTTCCAGGCTGACCGCCCGGCCCTCGCCGCCGCGCCGGGTCTTGTAGCCCAGGCTGTGCGAGATGTCCGTCCAGGACACCCCGGTCTGGCGCGCCTGCTGGATCAGCTTGAGCTCCTCGACCAGGAGCTGGTGGCCCAGGTACCGCAGGATGACGGCGGCCCCGGAGAACTCCCGCTCGGCCAGCCGCCGCGCGTCGGCGGGATGCACGGCCCGGTCGACGCCGCCGAACCGGCGCAGGTGGGCCAGCAGCCCCAGGAAGTCGGTGTCCTCGGGAAGGAGTTCGACGCCGTCCGCGCCGTGCGACAGCCGGAGGTCCTTGATCTCGACGGCGGCCGTCCTGGCAGCGGTATAGGAAGGCACGGGGCGGGCGGGGCCGCGTCCGCGTCCGGTCTCTTTCTTCACATCCACCTACCGGTTCCGCGGGAACCGGTTGGGGGTCGGTTCCCGCGGAACCGGCCCCCAACGGTCCCGGCTCGCCTACTTCTTCTCGGGGAAGCCGAACCGGTCGAGCATGGTGTTGAAGACCCCCACCGCCGGCAGCCGCGGATTGTAGATCGCCAGCGGCTCCTGCGCGGCGTAGGCCTCGGCGATCTGGCCGACCTGGCCGAGCGGGGGCAACATCTTGGCGCCGTACGCCTCGACGGCGTCGTCCTGGACGTCGAGGTAGAACTGGCCCTGGAACTTGGTCTTGCGGGCCTCGTTGATCCAGTAGTACGACGCCTCGGCGGAGGCGTTGTGCCGGCGGCCGTAGCTGGCCCGGATCTCGTCGATCTTGTCGGTGATGGCGGCCGAGCCACGGATCTCCTTGAGGGCGGGCTTCATGCAGACCACGATGTTGGTCGCCGCCAGGATCAGCGAGATGGACAGCCGTCCCATGGAGGCGGGACAGTCGATGTAGATGAGGTCGTACTCGTCCTCCTTGATCCCCTCGGCCAGGGCGTTCTGCAGCCAGAACACGCCGAAGGGGTCCTCGGCCAGTTCGGAGTCCGCCTGCTCCATGGCCTTGGAGCCCAGGACGAGGTCGAGCCCCGGGATGTTCTGGAACGGCGTCTCGTGCTCGTCGGGGTTGATGCGCGTCCGGCCCGGGACGATCGCGTCCGCCAGCGCCGCCTGGCCGATCATGACGTCGTGGACGGTGGTGGTGCCGTCCGGGGTGTAGGTCTCGTAGCCGTTCCAGAAGCTCAGGTCGCCCTGGTTGTCGGCGTCGACGCACAACACCCGGTAGCCGCGCAGGGCGGCCTGGGCGGCGATGTTCTCACCGAAGGTCGTCTTGCCCACCGATCCGGCGCGGTTCAGGCCGGCGAGCACGGGGGGGAGATGGGGCGCGTAGGTGGGACGGTGCAGTTCTGACATCGAGGTCTCCGTGGGTGAGGACGGGGAGAGGGCTGGTGGCATCCTCAGGCGGAGGCGGCGGCCGGTGAGCCGAGCGCGGCGCGCTCCTGCTCGGTGGCCGGTTCGTAGACGCCTGCGTCTTGAAGGTGCCGGATATGGGCGATGGCGGCCGGGGACAGGCCGGTGCGCCGGTCGCTCGCCTGGCGCTCGCCACCGGCCAGCGCCACGGCGTAGGCGAGCTTCCGGAGGAGCGCGCCGTTCCCGCGGGCCACGACCGTCGCCGCATAGGCGGACGGCTCCAGGTGCTCGGCGTCGGGGTCGCCCGCCGCGCGCATCCACCGGTGGGCCTGCTTGAGGATCTGTCCGCCCGCCGCAGTGATCACACCGGCCGCGATGAGGGTGGCCTGCGGGTCGTCGACGGCGGGAGCGTACTCGGCCACCAGTTGGGCGCAGGCGCGTTCGCGGAGAGCGGTGGCGCGCGTGCGGGCACGCACGTCATCGACCGGTGCGGCCGGTGCGGGCTCGGGCACCTCCTGGGGAACGCGCGGCTCGGGCACGGCGTCGGCGGGGTCCTGGGACTGGGACGCCTGCACCTTCTCCTGCGGCGCGGGGTCGCCCACGTGCACGCCCGGGGGGAACGCCGGACCGGCTTCGCCCTCCTCGGAGGCGTCCTGGACGCCGTCCGGCTCACCGGTGGCATCGTCCCCGACGCTCCCGCTCACCGTCGGCTCCTCCGCGACGGGCTCGGCGGTCTCGGCGAGCACGATCCGGTTCACGGCCTCGCCGGGAGAGAGCCGCTCGGTCTCGATGAGCTGGAAGGCCGCCACGACCAGATCCGGCTGGCCGGGAAGGGCCGACACGAGTTCGTAGGCGGTCGCCACCTGCATGCGGCCGTCCAGCACCAGGGCCCGGCCGGCGTCGTCGAGCTCCAGGAGCTTGAGCCGCTTGGTGACCGTCGACTTGCCGACACCGAGCCCCTGGGCGATCTGGGCGTGGCTGAACCCCTTGCGCTGCTGGAGCCGCTGGAAGATCAGCGCCTCCTCGAAGACGTTGAGGTCGAGCCGCTTCTGGTTCTCCTGATGGAAAATCGCATCAAGGTCGTCGATCAGGTGGTTCTGGACGTCAATGCGAACTTCGCGGAGCGTCTTGCGGCGCTCGTCAAACTGGGGGTCCTCGTCGGCGAGCAGGCTCGTGATCGCCGCGTAGCGGATGTGCCCGGTGACGATGACGTACTTGACGCCCGCCTCGAAGTGCCCCTGGTACTCCGGGTACTCCTTGAGGAACACCTCCAGCTCCACCACGACCAGCGCCTGGAGCAGGCCGTAGCGGGCGATGGAGTCCCGCATCTGCGCGACCTGGACCTGGTCGAGCTGTGCACCCCGAGGATTCTCCGGATTGGGGGCGATCTGTTCGACCGGTGCCGGCTGGCCGGTCCCTGGCTCCGGGGGCTCGATCAACGGCCGCTGCTTCAGGACGTTCGGAGCGTGTGCGGGACGTCCTCCGGTCTTGCCTCGGGGCATTGCAGTCCTTCAGTGCTTGAGAGAGTGACGCTTGGACGGTAGCGGTTCCCGCGGAACCGCCGGAAGGCTGACGCGCGGACGGGTGACAGATTCCAGGACTCTCCTGGAGGGGGGTCCACCGGTTCCCGGGGAACCGGTGAGGCGGGACACTCCACCGGTTCCCCGGGAACCGGCCGAGCAGGGGGCTCTATCGGTTCCCCGGGAACCGGTGAACCAGCGGGCTGCGGCACTCTGCCGGTTCCCAGGGAACCGATGCTTCAGCGGTTCTCCTCGGTTCCCTGGGAACCGGAACGGCGAAGCATTCCATCGGTTCCCGGGGAACCGCCGGGTTGAAGTACCGCCATCGGTTCCCAGGGAACCGCTGAGCTTGAGTGCTTCGCCGGTTCCTAGGGAACCGGTAGAACTCAACAGCTCGCCGGTTCCCAGAGAACCGCTGCCTCCTCTACCGGTTCCTGCGGAACCGATATCTCGGCGGTTCCTCAGGAACCGGAGAACCACTGAGGGGCCGCTCCCCGGTTCCTGAGGAACCGATGCAGGCATCCCCATCGGTTCCGCAGGAACCGATCGCCGACTCTCACGCCGGTTCCCAGAGAACCGTTTCCCTACGGTCACACCGGTTCCCGAGGAACCGGTCTTGTTCAGAAAGTCTCCTCGAAATCCAAGATCAAAGGCGTCTATAAAATAACGACACCTTGGGGAGGGTTGCAAAAGTGCAGGTCAGAGGGGGTGTGACCGGCTCCCGGACGCCATAACGTTCAACAGCCTCCGCTCTGGGCACTGGCGGCCGCCACCGCGTCCGCCTTCGCTGAGACCTCTTCCCCACATGCTGCAACGTGAGTCCCACCGACAAGGCGGGAGGTTGTAGAGAACGAGCATCCCACTTTGCGCCAGGATTCGCAGCAGGCCGGGGCACTTTCGCACATAGCGGTTCTCGGGGAACCACCGTCTCGCGCTCGCAAGTGCACGATGAGTCGAGCAGAGTGCCTAGCCGTCACACGGCAATGCGCTCGTGCCGGTTCTCCCGGAACCGGTTCTCTAGGAACCGATAGTTCTCCGGCCACCCCGGTTCCCGGAGAACCGGCAATGGTCCCCGATTGAAAGTGACCAGCCCGGTTCCCTCGGAACCGGATCAGACTGCGACCCGCGGTTCTCCCGGAACCGGTAGTTCTACCGCCGCCGCGGTTCCCTGGGAACCGGAACGTATCGTCATGGGGGCGGTTCCCGGAGAACCGGAGTCTGCATCAGGTGCGGTTCCCCAGGAACCGAGTTCCGTGTCACTCTTACGGTTCCCGAGGAACCAGGTCTCAACGAGTACCTGGTTCCTCGGGAACCGGTACTTCGGGCTTGCATCGGTTCCCGAGGAACCAGGCCGGGGTTACCTGGCCTCGGTTCCTGAGGAACCGGACCATGGGTTGTCGGGCGGTTCCCACGGAACCGATATTCAGCCGTCAGTTCCGGTTCCGGGGGAACCAGCCTGGCCGCGTCGTTTCGGTTCCGGGGGAACCGGGGCCGACACATGGCAGCGGTTCTTCGGGAACCGGTGCAGCATCACCCGCCGTCATTGCGGTTCTCCCGGAACCGGTTCCCCGCCTATGCAGCGGTTCCCACGGAACCGATCGGGCCAGTGTCGTCGTGGCGATCCCCTGTTACTGCGCCAGAGGAGCCCGCTCCACTGCGGCTCAAGCGGCGGAGGTTGTCTTCTCTGTTCCCGTCGCATCCCGATCGAACCCGGCTCTCTGCCGACCGCGCTTCCCTTCGGCTCCCGCTGTCCTCACCGAGCCGCCACGATGTCGGGAAACCGGCGGCGGTCCGGCAAGCGTGGCAGGGGAGATCTGGGCAACCTCACAAGACCTCTCCCCTCCCTACTCCGTTCCCTACTCCGTCCGCCGCCCCGGTAACAACGCCGGACCTGAAAACAACCATGAGCACGCGGGTCCCGATCACAGGCCGTCGCCGAACACCGCTTCAGTACCGGCTCTGAAAGTTCGTACGAGCGGGCTCGCTCGTCCCCTGGGAGAAAAAGCCAACGTGGCGTGCGGCGAAAATCGTCGGCCGTGCGGGCCGGGCCGATCTCATATTTGAATCTTCACGCGCTCGCCCCGGCAACGCCAAAATATTTGGGAAGCACAAAAGAAGAGGCTCGCCGCAGAAATCCAGGAAACGTGTCGCCGGTTCGCGGGGCGCAACGGAGGAACGGATCGACGTGCCGGTGCACATCCTCGTTCCCACACCCGTTTACGCAGGTCACCTCGCCGTCGCGATATCCGCAGTGCGAGTTTCCACAAAGACGACCGCATGTTTTTGATCTTTGCGGGGACGGCCCGGCGGACCGGCCGCGCGCTGCGGGAGCACGGCTTCTCCGGCGCGCAGGCCGCCAGGCCGAACGGTCTTCTCAGGAAGGGCCGCTGGGATGATCAAGAATGGCGGTTCCGAAAATGCGGCGCAGCGCGACGAGTTCGTGCTCGTAGGCACTTCGTTCCGCACTATGGCAGGCCTCGTCCTCGGCGATGACCGCCAGGTCCTCGGCAATAACGGCATGAAGATCGGCCGGAAGTGCGGAAAGCGTCTCGCTCATTTCGTCTAGCAGCGCCTGATCGAGAACGGCTCGTATTTCAGCTGGGCATGCCAGATCGATTTCGGTGACCAGCCGGCGGGGAGGCGTCAACCAGCTCGGGGCCAGCCTCGCGCGAACCGCCTGTCTGCGTCGCTGCCGACGCTGGGCAGCCGCGTCCGCTGGAATGGAGGGTGCCGTCCGAGGCGCCCTCAGCGGACGGGCACGGGCCGTTCTGGGCGCACAGGGGGCCGGGGCGCCGGTCGTATTGTCCGGTTGCTGATCCTGCCCATCAACGAATTCCGCACCGGCCGCCGAGATAATGCCAAGGTACGCATGCCATTTCGCTCGGTCCGCACGATGTTCTCGAAGATGGTCGTCGGCCTCGATATCGGCCTCCAGAACGCTGGCAATGACGTCCAGAACGGCGGGGCCCCGCCGCCAGAGCCCGTGTTCGTCTCGTTCGGCCAGGCCGTGGGCGGCCAGGGAATGGAGGGCCTCGTACGCCGTCGTTCTCGACAAGAGAGCCGCTGTGGCCAGTTCGGCAGCGGTGGCGGGGTTGCTGGACAGGGCTTCGAACATGAACGCCGGGCCGAGTCCGAGTTTGCGGAAGACCGGATGGATCGCGTCGATCCGACCACTGCGGAACCGGCGTCGCGCCGCCTCCTCCGCGAGGGCCTCAGGGACGACGAGCTGGTAGAGGTCCGCTCGAACCCCTTCGGCCCGCTGCGCCAGGGCGATGAGGGCATAAGGCCCCTCTCGCAACGCTTGCAACGCTCGCGAGACCGTCGTGTGGTCCAGACCCGTCATATAGGCCAGCTGACGCGTTCCGAACTCGACGGTAGTGGATCCCGCCATCTGAGCCGCGGCGCCGATCGCCCTGAGGATCGCCCGATAACTCAGGGCCCGACCCGCCCACTCCAGCTCCAGATACCGCTCAACGATGTACATGGCATGTTGCCAGACCCTGATCTGTTGATACACCGACAGCTGCCAGGGTTCAGATCTGACTTCGATCCCCCAGACGTTTCCGGCTCTGGTCCGGTCAGGATCATCAGTTCTCGGCGACGGGCGCTCAGGCTCCGTCTGAGGCCCGGGGGAGCCCCCCCGCGTGATGGTTGTTCCACTAGTGTTGCTCTCACGGACAGAATCCCCCACTCCTGCCGCAGGGGGTGGCGACTCGGGTGTGGTGAACTCCAGGGCCTTGGTCCACTCGGTCCTCAGCCGGTCGTCATCGCGCCACCAGTCGGCGATGGGAGACCACTCGGTGGCCAGGGCCGTCCGGACGTGCTCCAGCCGCCAGCCGCGTGCGGCGGCGCTGGAGAGGATCGCTTGGCGGACTTCGGAGCTGGTGGCGTATCGAGTGCGGTCCCACTGGCGGGTTCGAGCGGTCTGCTCCAGGTCCGGACGTACCGTGGCGCGACCGCCGACCCTGGGACGGAAGGGTTCGCCCTTGAGGTCCAGCTCGGTGCCGGGGACGGCGTCGGGGGCCTGGGGGTGCCGGGCTTCGAGATCCGGGCCGCAGCCGGTGACGAGATCGAGCTCGGCGGTGAGCTCGATCTGGAGGGCCTCCCAGACGGCGCTGTCGCAAGGGCGCGCGCAAAGGGCCTCGGCCTCGTCGATGCTCATGGTGAGGGTCATGAAGCCGCTGAGCCGGCCGTTGACGCTTTTGTGCGGCGAACCCGGCCCGCGGATCTGGCCGTCGGTGTGCTCCATCGGCGAGGTGTCGACGACCGGGGCGAACCGCAGCGCGAAGGCCTTGGCGAGCGTGCGCATCTCGGAGTACCGGACGGGCTGGGCCCACAGGAGGTACACGTGGCGCCCGCCGCTGGGGCTGACGTCGACCAGGGCGCGCCCGCCGCACTCCTCGACCATCGCCACGGCCTGGTCGGCGACGCTCGCGATGTAGGCCGGGCGATTGCCCGCTCCCGACTCGGGCACGCGGGAGGTGTCCAGGTCCAGGACCAGCAGCCGGGTGGTGCCGGTCTCCCGGTCGCCGGTGGGGACGCTGGTGGGCTGGGAGGGGGGCGTGCTGGAGAGCTCGGTCTCGTACCGGTATCCCGACGCCGAGCATCGGGGGAAGGACCGGCCGCCGTCGGGGCTGCGCCGCATGACGGGACGCTGGGCGATGTGCGGCACGGTGATGCGCGCATGCGCCTGGGCGGCGATCCGGGCCCCGGGCACGTCGAGAACGCGGGTGCGCCGACGCGCGGCGGACCCTTCGGCGGGCACCGGAGAGGGAGGCGACTCCCCCTCGGCATCGCCGAGAGTGCCGGTATCCGCACGCACAGTACCGACATTTGGGTTGGAATCGGTCAGCCGAGAGAGCTTTGACGGCGTGTTGCCGGGGCGTGCTTGGCTAACCGGAGGACGAGTTGCTATCGTTTCCTCCGACACGACTTGCCGGGTCTTCAGAACCGTCTAGCTCGGATTTGGCTGCCACACCTACTAGGAGCCAGACGGGTCAGGAGACCGGACACAATATGGGAGATGGGAACAGCGCCCCCCTGGGGCGCTTTCTCATGTGTGCAGGTCGTCGCCTCCCGCCCGGGTGTGACCGAGTCGCCAAGCCTTCCAGGGCGCAGGACGTGGGGTCCCGCGCCGCTCCGAGGGCCCGGTCAAGGATCCGTCTCCACCGGTCAAGAGCGGCGGCAGGCCGCCGTGCCGGTTGCGGGAGCGGAAGAACGCCGCGCGAACACCAAGATTTTTGTTGGGGTCCGCGCGGAAGCAGGAAAGGGGCGGCCGAAGCCGACGGGCGGCCGTCGCGGGGGGTGCGGGGCGCCGGGAGAGGGCCACGGAATCATGGCGGGAACGGGCAAGTGGCGTGTCGCCCGTTGCGCATCTCGTCAGAGCGGGTACTCTCATAACTGGTCCTCTCGGGTGGAGGTAACGGTTTACCGATTGGGCCACCGGAACCGGACTACTGTCCAGGGAGTTCGGTTCCAGCGACGGCGGCGAGTCGCCTGACTTAAGGAGTCTCCAGCTCCTCAGGGCGGACGAGTCGCCGTCGTTTTTTTGTTGTAGGGGGTGTGGGGCGCTTCCTGGGATGGAAGCGGCCTCACGCCTACCCTGGACGGTACACGTGCGGGCTGTGCCTGTGTGCGAGGCACGCCGCCGTTGTGTCGGGTTGCTCTAGGCACCCGTCCGGGTACCTTCCCAACAGCACGTCGAGGTTATCGCGTCGGCCGACCGGCGTCTTGACCATCTTCATCGGAGATCGGCCGCCGACCGCCCCCGCGCGACCCCGACACGCCGGTCCGCATCGCCCCGATCCCCCCGTGCCGGACGGCTTCGGGCACCGATCGCCACGCGCCGGGCGGAGCGTCCGGCGCGCCGGGTAATAGAGATGTCACCTCTAGGAAAGATCGCGGGCCGATGGGCGGCTCCGGAAGGGCTCCGATCGTGCCGCCCCGACCCGTTGGCCGCATCCGGCCACGGGAGTTCGCGCGGCGGTCGGCGGGCGGGTCGTATGCCCCATGTGTACGGTCGTACGCATGATGCCCGATCCTGACGACCGTTCCATGCGCGAGCGGATGCTCGCCGGTGACCTGTACATCGCCGACGACCCGGAGTTGGCCGAGGACGCCCTGCGGGCCATGGAGCTGGCGGACGCGTTCAACACGACCCCGGCCCGCGACCGGCGTGAGCGCCGCCGCCTCCTGGCGGAACTGCTCGGCGAGGTCGGCGACGGCACCGAGATCCGGCCGCCGCTGCGCGTCGACTACGGCGGGCATATCCGCATCGGCGCCCGGTCGTTCGCCAACTTCGGCCTCGTGGCGCTGGACGTCGCGCCGATCACCATCGGCGACGACGTGCAGATCGGTCCCAACGTGCAGCTGCTCACCCCGACCCATCCGGTGGACCCCGAGCCCCGCCGGGCCAAGTGGGAGGCCGCGGCACCGATCACGATCGGCGACAACGTGTGGCTGGGCGGCGGGGCGATCGTCCTGGCCGGGGTCACGATCGGGGAGAACACCGTCGTCGGCGCCGGGGCGGTCGTCACCCGGGACCTCCCGGCGAACGTCGTCGCGGTGGGCAACCCCGCCCGCGTGATCCGCACGATCGGGCCGGACGCGGCGTGAGCGGTCCGGCGTGAGCGGTCCGGCCGCGCGGCGCTCCCCTGCCCCGCGGCGGCCCCGGCGGCACGACCCCGGGCGGCGGGACCGGCTGATCGACGCCGCGCTCACCGTCATCGCCGAGCGCGGCGTCGCCGGGACGACCCACCGGGAGATCGCCCGCGCCGCCGACGTGCCGCTGGGGTCGATGACCTACCACTTCGCGTCCCTGGACGAGGTGCTCGCCGAGGCGTTCACCCGGCACGCCGACGCCATGGCCCGGGTCTTCGACGAGCGCCTGGACGCCGCCGGGGACCGTGCCGCGGCGGTCGAGGCCGTCATCACGCTGGTGTCGGACGACCTGCTCGGCTCGCGGCACGATCTCGTCCTCACCGTGGAGCTGTACGTGGCGGCGGCGCGGAACCCGGCGCTGAAAGCGGTCACGAAGGCGTGGATGGCGCGCAGCCGCCGGGCGCTGCAACGCCATTTCGACGCCACCACCGCCCGGGAACTCGACGCGCTCATCGAGGGTCTCGTCCTGCACAGCGCCCTGTCGACCGACCCGATGACACCCGCGCAGATCCGGCACGCCATCCACCGGTACCTGCGCTGACCCAGCGGGCTCCCCCGGGCCGTTCCGGCCGCCGGGACGCAATGGCTCGGCCAAGGAAGGGTCACACCTTCCGGCCGGGCCGTCGCGACCCCGGAGCGGAGGGTAACTCCCGAAAGGGGAGGAACCGGCCATCCAGCCGGGACCGGGCCCTGAGGAGAGCGTCATGAGCAAGGTCTTCTTCGTCACCGGCGCCGGTCGCGGCCTGGGCGCCGCCATCGCCACCGCCGCTCTGTCGGCCGGTCACCGGGTGATGGCGACCGGCCGCCGCCCCGGCGACGTCGAGCGGGCGCTGGACGGACCGGACGAACGGCTGCTGGCGGTGCGGCTGGACATCACCTGCCCCGACGAGGCCCAGGCGGCCACGGCGATGGCGGTGGAGCGCTTCGGCCGGATCGACGTGCTGGTCAACAACGCCGCCACCTGCTACCCCGGCTTCTTCGAGGAGGTCTCGCCCGCCCAGACGCGGGCGCAGATCGAGACCAACCTGTTCGGCCCGATGAACGTCACCCGCGCGGTGCTGCCGGTCATGCGGGCCCAGCGGTCCGGGCACATCGTCACGATCTCCTCGACGGCGGG
The DNA here is from genome assembly GCF_001552635.1 of Actinomadura hibisca NBRC 15177. Taxonomy (GTDB): domain Bacteria; phylum Actinomycetota; class Actinomycetes; order Streptosporangiales; family Streptosporangiaceae; genus Spirillospora; species Spirillospora hibisca. The sequence continues at coordinate 64,546 of NZ_BCRO01000031.1, read as the reverse complement.
GCTGGCCGGGCGGGAGTTCTGCGCGGCCTACGCCGCGTCCAAGTTCGGCGTCGAGGGCTGGATGGAGTCGCTGCGCTTCGACGTCGAGCCGTTCGGCATCCGCACCACCATCGTCGAACCGGGTTTCTCCCGTGCCGGAATACAGGCGGACGCCTCCGTCTACTGGCCGGAGCTGTCGATCGGCGACTACGCCGAACGCACCGCCGCCAAGCTGGCCGACTGGCGGGCCGACAACGACCCGGGACCCGGCGACCCGGCCCGGACCGCGGCCGGCCTCGTCAAGATCGTCGAGACCGGGCGGCCGCCGCTGCGCTGGATCACGGGGGACGACGCCGTCGCCGCCGCCGTCGGCAAGGCCGGGGAGCTGACCGGCCAGGCCGAGGCGTCCCGCGAGCTGGCGCACAGCGGCGCCGCCTGACCGGTGGAACAGGGGAACAGATGACGACCACGGAGATGACGGCCCTGCTGGGCGGCCTGGGCCCGCACTGGCAGGCGCGCCAGGTGCCGGTGCCCGAGCCGGGCCACGGCCAGGTCCTGGTGCGCGTCCACGCCGTCGCGCTCAACAACGCCGACATCCCCATGCTGGACGGCGCGGACCGGGAGTACACGGCCGGGTTCGAGTTCGCCGGGCAGATCGCGACGGTCGGGAGCGGCGTGCGGGGGCTGCGCGCCGGGGACCGCGTCATGGGCACCGCGCCCGGCAGCTTCGCCCAGTACGTCGCCGCCGACCACCGGCACGTGCTGCCGGTCCCCGACGGCCTGGCCGACGCCGAGGCCGCCGCGCTGCCCACGGGCCTGCTGACCGAGCACGGCGCGCTGGCGCTCGGCGGCTTCCGGCCCGGCCGCACCGTCCTGATCACCGCGGGGGCCTCCGCCGTCGGCCTGATCGGCGTGCAGATCGCCCGGACCCTGCGGGCGCGCCGGGTCCTGGCCACCACCCGTACGGCCGCCCGGCGGAACCTGCTGGTCGCCGCGGGCGCCGACCGGGTGCTGGTGACCGGTGGACGCGATCTCGCCACCGAGGTCCTGGACGCCACCGACGGTTGCGGCGCCGACGTCGTGCTCGACCACGTCGGCGGCCGGACCTTCGCCGACTGCCTGCCCGCCACCGCCGTCGGCGGCGCCGTGGTCAACATCGGCCGCCTCGGCGGCGCCGCCTCGACCATCGACCTGGACGCCCTGTCCTACCGGCACCTGCGCGTGCGCGGGGTGTCGTTCGGGTTCACCCGGCCCGCCGAACTCGGCGACGCCCTCGCCACCGCTTTCACCGCGCTCGGCCCCGCCATCGCCGACGGCCGCGTCCGCGCCGTCATCGACCACGTCCTGCCCCTCGACGAGGCCGACCGGGCCGCCGACCGGCTCCGCGACCACCAGGCCCACGGCAAGGTCGTGCTGACGATGCCCTGACCCGGCACGGCCACAAGGCGAGGGGCGGGAACCTCCTGAAGAAGATCGTCGAAGAAGCGACCAGTGGCTGACCGTCCTGCTCTCCGGCTGGTGGATGATCAGGGTCTGGCATGTCGGCCTGATCGTGCCAGTCCCCCCCGGCGAAACGGATCCCTCCATGTTCAGCAGAGCTTGTCCCGCAGTGATCATCGGCTTGGCAGCCCTGGTCACCGCCGGTTGTGTCGGGCCGGGACAGGAGAAGCCCGCGGCGGCCAAGGCGAAGCCGACGCCCCAGACCACGAGTTCGGCCGGGACGGACGGGTGCACGCCCGACAACAGCAACCAGAGCATCCCCCACACCGCGCCGAGGCAGGTGCACTGGGAACGGTTCCAGGGTGTGGCGGTGCCGTTCTCGCCGTCGGTCGGACCGCTCGTCGTCCAGGGTGACATCGCGCGCTGCTACGAGCACACGCCGCGCGGGGCCCTGATGGCCGCGGTGCACATCAGCGTGCGGCTCGACCGGTCACCGCAGTGGCGGAAGATCTTGCAGCAGCAGGTCGTGGCGGGTGGGAGCCAGGCGGCCTATATGCGGACGCGGACGGGCGGCAAGGTCGTGCCGGCCGCGAAGGCGGCGCAGATCGCGGGTTTCCGGATCGTCTCCTACACGCCCCGGACCGCCGTCGTCGGGACGGTGTCGCGGGACCCGGTGCGCGGCGGCCGCACGGCCAGGACCACGACCGTGAAGTGGGACGGCGACTGGAAGCTCGCGCTGACCTCGGAGGGCTCCACGGGCTCAGTGCCCAAGGCTGTCGACTCGACCTCCGGATACGTCTTCTGGGGCGGCTTCTAAAGACCAGCCCGCCTGGTGCGAGGCGCTGGCCGTCTCGGTGCGGGGCAGGGCGAGGTAGGTCAGGGCCAGGCCGGTCAGGCTGAGCGCCGCCCCTGCCAGGCCGGTCCAGCGCAGTGCGCCGGTGGTGACGAGGACGCCACCCAGGGCGGAACCGGCGGCGGCGCCGAGGTTGAAGGCACCGACGTTGGCCGAGACCGCCAGCGTCGGCGCGGCACCGGCGTGGCGCAGGATCAGGCCCTGCAACGGGGCGATGGTGGCGGTGGCCAGCAGGCCCATGACCAGGACCGCGAGCACGGCAGTGGGCCGCCAGGCGACGGCGAACGGCATGGCCGCCAGCACGCCGGTCAGGCCGCCGAAGACCCCGCGCATGGTGGCGGACATGGATCGGTCGGTCAGCTTGCCCGCGGCCAGATTGCCCAGGAAGCTGCCGACCCCGTAGGTGAGCAGCAGGGCGGAGACGGCGGACGGGGAGAAACCGGCGACGCGGGTGAGTAGCGGCGCGATGTAGGTGAAGACGACGGCGACGCCGGAGAAGCCGACCGCCGTGGTGGCGATGGCCAGCAGCACCGGCCTGCGCGTCACCACGCGCACTTCGTCGCGCAGGCTGCCGGACGGCGCCTGCTGCCTGGGCAGCACCAACGCCAGCAGGGCGACGGCGACCAGCGTCAGCACGGTCAGCACCGCGAACGGGGCGCGCCAGCCCGCGCTGTTCCCCAGCAACGAGCCCAGCGGTACTCCGAGCAGGGTGGCGACGGTGAAGCCGGAGGACACGGTGGCGATCGCCGAACCGGTCCTGTGCGCGGGCACCACGCTGGTGGCCATCACCAGCGCCAGTGCGAGGAACGCGGCGTGGCTGAGCGAGGAGACCAGCCGTCCGGCCAGCAACATCGGGAAGGAGGGGGCCAGGGCGCTGAGCGCGCTGCCCGCGGCGAACAGCAGCATCAGCCCGAGCGCCAGGGGCTTGCGGGGCAGGCGCGCGGTGAGCATGGTCACCGCGGGGCCGCCGATCACGACGCCGAGCGCGTAGACGGTCACCGCCTGCCCCGCGGTGCCCTGCGACACCTGGAGATCCGCGCCGACCTCGGGCAGCATGCCCGCGACCAGGTATTCCGACGTACCGACGACGAAGACGCTCGCGCACAAGGCCGCGAGCGAGGCATGACTCCTGCTCATGCGGAGAAGCTAGAGTCTCACATGGGTGTGAGAGTCAAGCGGCGGGAAGGAGGACGGCGTGCGGATCGGCGAGCTGTCCCGCAGGACCGGCGTGCACGAACGGCTGCTGCGCTACTACGAGGAGCAGGACCTGCTCCAGCCCGCGCGGCGGCCCAGCGGCTACCGCGAATACAGCGAGGCGGACGTGGACACGGTGCGCCGCATCCGCAGCCTGCTCGCCGCCGGCCTCAACACCGCCACCATCGGCACGATCCTGCCGTGCCTGCGTGACGAGGGCGAGCGCCTGGTGCCGACATGCTCCGACCTGCTCGGCGACCTGATGAGGGAACGCGAGCGGATCACCAAGGCCATCACCGACCTGCAGACCTCCCGCAGCGCGCTCGACAGCGTCATCGCCGCAGCCCCCGCCGACGTCGCCGAACGCGCCACGACCGGCACCACCTGAGAGGCGACCTACGGGAGAACGGCTTTGTGATAGCCGCCCAGGGCGCTGCCGATGAGGTCGGCGCCGCCGGTGTGGAGGGCGAACGACCGGCGGTCGAAGGTGTCCCCAGCGAGGCGGAGTACTCGACGGTGATCTGCGGCATGCACGGCCTCCTCGACGCGAGCGGTGATCATTATGGCCGCCCGTCCGCCACCCGCCGGGCACCGGGTGCGGACCGCCGCCTATCCTCGCGGCCGTGGAGGCACTGGCGGCACGGTTGTCGCAGCTGGACACCCAGGTCGAGGGCGCGATCCGCGTCGTCATGTTCCACGACACGCTGATGCGCCGACGGGTGGACCTTCCGGCGCTGGTGCGGGCGTCGGCGGGGCTGGCCGAGTGCGTGGCCGGGATCCGCCTGCACAGTACGGGGCGGACGATCCGGTTCGCGCCCGACGGCGGTTCGGTTTCCGGTTCGTCGGCCTCCGTCTCCAGCAGCGCGCCCATCGCCCTGGACGACGAGGAGATCGGCACGGTGTGGCTGGAGCGCCCCGGCCCGCCCAGCCCCTTGGACGAGGCGTTGCTGGATCGCCTGGCCATCGCCGCTGCGGGCGTGGTCGAGAAGTACGGGCCCGCCCGCACCACCATGGCCGATCCCACCGGCCTGATCCGCGCCCGCCTCGCCCTCACCGCCTGGCGGCTGCGGCGTAGCGGCGGGCCAGGCGTGCGAAGGCGTCACTGAGCTCGGCCGGGCCGACGACCTCGATGTCGGCGTCGAACGCGCCGATGGCGGCGGCCAGGCCGGTCCACGACCACGAGCCGAGAACGAGGCGGCAGCGATCCGGCCCGAGCGCCTCGACGGCCCCGTCATAGGTGTAGCGGGACACGGCGGCGGCGGGCAGGCCGAGGATCACTTCGCCCAGACAGGGCCAGCCGCCGGAACCGCCGGCACCCCTGAACCGGTCGGCGATGAAGGCGGCCACGTCGCCACCGGGCAGCTCGCGCGGCGTGAAGCGGGGGCCCGTGGGCGAGCGCGGGGTGACGCGGTCGGCGCGGAAGGTGCGCCAGTCCTCGCGGTCGAGATCCCAGGCGACCAGGTACCAGCGCCTGTTCCAGGTGATGAGGTGATGCGGCTCCACTCGTCTCGGCGGGGCCATGGTGTCTTCGTCCGTCCTTGCCGGGGACGCGTAGTCGAAGCGCAGCACCTCCCGGGCATGGACGGCGGCGCTGAGCGCCATGAGCACGCCGCCGCCGACCTGCGGCCCCTGCCGGGCCGTCGGCGGCTCGACGGCGGTGACCCGGAAGGTGTCGATCCGGCCGCGCAGCCGCGCGGGCATCACCTGCCGGACGGTGTGCAGCGCGCGCATCGCGTCCTCCTCGATGCCCGCGCCGGAGGTGGTGGCGATCTGGAGCGCGATGGCCAGGGCGACGGCCTGCTCGTCGTCGAACAGCAGCGGGGGCAGGCGCGTCCCGGCGTCCAGCCGGTATCCGCCGTCGGGCCCCTTGACGGCCGTGATCGGGTAGCCGAGTTCGCGCAGGCGGTCCACGTCGCGGCGCACGGTGCGCGGGCTGACCTCCAGCCGCTCGGCCAGCAGCGCTCCCGGCCAGTCCCGGCGCGCCTGGAGCAGCGAGAGCAGGGCCAGCAGACGCGCTGAGGTCTTCGCCATGACGTCCATGATGCCCGGAGAAGAGGACACATCCTGGCCTCTTCCCTTGCGAAGGTTGTCGCGTACCGGCCAACGACGACGATCAAAGGACATCCGCCATGACCCTCTCCTCCACCACCCTCGACACCGAACGCGCCGACCTGCTCGCCGCCCTCGCGACCGCACGGGTCGCCCTGACCGGCACCGTCAGCGGGCTCACCGACGAGCAGCTCGGCGAGCGCCCGACGGTCAGCGCGCTGTGCCTCGGCGGGCTGGTCAAGCACGTCGCGTCCATGGAGGAGGACTGGTCGCGCTTCGTCGCCGAAGGGCCGTCGGCGCTCCGCTACGACCTGCCCGACGGCGTCACCTGGGCCGACATCGCGTCCGGCACCGCGCGCGAGTTCCCGCAGTGGATGATCGACCACCAGGAGGAGTTCGGGATGTCGCCCGGCGAGACGCTGGAGGGCGTCCTCGCCCGTTACGAGCGCGTCGCCGCCCGCACCGAGGAGATCGTCGCCGCGCTCCCCGACCTGTCGGCGGCGCACCCGCTGCCGGAGGCACCCTGGCACGAGCCGGGCGCGGTGCGCAGCGCGCGCCGGGTGCTGACGCACATCATCGCCGAGACCGCCCAGCACGCCGGGCACGCCGACATCCTGCGCGAGACCCTCGACGGCCGGACGGCGGCCTGAGCGACACCGAAGGGACGACGACACCGTGAAGACGCGCGAGCCGGGGAGACACCGATGACCGTTCTCAGCCTTCGGGCGCTCAACCGCGCGACGCTCGCGCGGCAACTGCTGCTCGACCGCGCCGACCTGCCGGTCCGCGACGCCGTCGCCCACCTGGGCGGCCTCCAGGCGCAGGAGCCGCAGGAACCGTTCGTCGGGCTCTGGTCCCGGCTGCGCGCCTTCGACCCCGCCCGGCTCTCGGAGCTGCTGGTCGGCCGGAGCATCGTGCGGACCCACCTCATGCGCCGGACCATCCACCTCGTCACCGCCGACGACGCCCTCGCCTGGCGGGCTCGCCACGACGCCATGCTGCGCCAGCGGGTGCTCGGGGTCTACCGCCGCGAACTCGCCGGGATGGATCTGGACGAACTCGCGGCGGCGGGCCGGGCGCTCATGGCCGACGGCGAACCCCGCTCGATGCCGGAGATCGGGCGGGCGCTGGCCGAGCGCTGGCCGGAACCGGGGCCGCGGGCGCTCGGCGAGATGTTGATCGGCGCCCTCGTCCCGATGGTGCAGCTGCCGCCGCGCGGGCTCTGGCGGACGAAGGCGGGAGTGCGCAACGTCCCGCTCTCGTCCTGGCTGGGCCGCGAGATCGCCCCTCCCGCCCCGGACGGCTCCGATCCCGTGGGCCGGGAACTGGTGCGGCGCTACCTGGCCGCGTTCGGTCCCGCCGCCACGGCCGACCTGCGCGCCTGGTCCGGGCTCGCCGGGCTACCGGCGGCGGTGGCCGGGCTGCGCGAGGAACTGGTCACCTTCCGCGACGAGCGCGGCCGGGAACTGCTGGACCTTCCCGACGCGCCGCGCCCGGACCCCGACACCCCGGCCCCGGTGCGGTTCCTGCCAGCTTTTGACAACACGATCCTCGGTTACGACGACCGCAGCCGGATCATCGACACCGCCCACCGCGGTCTGTCGGTCGCCGGTGTCCGCGTCGTCCTGGTCGACGGACGGGTCTCCGCGACCTGGAACGTCGAGGACGGCGCCGTGACGGTCACCCCGCTGCGCCGCTTCTCCCAGGCCGACCGCAGCGCCGTCGCCGAGGAGGGCGGAGCGATGGCGTCGTTCCTCTCCGACGGCGACGACGACCGCGTGCGGATCGTGGAGTCTCCCCACTGAGCAGGGGACGGAGCGTGTCGCCGCTTGGCGAAGCCCCGTCCGGTCCGCCGGATCGGGCGGGGCCTCACCTTCCCGCGACGGCCGTCACCGGCAGTGCGAGGCGGCGGGCGAGGTTTCCAGATGCCGCTTGCCGTGGAAGTAGATGTCACCGGCGGCATGGATGCAGCGGCCTCCGGCGCGGACGCGGACCGGCCCGGCGAAGTGCGTGAACGCGCCGTCCTGCGCGGCGGGGCGGCCGTGGAAGGCGCACAGCGGGCCGGGCCGGGTCTGCTGGCAGGCGACGAGGAACACGCTGGTCCGCAACCGCACGCCCCGGGTCGCGCCGAGGTGGTTGAGGCGGGCGCAGTTCTGGCCGTCCTTGTAGTAGACGACCAGTTCGGCGACGGGGCTGCCGTTGTAGGACGCGACCTTGCGGTCGATGAGGCGACCGGCGCAGTTCTGCGCCGGGGCGGCCGTCACGGCGGTGGTGCGCACAGGGGTGGCCTGGGCGGGCACGACCGCGACGGCGCCCATAGCGAGGGGAAGGAGGGCTGCGGTCAGGATGCGGCGAATGATCGGATGCTTGCGCAAGAGAACTCCCTTGGCTGGTCCATGGCTTTCATGTCGCCTCACACAAGGTAGTTGTGAAACTACTCTCTGTACCGTGCCGTGGAGCCACGATGTCCTCGCCTAACCGCGAGCGTTGCCAGGCGTAACGGCCAAGACTCGATAGCGGGCTTCACCTGCGCGAACACACCGATCCGCCGGGTTAGCGACGCGGGCGAACGGCCACCGCCGTGTAAGGCGTGGTGGGGGTCGGAGGGGTGTCGAACCGGGCGTTGGGCAGGTACAGGCGGCCTCCGAACGCCGCCAGCGTCGTGGGGACGTCGAACCGGCGGTCGGTCACCCGTCGCACCACGCGGGCGGTCGTCGCGGCACGGTCCAGCCGGAGCACGGTGACCACGTTGCGCCGGTTCTGCACGGCGTAGAGGGTGCGGCCTTCCAGCAGCATGCCGTCGCCTTCGGTCAGCGACTCGCCGCGCAGGTCCACGCGGCGGGTGCGGCCGGTCGTGTCGGCCCGGAACAGCCGTCCGGTGTTGGACTGCACGATGAGCAGGCCCTTGCCGTCGGGGGTGGCGGTGATGCCGTTGGCGTTGAAGCCGTCCCGGTAGGCCAGGTCGCCGGTGATCGGGATCGTCTCGGCGGCGGCGGGCAACCGGCCGTTGCGCAGCGGCACCTTGTAGAGCACCCGCTTGTAGGAGTCGGTGAACCAGGCCGCGCCGAGGGTGAGCACCACGTCGTTGACGTAGGTGGTGCCGGTGGCGAGCCGGTAGGAGGCCAGCACCGCCCCGGTGCGGGTGTCGACGACCCGCGCGTCACCGCCGGTGCCGCCCGCGACGAACAGCCGTCCGTGGGCATCGGTCTTGAGACCGGCCGCGGGGGTGCCGGGCCCTCGGCTGACGATCTTGCCACGGCCGGTGCGCAGGTCGGTGCGGTAGATCGACCCGTCGGCCAGCGACCCGAAGTACGCGACGGGCCCGGGGCCGATGGCGATGCCCTCGGGGCGGAAGCCGTCGGGCAACGCGAAGGAGGTCGGAAACGCGCCGTCCCGCCGCGCCGATGCCGCTCCGGCGGGGGTGGCCAAGGTGACGACCAGCGTGCCGGTGGCGAGAACCGCGATCGATCGCCTCATCTTCTGTCCTTCCTCTTTTCGTGGTGCGGTCGCTGACGGGTCTGCGGCCGGGCGGTGGTGCCCGACCGCAGACCGGGCCTGGTCAGGAGAAGGCCGCGAGGTGGTCGCGGATGAAGTCCGCCACGTCGCGCGGCGGGTGCCCGACGACGTCGAGGAAGTCGCCGGTGGTGTAGTCGCCCCAGCCTGCGGCGTAGGCCTGCGAGTACTCGATGAGCATGTCGGTGATCCAGGCCGGGACGCCGTAGCTCAGCAAGGTGTTGCGCTGGGCCTCGTCGGAGACCGGCACGTAGTCGACCGGTTCGCCGAGGGCCCGGGTGAACCCCTGGGCGACGTCGGCGAAGGAGACCGACCTCGGCCCGGTCAGCGTGTAGGTCCTGCCGTCGTGCCGCTTCGGGTCGTCGGTGAGCACGCGCGCGGCGAACTCCGCGATGTCCCGGACGTCGATCATGCCCAGCCGGCCGTCACCGGCGTTGAGGGAGAACCGCCTGTGCGCCGCGATGTCGCCCGCTTCGTTCAGCAGGTTCTGCATGAACCAGTGCGGGCGCAGGACGGTCCAGCTCATCCCGGACTCCTGCAGCTCGCGGTCGGACAGGGCGTGCAGCCGCCCGCTGCGGGTCGGCGCGTCGTGGGCCGCGCCGACGACCGAGAGGCGGACGATCCTCTCGACGCCCGCCTGCCGCGCGGCCCACACGGCGTTCATGCTGTGCTCCGGGGCGCGCGGCCCGTTGGGGACCAGCAGCCACAGGTCCTGGACGCCCTCGAAGGCCGGGGGCAGCGAGTTGGGATCGTCCAGGTCGCCGGGCACGACCTGGATGCCCTGGTCGCGCAGCGGCGCGGCCTTGGTCTCGTCCCGGACCATCGCCCGGACGGCGAGGTCGGAGCCTTCCAGCGCCGTCCGCAGCGCGCTGGAGACGCTGCCGGTGGCTCCGGTGATCAGCAGGGTGCGACCCATGGTCGGTGTTTCCTTTCGTCGGGGGGAACGTGCGAGATGTCAGGAGGTGGAGGAGCGGTGCGCGCGCGGCGTCACGCGCAGCAGGGCGCTCGCCGCCTGTGGTGTGAGCTGCGCGCCGAGGATCGAGACCATGGCCAGGACGAACCCGGCGGTCTGGAGTGCGGTGAGCGGCTGGCCGAGCACCAGCCAGCCCAGCGCGGTCGCCACGACGGGCGAGAGCAGGACCAGGAAGGACACCGCCGCGACCGGCAGCCGTCCCACGCCCTGGAACCAGAGCACGTACGCCACCAGCGTGCCGACGACCCCCAGCCAGAGGTAGCCGCCGACCGCCGCCGCGTCCAGCGCGGGCGGTGTTCCCTCGACGATCAGGGCGAGCGGGACGATCAGCAGCCCGCCCGCCGTGAGCTGCCATCCGGTGAACGACAGCAGGCCCGCGCCATGCGTCGCCCCCCAGCGCTTGGTCAGCACGACGCCGGTGGCCATCGACAACGCGGCCGCGATGCCCGCCAGGACACCGAGGAGGTCGAAGGCCGCCTCCCCGCGCAGCACCATCAGCGCGACGCCCGCCACGCCCGCGACCCCCCAGCCGAGCCGCCAGGCGGTCGGCCGCTCCTTCAGGAGCAGCAGGGCCATCCCGGCGACGAGCAGCGGCTGCATCGAGGTGAGGGTGGCCGCGACGCCGCCGGGCAGCCGGTAGGCGGCGACGAACAGCAGCACGTTGAACGCGCCGATGTTGAGCAGGCCCAGCACCGCCGAACGCCACCACCACCGGCCGCGGGGCAGCGTGCGGGTGAGCAGCAGGACGGCGAGTCCGGCGGGGAGCGTGCGCAGCACGCCGGAGAGCAGGGGGCGGTCGGGCGGGAGGAACTCGGTGGTGACGAGGTAGGTCGTCCCCCAGGTGATCGGGGCGACGGCGGCGAGGGCGGTGAAGGCGGCGGTGCGCGAGCCGCCACCGGCGTTCTGGAGCATCTGAACTCCTCAATATTGAAATGTTCAACATTGAAGACTTTAAGACTGTTGATACGCTGCGTCAACCGCGTGCACGTCGAGAAGGGGGCCGGATGGGCGACAACGTCGACCGCGTGCTGGAGCAGTGGCTCGCCGAGCGGCCCGACCTGGACGCCTCGCCGATGGGCGTCATCGGCCGCGTCCAGCGCGCGAGCCGCCGGCTCGAACGCGGGCTGAGCGAGAACTTCGCCCTCCACGGCCTCCAGCTGTGGGAGTTCGACATCCTGGGCACCCTGCGCCGGTCCGGGCCGCCCTACCGGCTGACCGCCGGCGCGCTCTCCGCCAGCGCCATGGTCACCTCGGGCGCGATCACCAACCGCATCGACCGGCTGGTGGCCAAGGGCCTGGTGACCCGCGAGACCGACCCCGCCAACCGGCGCTCGGTCGCCATCACCCTGACCGAGAGCGGCTGGCAGGTCATCGAGGACGTCCTCGCCCACCACGTGGCCGAGGAGGAACGCCTGCTGGCCGCCCTGAGCGCCGATGAGCGGCGGCAACTCGCGGCGCTGCTGCGCACCCTGCTGGTGGGGCTCGGCGACGTGCCGTCGGCACCGGTGCCCGAGACCGCTCAGGAGAGCCGCTGACAGGCCAGGCGTGAGCCGTCGCGCGGTTTCCGGCCGCTCCTGGCGTCGCGCTCGCCGGATGTCCGGATGTGGGCAGCCGCCTGCGGGTGACGGGAACGCGAAGCGGGGGGATCCTGGGCGCAGTAGCCGGACGGCGACGGGCTCCCCGAGCCCGCGCCCGTCGTCCGGATCACGGTCCGCACCCCGCAGCGCAGAACCGGGATCGACCCGGCCGAGCACGAGGAGACCGGCTCATGGCGAGCAGCGTGGTGAACGGCGTGTTGCTGGAGGGCAGCGCTGAGGGGATCACGATCGTGAAAGGGGCCTTCGGGCGCAAGAAGCGCAAGTGCCTCAAGGGCTTCGGCATCTGCAAGATCAAGGTCTTCCCGCCGTCCATCGAGGAGGACATGGACGCTCTGGAGCGCCGGATCGCCGAACCGCACGAGGAGTTCTACGCCGCGTTCCTGCTCAAGGAGGAACGGTCGGCGCTGGAGATCCGCTTCCTGGAGCCGCTGCCCCAGTACGAGGCCGACTTCTACGTCGACGAGGGCTATCCCGGTGTCGAACGCATGCTCCGTGACGTGTGCGGTTACGCGGAGATCCTGCCCACCATCGGCGACTACCAGGCGCGGCAGCAGCCGGACGCCCCGCACGGCGTCGTGACGCTGGACGTGCAGCTCGGCCCCCGGCAATCGCAGGAATAGCCGAGGCCTGTACCCCGCTCCCGATCCGGACGCGGCGATTGCGATGGACCACCGCCGCCTGTCCTCGTCAACCGTCCGGACGGGCCCCCGCCCCACGTCTCACTCGGCGGAGGACACCTCGGTGAAGTAGGCGCGCAGCATCCTGCGTCCTTGCTCGATCATGAGGGGGTCGCCGTCCGGGGAGGCCGCGAAGGCGAGCTGGAGGGCGGCGGCCGTGGTCTGGATGGCCAGCCGCATGACGCGGTAGGGGTCGGGGAGCGGCGGCAGCCCGGCCTCGTCGAGGGCGAAGTGGTAGAGCCGCTCGGCCAGCACGTCCCCGCCCTCGGCCGCCTCGCCCTGCGGCAGGAACGTCTGCCCGCCGGACCGGGTGTCGGCGAAGTCGACCACGGTGTAACCGGGGACCGTCCTGCGCATCTCGATGGTCTCGGCCAGCACGAGTTCGACCGCCTGCGGCCAGGTGAGCGCGCCCCCCTCGGCCACCCGGCGGCGCAGCCGCAGGAGGAGCAGTTCCAGGTTGCGCAGCGCCAGCTCGCGCAACATGCCGGGCTTGCCGTCGAAGAACTGGTAGACGGTGCCGCCCGGCACCCCGGCCCGCCGGGCGACCTCGGCGGTGGTCAGCGCGTCGAGGCCCACCTCGTCCAGCAGGCGGGCGCAGGCGTCCAGGATGCGCTCGACCCGGTCGATGCTCCGCTGCTGGACCGGCCGCCGCCGGATGCCGGGATTCTCCACGTTCTCAGTCTTAACATAACGCCCTGTCATGTTCTAACGTGTCAGCCTCTCATGTTTTCCCCCGAAGGAACCGCATGCACGAGGTGCGCACCACGCCCGTGAGACGGGTGTCGGCCGGCTGGATGGCGCTGCTGGCGCTCGCCCAGATGGGCGTCATCATGGCGATGACCGTCGGCAACCAGGTCCTGCTGCCCTCCCACATGGTGCGCGTCGATCCCGAGCACAAGGAGGCGTCGCTGGCGGTCGTGTTCGCGGTCGGCGCCGCCTGCACGATCGTCGCCAACCCGCTGTTCGGCGCCCTGTCGGACCGGACCCGGTCCCGGTTCGGCCGGCGCCGCCCCTGGATCGTGGGCGGCGCGCTGGTCTGCGCCGCCGCGCTGGTGTTCCTCGCCTGGCAGGACTCGCTGGCCGGGCTGGTCGTCGGCTGGGCGGTCGCGCAACTCGCGTTCACCGCCGCCCTGGCCGCCGCCATCGCCACAGTGCCCGACCAGGTGCCGGTCCACCAGCGCGGCAAGGCGTCCGCGCTGGCGGCCGTGGGCCAGCTGACCGGGCCGCTGCTGGGCGGGGTGGTGGTGACGGTCCTGCTGACCGGCGTGCGGAGCGGGTTCCTCGCGATGGCGGCCCTGACGCTGCTGCTGATCCTGCCCTTCGGCCTGTTCACCCGCGAACCCGTGGAGGCTTCCGACACTGTCGCCACCGCCGCTGGAAGCGCTGGGACCGCCGTCGCCACGGTCGAGACGGCCACGGTTGGGACGGCCGCGCCGTTCGACCTGCGGGCCTTCCTGCGCGGCCTGTGGGTGAGCCCGCGCAGGCATCCCGACTTCGCCTGGGCCTGGACGAGCCGGCTACTGATCACCCTCACGCTCGCGATGGCGATCGGCTACCTCCAGTACTACCTGCGGGACGCCGTCCACTACGAGCGGCTGTTCCCCGGGTCGACCGTCGAGCAGGGCGTCGTGGTGCTCGTGGCGGTGTTCACGCTGAGCAGCGTCGTGCCGACGCTGGCGGCGGGCTGGTTGTCCGACCGGTACGGCAGCCGCAGGCCCGCCGTGTTCGTCGGCGGCCTCACGATGGCCGCCTCCGGGCTGGTGCTGACGCTGCTGACCAGCTGGACCGCCGCCATCGCGGCGTCGGTGCTGCTCGGCGCGGGCTACGGGATCTTCGCCGCCGTCGACCAGGCGATGGTCACCCAGCTGCTGCCCACCGACGCCGACCGGGCCAAGGACCTCGGCATCGTGAGCCTGGCCAACTCGGCGGCCAACGCGCTCGGCCCGGTGATCGCCGCGCCGCTGGTCACCTCGGCCGGCGGCTACCCGCTCATGTACGGCGTGGCGTCCGCCTTCGCCGCGCTCGGAGCCTGCCTGATCTGGAGGATTCGCGGTGTCCGCTGAACGATCGTCTGACGGGGACCGGCCGGGGCCGGGACCGTGGTGGCGGGACGCCGTCGTCTACCAGGTCTACCCGCGCAGCTTCGCCGACTCCAACGGCGACGGCGAAGGGGACCTGCCCGGCGTGTTGTCCCGGCTCGACCACCTGGCCGACCTGGGGGTGGACGCGCTCTGGCTGAGCCCGTTCTACCCCTCGCCGCTGGCCGACGGCGGCTACGACGTGGCCGACTACCGCGACGTCGATCCGCGCTACGGCACGCTGGCCGACTTCGACGCGCTCGTGGCGGGGGCGGCGGCGCGGGATATCAAGGTGATCGTCGACATCGTTCCCAACCACTGCTCGGCCGAGCATCCATGGTTCCGCGCCGCGCTGGCCGCCGGTCCCGGCAGCCCGGAGCGCGAGCGGTTCGTCTTCCGCGACAAGCCCAACAACTGGCGGTCGTTGTTCGGCGGCCCGGCCTGGACCCAGGTGGCCGACGGGCAGTGGTACCTGCACCTGTTCGACTCCGCCCAGCCCGACTGGAACTGGCGGCACCCCGACGTGGTCGCCCTGTTCGAGGAGGTGTTGCGGTTCTGGCTGGACCGGGGCGTGGCCGGGTTCCGGATCGACGTGGCCAACATGTTGTTCAAGCAGGACGGCCTGCCCGACGTCGTTCCCGGCGACCAGAGCAGCCCGCTCACGCCGGGCCTGGCGGCCACACCCTACGAGCACCAGCCGGAGTTGCTGGAGCTCTACCGGTCCTGGCGCACGATCCTCGACTCCTATCCCGGTGACCGGAGCGCCGTCGCGGAGATGTGGTTCGACGCCGACCAGGCCAGGCCCTACCTGGTGGGGGACGGGCTGGCCCAGCTGTTCAACTTCAAACTGATGCCGGCTCCGTGGTCGGCCGAGGAGTTCCGCGCGGTCATCGACGAGTCGCACCGGCTGGCGCGCGAGACGGGCGGGTCGATCCCGTGGGTGCTGGGCAACCATGACGTGCCGCGCATGGTGACCCGATACGGCGTCGACCAAGCCCTGGTCCGCGCGCCGACCCCCGACGTCCTCCTGGGTCGGATGGACGTCGACGTCGAGCTGGGCACCAGGCGGGCCCGCGCCGCCGCGCTGCTGCTACTCGCCCTGCCCGGCGGCGCGTACATCTACCAGGGCGACGAGCTGGGCCTGCCGGAACACCTCACCATCCCGGACGAGGCCCGGCAGGACCCGATGTTCGAACGCACGCTCCGCACGTTCATGGGGCGGGACGGTTGCCGCGTGCCGCTCCCCTGGTCCGGCACGGCCGCACCGTACGGATTCGGCGATGCGGATACCCGCGTCTCCCCAGAAACGTGGCTGCCACAGCCGAAGGACTGGGCAGAGCTGACCGTGGCCGCGCAGCAAGCCGACCCCGGCTCCACGCTGAACCTCTACCGGACCGCCCTCGCCCTCCGGCGCGATCACCCCGCGCTCGGCGACGGCGACCTGACCTGGCTGAACGCACCTCCTAGCGTGCTGGCCTTCGCCCGCGACCCCGATTTCACGCTGATGGTGAACTTCGGCTCCGAACCGGTGCCGCTGGCTCCGCACCAGAACGTGCTGCTCGCCAGCGGACCGCTCGACGGCGACCTGCTGCCACCCGACACCGGAGTGTGGTTGTCGTGATCGTTCACGAAGAACCCGGTTTGTGGCTGCTCACCACCCCGTCCAGCGCGTACGCCGTGCGGCTCGGACCGGACGGCGCGCCGCGCTGCGCCCACTGGGGGCCGCCCCTCACGCTCGACCAGGCCCGCGCCCTACCCGCCGGACGCGAGGAACTCGCCAGCGAGGGCGGCGGACGGTTCGGCGTGGCGGGCCTACAGATCAGATACGACGACGGCGTACGCGGCGTCGAATGGCAGCACCTCGGCCACGACATCACCGACGACAATCCGGGCAGCCACCTGACCATCAGAATGGCCGACCGGCACTACCCGCTGGAGATCGATCTCCACTACCGCGTCAGGCCCGGCGACGACGCCATCGACCGCTGGACGACCCTGCGCAACACCGGCGCGGCACCGATCACGATCCTGCGCTGCGACTCGGCGGCCTGGACCGTCCCGCACCGCCCGGACTACCGGCTCACCCACGTCACCGGCGAGTGGGGCGCGGAGTTCCAGACCAGGCGCACGCCGCTCGCGATGGCCGAGACCACGCTGACCAGCAGGCGCGGGCACAGCGGCCACCACGCCAACCCGTGGGTGATGCTCGACGCGGGCGACGCGACCGAGGACCACGGCGAGGTGTGGAGCGCGGCGCTGGCCTGGAGCGGAAGTTGGCGCATCACCTGCGAACACGATCGCGACGGCCGCGCGGGCTGGACCGGCGGGTTCGGCCACGAGGGCGTGACCTGGCGGCTCGGACCAGGCGAAACCCTGGAGACGCCGAAGTTCACCGGCATCTACTCGGCCGAGGGATTCGGCGGGATCAGCCACCGCTGGCACGACCACGTCCGCTGCCATGTCCTGCCCGCGCCCGACCGGACCCGGCCGGTGATCTTCAACTCGTGGGAGGCGACCGAGTTCGACATCTCCCAGGCGCAGCAGATGGAGCTGGCCGACCTGGCCGCTGGCATCGGCGTCGAGCTGTTCGTGGTGGACGACGGCTGGTTCGCCGGTCGCCGGGGCGAGACGGCGGGCCTGGGCGACTGGTGGCCGGACCCCGAACGTTTCCCCGACGGCCTCACTCCGCTGATCGAGCACGTGAAGCGGCTCGGCATGGACTTCGGCCTGTGGGTGGAGCCGGAGTCAGTCAATGAAGACAGCGAGCTTTACCGCAAGCACCCCGAATGGGTACTGCGCCAGCCGAACCGCCACTCGTCCGAAGTGCGCGACCAACTGCTGCTCGACCTTGCTCGGGACGACGTTGCCGCGTGGGTGTACGACCGGCTCGACGAGCTGGTGACCGGCAACGACATCGCGTTCCTCAAGTGGGACATGAACCGGCCTGTCACCGAGGCCGGTGACGACGTGTGGGTGCCGTACATCCGCAACGTGTACGCCGTGATCGACCGCCTGCGCGCGGCTCACCCGCACCTGATGATCGAGGGCTGCGCGAGCGGCGGAGGCCGCGCTGACCTCGGCATACTCGCCCGCACCGACCAGATCTGGACCTCCGACAACACCGACGCCGCCCAGCGCATCGCGATCCAGCACGGTTACGGCCGGCTCTACCCGGCCTGCACGATGGGCGCGTGGGTGACCGACAGCCCGAACGCCATCACCGGCAGGCCGACACCGCTCGCCTTCCGCTTCCACGTCGCGATGGCGGGCGCGCTCGGCATCGGCGGCGACCTGCGGCGATGGAGCCCGGCCGACCTGGCGGAGGCGGCACACCTCGTCGAGCGGTACAAGGAGATCCGCCCGGTCGTGCACGGTGGCCGCGCCGACCGTCTCGCCGACTGGGCCGTGCAGTACACCCGTGACGCGGACGTCATCGTCCTCTCCTGGCGGCCGACGATGCTGGTCCACGCGACGGCCCCCGTCCGGATCAAGGGCCTCGACCCGGACGGCCGCTACCGCGACCGGGACACCGGGGAGATCCACCACGGCGTCGTGCTGATGAACCACGGGTTGCCCCGGCCGTGGCCATTCGAGTCCAGCAGCGAACTGAAGAGGTTCACCCGTGTCGGATAACCCGCTTCCGGAGTACCCGCGCCCTCAGCTCGTCCGCGACAGCTACCTGAACCTCAACGGCCGCTGGCAGTACGCGTTCAGCGACGACGCCCCCGATAACTACCAGGGCGAGATCCTCGTGCCGTACTCGCCGGAAGCGCCGCTGTCCGGGGTGAACCGGCAACTGCTCCCGGGGGAGACCCTCTGGTACCGCCGCTCGTTCGACCTGCCGGACGGTTTCGCCGATGGCCGGGTGCTGCTGCACTTCGGCGCGGTCGACCAGACCTGCCGGGTGTGGGTCAACGACGTCGAGGTCGGCGGGCACACCGGCGGCTACCTCCCCTTCCACTTCGACGTCACCGACGCGCTGCGCCCCACGGGGAACGTCGTCGTCGTGTCCGTCCAGGACGACACCGGGGACGGCTCGCGGGGCAAGCAGCGTCTGCGGCGCGGCGGCATCTGGTACACCGCGCAGTCGGGCATCTGGCAGACGGTCTGGGCCGAGCGCGTGCCCGACGTCCACGTTGAACGGCTCACCCTGACCCCGCTGCTGGACGACTCGTGCGTCGAGGTGACGGTCCATGCGTCCGAAGGCGAGGCGCAGGTCGAGATCTCCGCCGGAGGCTCGCTGGTCGCGCACGCCACGGTTCCAGCAAGTCAACCCGTCCGCATCCCCCTGCCCGAGGTGCGCGCCTGGACTCCCGAAGACCCCTTCCTCTACGACGTCACCGTGTCGCTCGGCACCGACCACGTGCGCGGCTACGTCGGCATGCGCTCCTTCTCGGTCGGACCCGACGCCGACGGCGTCCCCCGGCTGCTGCTGAACGGCCGTCCCTACTTCCACGCGGGCGTGCTCGACCAGGGCTACTGGCCGGACAGCCTCTACACCCCGCCCGACGACGCGGCGATGGTCCACGACATCGCCACGATGAAGCGGCTCGGCTTCACCATGCTGCGCAAGCACATCAAGATCGAGCCGCTGCGCTGGTACCACCACTGCGACCGGCTCGGCATGCTCGTCTGGCAGGACATGGTCAACGGCGGCGCGCCCTACCGCCCGTCGGTGATCACCACGCCCGCCGTCCTGCCCGCCCTGCGGCTGGACGACCGCCGCCACCGCCGGTTCGGCCGGGCCGACGCGGCGGGCCGCGCGGCCTTCGAGGCCGAGCTGCGCGCCACGGTCGAGCACCTGCGCAACGTGGTGAGCCTGGCGGTGTGGGTGCCGTTCAACGAAGGTTGGGGCCAGTTCGACGCCGCGCGGATCGCCGCCGAACTCGTCGAACTCGACCCGACCCGCACGATCGACCACGCCAGCGGCTGGCACGACCAGCGCGCGGGCGACATGCAGAGCCTGCACGTCTACTTCCGCCGGTTCCGCCCGCCCCGCCCCGACGGACGGGTGCTCATACTGTCCGAATACGGTGGGTACAGCCTGCCGGTCGAGGGACATCTCTGGGGCGACAAGCAGTTCGGCTACCGCCGGTACCGAACGGCGGAGGCGCTCGGCGAAGCGCTCGTCCGGCTGCACGAGGAGCAGATCATCCCCGCCATCGCGCGCGGGCTGAGCGCGACCGTCTACACGCAACTGTCCGACGTGGAGGACGAGATCAACGGCCTGCTCACCTACGACCGGGCGGTGCTCAAGCTGCCCGCGGAACTGCTGCGCTCGATCACCGAAAGGCTCAGGCTGCCATGACCACCCACGAGCGGGAGATCACCGAGCCCGTCGACCTGTGCCGGGCCGACGGTCGGCTCAACGCCGCGGCGGTCGGCTGGACCCGGCGGCCGCTGCACCGCGGCAACCTGCGGGGCTGGGGGCGGTGCAAGCGCTGGGAGTACTGGGGCGTCGTCACCCCGCGCCACATCATCGGCCTGGTCGCGTCCTCGCTGGACTACGCGGCGGTGAACAGCGTGTACGTGCTCGACCGGGAGACCCGGGCCGAGACCGTCAAGGACGCGGTGGTGCCGCTGGCCCGCGGCGCCGTCTTCCCCGACCGCAGCGGCGCCGGGACGGTGTCGGTGCGGGGCGGCGGCGTGAAGATCGACATCGAGCAGACGGCCTCGGGCACCGCGATCCGGGCCGTCGCGCCCGGCGTCGAACTGGACCTGGAGGTGCCGCTGCCGGAGGGCCACGAGTCGCTTGGCGTGGTGGTGCCGTGGGGGCCGAACCGGTTCCAGTACACGCTGAAGGACGTCGGCCGCCCGGCGCGCGGCCGCCTGTGGCTGGGGTCGGCGGAGTTCGCGTTCGACGAGACCGACTCGTTCGCCGTGCTCGACCACGGCCGGGGCAAGTGGCCGTACTCGATGACGTGGAACTGGGCGGCCGGAAGCGGGCCCGGCCGGGCGATCCAGCTCGGCGGCAAGTGGACCGACGGCACCGGCTCGACGGAGAACGCCCTGTTCCTCGACGGCCGCCTGCACAAGATCGGCGACGAGCTGGCGTGGACCTACGACCGGACCGACTGGTCGCGGCCCTGGCGGATCACCGGCCCGCGGGTCGAGGTGGAGTTCCGGCCCTTCCACGAGAAGGTGGCCCGCACCGAACTGGGTCTGGTGGGCAACGAGACCCACCAGTGCTTCGGCCACTTCTCGGGACGGGCGCGCGCCGACGACGGCACCTGGGTGGACCTCGACGGCCTCACCGGCTGGGCCGAGGAGGCGCGCAACCGCTGGTGACGTAGGCCGCGACGAGGTCAGCGCCGCGCGTGGCGGATCTTCAGACGGCCCATCCCCATGCCCCCGGAGATCCGGATCTTCGGGCCGCCGGGGCGGGGGTGCGGCGGGGGCTGGTAGAGCAGGGCCTTCCAGCCGGTGTGCAGGTGCTCGACGTCCACGACCGCGTCGCGGGGCACGATGATCGTCGCCTTGCCGGTGCCGAGGTGCAGCCGGATGTCGATCACCGGGTGCTCGATGACCGCCCGGGACAGGTTCAGGCGCACCTTTCCGAACGCGGACTCGACCTTGAACACGCGCGGCACCCGCCACTCGCCGCGCCGCCGGATCCGTCCGCTGAAAGCGGTGATCGTGGCGGTGGTGCCCGGCTTCTCCGGCGGGAGCGCGGCCAGGGCCGGCACGAGGTCACCGTGCGTCTTGGCGGTGAGCGCCTGGTGGAGGCGTTCGTCCATCTCCTCGTGCGAGAGGTGCCCTTCGGCGTACGCCTCTTGCAGGCGGTGCACGGCCATGTCGCGATCGTCTTCGCCGACTAGAGATGAAGGGTCTTCCGTAAGGGGGGACATTGTTTCACCCTAACGCCGTGCCTGTAAGGGGCGTGAGGCCTAGGCGATGCCGCGCTTCTGCCGTTCTGCGTCGATGAGTTCTTCCACCAGGTCCTCGGGGCGTACGACGGGCTCAGGCTCGCGAAGGGCGTCGTAGGCGTCCTGGGCGAGGGGCAGGCCGAGGTCGGCGAGGTCGTCCGCCAGTTCGGTGAAGGCGAGCCGTTCGTCGGGCTCGTCCAGGTAGCGGGAGCAAGTAGCGACGCATGCTTCGGCCAGGGTGCGTCCCGGCAGGAGCCGGAACGAGGCTTCGGTGTCGAGCTCGACGAGCGGCGCGGGGCGGTCGGCGGGCTCGTCGGGGTGCAGCCAGTAGCCGATCCAGTTCTCCTCGTCCTTGGCGACGAGCTTGACGTACTTGCCCATCTCCGCCATTCCGGCGCAGATGGCCTGCATCTCGGGATCGGCCAGCTCGGCTTCGCTGAGGTAGCTGGTGTCGCGCAGCATGTCGACCTCGCCCGGCTCCGGGAACGTGAGGAAGAGGAGGTCGCGGAAACCGGTGCGACCTTCCCACTGCGCCACCAGCATGGTGCGCAGGTCATCAGGGAGCGGACGGCCGCCCAGACGCTCGCGGGAGAACTCCTTCAGCCGTTCCTCGAACATGGTCCGCTCCATCGATCACCGTTGATTGCCCAGCAGACTCTAAGGCAGCCTCCGGTGCGGGGCTCGGGCCTGCACGACCCGTGTCGGTCATGTTCGGTGAAGTCCGCTCTGCGGGGCGGCTGTTTCGGGATCCTGGGCTTCCGTACCCAGGGAGGTTCTTGTGGACAGCTACTTCCGTATGCAGATCGGCCTGGCCGCCACCGGTTCTCGTTGGGACTTGTACACCGATCCTGTCCTTGATGATGCGGCTCGGGCTCTGGAAGCGCTTGAGGACGTCCTGGCCGACCACGACATCAGGGACGGATTCCAGCGACGTACCGGTGACCTGGCGGGCCTGGTGCTCAACGCGGTCAAGGAGCGCTGTGTCCGCGCCAACTACTTCACCGGCGAGGAGGAGATCGACCCCTGTGCGCTGCTGCAAGTCGCCCTGGACTTCCTGCCCGATCACCTCGACACTCCGCTGACGCCCCTCCAGCCGCCGGTGATGGCCGACTCCACCGCGATCGTGGCGTACATGGTCCTTCCCCGCCTGGACACCACACCGCCGCTGGGAGAAGACGGTCGGCAACCGTTGGTGGTGACCCTGGGCAGGCCCGACCGTGCCGCCGCGGCGGCCGCCGCGTCTTCGGGCACCGGTGGCTGGTACGGCGGCTACGAGCCCGGTCCGTGGGAGTGGGTGCTCGGTCACAAGGTCCCCCACGGCACCTGGACCGCCACCTTCCACGGCACCGGCGTCGTCGCCCCTGAGCCCTGCGCCGAGACCGCGGCCCGACTGTCGCCGATCATCGCCCAGGTCCTCAGCGGCGAGACGGTCCTGCCCCGCTGACCCGACCCAAGCGATCCGCCGCCCACGTTGACGGCCGTTGATCGGCTCCACCTCGCGCCACCGGCGTCGTGCGCAGTCGGGCGGCATCGAGCGGGGATACCGCCCGCGGCTCTCAGCGGTGCGACGCCGTGCGGGCTACCCGGCGGCGAGCCGTCGCGTCAGGAACTCCTCGAAGGTCAGCAGTTCCGGGAACCGCTTGCGGAGCGCGGACACGTCGGCCCGGTAGCCGTCCTCGGCGAACCACTCGAACATGCGCTCCTCGATCGGCAGCGGGACGAGGCGGGTGGGGACCCCGCTGACCCGCTGGTAGATCTCCGCGACGCGGGCGAAGGACAGCTCGTCTCCTGCGATCTCCAGCTCGGTGCCGAGGAACCCGGCCGGTTCGTCGAAGGCGGTGGCCGCGATCCGGCCGATGTCGTCGGAGGCGATCAGCTGCATGGGCCGGTCGGGCAGCACCGGCAGCTCCATAACCCGCTCGCCGGTGGCATCGGCGTAGTGCAGCAGGTTGTTCATGAAGAACACCGGGCGCAGGATCGTGGTGGGTAGCGCGAGGGTCCGGATGTGGGCCTCGATCTCGGCCTTGCTCTCGAAGTGGTCGATGCCGGTCCCGCGCTCCGCGCCGCCGACCGAGCTGTAGACCAGGTGCTGAACACCGGCCTCGGCGGCGGCGTCCGCGACCGCCTTGCCCTGGCGGACCTCGGCGGCGAGCGTCTCGGGCTCGTACGCCAAGGGCTGGACGCTGAACACGCCGTGGACCCCGGCCGCCGCCCGGCGCAGGGACGCGGGGTCCTCCAGGTCGCCCTGGACGAGTTCGGCGCCGAGCTTCCGAAGGTCTTGCGCGGCGGGACCGCCGGGGGCGCGGACCAGGGCCCGCACCGCCCAGCCGCGCTGGAGGAGTGCTCGGGCGGTGGCGCCGCCCTGGTTGCCCGTGGCTCCGGTGACCAGGACGGTCCTGGTGTCGGTCATGACGTCTCCTGTCGTGTTGCGTTCGGGGAGCGGACCTGCGGCCGTTGAATCGGAGCGAAAAACTCCGTTTAGACCTGAGGCTATAACGGAGCGAATCACTCCGCAACGGGATAGGCTGACCCCGTGAACGCTCCAGGACGGCGGCCCGCCCCGCGCCAGGCCGAGGCCGAACGTAATGACCGGGCCCTGTTGCAGGCCGCCCGCGAGGTCCTCTCCGAGGACGGCGCGCACGCCTCCGTCGCCGCGATCGCCGCCCGCGCCGGGGTCGGGATCGGCAGCCTGTACCGCCGCTACCGGACCAAGGAAGAGCTCTTCCAGCGCCTCGCCGACCTCTCGCTCGACCAGTCGCTGCGCGTCCTGGAGGAGGCGGCGGCGCTCGACGATCCCTGGGAGGCGCTGACGGGGTTCGTCACCGCGTCCCTGGACCCGGGGGGAGGCTCGCTCGCGCCGATCGCCGGGACCGTCGAGGTCACCCCCGCCATGTGGGAGAAGAGTCGCCGGGCCGACGAGCTGCTCTCCGGCCTCGTGGACCGCGCGTCGGCCGCCGGGATCCTGCGCGCCGACGTCGCACCGACCGACATCTGGGCGCTGCTGGAGCAGTTCGCCGCCGCCCCGATGTTCGAACAGCTCCGCAAGCAGGGCCGCACCGACCAGCTCCCGGCCGCCGCGGCGGCCCGCCGCCGCATCGTCGCGGTCGTGCTCGACGGCCTCCGCGCCGACGGCGAGCCGCTCCCCGGAGACCCGCCTCCTGAGACGCTGTTCACCCGGCGCTGGGCGACCGCCTGACCCCGGCCGCCGCGGAAACGACGTCCTCGCCTGCGGCGCGAACCGGCCCTTCTTGAGGTGAAGGACGGACTCTCGCCATATCGATCTCTGGAACGTGGCAGGCTGCACGGGATGTGCAACCCCCCGCAACTCGTGAGAGCAGCCCGCCGCCTCCCCTCGACGCTCCAGGCATGGGGATTGACGGCGTACATGCGCTGGTCGTGGCACCGCAGCCGACCCCGGGCCGCCGGGGGATGAACCGGCCGCCCAGGAAGATCATCGGCAAAATACGGCATGCACCCGTTACCACACCTTTGCTCGCGGAGAGTAATTAACTGCTCACTTTGGGTATGAACCGGTTGGTCTCAACTCGAAGGAGCGAAGATGAAACGCAAGCTCGTCCTGGTGCCCGTCCTGGCCCTGAGTGCGCTCGGCACGGTGGGCCTGGCCGCCGGCTCGGCGTCGGCCGCCACCAACAGCGCGCCCGCCAGCGCCTCGCAGGACCCGTGGCCGGGGCACCACAACCACTACGACTACGACGGCCCGTCCTGCAACGGCGGGCTGCTCAACCTGGTGCTGCTGGCCAACTGCGACTGAGTACGGCCCGTAGCCCGGTAGTCGGATGAGCTTCTAGTCAGCTCGTCGACACGCAGCGACCGGCTCCTGTTCGGCGCCCCGAACCACTCCAGTGTTCGGGGCGCCTTCGCATGTTCCCGGGGAAGTGCGGCCGGGCGTCAGAAAAGTCCGTAGGCCCGAGCGAGCACGCGCACGTTGTCGGCCATGGCCCGGCGCAGTTCGGGAGGCGCGACGACCTCGACGTCGACGCCGAGCCGTAGCAGCTCGCCGCAGGAGTGCGCGGTGCTCTCGGTCGGGATGACCGCCTCGACCCATCCGTCGTCGCCGGCGGCGGTCGCGGTGGCGTCGACCGCCCGCGCCACCTCCGGGGGGACGTTGTCGGGCAGGCGGCGGAGGCCGTGCGGGGACAGGCGGACGGTGGCGGTGCCGGTGTAGCGGCGCGCCTCGAAATCGGCGAGGTAGGAGGCCCAGTGCGCGGCCAGGTCGAAGTCCTCCGGTCGAACCGCTCGTCGCTCACCGTCGCGTCGAGGACCTGGGCGACCCGGTAGGTGGCGATCCGGCTCTGGGAGGCGGCCATGAGGTACCAGACGCCGGATTTGAGCACGAGGCCGTAGGGGCGAAGGCGGCGGTCGACCTCCTGCGGCGCGCGCCAGCGCCGGTAACGCACGTCGACCGCGCGCCGGGTGAGCACCGCGTCGACGAGCAGGGGCAGGTGCGGCGTCTCCTCGGGCTCGCGGTACCAGGCCGGAGCGTCCAGATGGAACACCGCCGCGATCCGCGCCGCCTCCTCGCGCGGCCCCGCAGGCAGCGCGGCCAGCAGCTTCAGGCGTGCCGCCGTCACCTCCGCCGCGAGCCCCAGGTCGGCGGCGGGCTCGGGCAGCCCGGCGAAGAACAGCGCCCGCGCCTCGCCCTCGCTCATGCCGGTGAGGCTGGTGCGGTAGCCGTCGAGCAGCGGGTACCGGACGAGGAGGCCCACCACCGTCACCTCGCCGAGGTGCAGGCCCACGCACGGGAAGAGGTCCTGCCGGGCATCGAGCGGGAGCAGACGGCATCCCCTCAGGTACTCCGGCTGGCGCCCACGGCCCGCTCGCTCGTCCGCTGAGGGCCCCTGAAACGACCAGGGGAGCGCGAGGTGACTCACTCGCGCTCCCCTGGCCCTGTCCGGGCTGGCCTTCCGTAATCCGAACCGCTCAGCTCGCTGCTTGCCGGTGGCCGCCGACCCGCTACTGCTACCTTGCCCTTTCGGACATTTGCTCAAGGTTAATGATCGCCGATCTTTGGTCAAAGGAGCGGCGGTCTCCCACCGCACGTGGCTACGCACCACCAACCCCGCCGTCAAGCTCCGGGTTTCGCGGGTCCGGTGCCGGTGCGGCGGGGGAGGGCCTAGGGTCCTGGGCCGTGACTGGATCTTCCTCGTACCTCGATGTGACGGCGGACGCCTACGATGCCGTGGCCGTCCTCTACGCCGAACTCTTCCGCGACGAGCTCGACGCCGTTCCGCTGGACCGCGCGCTGTTCGCCGCGTTCGCCGAGTTCGCCCGGACCGCCGACGCCGGGCCCGTCGCCGAGCTGGGGTGCGGACCCGGGCGGATCACCGCACACCTGCGGGACCTTGGGCTGGAGGTCTTCGGCGTCGACCTGTCGCCGGTGATGATCGACCTCGCCCGCCGGGCCTACCCGGACCTGCGGTTCGAGGTCGGGTCCATGGACGCGCTGGACCTGCCCGACGGCACGCTGGGCGGTGTCGTGTCCTGGTACTCGATCATCCACGCCCCGCCGCAGGAGGTGCCCGCGTACTTCGCCGAGTTCCGGCGGGTCGTCGCGCCCGGCGGACACCTGCTCCTCGGCTTCTTCGAGGCGGGGGACGCTCCGGTCACGGCGTTCGACCACAAGGTGACGACGGCCTACTGTTGGCCGATCGACGACCTTGCGAAACTGGCCGGTGAAGCCGGGTTCCGCGAGATCGGCCGGATGTTGCGCGAACCCCTGGAGGGAGAACGGCCCCTCCGCCACGGCCGCCTGCTGATGCGCAGAGGCGAATGACTCACGTCGGCCGGTGCACGGCACGGAGCGTCATGTCCACCACCTCATTGTGACTGCGTGTAATGATGTGTCGTGATCTTGAGGGGTGGGGCGTGCCGGGGGCGGCACCGGGGTGGCCAGGTGGGACGGGCGCGCATCCGGTGGGGCCGGTTCGGGGTGACGCTGGTGGGATCGCTGCTGGTGGCGGGGGTCCTGGGTGTGGCGGTCGGGCAGGGGAGCCTGGCGGCGTCGTTCGCCGTGTCGGGCCGCCAGATGAAGGTGTCGGCACAGCGGATCGAGGGCCGCGGGTACGCGACCTACCCGTCGGTGGTCACGACCGCCGACGGCCGCAGGCACCCGGTCACGGTGCTGGCGATCAGGTCGGCGCGGATCAGGGGGTTCTGCCAGTCGGCGGTGGTGCGGACCCCGCTGGGCCGGTACGTGTTGCGGCTGGATTCGGCGCCCGGCCAGACGGCGACGGTGAAGAACCTGCTGGTGTCGGCCACCCGCCTGGACGCCGATCTGGACTTCTCCTCCCTGCAACTCAACCGGGACGCGGCGACCCTGGACGCCGTGCCGGGCGCGGTGGGCAATCCGGGCCAGTTCGGGTTGCAGGCGCTGAACTTCACCGTTGACGACGTCAAGGTGGACTCGTGGTCGCTGCTGTCCAGTTCGATCCGCGTGCAGGGGTTCCGGCTGGCGATCGGCCGCGGCGAGCGCGAATGCTTCGGCTCGTCCCGACGGGCGGGGGAGCAGTGACGATGGCCTCTGTCGCCGCGTGGCGGCACCGGCGTCCGTTCGGCGCCGGGCTGCTGACCATGCTCGCCGGGGCCGAGATCCTGCTGACGCCCGTCGCCGGTGTCGGGCTGGTGGTGCATCCGGGGTTCGCCGGGCAGGCCGGGCTGGTGCTCGGGATCGTGCTCATCGGGCTGGGCGCGCTGTTCTGGCTGGTGCCCGCCCAGCGTGCCTGCACGGCGGTGTTCACCATCGCCGCCGCGCTGGCCGCGCTGCTGGCGGCCAACCTGGCCGGATTCGGGATCGGCCTGCTGCTGGCCCTGACCGGGGCCGCCGCCGGTATGGCCTGGACGCCCGCCGAAGCTCCGCGCGCGGGAAGGCATTCGAGGAACGTCCCGAACCGGCTCAGTCCGGACGCGTCCAGACCAGGTCCATAGACCAGCCGCGCCAGGCGGCGGTCAACGTGAGGACGTCGGGGTCCTGCTGGAGCCGAGCGGCGCGCCGTTGGGTCCGGCCGGGCCGCAGCGGCAGGGTTGCCATCGCAGGCTGGTGCAGCATCTGCGCCGGGCTGCCGGGTCGGGTGGCGTCGACGGCGAAGGTCCCCGCATAGGCGATCGTCTTGCGCAGCGGTCCCAGGCTGACGCTCAACGTCACGGAGAAATGCCGGTCGGCGCTGTAGAACAGCAAGCCCTTCCAGGCGGACGCGGGCATGGGACGGCCCTTGCCGCCTCGCCTCAGGAGGACCCGGTGCAGGGTCCAGGCACCGGTCAGCCGCTCGGGAGTGATCGTGTCATTGGACATGATCCTTCCAGGCTAGGCGACGGGCGGCGGACCGCCCCTCGGCGGGGCGGCCAACCCCGTCAGAGCAGGTGCAGGCGGACCTGCTGGAGCAGCCGCTGGCGCTGGACCTCCTCGTCGCGGTCGCGGGGACGGAAGGCCACCAGTCCCTCCTCCATGACCTGCCAGAACTCCCGCGTCGGCGACAACATCCCCTGGCTCAGCAACCGCCGGATCTCAGGCAGCTCCATCCCGCCGACCTCGGTCGACACGCGGCGCTGGTCGCGGTACAGGTCCTGCTCCTGCCGCATCGCGACGATGGTCCCGGCGATCGCCGCGAGCGCGACGACGGTGACCGTGACGATGGTGTGGGGGGCCAGTCCGAAGTCCATGCACCCAGCATAAAGATCATCACACCGTCCGGCCAGACGGTGCGGTGCGGCCGACCCGTCGATCAGGCGGCGGGGGCCGGGAGGAACCCCACCGGGTGGAGATCATCTGGTCGGGCGTGGGCGGCGTGGCGGCGGTCAACCCGTCCCCGACGATCGCCGCGATCGTCGAACGTTGCCTGGACGAGATCCTCACCAAGGACTTCGGGCCTCCCGCCAGATGACAGGCGGGCTCGGGGGAGTCGTCAGGTCAGCCCCCGTCCACGGGCCACCTTCAACAAGGTGTCCGCGTCGCCCAGCAGCGGGCAGTCGAAGACGCGGGCACCGCGGTCCAGGCTGGTGGTCACGACCTGCCGGCCGCCGGGGGCGAAGTGGGCCGAGCGCACCTCGTGCCCGTGTCCGCGCAGGACTCCGGCGGGCTGGCCGGTGGCGACGCGCCAGATCCGGGCGGTGCGGTCGCTGCCGGAGGTGAGCAGGAACGCGCCGTCCGGACCGAACTCCGCCGTCCACACCTGCCCCGCGTGCCCGCGCAGCAGATGGATCTGGCGGCCGCTGCGCGCGTCCCACAGCCGAGCGGTGTCGTCCTGGGCGGCCGTGGCGACCAGGCGGCCGTCGGGGCTGAACGCCGCCGACCGGATCGCCTCGATGTGGCCGGTGAGGGTGGCCCGCAGCCGTCCGGTCCGCAGGTCGTACACCCGGGCGGAGCTGTCCTGGGAGTTGCGTTCCAGATCCTGCCCTCCTCCGGTCACCAGCGCGGTGGAGTCGGCGTTGAAGGCCATCGTGAAGACTCGGTCCTTGGCGGGCGGCAGCCGCCACCGCAGGCGGCCGTCGCCCGCGTCGAACACCAGCGTCTGGCCGTCGATCTGCCCCACGGCGACGTACCGGCCGTCCGGGCTGAACACGACGGCGCTCACCAGGTGGGGGACGGCCTGCGCCAACCGCGCCGTCACCCGCCCGCCGGGGAGTTCCCGCACCTGCGGCGGTTCCCGACCGGCAGGGAACGTCACCGCCCTGGTCACCTTCCGGTCCACGGCGTTGTAGCTGTAGAAGCCGGTCTCGGAAGGCAGGTCGGCGGTCCAGCGGCCGGTCGCGGTGTCGAAGGTGGTCACCAGCCCGTTGGCGTCGACGCCGACGCGCCGCCGGTCGGGCGAGACGCGCAGGTGGGGCTCCAGGCGGACGCCGCCGGGCGCCGGAGCCAGCCGCCGCGTCGCCAGCGTCCGCCCGTCGTCCGCCCCGATGACCCGCGCCTCCTGCGGGCCGACCACCAACAGTCGGCCGTCCGGCAGGAACCCGGCGTCCTCGGCCCCGCCCGGCAGTTCGGCCGTGAACCGCGGGCGGTCGGCGTCGGCGGCCCAGAGCCGGACGGTGCCGTCCTCGCTCGCCGTGGCCAGCAGGCGGCCGTCCCGGTCGGCGGCGGCGTCCCAGATGTTGCGGGTGTGCCCAGCCAGGACGGTGTGCTGGGCGCCGCTGCGGCCGTCCCACAACCGGGCGGTCCCGTCATAGGAGGCGGTGGCGACCTCGCGGT
The DNA here is from genome assembly GCF_001552635.1 of Actinomadura hibisca NBRC 15177. Lineage (GTDB taxonomy): Bacteria > Actinomycetota > Actinomycetes > Streptosporangiales > Streptosporangiaceae > Spirillospora > Spirillospora hibisca. Next base: position 34,127 of record NZ_BCRO01000031.1, on the reverse strand, counting down.
CGTTGAGGAACAACACGCGGCGCACGGCGGCGGTATGCCCGCGCAGCGTCGCCACCGCGCGGCCGTCGCCTGCGTTCCAGACCCGCGCGGTGAAGTCGGTGTCCATCCGGGGACTGTCGGCGGCTGTCGCGACCAGTGCGCCGGAGGAGCTGAACGCCACGCCGCGCACTGGGTCCCCGTGCCCGCTGAGCTCGGCTTTGCGGTGGCCGGTGCGCGCCTCCCACAACATCGCCTTGGTGTCGAAGCCGCCCGTCACCACAGTGCGCCCGTCCGGGCTGAAGGTGGCGACCGACACGCTCGGATGCTCCAGCGCCGACACCTGGTCGCCGGTGGCGGCGTCACGGACGACGACCCGCTCCGGCTCCCGTGCCAGCACCAGGCCGCCGCGCGCGCTGAAGTGGGGCGCGTCCATGAAAGAGGCGGTGTCGGCGAACCGGGACAACTGCCGTCCGGTGGCGGCATCCCACAGGCGGCCCGTCTCGTCGTCGCCGGTCGTCAGCACCCGGTCGCCGCCGGGGGCGAACTCGACGATCCGCACCGGCCTGCGGTCGTGCCCGCGCAGCTCGGTGGCCGCCCCCGTCCGCAGATCGACCAGAGCCGCCCCGCCATCGCCGTCACCGACGGCCAGCCGCCGCCCGGCGGCGTCGAAGGCCAGGGTGATGACCGTGGCGGGACGGGTGGCGAGCCTGCGGGCGGTCCGGCCGGGGACGTCCCACAGGTACACCTGGCCGCGGCTGTCGCCGTAGGCCATCTGGCGGCCGTCCGGGGACAGGGCGACGTCGCCGATCGCCCCGTCGCCGCGCAGCACCGCGCGCACATGGTCGAGGCCCAGCCCCTGCCGCAGCGCCTCCACCGCCTCCGAGGTGGCGTGCCTGCGCACCGCCCTGGCGGCGAGCGCGGCACCGCCGTGCGGATCGGTGGCGAACAGGTCGGCAGCGTGCGCGGCCATCTCCCGCGACTCGGCTATGGCCGCCCGCCGTTCGGCGGTGTCGCGCTGGCGCACCGCCACGACGGCGGCGGCGACGGCTGCGACGGCCAGCACGGTGAGCGCCGCCACGGTCGCGGTGACCACCCGGCGGAACCGCCGCCGCTGGCGCACCTCCTCGCCGAACATCTCGTCCTTGGGCCGCCCGTGCAGGGGCGCGGCGATGTCGGCGACCGCCTGGACGAAGCGCGGCTCGGCCCGCAGCCGCTCTGGGGCGATGCCGCGCAGGTCGCCCCAGAGCGGCTCCTCGGCGAACAGGCCATGGGCGGCCTCGGGCAGGCAGTCGGTCCGGTCCCGGGCGAAGTCGCCGAGGGCGTCGTCCCAGCCGATGCGCCCGGCCACCACCACGACGAACACTGGCGCCCGGCCGCGCTCCCGCCGCCAGAAGGCGATCTCCTCCTCCACCCACCGCGACCGGGCGGCGGCGGGGGAGGCCAGCACGATCAGGGCCCGGCTGCGGCGCAGGTGGTCGTGCAGGGAGGAGCGCAGCCCGGGACCCGCGGGCAGGACGGCGCGGTCCCGGAAGATCCGCAGGGCGCGCGTCCGGTACCAGGGCTTGACGAAGCGCGCCAGGGCCCGGTGCAGCTCCTCGCACACCGCCTCGTCCTGCCGGGCGTAGGACAGGAAGGCGTCGAACCGCACGCCGTCCGGCGGAGCGGTGGGGCGCGGCGCGACCGCCGACGGCTCCCCGTCCGGCCGCCGGGGCGCGTTCACGCGGTCCCGCCGGTGTCCGGGGCGGTCCGCGGCAGGCGCACGATCTGGAAACCGGCGTCGGCGAGGATGCGCGGCAGCGCGCGCACCGCGTCCCTGTCCTTCTCGCGGTTCTCCTCGTCCAGCGCCGCCCAGTCCTTCATCTGCGGGTGCAACCGGCGCTCGTCGTCGCGGTGGGGACCGAAGCTCCAGCCCGCCCGCCCGCGTTCCTCGACCCAGCGGACGTGCTCGACGCGCGCCAGCAGCTCGACCTCCTCGTCCTCGAAGCAGAACGGCGGGCCCTCGCCGACGTGCGGGGCGAGCGTCGCGCCCACGGCCGCGAGCTTGCCGCTGATGCCCAGGGCCTGCTCGCGGTTGGCGGTGCGCAGGTCCTCCGGCAGCCGCGCCCAGGGCACCAGCGCCGGGTTGTCCCACCGGGTGCGGCCGCGCCGGGTCTGGTTGACGACGTAGTGGTCGTGGATGGCGCGGGCGAGCTGCTCGATCAGGTCGTCGCCGATCCGCGCCGGGTCGCAGGCGGCGTCCAGCACGCCGTGCACCACCAGCCGCCCGGCGAGGCCGTCCAGCAGGGCCCCGCCGTCCCGGGCGGCGAAGGCCCGCCCGTAGGTGGTGTCCTGGTCGACCGCCACCACGATCGAGCCGGGCGCGCCGCGCCAGAGCCGCACCGAGGCCAGCGCGGTGTGCAGGGCCAGGTCGGGGTCCCGGTGGCACAGGATCGTGCGGTCCGGCGGGGCGTCGCCGACCGCCTCGTCGAGCCGGAAGTCCTCGGGCGCGAGGTCTATCGCGACGGTCTCCCACGACCGGAGGATCGGGTAGCGGCGGACCAGCCCGTCCAGGATGCGCCGGGCGTCGCGGTCCACGGCCGTCAGGACCGGGCGGCGCGCGCCGTCGGGCGTGCCGGGCGCGGGCTCCAGCAGCCGGTGCTGCCGGGCCAGCTCCACCACCGTCTCCCGGCCGAAGCCGTTGAGCCCGAGGACCAGGAAGCTCCGGTCACCGGGGTTCAGGGGATGGGTCTCCAGGAGCACGCGCGCCGCGATCTGCGCCGGGTTGAAGAAGTCGAGTCGGAAGCCGCCGGAGCCGCCCAGCCCGAGACGGCGGGCGCGCAGCACCTGGCACAGGTCGGGATCGTTCACGTACATGTAGGTGCGGAACGGCCGGGCCTTGCGGCCGGGCAGGAGCCGCTGGGCGGTCAGGGCGACGCGCGCGTTGGCGGCGCTCTCGGAGCCGAACGCGTACAGCGCCTTGGCGCCGCGCAGCCCGGCGGCCAGGAGCAGGTCGCCGTCGGTGGCGTCGCCGCTGAGATGGCGGCGGTGCAGCGGCGCGCCCTCGCCCGCCGGGCCGATGGTGATCACCCGTTCGCCCGCCGCGGCCAACCGCTCCGCCAGGACGCGCGGGGCCGGACCGTCCCCGCTGACCAGGCAGTGCCCGCGCGCCCGGCTCAGCCGGAAGCGCCGCAACCGCTCGGCGCAGAGCGTCCAGACGGCGTCGACGATGGCGTAGACGGTGACGGCCGGGGCGAGGAACCGGGCGATCTCCAGGGCGACCGGGTAGGGGCCCTTGCCGTCCAGGGGAGTCGGGTCCAGCACGTAGAGCTGCAGGGAGTAGTACAGGACGTCGGCGGCGCTCCGGCCCAGGTCGGGCCGCCGTTGCAGGTACTCCTCGAATCCGACGACGCCCAGCAACAGCGCGGTCGGCGCGGCCAAGCCGAACAGCAGCCGCAGGATCGCTCTGCGTGACACCCGTGGTGCGAACCGTTCCCCTGACATCCGCCGCCTCCGGCTCTTCGCGCGCGACCCCGACGGTCGACATCCTTGTTCCGGGCCCGCCCGCGCCGGCGGCCTTGGCCGCTGCCGGTCAGGCCGCCGCTGCCACCATGGGCAACGTGATCATCGTTTACGCGGGACGGCGGACCCTGGCCGATCCCGGGCGCACCGCCCGCGCTCTGGGGCGGTTCCTCGACCACCATCGGCCACGGCTGGTGGTCGGCTCGGCCGCCGCCGGGACGGATCTGCTGCTCCTGGAGGAGGCCGGACGCCGCGAGGTACCGGCGCACGTGGTCCTGCTGGGCGATGCGGCCCGGTTCCGGGAGGTGTCGGTCGCCGACCTGGGCGCGGAGTGGACGGGCCGCTACGACCGGATCGTCGCCGACCCTTCGGTGACGTTGTCCTTCGTGCCCGGTACCGATGACGGCGGGATCGGCCATCGTGCCGTGAACGATCTGATCGTCGCGGTGGCGGGGGAGGCGGGCGAGCGGGTCGAGGCCGTCGTCGTCCAGAGCCGCGACCTGCCCGGCGGCGAGGTGACGGGGCATCTGGCGCGCTCCTGCCGCGAGCGGGGCTGGCCTGTGACCGAGTTGCCCGCCTGCTGAGCCGCCGTCCGTCAGCCGCACCTGGAACCCGCCGGCGCGCCGATCCCGGTGTAGCGCCGCCACTGGTCGTCGGTGAGGTCGTGCCCGGCGGCGTCGCAGGCGACGCGCAGCCACTTCTTCTCGTCGAAGGACCACTGCTGCAACGCTCCCTGGTCGGACGGGCCGTCCGACGGGATCGCGACGAACAACGTCGATCCGTCGGGAGAGAACCGCAGGGCGATGGAGCCCGAGATGGGAGGCTCCTGGACGGGGACGACACCGACCGCCGCGCTCGAACCGAGGTCGGAGACGACCGCCTTGCCGTCCGACCGGAGCCGGACCAGTAGATTCGCGTTGTCGGTGGTGAGGGCCGGGTAGCGGCCGTCACCCGGGATGGTCCGGACGAGGTCCCGGCCGTTCGGGGAGCGCACCTCCAGCGATCCGTTCGTACGTTGCACGAGGACCCGGCTCCCGGCGAACCCGACCAGGCCGACCTCGTCATCGCCCGGGATGCGCTCGGCGCGGCCGTCGCGAGTGCTGAGCAGGAGCGCGTAGGTCCTGTCGGTGCTGTTCGAGCCGTTGGCCGCGATGATCGCCTGCTGGCGGGTGGGATCGAAGTCCATCTCTCCCACATGGATCGTTGTGGTGTCCTCCAGCTGCGGAGGCCCGGTCCGGTCGTTCACGACCTCTCCCGTCGCGGCATCACGGGTGACGACGCGGCCCGAGGAGCGGAATTCGAGGAGGTGCCCGTCCCGTCCGGCCCATCCGGTCATGACGACGGGATCGTCCTCGGCGGTCTCGCCGAGCTCTGGTCTGGACGGCCATGTCGCGAGCGTCGTGGCGGCGGTCCCGCCGCCGCGGACCTCGCCGCCGCCGTCCCTCGGGGTGGGCAGGAACAGCCGGTCGCCACGCGCGCTCCACAGGGGAGGACCGTAGACGCCGTCCAGCAGCTCCTTCCGCAGCACCGTGGGAGGCGTGGACGAGGAGAGGTCCTTGACGGCGACGGTCTCGCCGTTGCCGTCGAGGACGGCCACCGCCCGCCCGTCGGGCCGCACCGCGATGCGGGGAGCGCTACAGGCCCGGCAGCCGAGCGGGATTTCGAGCCGGTGCGTCGAGCCGATCCGCGAGGTCTGCCTCAGGTCCCACAGCGTGACCATCTGCCCGGAGGCGGACAGGAGCCTGTCGTCGCCCTGGCCGAAGAAGCTCAGCGTGTCGGTGTTGACCGACTCGTTGCCGGTGAGCACGGTCACCTTGCCGTTCTGGCCGCGCCGGGCCGCGCTCGTCGAGACGTGGATCCCGCCGGGACCGGCGACGGCGAGGCGCTTCCCGTCCGGGGCGACCGCCATCGCGCTCGGGTAGTCGACGCCCGCCTTCCCCCACAGCGGCGGATGGTCGTAGCTGGCGGAGGTGGCATCGGTGCGCCAGATCTGGAACTCCGTGTTCCCGTTGCTGTAGGTGAAGTACCGCCCGCCCTGGGACAGGGCGCTGGAGAAGTCGTAGGTGCCGAAGCCGGGGCCGACCGGGTCGCGCATCTTCCAGGCGGGCACCGCGTGGCGCGTCCAGTTCCCGGCGGTGCCGTCGAAGACGACGACCTCCTTCTCGTCCGGCATGCTGAGGCGCGAGGGCCAGCGCACGGTCCGGCTCCGGTGCCACGCGCCCGTGGCCCGGTCGAGGAGGTTCAGCGTCGGGGCCTCGTCGTACTCGGCGTCCGCTCGTTCGGTGGTCATGGCGACGCGGGCGCCGCCGGGCGACACGGTGATCAGTTTCGGGAGCCATCCGGCGGGGACGGCGAGCGGGGCGTCGCCCCGGCCCGCGGTCCACAACACCGCTGCCGTCCTGCCCGCCGCCGCGATGACCCTGCCGTCGGCGCTGATCCCGACATCGGCGACCTGGTCGGGCAGCTTGGCCAGCTTCGTTTTGCCCACCCTCGATCCGGTCCCGGGATCCGTCCCGACGTCCCAGCGCAGGACGTCGCCGCCACGGGTCCCGGCGACGATCACCCGCCCGTCGGCGGAGCCGGCCAGCGCCGACACCTGATCGCCCGCGTCCAGATACCGCACGAGATGCGGGCTCGCCAGCACCGACCGCAACAGCGCGGCGCGGGTCTCGGCGTTGCGGTCGCGCCGGTAGGCGGCCACCGCCATCGGCTGGGCGAGATCGAGCCGGTCGTCGAGCAGGGTCGTGGAGACGGCGGCGAGCTGGCGGGCCTCGGCGATGCGGGCGCGCTCCCCGGCCTCGTGGCTCTGGTCGACGGCGAGCCAGGCCGTCACACCGGCCAGGACCGTCAACACGGTCAGGACGGCCACGGTCGTGGTCACCACGCGGCGCGTCGTGCGCCGCTGCCGGAGGTGCTCGCCGACCATCTCGCTCTTGGAGAGGCCGCGGATGGGCGCCGCGACCGCGGCGACCATCAGGTCGGGCAGCCTGCCGTTCGAGACGACGTCGGCCAGGGCGGCGTCCCCCGGTTCCCGCGGCCCCTCCGGCATGAGATTGCGCAGATCGACCCAGGTGGGAGGCTGGGGATAGACGCCGAACAGTTCCTTCGGGAGCGCGTTGGTCGTGTCCCGGTCGAAGTCCCCGTCACCCCAGTGGATCTCGCCGGAGGTCAGCACGATGAGCAGGCGTTCGCGCGCCTCGGGCCGGTGCTCCAGCCACCAGGCCACTTCGCGGGCCACCCACCCCGAGGCGGCGGCCCGCGGAGAGGCCATCAGCACCAGCCACTGCGAGGCTTCGAGCGCCCGCTCGATCGTCGGCCAGAGGGCGGGCGCGGCCGCGAGATCGCTCTCGTCGCGGAAGACCCGCATCGCGCGGCTCTTCCACCAGGGCCGCGCGAGCCGCTGCATGGACCGCTGCAACGCCGCGGCGGTGTCGATCTCGGTGTGGCTGTAGGAGATGAAGGCGTCATACTCATGATCTGTGCCGAGCATTCCCACCTGGCCTTCGGAACGAAGAGAAATGATCTTTAGGTGAAGTGCCGCTCGTGCGAGAAGACGCCCGGATTTCCACGGTGGTTCACCGGGTGGAGTTGCGATCGGGTAACGGCGGGAGCTTCTCGGTGACGGTGTCCGGGTCGCTTTTCCAAAGAAGCTGTGCATTGCGGAATGCGGCATTACGGTTGTGCCGTCTCCGGTTCGGTCCGTGGCGGGTCAAGGCAGGTGCGGATGGCGTCGATCCTCGCTGGACGAAGTCGCGCGAAAGCGCTGGTCTTCCTTTCCGCCGCCGTCGCGGTCGTCGTCGCCGTGGGCGTGGCGCTCTGGTTGCCAAAGGACGGGCCCGACCGCGGCTCCTTCACCGTCACGGAGAAGGGTGGCCACTTCCGGTCCGGCCCGATAAAGATCACTTTTCCGCCGGGGGCGGTGGACGGCGAACACCGGCTCACCATGACGGGGCCGCGCCCGGCGGCATTGCGTCCACCGCTCAGCGAAATGGCCCCCTCCGCCATCGAGATCACCATCGAGTTGGACGGCGGGCGGGGCCGGTTGCGGCCCGGTAAGACCCTTCTCCTGGAGGCGGATCTCGGCCCCTTGGCGCTCAGGAATCCCGCCACCGCGATGTTGTTCACTCCGGGCAAGGCGCCCTTCAGGCTCCCGTACGAACGTGTGCCGTCCCGGCGGGAGGGCGCCTTCCTCAAAGCGAATCTCACCCACCTCTCGCCCTTCGTCTTCCTTTCCCCCGAGGCTGACGCGTGGCTCCGGAACGTTTATGAGGAGACCACGAAGCGCGCAGGGGACGTCCTCGCCTGGACCAGGACGAACGCTCTTCCACAGGGGATCGACAAGGACCCGCCGAACGGCTGCGCGCGCGAACTCTCCACGGCGGCGGGCAAGGTCGGCTTTCCTCCGGCAAGCCAGGGCAACTGGCAGCGGGGCAGGGACAGCGCCGTGCATCCGTGCCTCAAGGCCGTGGCCGGGTCGGTCAGCCTGGAGGTGACGAACAACGCCTTTACCTACTGGGCGGTGAAGGCGACGCCGGGCGTCACCTTCGAGGCCCGGAACGAGAACCTCGACGCCGACCTGACCGTCAGGGTGCTGGAGACCGTCCTCGCCGCCAAGGGCGTCAAAGCGCACCTGTCCCGGCAGGGCGTCCTGCTCGCCCGGCTCGAAGCGGAGAACCCGACCGCCCTGCTCCAGCTGCGTCCGGACGACGGAGCCTTCCACGCCGAGGAACTGGTCGTGGTCCTGGGACTACTGGTCGGCCTCCTCGGCGGGGACACCGGTGAGATCTCGCGCCTGCTCGACACCGCGTCGGTGGTCGACTGCCTGCGCGGTCTCGGGGACGCCGCCTCCGACGGCGCCATCGCGACCCGCGTCACCGGCCTGCTCGACGCCGCGACCAGCGTCTGCGGCGAGAAGATCGCCGAGGGGCTGGGGTACCGGGTCGCCCTGGACCGGAATGCCTGGAACGACACCTTCGCGAAGAAGCTCGCCGTCTTCCAGGCCATCGGCAAGGCCGCCGGCGGGCTGCTGGGCGGGGTCGACGCGATGCGCCGGAAGTTCAGCGGTCCGGTCACCGTCGCCGTCGCGACGGCCCGTCCGGTGGCCTGCCTGACCGCCGCCGAGTTCCAGCGCCTCGGCCTCTACCGGCCGCCGCCCGCCGCCACCGGGTTCCGGGTGCACCAGATCGAGTGCGGCGGCGGGTACGCGGCCGTCCGGTTCGGCGACAGCGTCGCGTCCAGGAACATCTACCTGCTCCAACGCGCCGATGACGCCTGGCGGCTGGTCTACAACAACGAGGGCGCGGAGGAGGGGCGGCCGTGCGACAAGGTCACTCCCAACGTCGCCCGCCTCCTGGGCTGCTGAGCGCCGGTCCGGGAACGGCGGAATCCCGCCCGATCGCATCGGGCGGGATTCCGGTGGCCGGGTGGATCAGGCCGAGAAGGCGGCGACGTCGCGGTCGTAGAAGCGGTGCCCGGCGATCGCCTGGGCGAACTGGTCGGCCAGCGCGGAGGCGGAGTCCGGGCCGATCACGCCCAGGTCGCTCGGCAGGTTCGCCGCCTCCAGCAGCGGCCGGGCGTCGGCGAGCACGCCGATGGCCTTGCCGTGCTTGAACGCCTCGCGGACGAAGTGCACCGCGTCGCCGGTCTCGGCCAGGTCCTGCCCGGCGGCCAGCAGCACCGCGTCGTACAGGACCGAGGAGGCCGCGCTGACCTGCCGGTCCACCGTCAGCGAGCCGGCCTCGCCCTCGTGCGGGGCGACGATCTCGCAGATCGCGCCGCGGTCGGTGAGGGCCTGGCGGACGGCCTCGACCTCACCGGCGTCGCTGGCGTCGGCCACCAGGATCGCGATCTTGCGGGTGGCGATCGAGTCGTGCGGCTGGTCGGCCTGGCTGAGGGCGGGCGAGGACTTGCCGTGGTTGGGCGTGCCGCCGCTCGGCGCGGGCATGCCGAGCCCGGCGGCGACCTGGGCGGCCAGGTCCTGGTCGACGTGCGTCAGGTGCTCGACGACCTTCTCCTTGATGGAGCGGCGCTCCACGTGGCCCAGCTCGAACAGGAAGGCGCTGACGATGTGCCGCTTCTCCCAGTCGGCCATGCTGTTCCAGAACAGCGTGGCCTGGCTGTAGTGGTCCTCGAAGCTGGGGCTGCGCTTGCGGATCTTGTTGCCGTCCACCCGCTCGGTGTAGTGCTTGAAGACCCCCTCCATGTCGCCGCTCCCGACCCCGGTCATCGGGCAGCCGCCGCTGATGGAGTTCTTGGAGTAGCTGGTGCGGCTCTGGTGGATCATGTGCTGGTGGTAGCCGTCGCGCTGGTCGTTGTGCACCGGCGCGACCGGCCGGTTGATCGGGATCTGCGGGAAGTTGGGGCCGCCCAGGCGGATCAGCTGGGTGTCGAGGTAGGAGAAGTTGCGGCCCTGGAGCAGCGGGTCGTTGGTGAAGTCGATGCCGGGCACCACGTTGGCGGTGCAGAAGGCGATCTGCTCGGTCTCGGCGAAGAAGTTCTCCGGATTGCGGTTCAGCACCATCGAGCCGACCGGCCGCAGCGGGACCTCCTCCTCCGGAATGATCTTGGTGGCGTCCAGCAGGTCGAAGTCGAACTTGTGCTCGTCCTCTTCGGGGACGAGTTGCACGCTCAGCTCGAACTCGGGGTAGCTGCCGGTCTCGATGTTCTCCCAGAGGTCGCGGCGGTTGAAGTCGGGGTCGTTGCCCTGGACGCGCAGCACCTCGTCCCACACCAGCGAGTGCGTGCCCAGCTTCGGCCGCCAGTGGAACTTCACGAACGTGCCCTTGCCCTGGGCGTTGACGAGCCGGAAGGTGTGCACGCCGAAACCCTGCATCATGCGGTAGCTGCGCGGGATCGCCCGGTCCGACATCAGCCACATGATCATGTGCATGGTCTCGGGCTGGAGCTGGACGAAGTCCCACAACGTGTCGTGCGCCGACTGCGCCTGCGGGATCTCGTTGTGCGGCTCGGGCTTCACCGCGTGCACGAAGTCGGCGAACTTGATCGCGTCCTGGATGAAGAACACCGGCATGTTGTTGCCGACCAGGTCGTAGTTGCCCTGGCGGGTGTAGAACTTCGTCGCGAAGCCGCGCACGTCGCGCACGGTGTCGGCCGAACCGCGCGACCCGGCGACGGTCGAGAACCGCACGAAGACCGGCGTCACCTGGGAAGGGTCGGTCAGGAAGTCGGCGACGGTGTACTCGGCCAGCGAGTCGTCATAGACCCGGAACTGCCCGTACGCCCCCGCGCCGCGCGCGTGCACGACGCGTTCGGGGATGCGCTCGTGGTCGAAGCGCATCGTCTTTTCCCGGAAGTGGAAGTCCTCCAGGATCGTCGGGCCCCGCTCGCCGATGCTCAGGGAGTTGTCGGTGTCGTCGACGCGTACGCCCTGGTCGGTGGTGTAGCGGGTCCCGTCGGAATCGACGCGGTGGGCATCGAGCTGCCGCTGCTTGTCATCCTCCGTCATGTGCTCCCCTGGTGATCTCTGCCGCCGGCCGTAGGAGGACCGCAGCAGGACCTACCCGGCGGGATGATCAGTGATCGACTCCGCACGCCAAGGTTCGGCAAGGGATGGACAGGTGCGGGATCCCGGCGTTGACCTGCCAGGACGCCGGAGAGGCGGCGGCTCGCCCGGCGGCGCGCCGTCCGGGTTATGCGGGGGCCGTTCGGGGCATGAGTTGATCAGCCCGGCGGCAGGATGGGGAAGTTCTGCTGCCGGGTCCCATCCTCCGGTCGTCCGACGGGCGCGGTCTCTACTCGTCCACGACCGTTTGCAGGGCTTCCACGGCCTCTCGGTGCGCGAGTTCGTCGCCGACCTCCTGGAGGGCGGTGGCGGCTTCGGTGAAGGCTGCGGCGGCCTGCTGGTCCTGGCCGGTCCGCCGGAGCGTCCGGCCCAGTCCGATCAGCGCCAGCCCTTCGCTGTGCCGGTCGCCGACCTCGTGGAAGATGGCGGCGGCCTCTCGGTGGGCGGCGACGGCTTCCTCAAGGCGCGGTGTCTCCGCCAGGGCGAGCCCCAGATTGCCCACCGCCTGGCCCTCACCGTGCCGGTCGTCGACTTCGCGGAAGAAGACGGCGGCCTGGCGGTGGGCGGTGACGGCCTCCTCGAACCGCCGCGTCTCCGCCAGCGCGAGCCCGCGGCCGTTCAGCGTTTGGGCCTCGCCATGCCGGTCGCCGATCTCACGGCAGATGGCGGCGGCCTGCTCGTGGGCGGTGATCGCCTCTTCCAGCCGCCGCGCCCGGCGCAGCGCGACCCCCAGATTGTTCAGCGCCCGGCCCTCGCGTTGCCGGTCGCCGATCTCGCGGTAGATGCCGGTGGCCTGCCGCTGGACGGTGACGGCCTCGTCGGAGCGCCGCACATGCAACAACGCGGTCGCCAGATTGTTCAGCGCCGCGCCCTCGCCGTTCCGGTCACCGGATTCACGCTCCAGCCTGACGGCCTCCCGGTGGGCGGTGATCGCCTCCTCGAAGCGCCGGAGCTGGCGCAGCGCGATGCCCAGGTTGTTCAGCGCCCTGCTCTCGCGGTGGTGGGCACCGGTGCGGCGGGCGGTGTCGCGGGCCAGGGCGGACAGGGCGAGCCAGTCGGAGAAGCGGCGTCGCCGGCTCAGGTAGTGCGCCAGGTCCAGCGCCAGGGTGATGGCGGTCTCGGGGTGCGGGGCGGCGGCGGTCCGGGCGGCGGCGGCCAGGTTGGGGAACTCGGCGTCCAGCCACTCCAGCGCGTCGGCGCGGGTGGCGAACCGGCCTCCGGCCGGAGCGGTCGCCCGCACGCTCACATGGGCGACCGTGGCGTCGACGGTGTCGGCGTAGTGCCGCAACAACCTCTCCAGCGCCTGTCCGGCGTCGTCATCACCGGTGACGAGGGTGGTGGCGTAGGCGGTGACCAGGTCGTGCATCCGCCACCACCCGTACCGTTCGGCCTCCTGCACCAGGTGGGCGGAAGCCAGCGCCTCCAAGGTCTCCTCGGCCTGCTCCTCGTCCAGCCCGGTCAGCGCGGCGACGGCTTCGGTGGAGACCTGCGGGCCCGGGTTGAGCGCCATCAACCGGAAGACTCGTTGCTGCGCCTCGTCCAGGGCCCCGTACGACAGCGCGAACACCGCGTTCACCTCACCGGCGGGGGAGTGCCCGGCCTCCAGACGGGCCACCGTCTGCGCGAGGGGCTTGCGGGGCCGGGCCGCCAGCAGCGCCGCCACGATCTGGACCGCCAGCGGCAGGCCCGCGCACCACCCGATCAGGCGTTCCGCGTCCTCGGCCTGGGAGATGAGACGCGGGTCGGGGGCACCGAGCTTGAGTTCCAGCAACCGGGCCAGCAGTTCCATCGCCCGCTTCGACGGCAGGACGTCCAGGTCCAGCAGCCGCCCGCCCAGGCGCTCCAGGGTGTGCCGGGAGGTCACGATCACCGGCCCCACCCCGGGCAGCAGAGCGTCCGGGGGCGTGGCCGGGGAGACGTTGTCGACCACCACCAGCACCGGGCGCCCCGTCGCCGCGTAGGCGTGCAGCACCGCCCGGTACAGCTCCCCGCGCTCCTCCGCCTCGGCCGGGATGACCTCCTCCGGCACCTGCAACCGGCGCAACAACCGGGCCAGCGCCGTCCCCGCTTCAAGACGCCGCTCGGGCTCGTAACCGTGCAGGTCGATCGCCAGCACCCCGCCCGCGAACCATCCCCGCGCCAACGCCGCGTGCGCGGCCTGCACCGCCAGTTCGGTCTTGCCGACACCGCCCAGCCCCGCCACCGCCGACACCCGCGCGACCCGCGCGCCCGACGCCTTCGGATCGATCAGCCCCAGCAGTTCGGCCAGCGTCTCGCTCCGGCCCACGAACTCCGCCGTCGGCGCTCGCAGCCCGTTCACCGCCGACGGCACCTCGGCGGGCAACCGGAAGGTGACGGGACCGTTGACGTCCCGCGCCTGGATCACCGGCCCGCGCACCACGCCCGAGAACTCGTTGGCGGCCGCCGGGCCCGGCGCGTCGCTCCGCGCGCCCTCGGGAACGGGTCCGTCCTGACCGTGCTCGCGCCGCGCTCGCCCCGTCATGACCGCATTCTCCCCTCCGCCGAGCCGCTGCGCGTCAAGGAACGGGGGCGTCGGTCCCTTCGCCCAGAGCCTCCAGCCCCTCCAGAAGCGCCTGGTAGGTCCGGGGGTCGGCGAGCGTCGCCTCCGGCTCGGCCTGCCGGATGCTGACCAGCCCGACGGTCGCCAGATCCGCCAGCAGTCCCCGCACCAGCGCGATCGGCAACCCGGGCGGACCGGTGAGATCGGCGACCATGCGGGCTCCCAACCGCTCCGCCAGATCCTCTGACGGGACCGACGAGCCGGAGCCCACGCCGGTCCGCTCCTGCCGGCTCAGACCGGCGGCCAGGTACATCACGGCCTCCGGCCCGTCCTGGCACAGCCGCAGCAACGTCAGGTGCTCGGGCCCGAGGCCGAAGGCCCGCTGGCGCTCCACGACCTCGCCCGTGCGGCGGTCCTGCTCCGCGTAGGTCCGGGCCTCGGCGTCGATCTCCTCGCGGGAGACCTCGCTGCATACCACCGACAACCAGTCGACGCGCCCCACCGCCCGGTCACGCAGCCGCGCCAGGTGCTCCCGCGTGGCCTGGTCGAGCAGCATGTACGGACGTACTCCACTCGGGCCGGGCCCGGACGCGCCGGACGGGTCAGAGGTCACGGGAACGGCCCGCCTACCGGTCGTCGCCGGGGCCGGGATCCTGCTGGACGCCTTCACCGGTCTCGTCGGTCCCCTGCGAGGCGTCCGCGCGGCCCTGCTGGGTGCCGCGCTGGAAAGCGCTCATGGTGGACCGGACGTCCTCGGGGGAACGCCCGGCGACGACGGAGTCCGCCTCGGGCAGCTCGTCCAGCGACACGTTGGTCTGGAGCTGCGGCGCGAGGCTGGCCTGCGGCGTCCGCATCGGCAGGCCGCCCGGCGTCTGCTGCCGGGCCGGGGGGACGGCGCGCTCGGGGGCGGCGTCCTCGACCGGGCGGATCGGCGCCGCGACCTGGACGGGGCGGGGGCCGGTGTCGATGGAGGGACGCTGGTCGTCCGCGGCCTGCTCGTCGGCCGGGGCCGCCTCTTCGGTGTCGGGCAGCACGGCCACGGGGGCCAGGCGGCGCGGTCCTTGGGGCGGGGACGACGGCCGTTCCGCGAGCGGTGCGGTCCCCAGGTTCCGCAGGCCCGAGCGGTCGCGCGTCTGCGGCGGGTCCTGCTCGAACAGCTTGTTGGGCAGCAGCACCACCGCCTGGACGCCGCCGTAGGCCGAGGGCTGGAGGGTGACGGTGATGCCGTGCCGCTGCGCGATCATGCCCACCACCAGGTGGCCGAGCTGCCCGCCGCCGACGGCGTCGAACGGCGGGGGCGAGGCCAGGATCTGGTTCGCGCGGGCCAGCTGCTCGGAGGACATGCCCAGGCCCTTGTCCTGGATCTCCACGGCGAGCCCGTTGGCGGTCGTGGTGGTGGTGATGGTGACGCTGGTGTCGGGCTGGCTGTAGCTGAGCGCGTTCTCCAGCAGCGCGGCGAACAGGTTGGGCAGGTCGTAGGCCCGCCCGTTCAGCCAGCGCGTCTCGACGTGGGTCAGCTGGATGCGCTCGTACCCCTCGACCGCGCCCATCGCCGCGCGGATGACGTCCAGCAGCGGCAGCGGGCGCCGCGAACTCTGGTGCTTCACCTCGCCCGTCGCCACCAGGGCGTTCACGGCCTGCCGGCCCAGGCGGGTGACGATCTCGTCGACCTTGACGACCTTGCCGTACAGCTCCTGCTGGTCGGCCAGGTCCTCGCGCCGCTCCAGCTCGTCGAGGTGCTTGTGGGCCTGGACCACCAGCGACTGGGTCCGCCGGGCCAGCTGGGCCTGGACCTTGGCCGAGCCCTGGCGCAGCTCCGCCTGCTTGACGGCCGCGGCGATCGCGGACCCCCGGACCTGGTTGAACGCCTGGCCGACCCGGCCGATCTCGTCGTCGCCGAAGGCCAGCGGCGGGGCCTCGGCGGCCACGTCGACCTTCTCGCCGCGGCTGAGGCGCTCCATGAGGGTGGGCAGGCTGTGCTCGGCCAGCTCCGTCGCGGCGATCTGGAGCCGGTGCAGCTGGCGCAGCAGGGTGCGGCTGGTGGTGAAGGCCAGCACGATGGAGGTGACCACGGCCAGCAGGCCGAGGCCCGCCACGATCACCAGGCGCACCAGCACGCCGTAGCCGACCGGCGTGGCGCGCTCGACGACCGCGTCACCGCCGACGTCGATGGTCTCGTCCAGCCGGGTCAGCACCGGGCGGGTGGCCGCCTGCCACTGGAGGGCCGTCACGCCCACGGTCGGCTTGGTCTTGGCCCTGGCCCGGACCGGCTGCTGCAGCACCCGGTCCTCCACGCCGCGTAGCTGGGTGTACACCGAGCTCTGCATGAGGGAGCGCAGGCGCTGCTGGTCGTCGGGCGGCAACTGGCCGGAGACCTCCTGGAGCGCGTGCCGGGTGATCCCCACGGCCTGCCCGAACGCGACGAGCTCGCCGGGACCGAAGCGGCCCTCGCCGATCACGCTCGCCAGGTAGGCGTCCTCGCGCGACAGCAGCTCCCGGGCGCGGGTCAGGGCGATCAGGGCGCGGCCGTCGGCGCTGACGTCCAGGTCGTCCAGCTCGGCGTTGGCGCTGGTGATGGCGAAGGCCGCGTCGATGATGTCGTTGTAGGGGCGGGCCGCCGCGTCCCGGTCGGTGGCGGCGGAGGCGGCGGCCGCGCGGGCCGCGCCGAGGGTGCGCAGCCGCTGGTCGGTCAGCCGGACGGCGGCCTTGATCTTCTTGCCCTCGGCCTGGTGCGCGCTGCGCCGCCACACGATGATCGCCTCGTCGGTGCGGGCCTGCTGGGCGGCCAGCCCCGGCGCCATGCCACCGCGGCGGCGGGCGCCCAGGTTGGCCAGCGCCGCCCGCCGCTCGTCCTGGAGCGTGCTGATCAGCGTCTTGGAGGGACGCCCGGCGGTCTCGTCGCGCGCGGCGGCCTGGAGCAGGTTCCAGCCGTCGCCGACGGTCACCCAGGCGGCGAACCCCCACAACAGGACCAGCGAGACCAGCACTGAGGTGATCTTGAACCTCAGCCGGATCCGGCGAGATTCGGGGGGAGAGCGAAAGCGCATCGGGGCAACGTCCTAGCGGTGGCCGGGGGAGCAGCAGGGACGGCAAGGTCAGGCACCGGCGCGGCACGGCGTGCTCGGGGAGAGCAGGCCGTCACGGACGCGGCCGGACGCCTGATTGCACGTGCAGCACCTTAGCAACGCCGGTTTCGTATTGATCACCGAACATCCCGTTAACCGCCGGAAAGAACGCCGGTCGTTGGACCGGTCACGGCCCGCCGCGCCGGACTTGCGTTGACCGGCCGGCGGGCGGCGTCATAGCTGTCCCCAGTAGTCGTTGCCCGCGCCGTAGAAGTCCCGGCTGAAGGCGAGCTGGCGGCTCAGGTAGTCGACCTCGTGCGGGCAGGCGGCGCGCAGGGCGTCGCACTCGTGCTCGAACCGGTCGGTGAGGTCGCGGAGGCGCCGTCCGAGCTGGTCCGCATCGGCGATCATGTGCGCGTTGAGGTCGCCCCACCCGCGATCCCGGTGCAGGGTGGCCTGGTCGTTGTACAGCCGCAACATCCGCTGGACGGTGTCGCTGAGCGGCACGAGGGCCGCCAGGTGCCGCAGGGCGACGGGGTCGCCCTGGCGGATCCAGTGGCAGACGTTGACCCAGGTCGAGCCGAAGTTCGCGGCGTTGTCCAGGTACTGGTCGAGCGTGATCGGCGCGGGTGCGCCGGGCGGGGACGACGCCAGGGTGGTCTTCCAGTCCCATTCGCGGGCCATGGCGCGGAGCATGCGTTCCAGCTCCGCGCGCCACAGGGGCCGTAGTTGTTCGAAGGCGTCGTGACCGGCGAGTTCGTCGCGCACCTCGGCCAGCAGCGCGCCCAGGGAGTTCGCGGGATCGGCGCCGTCGGCGACGTCCAGGCACTGGTCGACCAGCTGGAGGATCCGACCGGCCTCGGTGGCCTGGTGGTCCACGATCCAGTCCAGCGCGAAGATCCACAGAGCGGCGCGGGCCGCGGGCCTCAGCTCCTCCGCGCTGCACCAGGGGGCGCCCCAGGCAAGCGGCTGCGCCAGCTTGACCGCCAGTTCGGTGCCCAGCGGCCGCTCCGGGAAAAGGTCGGGGTGGGCGCGCATGCGCGCGTGCAGGTCCTCCCCGATCTGCGTCAGCAGGCGCATGTCCCGGTCAGCCTGGCGTGCGTCGGCGTTGTCCGCGAACTCGTGCAACGGGTCTCCCTGGGGTCACCGGCCGCGCGGCCACGACGGTCGCCGCGGCTCTGGCCGCGTCGGTCAGCGGCGGGTCAGCAGCAGGCCGACCGGATCGCGGGGCTGCATGGTCAAGGACAACGACGGCTGCACCGGGGCGGCCAGCTCGATGTCGAAGGTCCGCACCATCTCGGCCATCACGAGCGTCGCCTCCTGGTGGAAGAAACCCTCGCCCAGGCACGCGTGAGCGCCGTCGCCGAACGGCAGGTAGGCCAGCGGGCCACCGGGCAGGGCCATGCGCGCGCGGACCTGGTCGCCGTCGAAACGCTCGGGGTCGAACCGCAGCGGGTCGGGCCAGTAGCCGGGCAGCCGGTGGGTCAGGTAGGGGGAGATCACCAGGGTGGACCCGGCCCGGACCGGGACACCGCCGACCTCGTCGTCCTGGACGGCGATGCGGGGGACCGCCCAGGCGACCGAGTACAGGCGCAGCACCTCCTTGACGACCTTGCCGGTGTAGGGGAGGCGGCGGATGTGCTCGGGGCGCAGCTCGCCGCCGCCCAGGACCCGGTCCACCTCCTCGCGCACGGCGGCGTGCACCTCCGGGTGCTGGACCAGCGCGACCCAGGCCCACACCAGCGCGATCGCGCTGCTCTCGGAACCGGCCACGAACAGCGCCACGATGTCCTGCATGATCTGCTCGTCGGTGAGCGCGGCGTCGTCGGCCCCGAGGCCGTTCATCAGCATCGACACCACGTCCCGGCCCTGCTGGTCGGCCGGCTGCGCGCGGGCCTGGGTGAGGACCGGGCCCAGGATCTGCTTGATCGTGCGGGTGGAGCGGTGGAACCGGCGGTCGCCGGGGAGCGGCGCCCAGTGCGGCACCCCCGGCATCGCCATCCGCCACAACAACGACCGCATCGCCGTCGCCACCGCCGCCCCCAGCCGGCCGCCCTCGCCGTCGGGGATGAGCTGCCCGAAGAACACCGGGTCGACGACGCGCTGCACGATCGCGGTCATCTCCGCGCCGGCGTCGACGGGCCGCCCGGCCTCGACCCGGCGCGCCAGGTCCTGGACCGCGCCGCTCACCGAGGCGACCATCTGCTCGCCCATGGCCTTGACGTGCCGGGCGGCGAACGCCGGTTGCAGGATCCGGCGGCTGGCCTGCCACTGCGCCCCCTCGCCGCCGATGCCCTCGCCGGTGAGCCGCCCCAGGGCGTCCCACATCGCCGCGCCGCGCGGCCAGTTGGCGGCGTTGGCGCGCAGCAGGTGCTCCAGGTGGAGGGGGTGGTAGGCCAGGTACGGCTTGAACGGACCCAGCTTCAGCTGCACCAGCTCGCCCGCGGCCTGTTCCCCCAGCCCCTCGATCAGGCCCAGCGCGCCCTGCTTGCGGGCGGTTCCCAGCAGGCGGCGCAGCGGCACCTGAAGCACGTGGCCGCGCGGCACGAAGGAGGCCGCGGAGTGATGGCTGGTGATGGTCACGGCAGCTCCTGAGTGGACGGCGAACACGAAGGTCCGGGGCCGCGACGGGCCGCGCCCTGATCTTCGGTCGAACTATTACATATGCCCCATGACGCGCCTAGGTGCCTATAAGGCGACAGAACCCCTACCGCCCCCCTCGACCGGCACGCCACACGCGACTCCCGGCGACAGATGACGCACCGATCGATGCCCTGCGGCAACGGAATCGCCATCCGATGTCACGGATCACTCCGCCCCATGTGATCGCTCTCTCCGCTCCTCGGGCGCGAGGAAGGGAGCGCGCGGACCGGTCAGGAATCGAGAAGCGCAGGTCGTCGCGCCGGGCCTAACGTGATCGTCATGGACATCCACGCAGGCTTCCCACCGCACGACGGCCCGGTGGGCGACCCGGCCCGCGTCAACGAGCCGCGCTGAACGATCGGAAGACCGCGACCATGACCGACACCGACACCACCGCCGACGGCCCGACGCCCGCTCCCCGGTCCCGCGCTCAGCGCCGCCGCGACACCGAGCACCGGCTCGCCCGCGACGTCGACCTCTGGGTGGCCAGCGCCTCCCCGGACGGCGCGCCGTACCTGGTCCCGCTGTCCTTCGACTGGGACGGCGAGGCGCTGCTGCTCGCCACCCCGGCGAGCAGCCCGACCGGCCGCAACCTCGCCGCCACCGGCACCGCCCGGCTAGGCCTCGGCCCCACCCGCGACGTGACCATGATCGACGGCGTGGTCGAGGTCCTCGGGATCGACGCGCTGCCACGGGAGCGGGGCGACCGTTTCGCCGCGCGCACCGGCTTCGACCCGCGCGCGTCGGCCGTGCCGTACCGCTGGTTCCGCGTCACCCCGCGCCGCGTCCAGGCGTGGCGCGAGGAGGACGAGCTGGCCGGCCGCGACCTGATGCGCGACGGCCGCTGGCTGGCCTGACCAGAGCCGACGGCCCCGCCGTAGTATTCGCAACCGATCAGAGCAGACCAACGGAGACACGATGAGCACGAACACCGCCCCGCACCCGGCCGACGGCCACGACCTGATCCGCGTGCACGGCGCGCGCGTGAACAACCTCAAGGACGTCGCCGTCGAGATCCCCAAGCGCCGGCTGACGGTGTTCACCGGCGTTTCCGGCTCGGGCAAGAGCTCGCTGGTGTTCGGCACCATCGCCGCCGAGTCGCAGCGGCTCATCAACGAGACCTACAGCGCGTTCGTGCAGGGCTTCATGCCCTCGCTGGCGCGACCCGAGGTCGACGTCCTCGACGGCCTGACGACCGCGATCATCGTGGACCAGCAGCGGATGGGCGCCGACCCCCGCTCCACCGTCGGCACCGCCACCGACGCCAACGCGATGTTGCGCATCCTGTTCAGCCGGCTGGGCCAGCCGCACATCGGCCCGCCCGGCGCGTTCGCCTTCAACGTGCCCTCGGTCCGGGCCAGCGGCGCGATCACCGTCGAGCGCGGCGCCAAGAAGGCGCTGAAGGCGACCTTCTCCCGCACCGGTGGCATGTGCGTGCGCTGCGAGGGCCGGGGCACCGTCTCCGACATCGACCTCACCCAGCTCTACGACGATTCCAAGTCGATCGCCGAGGGCGCGTTCACCATCCCGGGCTGGAAGTCCGACAGCTGGTGGACGGTGCGGACCTACGCCGAGTCGGGCTTCCTCGACCCGGACAAGCCGATCCGCAACTACACCAAGAAGGAGATGCGGGACTTCCTCTACCACGAGCCGGTCAAGATCAAGGTCGAGGGTGTGAACCTCACCTACGAGGGTCTGGTCCCCCGGGTGCAGAAGTCGTTCCTGTCCAAGGACCGGGAGGCGATGCAGCCGCACATCCGCGCCTTCGTGGACCGCGCCGTCACCTTCACGACCTGTCCCGAGTGCGACGGCACCCGGCTCAGCGAGGAGGCCCGGTCGTCGCGGATCGACGGGACGAACATCGCCGACGCGTGCGCGATGCAGATCAGCGACCTGGCCGAGTGGATCCGCGGCCTGGACGAGCCGTCGGTGGCCCCGCTGCTCACGGCGCTGCGGCAGTCCCTGGACTCGTTCGTGGAGATCGGGCTGGGCTACCTGTCGCTGGACCGTCCGGCCGGGACGTTGTCGGGCGGTGAGGCCCAGCGCGTCAAGATGGTCCGCCACCTGGGCTCCTCCCTCACCGACGTCACCTACGTCTTCGACGAACCCACCATCGGCCTGCACCCCCACGACATCCAGCGCATGAACACCCTGCTCCTGCGCCTGCGCGACAAGGGCAACACCGTCCTGGTCGTCGAACACAAACCCGAGACCATCGCCATCGCCGACCACGTCGTCGACCTCGGACCCGGCGCCGGTACGGCGGGCGGCACCATCTGCTACGAGGGCACGGTCGAGGGTCTGCGCGCCTCCGACACCCTCACCGGCCGCCATCTCGACGACCGCGCCGCCGTCAAGGAGACGGTGCGCAAGCCCACCGGCAAGCTGGAGATCCGCGGCGCGACGGCGCACAACCTGCGGGACGTGGACGTCGACATCCCGCTCGGCGTCCTCACCGTCATCACCGGCGTCGCCGGGTCCGGCAAGAGCTCGCTCGTGCACGGGTCGATCCCGGCGGGCGCGGGCGTGGTGTCGATCGACCAGTCGGCGATCCGCGGGTCGCGGCGCAGCAACCCGGCGACCTACACCGGCCTGCTCGACCCCATCCGCAAGGCGTTCGCCAAGGCCAACGGCGTCAAGCCCGCCCTGTTCAGCGCCAACTCCGAAGGCGCCTGCCCCAACTGCAACGGCGCCGGCGTCATCTACACCGACCTCGCCATGATGGCGGGCGTCGCCACCACCTGCGAGGAGTGCGAAGGCAAGCGGTTCGAGGCGTCGGTGCTGGAGTACCGCTTCGGCGGCCGCGACATCAGCGAGGTGCTCGCGATGTCGGTGACCGAGGCCGAGGAGTTCTTCGGCACCGGCGAGGCGCGCACGCCCGCCGCGCACACCGTCCTCGCCAGGCTCGCCGACGTCGGGCTCGGCTACCTCAGCCTCGGCCAGCCGCTCACCACGCTGTCGGGCGGCGAGCGGCAGCGGCTCAAGCTGGCGACGCACATGGGCGAGAAGGGCGGCGTCTACGTGCTGGACGAGCCGACCACCGGCCTGCACCTGGCCGACGTCGAACAGCTGCTCGGCCTGCTGGACCGGCTGGTCGACTCCGGCACGTCGGTCATCGTCGTGGAGCACCACCAGGCGGTCATGGCGCACGCCGACTGGATCATCGACCTCGGCCCCGGCGCGGGCCACGACGGCGGCCAGATCGTCTTCGAGGGCACGCCCGCCGACCTGGTCGCCGCCCGCTCCACCCTCACCGGGCGGCACCTCGCGTCCTACGTCGGAGCCTGACGGCGTCGCCGAGGGCACGTGCTTACGCCGGGCGGGTCCACTTCGGACCGCCCGGCCGGTCGGTCAGTTCGGCTGGCGCAGCCCCGCGATGAGCAGCGCGACCAGCCGGCGCGCGTCGTAGCGGGGGTCGGTGTCCGCGCCGATGCAGAGGTTCCCGACGCCGCGCATGAGCTGGTAGGCGGTCAGGTCGGAGCGGATCTCACCGGCCTCGGCCGCGGCGTCGAGCAGTTCGGTGCACACCGGCACGAGGCGGTCGAGGAAGGAGGCGTGCAGGGCGTCGAAACCGGCCTCGTCCGATTGCAGGGCGGCGGCGAGCCCGTGCTTGGTGACCAGGAAGTCCACGAACAGGTCGATCCACTGCGCCAGGGCGGCGTGCGGCGTCGCGCTGCTCTCCAGCAGGGCGGGCCCGGCCTCGGCGCAGGCTTCGACCTGGTGGCGGTAGACGGCGATGATGAGATCGGCGCGGGTGGGGAAGTGGCGGTAGATGGTGCCCATCCCGACCCCGGCCTTGGCGGCGATGTCGCGGACCGGCGCCTCGACGCCCGAGGCGACGAAGACGGCGGCGGCCGCGTCCAGCAGGACCTGCTGGTTGCGCCGGGCGTCCGCCCGCCTGGGCCGGGCCGCCGTGCCCTCGTCGTTGTCGCTCACCGCGCCTGCCCCCTCTCCGGACGGACCGGCGCTCCGCACATTAATCGGAGCATCGTTCCATTTGCCTATGATGCCAGAGCGGGGACCGGACGGCCAAACCGCGCGTCCGGCGTCCGCCGGGACCGCCGTTCCACATCACCCGGCCGGTCGCGGGACGGCCATGAGCCCGTGCGCCCGACCTTCCGGACGGTAAGGTCAGGCGGGTGAGATCGAACGCCCGGCGGTGGACCCCGGACGACGCGCCGTGCCGCGACGCCCTATGAAGAAGTGGCTGCCGCTGCTGGCGGCGATCCTGCTCGAAGTGAGCGGCACGCTGGCCCTCCGCGCGGCTCTCGACCATCCCGCCTGGTACGCGCTGGTCGCGGTGGGCTATCTCGGTGCGTTCGGCGCTTTGAGCCTGGCCCTGCGCGCTGGCCTGGGCATCGGTGTCGCGTACGGCGTCTGGGCCGCCACCGGAGTCGCCTTGACCGCGATCCTGGCCGCCGTCCTGTTCGGTGATCCGCTCACCGCCACCATGGGGCTGGGGATCGTCCTGGTCATCGCCGGTGTGCTGTGCGTCGAGCTCGGCTCCCAGCAGGCGCAACGTGCGGAAGCGGAAAAGCCCGCATGACCTGGCTGTTCCTCACCGGCGCGATCCTCTCCGAAGTCGCCGCGACGCTGGCCCTGCGCATGGCGTCCCAGCCCGGCGCGCGCAAGGGCTGGCTGCTGGTCGTGGGCGTCGGCTACCTGGCCGCCTTCGTGCTGCTCACCGTCGTCCTCGGCCGCGGCCTGGCGGTCGGCGTCGCGTACGGCATCTGGTCCGCCGTCGGGGTCGCGCTGACCGCGCTGGCGTCCCGCGTGCTGTTCGGCGAGGCGCTCACCAGGGTGATGGGCCTGGGCATCGCCCTGATCATCGCGGGCGTCCTGTTCATCGAGCTCGGCTCCGCCCACTGACCCGCGCCCGGAGCGGGCTGCCGGGTGGCGTCAGCGACCGATCGGCACGGCACCGTCCGGGTCGAACAGCGTGCCGCAGGCGTCCAGCACGGACCCGGCGATGCGCTCGGCGGACAGGCCGTGTTCGTCGAGCAACTCCTCCCGGTCGCCTGCGCCGATGAACTCGCGGGGCAGGCCCAGGTTGAGGACAGGGACCGGGAAGGCGGCGTCCACGCAGGCTTGGGCGATCAACGATCCGGCCCCACCGGCGCGGCAGCCGTCCTCGACGGTGACCACCAGCCGGTGCCGGGCGGCCAGGCGGGGCAGGAACGGGTTGACCGGCGTGATCCAGCGCGGGTCCACGACGGTCGTGCCAAGGCCGTACCGCTCCAGGAGCCCGGCCGCGTCCAGGCAGCGTTCGGCCATCGCACTGATGCTCACCAGCAGGACGTCCTGGCGGCGGCGTGGCGAGCGGTGCAGCACATCGACGTCTTCGACGCGCGCCAGCGCCGGAACCTCGACGCTCGCGGTCGCCTTGGGGAAGCGGATCGCGGTGGGCCCGGTGTCGTCGGCGATCGCCTCGTCCAGCAGCTCGCACAGCCGGACGGGATCGCGCGGCGCGGCCATGCGCAGCCCCGGCACGGCGCCGAGCAGCGCCATGTCCCACGCGCCGTGGTGGGACGGCCCGTCCGGGCCGGTGATCCCGGCGCGGTCCAGCACGAAGGTGACCGGCAGCCGGTGCAGGGCGACGTCCATCAGGAGCTGGTCGACGGCGCGGTTCAGGAAGGTGCCGTACAGGCACACCACCGGATGCAGCCCGCCCATCGCCAGGCCAGCGGCGCTGCCCACCGCGTGCTGCTCGGCGATGCCGACGTCATAGACCCGGTCGGGGAACGCCTCGGCGAACGGCCCGAGCCCGACCGGCAGCAACATCGCCGCGGTGACGGCCACCAGCGCGGGACGCCGGGCCCCGATCCGCGCCATCTCCCGCCCGAAGACCGACGTCCAGGAAGGCGCTCCCGGCACGATCGGGCGGCCGGTCGCCGGGTCCAGCACGCCGACGCCGTGCAGGTGGTCGGCCCGGTCGCGTTCGGCCGGTTCGTAGCCGCGGCCCTTGCGGGTGAGGACGTGCACCACGACGGGCCGACGCAGGTCGCGCGCCTGGCGCAGGGCGTCCTCCAGCGCGCCGATGTCGTGGCCGTCGACCGGTCCGAGGTAGGCCAGGCCGCACTGCTCGAAGACGGTCGGCGGCGATGCGACGCCCGGCCTGCCGAGCCGTTCGCGCAGGTCCGCGAGGTGGGCGGCGAGCCCGCCGGTGGTCGGGGCGTAGGAGCGGCCGTTGTCGTTGAGCACGACGATCACGGGGCGGTCGGGGGCCGCGCCGATGTTGTTGAGCCCCTCCCAGGCGGCCCCGCCCGTCAGGGCCCCGTCCCCGACGACCGCGAGCACGGTGCGGTCGGCCGCCGCCCCGGTCAGCCGTAGCGCCTTGGCCAGGCCGTCGGCGTAGGCCAGCGCGGTGGAGGCGTGCGAGTTCTCCACCCAGTCGTGCTCGGACTCGGTCCTGCTGGGGTAGCCCGACAGGCCGCCCTGCTGCCGCAACATGCCGAAGCCGCCCGCCCGGCCCGTGAGGATCTTATGGACGTAGGACTGGTGGCCGGTGTCGAACAGGAGCGCGTCGCGGGGCGAGTCGAACACCCGGTGCAGGGCCATCGTCAGCTCGACCACGCCCAGGTTCGGCCCCAGGTGCCCGCCGGTCGCGCAGACCCTCGCCACCAGGAACCGCCGGATGCGTTCGGCGAGCAGCGGCAGTTCGGCCGCCGGTAGGGCGCGCAGGCGCCGGGGGTCGAGCGATTCCAGCGGCGGGGGTCCGCTCCGCGTGGCGGTGGCCGTGCGTCCGGCACCGTTGGCGGGCGCGGCGGAAGGGCGCCGGAGGATCATGGCGGGGGCCTCCTCGGGAAGAAAACGGGGTGCCCGTATTCCTTTCCTTGTCGCCGCCTCAAAAGGACTGACCCGGCGTGACAGTGGCGGGATGTTCGGTCACTGCTTCCTTGCTGGAGGGCAGGAACGAAAGGTAAATGCCCTAATTATCCGGGGAAAGCATTATTTGACTCGCCCGCCGCCAAAGCTTCGGTGTCGGTGCCGCCCCATACCGTACGAGCATGCGTCGTTCCTGCTGGATGCCCTCCCGCCCACTAAGAGACAAAAGTGCAGTTTTCCACTCGCTGGGGGATGTACGGCGGTGCGGGCGCGCCGATGAGCGCAGCCTGGGGCGGCGTTTCGCTCGTTTTCCTCCGACCATTCGTGCGCCATTCGACCCGGATGCGAGAATGCCCGGAACAGCGGACGCGATCACTCAGCGCGCAATCCAGGAACGGATGTGGTGATGAACACGCCGACGACGACATGCGAGGCGACCGGGAGCATGGCCCGCTGCCAGGAGCTGGTGCGGCCGGCGCTGCGCGCGGCCGTCGGTTCGCTGGGCGGCGAGCTGGAGGTGATGTGCGGCTTCGCGCTGGGCTGGTGGGACAGCGACGGCCGTCCCGGCAAGGGCGGCGCGGGCAAGGGGCTGCGGCCGGCGCTGGCCCTGCTGGGCGCCCGGACCGCCGGTGTCCCGGCCGAGACCGCGGTGGCCGGGGCCGTCGCCGTCGAGCTGATGCACGTCTTCTCGCTGGTGCACGACGACATCATGGACGGCGACGAGCAGCGCCGCCACCGCCCGTCGGTGTGGAAGGCGTACGGCGTGGGCCCGGCCGTCCTCACCGGCGACGCCCTGCTCGCCCTTGCCCTGCGCACCCTGGCCGACGTCCCGCACAACGGGTCCGCCGAGGCGACCCGCCTGCTGTCGGGCGCGCTGGTGGACCTGGTCGGCGGGCAGGCGGCGGACCTGGCGTTCGAGAGCCGTCCCTGGACCGGGCCCCGCGCGGTCACCATGGCGGAGTACCGGCGCATGGCGGCCCGCAAGACCGGCGCGCTGCTGGGCTGCTCCATCGCGATCGGGGCGGCGCTGGCGGGAGCGCCCGCCGCCGTGGTGACCGGTTTGCAGGAGGCCGGACGTCACCTCGGGTTGGCCTTCCAGGCGATCGACGACGTCCTCGGCATCTGGGGGGATCCCGCCGTCACCGGCAAGCCCGCCTTCAGCGACCTGCGGAGCGGCAAGAAGACCGCTCCGGTGCTGGCGGCGCTGACCGGCCCCCCGGCCGACCCGCTGCCCGGCCCGCGCACCGGACCGGACCGCGGCGGCAGGCTGGTGGCGCTGCTGTCCGGCGGGCGCGACGACGCCCAGGTGCGCCAGGCCGCCGAACTCATCGAGGCCACCGGCGGCCGGGCCGTCGCCGAGCAGATGGCGTGCCACTACCAGGACGCCGCGATCAGGGAGCTGCGCGCGCTGGACACGGACGGGTCGGCGGACGAACTGATCGCGGTGGCACGGCTGCTGACCGACCGCCTGAGCTGACCTTGGACGGGCGCGGCGGGCGAAGACGGCAGGCGGGGACCACCTAGCCGTCGAGGTCGGAAAGGCGACGGCGCAGATGCCCGGCCTGGACGTCGTTCATCTCCAGGCCGAGCGCCCGCTCGTAGGCCGCGCTCGCCTCGGACGCCCGGCCCACGCGGCGCAGCAGTTCGGCGCGCGTCGCGTGCCACCACGGATACGCCGCCAGCCCGTCGATGCCCTCGACCAGGGCGAGGCCCGCCTCGGGGCCGTCCCGTTCGGCCACGGCCACCGCCCGGTTGAGGCGGACGACCGCGGTGTCCTGGACGGTGAGCAGCACGTCGTACCAGGACACGACGGCGTCCCAGTCGGTGTCGGCGTAGGAGGGCGCGAGCGCGTGGCAGGCCGCGATCGCCGCCTGCGCCACGTAGGGGTCGGGCCGGTCGGGGGCGCGGCGCAGGGCCGTCCCGACCAGCACGACCCCCTCTCTGATCATGGCGGTGTCCCAGCGCGTGCGGTCCTGGTCGGGCAGCAGCACCGCGCCGCCCCGCTCGTCGAGCCGGGCGGCGCGGCGGGCGTCGCTCAGCAGCAGCAGCGCGAGCAGGCCGAGCGCGGTCGGCTCGTCGGGCAGGAGACCGACCAGGAGCCGGGCCAGCCGGATCGCCTCCGCCGACAGCGCGACCCGGACCAGGTGCTCGCCCGCCCCGGCCGCGTACCCCTCGTTGAAGATCAGGTAGATCGTGGCCGCGACGCCCCGCACCCGGCCCGGCAGTTCCCCGGCGGACGGCACGCGGTAGGGGATCCGCGCCAGCGCGATCTTCTGCTTGGCGCGGGTCAGCCGCTTGGCCATCGTCGCCTCGGGCACCATCAGGGCGCGGGCGACCTCCGCGGTGGACAGCCCGCCCAGCGTCCGCAGCGCCAGCGCGACCTGCGCCTCGGCCGACAGCGCCGGATGGCAGCAGGTGAACACCAGCCGGAGGAGGTCGTCACGGACGGCCCCGGCGGGTTCGGGCACGGGGTCGAGCAGCGCCACGGCCGCCGTCTCCTTCCCGGCGCGCCGGGCCTCCCGCCGCACGACGTCGATCGCCCGCCGCTTGGCGGCGACGATGAGCCAGGCGCGCGGGTTGTCCGGGACGCCGTCGCGCGGCCACCGCTCCAGCGCGCGGACGGCGGCGTCCTGCACCGCGTCCTCGGCCAGGGTGATGTCGCCGGTGACGCGGATCAGCGTGGCCAGCACGTGCGCGCCCTCGTCGCGCAGCAGCCGCGCCACCGCGTCACCGGCCGCCACGGATCAGGACTCCAGCGACGGATGGACCGGGCGGACCTCGACGGTCCCGTGCCAGGCCGCCGGCATCTTCGCGGCCACCGCGAGCGCCTCGTCCAGGTCGGCGCACTCCAGCAGGTAGAAGCCGGTGAGCGCCTCCTTCGTCTCGGCGTACGGGCCGTCGCTGACGATCGGCTCGCCGCCCTTGCCGCCGGGGACGCGCACCGTCGTGGCGGTGGCCGTCGGGTAGAGCGCGTGGCCGCCTCGCAGCACGGCCGCGTGCGCCTCGTCGAACGCGACGTACTCCTGGATGGCGTCCGCGTACTCCGGCTGCTTCCAGTCGACCTCGGCGGTGTAGGTGAGGGCGATGTAGGTGGGCATGGTTTCCCTTCAGTCGGACCGCTCGTGCTTCACTGGGCGTTTTCCACGAGGATGAGCGTGTTGCCGTCCGGGTCCCGCAGGGTGAACATGGGCGGTGCCATGCCCTCCATGCGCAGGATCTCGGCATCGACGTCGGCGCCCTGCCGGGCGAGGTCGGCGTGGGCGGCGTCGGCGTCCTCGGTCGTGAGGCGGATGCCGGTGGGCATCCCGGTGGGGACGAGCGCGATGGTCGTCGCGGCCCCGGGCGGGGCCACCTCGATCCAGCGCGCCTGCCCGAAGGGAAGATCCCGGCGCTTCTCGAAGCCGAGCGTGCCGACGTAGAAGTCGACCGCGCGGTCCTGGTCGGTGACGGGGATTGCGATCGTCGCCACTTCGGTGATGCGGGATTCGGACATGGCTCGCTCCTCCGGGCGGGGCCGGTGCCTCTCACCGGCCTTCACCTTAAGGACGAACAGGATCGCCCGTCATGGACACTTCGCCACGACCGGATTTCGACCGCTGGGCGGCGTTGACGGAGGGGCGGGCAAGCGCCGCGCGGTGGTTGCGGGGACGGTGGGATAACCGCTAAAACGGGTTACATGGCACTGAGCTGGAAGCTGGTCATCGACAGCACCGACGCGGCCGCCCTCGCGGACTTCTGGGGAGCGGCCCTGGAGTACGAGGTGGAGGACCCCAGCGCTCTGGTCGAGCAGCTGCTGGCCGCCGGGCACATCGGCGCGGAGGCCGTCACCGAGCATCGCGGCCGCAAGCTCTTCCGCGGCTACGCCGCCGTCCGCCACCCCGAGGACCCCTTCGACGAGCTCAGCGGCGTCGGCCGCGGCCGTCGGCTGCTGTTCCAGGACGTGCCCGAGGGCAAGAGCGTCAAGAACCGCCTGCACATCGACGTCCACAGCGAGCCCGGCGGCCTGGACGAGCTGGTGGCGCGGCTGGAGAAGCTGGGAGCGACCCGCGTCCGCGAGGTCGACCAGGGGCCCGCCGGGCACTGGTGGGTCATGCTGGACCCCGAAGGCAACGAGTTCTGCGCGACGTGACGGCCGGTCAGGCGACGCCCCGGACCCTCCGAACGGCGAGCCCGGCGAGCAGCGTCAGGATCGCGGCGACGACGAACAACGTCTCGTATCCGCCCAGGGTGGTGACGATCGGACCGGCGACGAAGGGCGCGAGGGTCTGCGGGCCGGTGTAGGAGATGTTGACGATCCCCAGGTCGCGGGCCCGGTGGGCGGCCGACGGCAACACCTGCGTCACCAGCGCCTGGTCGACCGACAGGAACGCGCCCTGCCCGACGGCCAGCAGCGCCGTCCCGGCGAGCACCGCGGGCCAGCTCGGCCACAACGCCCACATCATGATCCCCGCCGCCACCACGACGCTGCCCCCGGCGGCCAGCCTCTTGCGCCCGCCCGTCCGGTCGGAGACGACGCCGCTGAGAAGCGCCGCGACGATGAGGACGGCGGTGAAGACCGTGGAGACCTCCAGCACCCCGTCCGCGCCGGTCTTGCCCGGGAAACGCTCCTCGTAGCGCACCTGGTCGACGAGGTAGTAGAACACGTAGACCGTGGCCAGCGACCAGCCCGTGAAGAAGAGCGCGCGGCTGACGCAGGCCCACAGGAAGTCGGCACGACGAAGCCGCCCCGCGTAAGCAGGCGGGGCCTCCTCCGGTTCTGCGGTCGAACGACGCGTCAGCACAAAGAAGGCCACCGCGCACAGCAGCACCACCGCGCCGGTGACCACGAACCCGGGACCGGTCCCGGAGACGACCCGCGTCATGACGAACACCGGCAGCAGCGCGCTCCCCGCCGTGATGCCCATCCAGCCCGCGACGGTCGCGCGCTGCCGGACCGGAACCCGGTCGGCCAGCTCCGCCGTGAGGCTCGCCTGCATGGTGTTGAGCCCGGCCTGGGCCAGGCACCAGCCCACGAGCATCCCGGCCACGGTCTGCTGCCCGGCGAGCAGGGCCAGCGCCACGGCCGCCAGCGCCGCGCCGCCCAGCGTCCAGGGATGGCGGCGGCCGAACCGTCCGGACGTGCGGTCCGACCACGCGCCCGCCACCGGCCCGGCGACCATCGCCACGACCGCGCCCGCGCCGCTGACCAGCGCGAACGTGATCTCTTTATGGTCGGGCGCGGCCTCCTGGAGCCGGACCGGCAGCAGCACCGACAGCGGGGCGTAGTGCCCCGCCCACAAGCCCAGGTTGGCGAGGGTGAACGCGACGATCCAGCCGGGTCGGACCAGCCTGACGGACGCCTCCGACCGGATGGCCTGACTCCCGCTCAGCGTGCCTCCCGGTGCCCCGACGACGGATCGGTCCTGCCCACCGCCGACCCCGGATAACGCGCACGCAGGCGGATGCCGGGCCGCTCGCCGAGCGCGAAGCCGTAAGCCTCGTCCAGCTCCAGCGCGCGGCCTAGACGGAAGGCCGCGTCGAAGCCCTCGTCGCCGAGCAGCGCGCGGGCGGCCCGTTCGCACTCGCGGTGCCCGGCGGCCCAGAACGGCACCTGGTCGATCCGCATCTCCGTCGCCAGGCACAACCGGTCGACGCCGCCGAGCAGGTACGCGGCGACGTCGCCCTGCCCGGACGCGGCCGCGCACCACGCCTGCAACTCGATGCCCAGCGCCGCGCCCGCGACGTCCCCGAACCGCCGCTTGATCCGCAACGACTCCTGGTTGTGCGCGCCCGCGCCGGCCACGTCACCGCACCGCCACGCCGCGAGGGCGAGACCGTAATGGGCGATGGAGCGCGCCCACAGCTCGCCGCGCCGGCGGCACTGCCGCACGCAGTCGCGGAGCATCGGCACGGCGTCGTCGTGCCCCAGCCTGGCCAGCGACACCCCCAGCTGCGCCATCGTCAGCAGCGGCCCCGGCCCGGCCTCCTCCAGCGCCGACCGGTGCAGGGCGAGCGTGTCGCGCAGCAGGCCGGCGGCGGCCTCGTCGTCGCCCGCGACGAACGCGGTGACCCCGGCCATGTGACCGACGTAGGCCAGCGCGGTCTTGTCACCGGATGCCACCGCCGCGCGGCGCGCCAGATCGAGCCGCGCGGCGGCGACCTCCGCCTCGTAGTGCTCGGCGTCCACCCATGTGGACACCCACAGGGCCTTGGCGAACTGGGAATCCGACCCGATGTCCTGCTCCAGGGCGCGTTGCAGGTAGTAGCGCCCTTCCCGGTGATATCCGCACGCGCTCCACAACGGCCACAACGCGGCCGACAGATCCAGCGCCTTCGCCGATTTCATCCTCAGGCAGTAGTCCAGCGCCACGCGGAGGTTGGGAAACTCGGCGCCCAACCGCCTGATCCACCCGAGCTGGTCCGCGCCCGACCACTCCGCCTCGACGCGCCCGGCCAGCCGCAGGCACGCGTCGCGGTGGCGGCGCCGGAGGACGTGCTCCTCGCCCAGATCGCGCAGCCGTTCCACGCCGTACTCGCGGACGGTGTCCAGCATCCGGAAGCGGGTGCCCCCGTCCTCGCGCAGCACGATCGACTGGCCCACCAGCCTCGGCATGAGCTCGGCGACCTGCGTGGCGGACAGCGGCGGAGCAGCGCAGACGTCCTTGGCGAGATCGAGGGAGTAGCCGCCGACGAGCACCGACAACCGTGCCCAGAGGAGCCGTTCGAGCGGTTCGCACAACTCGTGGCTCCAGCCGATCGCCGACCGCATCGTCTGGTGCCGGGGGAGCGGCGTGTGATGGGCGGTCAGGAGCCCGAACCGATCCTCCAGCGCCGTTTCGATCTCCGCGAGCGGCAGGTACCGCAGCCGCGCCGCCGCCAGCTCGATGGCCAGCGGCAGGCCGTCCACCAGGGCGCACAGGCGCGCGACGACGTCCAGATCATCGTGCCCGAGGACGAAACCGGGCACCGCCTCGACCGCCCGGTCGGCGAAGAGGGCGACCGCGTCCAGATCGGCCACCGACGCGCTCACACCGTCGCCCGGCCGGACCGTCGGCAGCGGCATGACGGCGTAGATGCACTCGCCCCGCACCGTCAGGGGAGTCCTGCTGGTGGCCAGGATGCTCAGCTCGGGGCACCGGGTGAGCAGTTCGACCACCAGTTCCGCGCAACCGTCCAGCAGATGCTCGCAGGTGTCGAGGATCAACAGCAGGCGCTTGCCGGCCAGGTGGCTGGTGAGGAGATCGACGGGGGAGCGCGCGGTCTGCTCGTTCATCTCCAGCGTGGCGGCGACGGTGTGCGCGAGCAGAACCTGATCCTGCAAGCCCGACAAGGGGACCAGCCAGACGCCGTCGGGAAACCGCTCGCACAGCCCGGCCGCCGACTGCAGGGCCAGCCGCGTCTTGCCCACCCCGCCGACCCCGGTCAGCGTCACCAGCCGGGACTCGGCCAGCAAATCGCGAACGGCGCGCACTTCCGCGCGCCGACCCACGAAGCTGGTCGGCTCGATGGGCAGGTTGCCGGGTCGTCGCACGGGGGTTCCACCACGGGGTCTTCACGGTTGGTCAGTGACTCGCGCGCTCAGCCTAAGCAAGCTCCGGTTACGTTGCGGGGGATTTCGGCAACTTTCAGTAAGGGGTCGGAGATGGGGGTGATGGGGGCCGGGCGGCGAGGCTGGGGTTGGTGGAGGTCGGGTGGCGGGTGGCGGGTGTGGGGGAGTGTTGGTCGGGTGTGCGGCGCGGGGCACGGGGCGCGGATGCGGGGCTGGGGTTGAAGGGCAGGTGCAGGGCGCTGGGTTGGGGTCGTTGGTCGGGTGCGGGGCGCGGGGTTGAGGTGGGTGGGCCTGGACTGAAAACCTGCATGGGCTGGGGTTGTCGGGTATTTGGAGCAACCCCGTGCGGGCTGGGGTTTGTTGATCGGGTGTGGGAAACCCGTGCGGGTTGGGTTGGTGGGCGCCTGGATCAACCCCGCGTAGGGCTGGGGTTGGTGGTCGGGTGTGGGAAACCTGTACGGGGTTGGGGTCGCTGCTCGGGTGCGGGGCACGGGGTTGAGGTGGTTGGTCGGCTGTAGACCCCCACGGATTGAGTCGGTGCAGCGG
>NZ_BCRO01000030.1 GCF_001552635.1 Actinomadura hibisca NBRC 15177 | reverse complement strand
CCAGTTAGGCACTCGCGCGGCGGCTGAGGTCTTTGCGGCCGATCTCGGCGCCGTGCGAGCTCGTCCGGAGCGCGTCAGCGCGTCCGGAACGAGTCGAGCGTGTTCGGAGCGCGTCACGCCCGGCCGCTGGCCTGCATGTCGCACCGCAGGGGCGTGCGACGTCGGCGGGCCGGGCAGCGTGCGCGAAACGTCTTCGGTGAGGAGGACCCGTCCGTGGATCCAGAGGAAACGGCGACGCCGGAAGAGCGGCCCGCCGATGACTGGCGACCGGCCGACGACGGCCCGTTCGCCCATCTCGCCAAGCGCCCCGCCACGCCTCAGCCCTGGTACGTCCCGCCGGAGCCCGCGAACACGAAGACACCCTGGCAGGAGCGCCAGGTCAACCCCTGGACGGGTGAGCCGGGCGACGGTTCCGTAGGCGCGGCCGCCCCTTCTGGGGCGGCGGCTCCGGCGAAGAGAGCGGCCAACCCCTGGACGGATCAGGCAGCGGTGCCTGTCGCGCCTTCCGAAGAGATTGCTCCCTCTGACAGTGCCGCACCGGCCGGCAAGCCCTCGCGACGCTCTGCTTCTGTGAAGTCGAGCAAGGGCGCCACGCCGATCCAGTCGGACGGGGAGAAAACGCGGGCTCGGCCAGAGGCGAAAGCCGTGCTGGATCAGCCGGACGCGAAGGCTGGGCTAGGCCAGCCGGATGAGCAGGCGGCCTCGGCGGGCGCGGGGGCGCGAGGGCGTGGTGCGTCGGCGTCTCCGGCGAAGCAGGTGGGCCGAGGCAAGCCCAGTGCCGCTGGTGAGGCCGGGAAGGCACAGCCGCAGTCGCAGCCGTCGGGTACTGGAATCGGGGGGCTCGTATTTGGCTCCGCTCTTGCCGCTCCTGGAGCGGGGGGTGAGACGGAACCTTCCTCGAAGGGGAGTCCTGGGGAGGCGGATGAGCGTGTCGCGCGTGGTCCGGCCGGGAGCGACGGGCAGGCCGTCGTTGGTGGGACGGGTGAGGACTCTGACGTTGCGGAACGGAGCAAGGGGCGGTCGCGCGGGCGTCGGGGTGGGGCCGGGCAGGAGTGGGGTGCCTCCGGCGGGCCTTTCGAGGGCTTGGGTGAGGAGGAACGTCCGGCCTCGCGACGGCGTGGTGGGCGTAAGCGTCTTCCGCATGAGGAGGGTGGCGCTGGTGCTTCTTTCGCCGACGGGGAGGCTGGTGGCAGCGGTGGCGAGGCCGGTGGGCACAGGAAGCGCGGGCGTAGCGGGGAAGAGCGCGGTGGTGCGCCTGCTGATCCCGAGGCCCGTGCCCGGGACATCTGCCTGCGGTTGCTGACCGGTACGCCCCGGACGCGCGCCCAGCTCGCCGACGCCTTGCGGCGCAAGGAGATCCCCGACGACGTCGCCGAGCGTGTGCTCAGCCGCTTCACCGACGTCGGGCTCATCGACGACGAGGCGTTCGCGCAGGCGTGGGTCCGGTCGCGGCACGCCGGGCGTGGGCTGGCCCGGCGGGCGCTGGCCGCCGAGTTGCGGCAGCGGGGCGTCGACCACGAGACCGTCAGCGAGGCCGTGGAGGCCCTCGACGGCGAGCAGGAGGAGACGCGCGCCCGCGAGTTGGTGGAGCGGAAGTTGCGGTCCACCCGAAACGTCGAGCCGGTCAAGCGGACGCGGCGGCTCGTCGGCATGCTCGCGCGCAAGGGCTACCCGTCGGGACTCGCCTATCGGGTGGTCAGGGAGGCTCTGGAGGCGGAGGGGTCGGAGGTCCCCGACGGGGACTGGCCGCCGGAGTGAGGCACGACACACCGGCGGGTCAGGGGTGCCCTGACGGGCGCTGACCACCGGTTGACAGGTGACGGGGCAGGTGGTGCCGGGTGGGTGCGGGTAAGGGACTCCGCACCCCGGCGTTCGGTTAGTCCGGAATGGCCATCGTTTGCTTGCTCATTACCTCCGTGCCGCTTACCGTTACGGCAGTGAGGAGTTACTCCGCGCACTGCGGATTCGCCATACGACCGAACACGTTCTAGCAGCTGAGAGGCATAGCGAACGCTGTCCTGGCCTGACGGGCCCGGCGCCGGCACGGCGTCCGGGTGATGGCGCGTACCCGGTGGGGCGCGGGTGATCCCTCGCGTTGCAGGGCTCTGGATTCGGAGGGGTCCGTCGGCGAGGAAGGGTCTGCCCCATGGTGAGCGTCCTGTTGAGCGTGGCGCTGCTGGTGGCCCTGGTCGCGTTGGCGGTCCTCGGATGGCGGTCCCGGACCGGGCGGCGGCGGGAGCACGACGAGGCCGCGGCGGCGCTGGCGAAGGCCGAGGCCGACGTCGCGCGGACGCTGGAGAAGGCGCGGGTCCAGGCCCAGGAGATCGTGGACGCCGGCCGCGCCGAGGCCGAGGCGGAGGCCCGCGCCGTCCGCGAGGAGTCGCGGACCCTGCGCGAGGACCTGGAGCGCCGCGAGGCCCGGCTCGCCGAGCGCGAGCAGCGCCTGGACGGCGAGGTGCGCCGGCTGGAGGAGTGGTCCGGCCGGCTCGCCGACACCAAGCGGGGCCTGGAGCAGCGCAGGGCCGAGCTCGGCCGCGTCGAGGAGGAGCGGCGGCGGGTGCTGGAGCGGGCCGCCGGGCTCACCGCCGAGGAGGCCAAGGGCGAGCTGGTCGCCGCCATCGAGAACCAGGCCAAGCGCGAGGCCATCCCGCTCACCCGGGAGATCGAGAACGCCGCGCGGGCCGAGGGCGACAAGCGTGCCCGCAAGATCGTGACGCTGGCGATCCAGCGGGTGGCCAGCGAGCAGACCGCCGAGTCGGTGGTGTCGGTGCTGCACCTGCCCAGCGACGAGATGAAGGGGCGCATCATCGGCCGCGAGGGCCGCAACATCCGTGCCTTCGAGACCACCACCGGCGTCAACCTGATCATCGACGACACCCCCGAGGCGGTGCTGCTGAGCTGTTTCGACCCGGT
This sequence comes from Actinomadura hibisca NBRC 15177, assembly GCF_001552635.1. GTDB lineage: Bacteria > Actinomycetota > Actinomycetes > Streptosporangiales > Streptosporangiaceae > Spirillospora > Spirillospora hibisca. Next base: position 74,031 of record NZ_BCRO01000030.1, on the reverse strand, counting down.
CCGTCGGGAGGTCGGCCGGCTGACGCTGGAGAAGCTGGTGCTCGACGGCCGCATCCACCCGCAGCGCATCGAGGAGGTCTACGAGCGCAGCAGGCGCGACGTGGAGCAGCTCTGCGTGCGCGCGGGGGAGGACGCCCTGGTCGAGGTCGGCGTCACCGACATGCATCCGGAACTGATCGCGCTGCTCGGCCGGCTGCGCTACCGGACCTCCTACGGGCAGAACGTGCTCAAGCACCTGATCGAGTCGGCGCACCTGGCCGGGATCATGGCGAGCGAGCTGGGGCTGCCGGTCGAGCTGGCCAAACGTTGCACTCTGCTGCACGACATCGGCAAGGCGCTCACCCACGAGGTGGAGGGCAGCCACGCGCTCATCGGCGCGGAGGTCGCCAAGCGGTACGGCGAGAACGACGACGTGGTGCACGCCATCGAGGCCCACCACAACGAGGTCGAGGTGCGCACCGTCGAGGCCGTGCTGACCCAGGCCGCCGACGCCATCAGCGGCAGCCGCCCCGGCGCGCGCCGCGAGTCGCTGGAGGCCTACGTCAAGCGCCTGGAGCGGCTGGAGCAGATCGCCCGCGACAAGCACGAGGGTGTGGAGAAGGTCTTCGCGATGCAGGCCGGGCGCGAGATCCGCGTGATGGTCAAGCCCGACTCGGTGGACGACGTCCAGGCCCAGGTGATCGCGCGCGACATCGCCAAGCAGGTCGAGGACGAGCTGACCTACCCCGGGCAGATCCGCGTGACCGTCGTCCGCGAGTCCCGGGCCACCGAGTTCGCCCGTTGATCCGCGCGGCTCCGGCCGCGGGCTCGCGGCCCGCCGCGGTAGCCGCCGGCTTCTGTTGCCGAGGTCATGGTGTCAGCCCAGGCTGGCGCGGGCGGCAGTTTGATCATTCGCGTTGTGAGGGGCGGGCGGAGTCGGTAGTTTCTGGCGAATGCGTAGAACACGGGTGGGGTTGACCGTCGCGGTCGTGACGGCCACGGCGGCCGCGGGGACGGGGGCCGCGGTTCTCCTGCTGGACGACGGTCCCGAGGCGCGCGCCGCCGCCCAGGTGTCCGCTTCCGAGCAGATCAGCGCCGCCGACGCCGGGCAGACCGAGCGCTACTGGACCGACCGCCGCATGGCCGCCGCCACGCCCGTCGGCGGGCGCGGTGAGCAGCCGCAGATCGGGGCCAGCGCCGCCGTGCCCAAGGGCGTGCCCCGCGCCACCGCGTTCGGCGGCGTCCCCAGCATCGGCGCGCTGTTCTTCAACAACGGCGCGGGCGACCACTACTGCACCGCCTCGGTGGTGCACAGCTACTCCCGCAGGCTGCTGCTCACCGCCGCCCACTGCATCCACGGGGGGAAGGGCAAGGGCTACGTGCGCAACGTCGCGTTCGTGCCGAAGTACGACCGGGGGAGGCGGCCCTACGGCACCTGGACGGCCCGCTCGCTCACCGTCTACCGCAACTGGCAGACCAAGAGCGACCCCGACCTGGACTTCGGTTACATCGCCCTCAACCCGCGCAACGGCCGCAACGTCCAGAACGTCGTCGGCGCCAACCGGCTCGGCCTCAACCAGGGCACCGGCAAGTGGGTCAACGTCGCCGGATACCCGCGCATCGTGCACGACCGCCGCGACCGCCCCATCTACTGCCGCGTCAAGACCCGCCGCCAGGCCCGGTTCCAGATCCGCATGGACTGCGCGGGCTTCTATGGCGGCACCAGCGGCAGCCCCTGGTTGCTGAACTACAGCACCCGCAGCCACACCGGCTACATCAGCGGTGTCATCGGCGGCTACCAGGGCGGCGGCAACGTGCACTACACCTCGTACTCGCCCTACTTCGACAACGACGTGCACAACCTGCGCACGGCCGCCGACAAGCGCGCCTGACCCCGTTCAGCGGGCGAGACCGCGGAAGCTCCGTGGTCTCGCCGCCAATGTCGGCTCAGCCCACCGTCAGGTCGATCGGGGACACCCCGCGTGGCTCGAAGCCCAGCGTCTGCCCGTAGAAGGCCAGCTCCGACTCCAGGCACGTGACGACGGTCTCGGCGCGCCGGAACCCGTGCGCCTCGCCCTCGAACGTCAGGTACGCGTAGGGCATCTTCTTGGCCGCCAGCGCCACCGCGAACCGCTCGGACTGGTCCGGCGGCACCACCGGGTCGTCCAAACCCTGGAGCAGCAGCACCGGGCACGCCGTCCTGTCGGCGCGGCCCAGCGGCGAGCGCTCCTCGTAGGCGCGCTCGAACCCCGGCAGCGGCCCGATCAGGCTGAACAGGTAGTGCGACTCGAAGTCGTGCGTGGCCTCGGCGAAGCTCTGCAGGTCGCTGATGCCGAAGTAGGAGGTCGCGGCCTTGAACACCTCGGTCTGGGTGACGGCCGCCAGCGTCGTCCAGCCGCCCGCGCTGCCGCCCCGGATCGCCAGCCGCTCCGGGTCGGCGATCCCGCCGTCCACCAGCGCCTGCGCCGCCGCGACCGCGTCCTCGACGTCCACCACGCCCCACTGGCGGCGCAGCCGCTCGCGGTAGGCGCGCCCGTACCCGGCCGACCCGCCGTAGTTGACGTCGATCACGCCGATGCCGCGGCTGGTGAAGTAGGCGCGCTCCAGGTCGAGCACGGTGGAGACGCGGCCGGTCGGCCCGCCGTGCACGAACACCACGTACGGGGGCAGCTCGCCCTCGGGCCCGGCGGCCTCGGGGTTGGCGGGCGGGAACACGTAGGCGTGCACCGGCCGCCCGAAGGGCCCCTCCAGCCGCTCGGTGCGCGGCTTGGGCAGGTAGGCGACGTCGGGCAGCTCGGGCAGCTCGCGGCGCAGCCCCTCCACGCGGCCGGTGGTGGTCTCGATCCGCACCACCGACGGCGGGACGTCCGCGCCGCCGCCGATGCCGACGATGGTGGTGCCGTCGGCCGACAGCGCGGGCTGCCAGTGGTCGTAGGGGACCTCCAGGTCGACCAGGTCGAGGGTGTCGGGGTCGTAGACGCCCAGCCGCTGGTCGCCCTCGCCGTGCAGGACGGCGAGCCGCCCGTCGCCCAGCAGCGCGTACGGCATGCCGCCGAGCTGCCACAGCGGCCCGGCGAACTCCTCCTCGGCCGGGTACAGCGCCTGCGCCGACTCCCCGTGCAGGCCCACCTGGTAGATGTTCCACCAGCCCGGCCAGTCGGAGATCACGTACAGCGTCTCCTCGCCCGCCCACAGCGGGGCGAGCGCCGACTCGGTGAGCCCGCCCTTGACGGTGCGCGGCGCGGTGGCGACGCCGTCCTCGATGACCGCGACCCGGACCTCGGTGCCGTCCCACGGCATCCGCGGGTGGCTCCACTGCACCCACGCCAGGTGCCCGCCGCCGGGCGAGGGCGCGGGGGAGGCGTAGAAGTGCGCGCCGGTCACCAGTTCGCGGATCGCCGAGGCGTCCTCGGCGGCCGAGCCGTCCAGCGGGACGGCCACGATCGCGCGCCGGATGCCGTCGGGGGTGTGCCCCTCGCAGACGCACCAGACCTCCGCGCCGTCGGGCGACAGGACGTAGTCGGCGTAGCGCAGGCCGCCGGGCACGGCCGGCTCGGGGGTCAGCGGGCGCGGCTTGGGGTCGCCCGCCTCCAGCAGGTGCAGCCGCTGGTCCTCGTAGTTGGAGAACACGATCGAGTGCCCGTCCCCGGCCGGGACCGGCAGGTAGGAGCGGCCGCCGTACTCGTGCACGCGCGTGCGGGCGTCCCAGGGTGCCTGGAGCAGCTCGGTGCGGCGCCCGCCCGCCAGATGGACGATCGTGGTCCGCCCGCCCTCCTCGGGCCGCGTCTCCTGCCACCACACGTCGCCGCCGGCCACGGTGGGGAAGCTGAGGCGCAGCCGGGCGCGGGCGACGTCGGCGGCGGAGATCGGGGAAGGCCAGGAGCCGTAGGGGAGGGTCGCGCGAGCGGTCATAACCGAATGGTCCCGCATGTGCGGAGCGGTTGGGGCCATGACGGGACAGTTGACTTCGGAAAGATACAAGCCGCTCACCGGGAAGATCTCAGACGGCGGTGACGATCTTCTCTCTTGGTCCGTTCCCGGCGGTTCCGGGCCCGGTCAGCAGCCGGGCCACGGCCCGCACGGCGCCACGTCCTGCCCGGTTCGCCCCGATCGTGCTGGCGGACGGCCCGTAACCCAGCAAATGGATGCGCGGGTCGGCGGCGACCCGCGTGCCGTCCATCACGATCCCGCCGCCCGGCCCCCGCAGCCGCAGCGGCGCGAGGTGGTCCAGCGCGGCGCGGAAGCCGGTCGCCCACAGGATCACGTCGGCCTCGACGGCGCTCCCGTCGGCCCACTCGACGCCGCCGGGGTTCACCCGCGCGAACACCGGCAGCCGCCGCAACACGCCGCTCTCGCGCGCCGCCCGCACCTCGTCGGTGAGCAGCAGGCCGGTCGCGCTGACGACGCTGGCGGGCGGCAGCCCGCGCCGCACCCGCTCCTCCACGCGCGCGACGGCCTCACGGCCCCGCTCCTGGTCAAAGGGCCCTTCCCGCCACACCGGAGGGCGCCTGGTCACCCACGTGGTCGCAGCAGCCACCTCAGCGATCTCCAGCAGCGCCTGGACGGCCGACGCCCCGCCCCCGACGACCACGACCCGCTTCCCGGCGAACTCCTGCGGCCCCCGGTAGTTCGCGGTGTGCAGATGCCGTCCCCGGAAGGTCTCCATGCCCGGGTAGTACGGCCAGAACGGCCGGTCCCACGTCCCGGTGGCGTTGATGAGGGCGCGCGCCGCGTACTGGCCGCCGGAGGTCTCGACCAGCAGCCGCCCGTCCGCGCGGTCCGACACCCGCGACACCTCCACGGGCCGCCGCACGTCCAGGCCGAACGCCGCCTCGTACCGGGCGAAGTATTCCGACACGACCTCCGAGGCGGGCCGCCACGGCTCGTGCTCGCCCAGTGCCATGCCGGGCAGGTCGTGGATGTTGTGCGCCCTGCCGAGCGTCAGCGTCGGCCACCGGTGCTGCCAGGCCCCGCCCGGCCGCGGCGCGTGGTCGAACATCACGAAGTCCAGCCCCGAGCGCCGCAGGAAGTACCCGGCCGACAGCCCCGCCTGCCCGGCCCCGATCACCGCCACGTCCACGTCGTAGGTCACGTCCGCGAGAACAGGGAAGGGCCCCGCCGGATTCCCGGCGGGGCCCTTCACGAGAGGAGGAACGGGACGGTCAGACGCCGCCGGCCCCCATGCCCGCGTCCGGCAGGTTGGTCCGCTCGGCGCTCATCGGCGCCGCCGCGGACTTCTTGCTGCGCCGGCCGCGCCGCTCCAGCCAGGTGGCCAGCCAGCCCAGCGCCATGTTGATCGCGATGTAGATCAACGCGCAGACGACCGCGGCCTGCAGCAGGTTGTAGTAGTTCGCCGGCTCGATCTTGACGCCGTAGTTGGTCAGGTCCTCGAAGGCGATGATGTAGCCGAGCGCGGTGTCCTTGAGCAGCACCACGAGCTGGCTGATGATCGCCGGCATCATGACCGTGACCGCCTGCGGCAGCAGGATCAGCCGCATGACGGCGTTCTTGCGCATGCCGATCGAGTAGGCCGCCTCGGCCTGGCCGCGCGGGATCGACAACACCCCGGCCCGGATGACCTCGGCCAGCACCGAGCCGTTGTAGAGCGTCAGGCCGAACACCAGCGCCGCGAAGGTCGGCACCTGGATGTTGCCGGCGTTGATCTCCACACCGAACGGGGCGCCGACCGTCTCCACCATGATGCGCTGGAAGTTGCCCAGCGGCCCGTCGGCGATGATCGGGCTGATCGACGGCGGCAGGAAGAACGCCAGGTAGATCAGGATCAGCAGCGGCATGGCGCGGAAGAACTCCACCACCACGCCCGCCGGACCGCGCACCCAGGCGTGGTCCGACAGCCGCCCGAGGCCGAACACGACGCCGAACAGCAGCGCCAGCACCGACGAGACCGCCGCGGTCTTGAGGGTGTTGACCAGGCCCTTGAGGAAGTAGCCGGTCCACACCTCCGGCTCGCTCAGGGGCTTCCAGAGCTTGCCCTCGAACTGGCCCTTGTCGTACAGGCCCTTGCCCATCAGGGCCAGGACCACCGCCAGCAGCACGGCCGCGATGACCGTCAGGATCAGGTGGCGCCGCCGGGCCCGGGGGCCGGGGGCGTCGAACAGGACGTTCGCCTGGCTCATCGCGCCACCGCCATCCGCTTGGCCAGCCAGCCGAAGAAGTACCCCGTCGGCAGGATGAGGATCAGGTAGCCCACCGCGAACCCGATGAAGATCGGCAGCGAGGCGCCCAGGTCGAAGAACATCAGCTTCATCGTGGCCGCCGCCTCCACGGCGTAGGCCACCGCGCCGACGATCGCGGTGTTCTTGAACATGGCGATCAGCACGCTGCCCAGCGGGCCGATCACCGAGCGGAACGCCTGCGGCAGGATGATCATCCGCAGCGACTGCCCGGAGGTCAGGCCGATCGAGCGCGCGGCCTCGGCCTGGCCCAGCGGCACGGTGTTGATGCCCGAGCGCAGCGCCTCGCAGACGAAGGCCCCGGTGTAGATCGACAGCGCGGTGGTCGCCCACCAGAAGCCGTTCACCGAGGGGGCGTCGGAGAACCGCAGCGCCAGCACGTCGCTGAGCCCGGACACGCACAGCACCGCGATCAGCGTCAGCGGCGTGTTGCGCAGCACGTTCACCAGGAAGGTGCCGACCCCGCGCAGCACCGGCGTGGGAGAGACCCGGAAGACCGCCAGCACGGTGCCGACGATCATGGAGAGGATCATGCAGACCACGGCCAGGCGGATCGTCGCCCAGAACCCGGTCAGGATCTTGTCGAGGTTGTCGAAGACCTCGGTGAAGTTGAAGAGTTGGTCCATCAGCTTCCACCCGTAAGGATCCGCGCCGGTGCCCCCCGAGCGGGGGCACCGGCGCGGCTCAGGCCGTCAGTGGCGTCGTGCGGGTCAGGCGCAGCCCTCGAAGGTGGGGACCTTGGTCTCCAGCTTCAGGCCGGCACCGGTGAAGTGCTTCTCCAGCAGCGTCTTGGCGGTGCCGTCGGAGTACATCTCGGTGATGGCCTTGTTGACGGCCTCGCAGCCGGCGGTGTCGCCCTTCTTGATGCCGACGCCGTACTTCTCGTCGGTGAAGGGGTCGTTGATGACCTTGAACTGGCCCTTCTGCTGCGCGGCGAAGCCGGCCAGGATCAGGTCGTCGGTGGACACCGCGTCCAGCGCGCCGGCCTTGAGCTTGGCGGTGCAGTCGGCGTAGCCGGTGGCGTCCACGGTGGTGGCGTCCAGGTCCAGCTTGCCGTCGGGGGCCGGGTCGGTGACGCGGCGCCAGGAGTTGGAGCCGGTCGCCTTGCAGATCTTCTTGCCCTTGAGGTCGGCGGCCTTCTTGATGCTGGTGTTGTCGGCCTTGACCATGGTGTCCTGGTGGGCCACGTAGTACGGGCCGCCGAAGGTCACCTTGGGCTTGCGGGAGTCGGTGATCGAGTAGGTGGCGATCACCAGGTCCACCTGGCCGGTCTGCAGGAAGGACTCGCGGTTCTCCGACCGGGCCTCCTTGAACTCCACGCCGCTCTCGGGCACGCCGAGCTTGCCGGCGATGTACTTGGCCACGTCGACGTCGAAGCCCTCAAGGGTGCCGTCGGGCTTCTTGAGGCCGAGCGCGGGCTGCTCGTACTTGACGCCCACGACCAGCTTCTTGTCGGACTTGGCCTTGTCCACGATGCCCTTGGAGTCGGCCTCCTTCTTCTCGGTGTCGCTGCCACAGGCGGTGAGCCCGAGGGCGAGGGAGGCCGCGGCCGCGGCGGCCAGGAACTGACGTACTCGCATGTCTGGCTATCCTTTGCTTTCCTGCCGGAGCCCCGCGGCTCAGTGCGTGAGGATCTTGGAGAGGAAGTCCCGGGCGCGGTCGGTTCGCGCGTTGGTGAAGAACTCCTCGGGCGTGTTGGACTCGACGATCTGGCCGTCGGCCATGAACACGACCTTCTGGGCCGCCTTGCGGGCGAACCCCATCTCGTGGGTGACCACGATCATCGTCATGCCGTCCCGGGCCAGCGAGGTCATGACGTCCAGGACCTCGTTGATCATCTCGGGGTCGAGCGCCGAGGTGGGCTCGTCGAACAGCATGACCTTGGGCTTCATCGCGAGCGAGCGGGCGATGGCCACGCGCTGCTGCTGGCCGCCCGACAGCTGCGCGGGGTACTTGCCCGCCTGGTTGGCGATGCCGACCCGCTCCAGCAACTCCATGGCGTGCCGCTCGGACGCCGCCTTGTCCTGCTTGCGGACCTTGATCGGCCCGAGCATCACGTTCTCGAGGATGGTCTTGTGGGCGAACAGGTTGAACGACTGGAACACCATGCCCACGTCGGCGCGCAGCCGCGCCAGGTCCTTGCCCTCCTCGGGCAGCTTCTTGCCGTCCACCAGGATGGTGCCGCTGTCGATCGGCTCCAGCCGGTTGATCGACCGGCACAGGGTGGACTTGCCGCTGCCCGACGGGCCGATGACGACCACGACCTCGCCGCGTTGCACCGTCAGGTTGATGTCCCGCAGAACGTGCAGTTCACCGAAGTGCTTGTTGACGTTCTCAAGCACCACAAGGGGCCCGCCACCGGGGGTGTCGTCGTGGGGCCCGCCACCGCCCTTGGTGAGCTCGGGCCCGCCTCCGCTGTCCGTCATGGGTCCGGACCTTATGTCATCCACATCTCCCGGCAAGCCACCCGACGGTTCCGTTTCGATCACGAATCCGCACGTCGGCCCGTGGTTCACGGGGCTCCCGTGAAGATCGAATCGCTGGTCGGGACGGGCGCGCCGCCCCTTTCGTGATCACCTGGTGATCATTTGGTGACCGCGCACGGGAGCGGTCCCCGGCGCGTACCCTTGGGGACTGTCATGAGTGCGCCTATTGAGACCGGTCCCCGCACGTACGAGATCCGTACCTACGGGTGCCAGATGAACGTCCACGACTCCGAGCGCCTGTCGGGCCTGCTGGAGGACGCCGGATACCAGCGCGCCGAGGGCGTGGAACCCGACGTGGTGGTGTTCAACACCTGCGCCGTCCGGGAGAACGCCGACAACCGCCTGTACGGCAACCTCGGCCACCTGCGGCCGGTCAAGGACGGCCACCCGGGCATGCAGATCGCCGTCGGCGGCTGCCTCGCCCAGAAGGACCGCGACACCATCGTCAAGCGGGCGCCCTGGGTGGACGTGGTCTTCGGGACGCACAACATCGGGTCGCTGCCCGCCCTGCTGGAGCGCTCGCGCGTGCGGCACGAGGCGCAGGTTGAGATCGAAGAGTCGCTGGTGACCTTCCCCTCGACGTTGCCGACGCGCCGCGAGTCGCCCTACGCCGCCTGGGTGTCGATCTCGGTGGGCTGCAACAACACCTGCACGTTCTGCATCGTGCCGTCGCTGCGCGGCAAGGAGCGCGACCGCCGCCCCGGCGAGATCCTGGCCGAGATCGAGGCGCTGGTCGCCGACGGCGTCGTGGAGATCACGCTGCTGGGCCAGAACGTCAACGCCTACGGCTCGGGCTTCGGCGCGCTCGCCGCCGCGCCCGACGAGGTGCGCGCCATGACCGAGGGCGGCCAGTCCGCTTTCGCCGGGTTGTTGCGGGCCTGCGGCGCGATCGAGGGGCTGGAGCGGGTGCGCTTCACCTCCCCGCACCCCAAGGACTTCACCGACGACGTGATCGCCGCCATGGCCGAGACGCCGAACGTGATGCCGTCGCTGCACATGCCGTTGCAGTCCGGCTCGGACCCGGTGCTGAAGGCGATGCGCCGCTCCTACCGGCAGGAGCGCTACCTCGGGATCATCGAGAAGGTGCGGGCGGTGATCCCGGACGCGGCGATCACCACCGACATCATCGTGGGCTTCCCCGGCGAGACCGAGGCGGACTTCGAGCAGACCCTGCACGTGGTGCGTGAGGCCCGGTTCTCCTCGGCGTTCACCTTCCAGTACTCCAAGCGCCCCGGCACCCCGGCCGCGACGATGGACGGCCAGATCCCCAAGAAGGTCGTGCAGGAGCGCTACGAGCGCCTGATCGCCCTCCAGGAGGAGATCTCCTGGACCGAGAACCGCAGCCAGGTCGGCCGCACGCTGGAGGTGCTGGTCGCTGAGGGCGAGGGCCGCAAGGACGAGGCCACCCGCCGCCTGTCGGGCCGCGCCGCCGACAACCGGCTGGTGCACTTCCAGGCCCCGGCCGAGCCGGTGCGCCCCGGCGACGTGGTGACCGTCGAGGTCACCTACGCCGCCCCGCACCACCTGGTCGCCGACAAGACCGGAGCGGTGCGCCGCACCCGGGCCGGGGACGCGTGGGAGGCGCGGCAGGCGCAGCCCAAGGGCGTGTCGCTGGGGATGCCGTCGATCGGCCGCCCGGCGGCGCAACCCGCCGCCGCGAGTGGCTGCTCCACCTGCCCCTGACCGGAGAACCCGCCCCAGGAAGAGCCCGAGGGAGAGGCCCGCTTGCTGATCTCGGCCGCGGTGTGCCCGCACCCGCCCCTGCTGGTGCCCGAGGTGGCCGGTGCGGCGGCCGCCGAGCTGGACGGCCTGCGCGCCGCGTGTGACGAGGCCGTCCGGCGGCTCGACCCGCCGGTGGTCGACCTGCGCTGCGAGTCTCCGCAGGCGCGCGGCGACCAGGACCTGCGCGTCGTGATCGTCGGCGGGGCCGAGGAGACGCGGCGTTGGCCCGCCGAATCGGTGGCGGACCTGCGGCCCTACGGGCTGGACTACACCGTCGACGCCTGGGGCGAGGGCGAGCCGCTGCCGCTGTCGCTGACGATCGGCCTGTGGCTGCTGTACCGGCAGTGCCCGGGGAACCAGATCCTCGGCGGGAAGCTGGACTACCGGTCGGTCGCGTTCGACGCCGCCCCCGAGGAGTGCGCCGAGCTGGGCCGCGAGCTGGCCGCCTCCGGCGACCGCGTCGCGCTGCTGGTCATGGGCGACGGTTCGGCGTGCCGCTCGGAGAAGGCCCCCGGCTACCTGGACGACCGCGCAGGCCCGCACGACGCCGGGGTCGCGCGGGCGCTGAAGGACGCCGACGCCGCCGCGCTCGCCGCCCTGGACCCGCAGGTCTCCCGCGAGCTCCAGGCGGCCGGGCGGGCGGCGTGGCAGGTGCTCGCCGGGGCGGCCGGTGACGGCCGCTTCCGCGCCGAGCTGCTGGCCGACGAGGCCCCCTACGGCGTGGGGTACCTGGTGGCGAGCTGGATCAGGACGGGCTGATCAGGAGGCCGGGCCCGCCTGCTCCGGCGGCTGCTGGCCTCGTCCCTGCGGCTGCTGTGGCGTCTGCCCTTGCCGGCCGCGCTTGGCGTCGTTCTGGTCGAGGTACTGCCGGGCCCGGTCCTGGGCCATGTCGACCTTGTCGGCGTACTTGCCGCCGGTGCGCTGGTCGACCATGTCGCCGGCCTTGTCCACGGCCTGCTTGGCCTTGTCGGCGTTCTGCCCGAGCATTTCCTTGACCTTGTCCACGATGGACATGGGACCCCCCGATCCGCGGTGCGGCGGCGTCGCGGCAACGGCCGGACGCCCCTACGGTCCGATCCATACCCGTTCTGTTGCCAGAATCAATCGGGTGACCCCAGTTGACGTGATCTCCGTCGTCGGCCCCACCGCGGCCGGCAAGTCCGACCTGGCCGTGGACCTGGCGCTGCGGCTGGACGGCGAGGCGGTCAACGCCGACTCCATGCAGTTCTACCGGGGCATGGACATCGGCACCGCCAAGCTCGCCCCGGCGGAGATGCGCGGCGTCCCGCACCACCTGATCGACATCTGGGACGTCTCGGTCACCGCCAGCGTCGCCGAGTTCCAAGCCCTCAGCGCCGCCGCGTTCGCCGAGATCAGGGACCGGGGCCGGGTGCCGGTCCTGGTCGGCGGCTCCGGCCTGTACGTGCGCGCCGCGCTCGACCACATGGAGTTCCCCGGCACCGATCCCGCCGTGCGGGCGCGGCTGGAGGCCGAGCTCGCCGAGACCGGCTCGGGCCCGCTGCACGAGCGGCTGCGCGGCCTGGACCCGGCGGCGGCCGAGGCGATCCTGCCCAGCAACGGGCGGCGGATCGTGCGCGCGCTGGAGGTCATCGAGATCTCCGGCCGCCCCTTCACCGCCACGCTCCCCGAGCACCGCTACCGCTACGACCGGGTCGTCCAGATCGGCCTGACCGTGCCGCGCCCCGAGCTGGACGAGCGCATCGCGCTGCGGGTCGAACGCATGTGGGAGGCGGGCCTGGTGGACGAGGTCCGCGCCCTGGAGAAGGCCGGGCTGCGCGACGGCCTGACCGCCGGGCGCGCCCTCGGCTACGCCCAGGTGTTGCGGTTCCTGGCGGGGGAGTGGACCGAGGAGCAGGCCAAGGAGGAGACGGTCCGGCTCACCCGCCGCTTCGCCCGGCGGCAGGAGTCGTGGTTCCGGCGCGATCCGCGCGTCCGCTGGTTGCCCTACGACGCCCCCGACCTGCTGGAGCGGGCGCTCGCCCTGGTCTAGGGCAATACGATCGGAGCATGCGGTTTGTTAAGGGGCACGGGACCGAGAACGACTTCGTCATCCTGCCGGACCCGGACGGCACGCTGGACCTGACGCCCCGGGCGGTGGCGCGGTTGTGCGACCGGCGCGCCGGGATCGGCGCGGACGGCGTGCTGCGCGTGGTGCGGGCCAAGGCGTCCGGCGACCCGGCGGTCGAGGCCCTGGCCGCGGGCGAGGGCGTCGAGTGGTTCATGGACTACCGCAACGCCGACGGCAGCATCGCCGAGATGTGCGGCAACGGCACCCGGGTCTTCGCGCGCTACCTGGTGGACGCGGGTCTTGCCGCGCCCGGCGAGTGGGACGTGGCCACCCGCTCCGGGCTGCGCCGGGTCACGCTGGACGCGACCGGCGACGTGAGCGTGGACATGGGCCCGCCCGCCTACCTGGGCACCGGCGGGGCCGAGACCGCCGACGGCGCTTTCACCGGCCACCGGGTGTCCATGGGCAACCCGCACCTGGCCTGCCGGGTGGACGGGCCGGTGGCCGACCTTGACCTCACCCGCGCGCCCGCCTTCGACGCGGCGGTGTTCCCCCAGGGTGTGAACGTGGAGTTCTACCGCCCGGTCGGCGACCACCACCTGGAGATGCGGGTGTTCGAGCGCGGCTCGGGCGAGACCCGCTCGTGCGGCACCGGCACCGTCGCGACGGCGGTGGCTGCCGCGATCACCGAGGCGGGCGGCCCGGCCGACGCGGGCCTGCCGACGGGGGAGTGGACCGTGGACGTGCTCGGCGGCCGGCTCACCGTCGTCCTGGACGGCACCACCAGCCACCTGAGGGGCCCGGCGGTCCTGGTCGCCGAGGGCGAGATCCGGCCGGACTGGCTCCAGAGCAGGAACTGACCCACAGGTCCCGGTCGGATCGGGACCGGTGTCCCTGACCGTCGGGACCCCCGGCGGCATAGTTTCCTCGTGCACACCCTCTGGTGGAAGGCCCGCACGGACTGGGATGGGAGCCCCGGTGCGCGCGGTGCCCGAGGGCGGGCGGCACCTTCTTGGCGGGGGGCGGTCGTCCGCCCTCCCACCGGGTTCAGGCCCAGGTCAGGCCGGGATCAGGACGATCCGCCGACCGGCAGCCGCGCCGATACCACCGTGCCGCCCTCCGGCCCCGGCGCCACCGTGCAGGAGCCGCCCAATTCGGCCGCGCGCTCGCGCATCGAGGACATGCCGACGCCCGCGCGCGCCTGCGGGCTCATCCCCACGCCGTCGTCGCCGACCGTCACGTGCAGGTCGCCGTTGAGGTGCAGCCGCACGAACGCCGAGTCGGCGCGGGCGTGCCGGTGCACGTTGGTCAGCGCCTCCTGGACGATCCGGTACGCCGCGACCTCGGCCGCGGCGGGCAGCGCCTCCAGCGCGTCCGGGTCGCCCTCCACCCGCACGCTCACCCGGGGCCCGTCGCCGGTGGCGACCACCCCGCCCAGCGCCTTGATCGCGCCCGCGAGGCCCAGGTCGTCCAGCGCGGGCGGGCGCAGGCCGTACACCAGCTCGCGGATGTCGCCGATCGTGCGGCCCATGGTGGCGCGCAGCTCCTCCAGCAGCGCGTCCACCGCCTCCGGGTCGCGCTTGAGGGTCAGCCGCGCGGTGTCCACCGTCATCGCCAGGCTGGCCAGCGTCGGGCCGAGCCCGTCGTGCAGGTCGCGGCGCAGCCGGCGGCGCTCCTCCTCGCGGGTGCGCAGGATGCGCTCGCGCGAGCGTTGCACGTCGGCGGCGAGCCGGGTCGCGTTGGCCAGCTCGGCGAGGTTGCGGGCCAGGATGCCCGCCAGCCGCGCGTCGGGCGAGCGCGACACGTCGAACAGCAGCCGCCCGACGGGCTCGCCGTGCCACACCAGCGGGACCAGCCGGGGCCGGTCGCCGAGCGCGCCCTCCCGCACCACCGAGGAGACCCGGCCGTCGCGGTCCAGCACCTCCACCACCACGCCGGACGCGCGCAGCGCCGCGCGCACCAGGCCCGCCGCCGCGGCCATCGCGGCGGCCGGGTCGGCGGCGGTCTGCAACCGGCGCTGGAGCTGGTCGGCGAGCCGGTAGGGGTCGCGCTCGCCGTGCATGATCCGGTCCACGGTGCGCTGCAACGACCGCCGCACCGGCGCGAACACCGCGCCCGCCGCGATCGCGCCGATCAGGCCCGCCGCCTCGCCCGAGCCGGACGCCACCAGCCCCACCGCGCCGACCAGCGAGAAGTACACCACCGTGATCACCGCGGCGAGGCCCAGGTAGACCAGCGTGCGGTTGACCACCACGTCGATGTCGTACAGCCGGTACTTGGTGATGGCGATGACCACGCACACCGGCACCGCCGCGGTGATCAGGTCGCGCAGCGTGTTGGTGATCGGGGTGGTCTGCCCGGTGATGTTGACCGCCTGCGCCAGCACGCCCGGGTACATCACCCACGCGATCTGCCGCCGCACCTCCGGCGAGGCCCGCACGAACCGCAGCACCACCGAGCCCAGCGCGGCCGCCAGCGTCGCCAGGATCGTGACGCTGATCGGCCAGGGCACCGCGCCCAGCGGGTACACCGCCACCCCGCCGTCGAACCGCCGGATACCCGGATCGACGGTCAGGTGCACGCACACCACCAGCGGGATCGCGCACGCCACGGCCAGCACCGGGCGGAACCGGCGCGACACCAGCCGCCCGTCCGGGAAGATCAGCGGCAGCACGAGCACGAGCAGGTAGAAGTCCACCGCCCACACCCACAGGCCCAGCCACTCGAACAGGCCCGCGCCCGGGTGCCCGCCCCGCCGCAACCACGGCCCCAGGTGCAGCGCCAGCACGTAGACGGACGCCGCCACGCCCGCCGCCATCACCAGCCAGCCCACGCGCAGCCGGGGGCGGTGCCGCAGCAGCAGCGCGGCCGCCGGGGTGTAGGTCAGCGCGACCACGACCTCGGGGTGCCACAGCGGTTGCCGCAGGTCACCGGGCAGGCCGGCGCGCAGCAGCAGCGAGGCGGCGACCATGCCGAAGGCCGCCGCGACGAGCAGTAAGGCCGTCCGGGCGGCCCCGCGCTCGCGTTCCACCATGCACACCCCCGGTCCGAAAGTAATGGAATGTTAAAACCTCCGCCGCCGGAGACCCACCGCGGATCCGGTTGTGGCCGGGCAGAACGTCCCGATAGGTGTCCTGATGTCCCAAGGGCGGCCGCCTCAGGACGGCGGGACGGCGTCCCGCCGACACTGACGGGGTCGAGAGGCGGCGCGTCGGGGGACGCCCGCCACCACCGGGCGGGAAAGGACGGGAGCACACGATGCGCAGAGTGATGGGGGCTCTGATCGCGACCTGGCTGGCGGTGCTGGCGCTACCGGGGGTGTCCTGGGCGGAGGACGCGAAGGTCCCGGCGGCGACCCGGCTGGCGGCCCGGTCGCACCCGGCGGTCCAGCTCCTGCTCACCAAGTACGCGGCGGAGCTGACCGTCCCGTCGGTGGGGTTGCGGGACGGCAACTTCAAGCGGCTGACGCAGGAGGTCACCCAGGACGTCCTGCGGGGCGAGATCCCGCGCGACAAGCTGAACATCGCCAAGGCGCTCATCGGCCGCATGGCCAAGGACGTCAACGAGTACCTGGAGCCGATCGGGCCGGACCGCGTGGTCAAGGCCGAGACCGCCGCCACCTGCACCGGCTGGTGGGTCACCGCCGACGGCTACATGGTCACCGGGGCGCACTGCGTCAAGCCCGACCAGAAGCAGATCGCCCAGACCTTCGCCAAGCAGGCGCTGACCGACCTCGCCCGGGGCGACGCGGCCAACGTCAAGGCGCTGCTGTCGGGCGTGCGCGCCGACGACGAGCTCAACCGGATGAGCGCGACGATGTTCGCCTCCTTCAACGCCGGCCACCTGAAGATGGACGGCCTCACCCAGTCCACCAGCGTGCTGCAGAGCATGCCGGGCGGCGGCGTGGACAAGACCGCCAAGGAGCTGCCCGCCGAGGTGGTCGCCGCCGGCGAGTCCTACCCCGGCAAGGACGTGGCGCTGCTGAAGGTCGGCAACCAGCAGAACCTGCCCACCCTCGACCTCGGCGACGACCGGGACGCGCAGGTCGGCGACACCCTCTACATCGACGGCTTCCCCGGCACCGTCACCGGCAACGGGACGCTGAGCGTGGACAGCCGCCTCCAGCCGACCTTCACCCAGGGCCCCTACAACGCCCAGCGCACCACGCAGGGCGGCGTCCCCTACATCCAGACGCAGGCCCCCGCCTACGGCGGCAACTCCGGCGGCCCCGTCTTCAGCGACTCCGGCCGCGTCGTGGGCATCCTCATCGCGGGGATGCAGGGCGCCGACGGCCAGTCGGCGCAGAACCAGCAGCTGGTGCTGCCGGTCAGCGTCGTCAAGGAGAAGCTGCGCGAGAAGAACGTGCGCCCGGCGATGTCGGCGACCTCGGCGGCCTACAACCAGGCGCTGGACTCGTTCTTCAAGAAGCACTACAAGAACGCGGTCCCCAAGTTCAAGGAGGTCCAGAACCTCTACCCGGGCCACCCGTACGTGGCCAAGTACATCAGCGACTCCCAGACCGCCATCACCGACGGCAAGGACGAGACGCCGCTGCCGGCGAGCACCTGGCTGCTCATCGCGGGCATCACCGCGGCGGTGCTGCTGGCGGGCGGGCTGATGGTGCTGCTGCTGGTGCGGCGCAGGCGGCGTCCGGCGAACCCCCATGGGGGCGGGTTCGGGACACCCCAGGGCCCGATGCCGAACGGCGTGCTGCCGCCGCTGGGACCGCTGCCGGGCCAGGACGGGCCGTTCGGCCCCGTCGGCCCGCCGCCGGGACGGCCCGTGCAGCACGGGGCGCCCATGCCGCAGGGCACGCCGATGCCGTCCCCGCAGGGCCCGATGGGGGCCCAGCCGCCCGGGGTGCCGCGCCCGCCCTGGTAGCGGTCCGAGCCGGTGCGCCATGGCAGGGGAGGGGCCCCGCCGTGGCGCACCTTTTCATGTGCCCTCGGGTACCACGGTCATGGTGTGCCGCAGCAGCGCCCGGATCCCCGTCCGCACGTCGGCGGGCGTGATGTCCTCCAGCAGCAGGAGCTGGAGCAGGAACCCCGGGATCAGCCCGAACAACGTCTTGCCCACCGCCTCGGCGTCGGTCCCGGCGGGCAGGAGACCGGCCTCCACCAGCCGCCGCGCGTAGGCGATCCAGGTGTCGCGCAGCCGCGACATGGTCGCCCGCACGTGCTGCCCGAGCTCCGGGTCGTACAGCGCCAGCGCCCACGCCTGCGGCGCGAGCCGCACCGGGCCCGTCGCGGTCGCCATCGTCACCACGCGCTCGGCGAAGCGCGCGGCGACCTCGTCCAGCGGCAGCGGCGGGTCGGCCGAGGCGAGCTCGTCGAAGAAGTGCTGCAGGCCGCCGATCACGGTGACGGTGATGGCCCCGATGATCTCGTTCTTGCTCTTGAAGTAGCGGTAGACCGCCCCGGCCGACAGGCCGGACTCGGCGAAGATGTCCTGCATCGACGTCTCGTGGACGCCCTTGCGGATGAAGCAGACCCGGGCGGCGTCGAGGATCTGCTGGCGGCGGCGTTCCAGGTGCTCTTCGCTGACTCGTGGCATGCGGCGAATATAAAACGAACATTCGTTCTTGACCAGCGCGACCCGCCATGTGAGGATACGGGCGATAAAAGAGAACGAACATCCGATTTTCTGGAGATAGTCACCGTGTCCTCCTCTCTCGCCAAGCGCGCCGCGGGCGTCGCCCTCGCCGCCGCGGTGCTGCAGATGCTCATGATCCTGGCCTTCTCCTGGCCCGCCTCCCGGGTCGCCCCGCGCGACCTGCCCCTGGTGACGGCCGGTCCCCAGGCCGCCGCCGTCGCCGAGCGCCTGGAGCAGGAACGGCCCGGCGCCTTCGCGGTGAAGACCCTCCCCGACGAGGCCGCCGCCCGCCGCGCCCTGGCCGACCACGAGGCGTACGGCGCCATCGTCACCACCCCCGCCGGCCCCCGCGTGCTCGTCGCCTCCGCCGCCTCGCCGACGGCCTCCCAGCTGCTCGGCCAGCTCGCCCAGCAGCTCTCCCAGAGCCCCGCCGCGCCCGTCCAGGACGTGGTCGCCGCCGACCCCGACGACCCGCGCGGCGCCGCCTTCGGCACCCTGGCGCTGCCGCTGATCATGTCCGGGCTGGCCGCCGCCGTGCTGCTGACCTTCGTCGTCCCCGGCCTCGGCGCCCGCGCCGCCGGGGTGGCGGCCTTCGCGGTGCTCGGCGGGCTGGGCAGCACCCTGATCGCCCAGACGTGGTTGTCGCTGCTGCCCGGCTCCTACTGGGCCATCGCCGCCGTGATCGCCCTGACACTGCTGGCGGTGACCGGCACCGTGGCGGGCCTCGCCGCCGCCGTCGGCCGCGCCGGCATCGGGATCGGCGCGCTGACGCTCCTGCTGTTGGGCAACCCGCTGTCGGGCGCGACCTCGGCGCCGGAGATGTTGCCCGAGCCGTGGGGCGCGCTCGGCCAGCTCCTGCCGCCCGGCGCGGCGGCCACCCTGCTGCGCTCGGTCGCCTTCTTCGACGGCGCGGGCTCGGCCGGGCCGATCGCCGTCCTGGCGGTCTGGGCCGCCGCCGGGTTCGCCCTGATCGGCGTGGGCGTGCTGCGCGGCCGCCGCGCCGAGGCGGCGCCCGCCGCCGACCGCGAACCCGCCCTCGCCTCCTGAGCCCTCGCCCGTCCTCCTGAACCGAACGGTGACCTGCGCCTTTGCGGCCGGGTCACCATTCGATCACATTTGGTGACGCCTCGCCGGACCTCCTGCGCCGCAAGTGATCGATCAGTAGCATTCCGTAACTGACCTCACGCGCGCGGGGGAGGAGGGAGAATGGCGGGTTTCCTGCTGCGGCGTCTGGCCAACTACGCGGTGCTGGTCGTGCTGGCCGCCAGCCTCGCCTACCTGCTGGCGGCCACCGCGCTGCATCCGCGTGCCAACTTCGAGGACCGTGTCCCCCGGCCGCCCGACGCCGTCGTGGACGCAGAGTTGTCGCGGCTCAACCTCAACGACGAGGTCCCGCTCACGGAGCGTTACCTCACCTGGGGCGCCGGGGTCCTGCGCGGCGACTTCGGCCGCACCTGGCAGGGCGAGCCGGTCACCGCCGAGTTGTGGCGGCGCACGTGGGTGAGCCTGCGGCTGCTGCTGGCCGGCACCGTGGCGGGCTGCGCGCTGGGCGTCCTGCTGGGCGCCTACGCGGCGGTCCGGCAGCACCGGGCCCCCGACCGGCTCATCACGCTCGGCTCCTACCTGCTGCTGTCGGCGCCGGTGTTCGTGCTGGCGGTGCTGCTCCAGTCGGCCGCGCAGAAGGTCAACGACGTCACCGGCGTGCAGGTCTTCGAGTGGCTGGGCGAGACCGGGCCCGGCGCGTCCGAGGGCACCTTCGGCGCGCTCGGCGGGCTGGGCGACCGGGTGCGGCACCTGCTGCTGCCCACCGCCACGATCGCGCTCGCCCAGCTCGCCCTCTACTGCCGCTACCAGCGCAGCATGATGCTGGACGTCCTGACCGCCGACTTCGTGCGGACCGCCCGCGCCAAGGGCCTGCGCCACCGGTCGGCGGTGCTGCGGCACGGATTGCGCACCGCGCTGATCCCGATGACCACCTACTTCGCCTACACCTTCGGCCTGCTGCTGCTCGGCGGCGTGTTCGTGGAGAAGATCTTCGGCTGGCACGGCCTGGGCGAGTGGCTGATCGACTCCATCACGCGCGGCGACGTCCACGTCGTCGCCGCCGTCAACTGCTTCGCCGCGGTCGCGGTGCTGCTGGCCGGGCTGGTCTCGGACGTCCTGCACGGGACGCTGGACCCGCGCGTGCGGACCGGGGACGCGCCGTGACCGCGGTCGTGCGCGCCCTGGGCCGCAACCGGCGGGCCACCGCCGGGGCGGTCCTGCTGGCGCTGCTGTTCGCGCTGGCGTTCGCCGGTCCGGCGGTGTCGCCGTGGGGCTGGGAGGACACCGACTTCACCGCCTTCCGCCGCCCGCCGTCGGCCGACCACTGGTTCGGCACCACCCAGAGCGGCCGCGACGTGTTCGCGCTCACCCTGCGCGGGATGCAGAAGTCCCTGGTCATCGGCCTGCTGGTGGCGGTGCTGTCCACCGGGCTGGCGGCGCTGGTCGGCATGGTGTCGGGCTTCGTCGGCGGCTGGACCGACCGGATGTTGATGTGGGGCGTGGACCTGCTGCTGGTGCTCCCGGCGTTCCTGGTGGTGGCGGTGTTGTCGCCGCTGCTGCGCGACGGCCGCCCGCTGGTGCTGGTGGCGGTGCTCTCGGCGTTCCTGTGGATGGTCACCGCGCGCGTGGTGCGGGCCATGACGATCTCGCTGAAGGAGCGCGAGTACGTGCTGGCGGCCCGCTTCACCGGCGCGTCCACCCCGCGCGTGCTGGCCCGGCACATCCTGCCGCACCTGGCGTCGCTGCTGGCCGTGGACGCGAGCCTGAACGTCAGCGTGGCCGTCATCGCCGAGAGCGGCCTGTCCTACTTCGGGTTCGGCGTGCGGCCGCCCGACACCTCGCTGGGCACGGTGATCGCCGACGGGGGCTCCGCCGCCACCGCCTACCCGTGGCTGGCGGGGTTCGCCGCCGGGCTGCTGGTGCTGATCGTGCTGGCGGTCAACCTGCTGGGCGACGGCCTGCGCGACGCGCTCGACCCGACCTCCGGGCGGGCCCGGTGAACGGGCGCGAGGCCGGACCCGGCCCCTTCGCCCGGACCGCGCCGGGGACGGCGCCCGGCCCGCCGCCGGTGCTGGAGATCACCGATCTGCGCGTCACCTACGAGCCCGGCGTGCGCGCGGTGCGCGGGCTGGACTTCAGCGTCGGCCCCGGCGAGGTCCTCGGCGTCGTCGGCGAGTCGGGCTCGGGCAAGTCCGCCGCCGCGCTGGCCGCCGTCGGCCTGCTGCCGCCCGGCGCGCGGGCCGAGGGGTCGGTGCGGCTGCGCGGCCGCGAGCTGCTGGGCCGTCCCGACGCGGAGCTGTCGCGGGTGCGCGGCAAGGACCTCGCGATGGTGTTCCAGGACCCGCTGTCGGCGCTGACCCCCGTGCACACCGTCGGCGACCAGATCGCCGAGACCATCCGGGTGCACGCGGGCGCGACCCGCGCCGCCGCCCGCGCCCGCGCCGTCGAGCTGCTGGACCTGGTCGGCATCCCCGACGCGGCGCGCCGCGCGCGGGCCTACCCGCACGAGTTCTCCGGCGGCATGCGGCAGCGCGTGATGATCGCGATGGCGATCGCCAACGACCCGGTCGCCATCATCGCCGACGAGCCCACCACCGCGCTGGACGTCACCATCCAGGCGCAGGTGCTGGAGGTGTTGCGGGTCGCCAAGGAGACCACCGGCGCGGCCATCGTGCTGATCGCCCACGACCTCGGCGTGGTGGCCGGGTTCGCCGACCGGGTGATGGTCATGTACGCCGGGCGCGCGGTGGAGTCCGGGCCGGTCGGGGAGGTCTACGCCCGGCCCCGGATGCCGTACACGATCGGGCTGCTGAAGTCCCTGCCGCGCGTGGCGGGACCGCGCGTCCGGCCGGTGCCGGTCGAGGGCGCGCCGCCGCCCGCGACCGCGCCGGACGACGGCTGCGCGTTCGCGCCGCGCTGCCCGATCGCCGAACCGCGCTGCCGCGACGCCGTGCCCCCGCCGGTCCCGGTCGGCCCCGGGCATCTGGCCGCCTGCGTGCGCGCCGACGCCACCGAGGGCCGTGCCGAGATCTTCCCGGTGCCCGTGCCGCCGCCCGCGCCGCGCCGCCCGCCCCGCGACGAGCGCCCCGTCGTGCTGGAGGTGGACGGCCTGGTGCGGCACCATCCGATCTACGGCGGGACGTTCCTCAAGCGCCGCGCCGGGACCGTGCGCGCCGTGGACGGCATCGCCTTCGACGTGCGCGAGGGCGAGACGCTCGGCGTGGTCGGCGAGTCGGGCTGCGGCAAGACCACCGCCCTGATGGAGATCCTGCGGCTGGCGGCCCCGCAGGAGGGCGCCGTCACGGTGTTCGGGCAGGACACCGCCGCGCTGACCGCCGCGCGCCGCAAGGCCCTGCGCCGCGACCTCCAGGTGGTGTTCCAGGACCCGTTCGCCTCCCTGGACCCCCGGATGCGCGTCGCGTCGATCCTCGCCGAGCCCCTGGCGGCCCACGGCGTGCCCCGCGCCCGGCGGCGCGAGCGCGTCCGGGAGCTGCTGGACCTGGTCGGCCTCGATCCGGTGTACGCGGGCCGCTACCCGCACGGCCTGTCGGGCGGGCAGCGGCAGCGCGTCGGCATCGCCCGCGCCCTGGCGCTGGAGCCGCGCCTGCTGCTGCTGGACGAGCCGGTCGCCGCGCTCGACGTCTCCGTCCAGGCCGGGATCATGAACCTGCTGGCCGACCTCCAGACCCGGCTGGGCCTGGCCTACCTGCTGGTCGCCCACGATCTGGCGGTGGTCCGGCAGGTCGCCGACCGGGTCGCGGTGATGTACCAGGGGCGGCTGGTCGAGCTGGGCGCGGCCGACGCCCTCTACGCCGCCCCCGCCCACCCCTACACGCGCGCGCTGCTGGACGCCGTCCCGTCGCCGGACCCGGCCCGCGAGCGCCGCCGCCGCGTCCCGCCGCTGCCCGGCGACCCGCCCGACCCGGCCGCGCCGCCCGAGGGCTGCCGGTTCCGGCCCCGCTGCCCCCGCTACGCCGCGCTCGACGGCGACCGGCGGCGGTTGTGCGAGACCACCGACCCTGAGCCGCACCGCCCCGCCCGGGACGCCGACCGGCGCGTCGCCTGCCACCATCCGGGGGAGCGGTGAGGCCGCGCGGCGGAGCGGCGACGATGGCGGCGGTGCTGGGCTGCGCCGCCGTGACGGCCGGATGCCAGGGCGGGGGCGGCGCCCCGCCCGCGCCCGCCGCGGACCGCCCGCCCGGCTCCGACGTCAACCCGATGCCGCGCGACCGCGTCCGCGACGGCGGCACGCTGCGCTGGCCGCTGCCGGAGTTCCCCACGCAGTGGAACTTCCACCACGTCAACGGCAGCCGCGGCGTGGTCGAGCAGGTCGTCCAGGGCGTGCTGCCCTACCTGATGCGCTCGGACGCCAAGGCCGTGCCGCACCCCGTCCCGGCGTACCTGCGGTCGGCGCGGGTGGTGAGCACCAAGCCGCAGCAGGTGGTGGTCTACCGGCTCAACCCCAAGGCGCGCTGGTCGGACGGCAGGCCCATCGGCCCGGCCGACTTCGTCGCGCAGGCGCGGGCGTTGTCGGGCCGCGACCCCCGCTTCCAGATCTCCAACGCCACCGGGTACGAGCGCATCCGGAAGATCGGCCGCGGGGCCGGGCCGCACGAGGTGAAGGTGGTCTTCGCCCGCCCCTACGCCGACTGGCGCAGCCTGTTCAGCCCGCTGTACCCGGCGTCCACCTGCGCCGACCCGGCGGTGTTCAACGGCGGCTGGAGCGACCGGGTGCCGGTGAGCGCCGGGCCGTTCCGGGTGGCGCGCATCGACCGGACCGCCAAGTCCGTCACGCTGGAGCGCGACCCGGGCTGGTGGGGGCGGCCCGCCAAGCTCGACCGGATCGTGTTCCGCACCATGGACACCGCCGCGATGCCGGGCGCGTTCGCCAACGGCGAGATCGACCTGATGGACATCGGCGTGGACGCGAGCGCGCTGCGCCGCGCCGAGCACGTGCCGGGCGCGGTGGTGCGGCGCGCGGGGGCGCCGGACTGGCGGCACTTCACCCTCAACGCCGCCGGGCCCTTCCTGCGCGACGTCCGGGTGCGGCGCGCGATCATGCTGGCCGTCGACCGGCGCGTCATCGTCCGCTCCGACCTCGCCGACCTGGGCTGGCCCGAGCGCACGCTCGGCAACCACTTCTTCGTCAACACCCAGCAGGGCTACCGCGACAACTCCGGCGACCTCGGCCGCTACGACCCGGAACGGGCCCGGCGGCTGCTCGACCAGGCGGGCTGGGCGCCGCGCGGCGAGTACCGGGTGAAGGACGGGCGCACGCTGGCCCTGCGGTTCGTGATCCCGGCGACCGTGCCGGGCGGCAAGCAGGAGGCCGAGCTGGCGCGGGCGCTGCTGGAGCGCGTCGGCGTCCGGGTGGACATCCGGCCGGTGCCGACCGACGACCTGTTCGACCGGTACGTCACGCCGGGCGACTTCGACATCGTGCCGTTCTCGTGGCTCGGCACCTCGTTCCCGCTGTCGCCGCTGCGCTCGGTGTTCGCCCGGCCGCGCGGCGCGCGCATCCAGCAGAACTACGCGCGGGCGGGCACGGCGAGGATCGACGCGGCGATGGACCGCGCGATCGGCGAGATCGACCAGGCGAAGGCCCGGCGGCTGGTGAACGAGGCCGACCGGCTCATCTGGGAGCTGGCGATCGTGCTGCCGCTCTACCAGCGCCCGCAGATCGTCGCGACCCGGGGCGGGTTGGCCAACCTGGGCGCGGGCGGGTTCCACGAGACGGCCTACGAGGACATCGGGTTCACCGGTCCCCGCTAGTTCTTCGACCGTTCCCCGGTCAGGGGAAGGACAGTTCGATGCCCTTGCGGTCGTTGGTGAAGCGGGTCTCCCACACGTACAGCTTGACGTCGGAGTCGGCCAGGCCGTCCTTGACCGGCAGGTCGGTGGCGATCCGCACCAGGTAGGACGCGCCGGCCGGGATGAAGGTGTCGTCGTCCTGTTTGACCGGCGGCCGGGACCCGTTCAGCCGGGCGATCACCTTGCTGTGGTTGGGCAGCGTGCACATGGCCGACGGCACGCCCGGCTGCGGCATGCAGCGCTCCTGGGCCGAGGCGGGCACCCGGTCCTTGGGCAGGAACAGGTCGGCGGGGAAGTCCAGCAGCACCGGCCGCCGCTGGTTGTTGGTGAGCACGTAGTCGGCGTAGGCGTAGCCCGACCCGGCCGGGGACGGCTTGCTGCTGTCGAGGGGGTGGCCGTCGGTGCCCGCCTTGACGGCCGCGAGCCCGTACCCGTAGCCCTCGGGGGTGGTGAGGCTGAGCGGGGCGCCGGTCTTGGGCGCGGACCCCGCGGCCGGGATGGCGCCGCCCCCCTCGTCCTGCTGCCCGCCCGAGGCCGCCGCCGGGGGAGCGGCCGGGTCCGCGCCGCCGCCGTCCGGGCGCATCACCATGATCCCGACCGCCACCGCGGCGATGCCGACCACGCCGGTGAGCGCGCCCGCCAGCCCGAGACGACCGGCGTTGCTCTTCTTCTTCCTGCGGCGGTGCGAACGGTAGCTGTTGGACATGTTCTTCCCTGGGCTCTCGGGGGCCTGTCCAGCCTCGGTAAGCGCGTCCTGTCTCAAGCGCGAACACGATACAAGACGTCCGGAACACTCGTGACGGGCACCCGCACGTGCGGAAAGGGGCGGCGTTCCCGCCTGAAGATCACGAAGTGCGGGCGCGGAACACCTCCGGGCCGAGCCCCCGCAACGACGCGTCCAGCACCTCGGCGGTGTGCGCGACGGCCATCGGCACGCCCTTTCCGCCGGACTGGCGGCCCAGCGCGTCGGCGATCTGCATGGAGCAGCCGGGATTGGCCGCGACCAGCACTTCCGCGCCGGTGTCGCGGACGTTGGCGGCCTTGCGGTCGCCCAGTTGGGCGGCCGCCTCGGGCTGGAGGAGGTTGTAGGTCCCGGCCGATCCGCAGCAGACGCCGGGGTCGGTGATCTCCCGGACGGTCAGCTCCGGGATGCCCGCCAGCAGGGCGCGCGGTTGGGCCCGCACGCCCTGGGCGTGGGCGAGGTGGCAGGCGTCGTGGTAGGCGACGGTGACCGGTAGTGGCCGCCGTTCGGCGCGCGGCCCCAGCTCCACGAGGTACTCGGCCAGGTCCCGCGTCCTGGCCGACAGCGCCTCGGCGCGGCCGGCCCAGGCGGGCTCGTCGGCGAGCAGGTCGGCGTACTCCTTCATGGAGGAGCCGCAGCCCGCCGCGTTCACCACGACGACCTCGACCCGCTCGAACGCGGCGATGGTGCGGCGGGCGAAGGCGCGGGCCTCGTCTTCGCGGCCCGAGTGCAGCGACAGCGCGCCGCAGCACCCCTGGGACTTGGGGATGACGACGTCGCAGCCCTCCATCGCCAGGACGCGGGCGGTCGCGGCGTTGACGCCGGGGAAGAACTCGCGCTGCACGCAGCCGGTGAGCATGCCCACGGTGGCGCGGCGCTCGCCGCGCGCGGCGACGAAACCGGGCAGGCGGGGGGCCTTGCCGAGCGGCGGGGCCAGGCGCTCCATCGCCGCCAGCGACGGCGACAGCCGTTCCAGGACGCCGCTGCGGCGCACCAGGCGGTCCAGGCCGGTGCGCTGGTAGAGGCGCAGCGGGCCGCGCAGCGCGCGCAACCGCCGGGGGTAGGGGAACAGGCTGAAGATCATCTCGCGGATGGCGCGGTCGGCGGCGGAGCGGGGGTGCTCGCGCTCCACCTCGGCCCGCGTCATCTCGATCAGCCGGTTGTACTGCACGCCCGACGGGCAGGACGTCACGCACGCCATGCAGCCGAGGCAGGCGTCGAAGTGGCCGACCATGGCGTCGCTGAGCGGCGCGCCCTCCTGGTGCTGCTGCATCAGGTGGATGCGGCCGCGCGGGGAGTCCATCTCCTCGCCCCACAACACGTAGGTGGGGCAGGTCGGCAGGCAGAACCCGCAGTGCACGCAGTCGTTGAGGAGCTTCGGCAGTTCTTCCGGGGCGCCCATGGTCAGATCCCTCCCACGAAGCGGCCGGGGGACAACCGGCGCTCCGGATCGAACTGGTCCTTCACGCGGCGCATCAGGGACAGCGCGGGCACGGGGCCCCACACGTCCAGCGCGTCGCGGACGGGTTCGGGGGCGTAGCGGACGACCGCGCCGCCCTTGTGCGGGGCGAGCGCGGCGCGCAGGCCCTCCAGTGTCTCGGCGGCCCGCTCCGGGGTCAGGTCGCCGGGGAGTCCGAGCAGGCCGCGCCCGGCCGCGCTCCACGTCGCCGATCCGGTGAGCCAGTCGGCGTGCGCGAGGGCGGTCGGCGGCGCGGTGATCTCGATGAGGGT
Organism: Actinomadura hibisca NBRC 15177; assembly: GCF_001552635.1. Taxonomy (GTDB): domain Bacteria; phylum Actinomycetota; class Actinomycetes; order Streptosporangiales; family Streptosporangiaceae; genus Spirillospora; species Spirillospora hibisca. The sequence continues at coordinate 46,701 of NZ_BCRO01000030.1, read as the reverse complement.
GGTGCCGTCGGGGTAGCCGCCCCACCAGGCGGGCGGCTCCTGCTCGACGCGCGCGCCGCCGCCGAACAGGTCGTTGACCTGGCCCGAGCGGGCGGTCACGCCGTCGGGGACCCCTTCCAGCAGGGCGCCGACCGCGATGCCGTCCGGAGTGGCGGCGCACTCGACGGCGCTGGGCGCGACGGGGGAGTGCAGCACGGACTGGACGGCCTCGTGCGCGGCGGCGGGGTCGGGGACGACGGTGGAGACGTAGGCGGCCGCGGCGGGCATCGGGTGCAGCCGGAAGGTGGCCTCGACGATCAGGCCGAGCGTGCCCCAGGAGCCGGCGAACAGGCGGCCGAGGTCGTATCCGGCGACGTTCTTGACGACCTTGCCGCCCGAGCGCGCGATCCTGCCGTCCGCCCGGACGATCGTCAGGCCGATGACCAGGTCGCGCGGCGAGCCGTACAGCAGCCGCAGCGGCCCGGCCGAGCCGGTGGCGACGGTGCCGCCGACCGTCGCGCCGGGCAGCGGGGAGTCCAGGGCGAGGCGCTGGCCGTGCTCGGCGAGGGCGGCGGCGAGGTCGCCGAGCCGCACGCCCGCCTCGGCCTTGACCACCAGGTCCCCGGCCTCGTGCTCGACGATCCGGTCCAGGCGGGCGGTGTCCACCAGCAGGTCGCAACGTTCGGGCGGCAGGCCCCAGTCCAGGCGGGTCTCCATGCCGCGCGGGACGACCGCGAGGCCCAGCTCGGCGGCGGCGCGCATCACCTCGGCGGCCTCGGCCACGGTCGCGGGGGCCGCCACCAGGCGCGGGACCGCGCCGAGCACGCCGTCCTCGGGTCCGGCGGCGCGCACGTCGCCGCAGACCTTCGCCAGGGAGTCGATCGGTGCCGTCATCAGAACAGGTCCGCCTTTCCCTGCTCGACGAGGGGGTGCACGCCCTTGCGGACGCCCGGGACCTCCCCGCACAGGCGCGGCGTGGGGAAGACCTTGCCGGGGTTGCACAACCCCGCCGGATCGAACCCGCAGCGCACCATCTGCATGGTGTCCAGGTCGGTGTCGGTGAACATGCGGGGCATGTAGCGGGACTTGTCGACGCCCACGCCGTGCTCGCCGGTGATGGACCCGCCGTGCTCGATGCACAGGTCCAGGATCGCGCCGGAGACCTCCTCGGCGCGCTCGGCCGCGCCCGGCTCGGCGTCGTCGAACAACACCAGCGGGTGCAGGTTGCCGTCGCCCGCGTGGAAGACGTTGGCGACGCGCACGCCCGACTCGGCCGACAGCGCGTCGATGCGGCCGAGGACCCGGGGCAGCGCGGTGCGCGGGATGACGCCGTCCTGCACCAGGTAGGCGGGGCTGATCCGGCCGACGGCGGCGAACGCCGACTTGCGGCCGCGCCAGATGAGCGCGCGGGCGGCGTCGTCGGCGGCGATGCGGATCTCGAACGCGCCCGCCTGGCGGCACAATCGCTCGACCTCGGCGAACTGGTGGGCGACCTCGGCGTCCGGGCCGTCCAGCTCCACGATCAGCACCGCGCCCGCGCCGGGCGGGTAGCCGCAGCTCACCGCGGCCTCGGCGGCCTCGATCGACAGGGCGTCCATCATCTCGATCGCGGCGGGCACCACGCCCGCGCCGATGATCGCCGACACCGCCGTGCCGCCGGACTCGATGGAGTCGAAGGCGGCCAGCAGGGTCTGCACGGTCTCGGGCACGCGGGTCAGCCGGACGGTGATCTTGGTGGTGATGCCGAGGGTGCCCTCGGCGCCGACGAACACCCCGAGCAGGTCGTAGCCGGGGCCGTCGGCGGTCAGCTCGGTGATCTCGCCGTCCGGGGTGACGATCTCGCAGGCCAGCACGTGGTGGGCGGTGAAGCCGTACTTCAGGCAGTGCGCGCCGCCGGAGTTCTCGGCCACGTTGCCGCCGACCGAGCAGATCTGCTGGCTGGAGGGGTCGGGCGCGAAGTAGTAGCCGTCGGCGCGGACGGCGCGGGTCACGTCGAGATTGATCACGCCGGGCTCGACCACCGCCCGCTGGTTGGGGATGTCGATCTCCAGGACGCGGCGCATCCGGGCGGTGACGATCAGGACGCCGTCGGTGCGGGGCAGCGCGCCGCCCGACAGGCCGGTGCCCGAGCCGCGCGCCACGTACGGCACGCCCTCGGCCGCGCACGCGCGCACGACGGCGGCGACCTGCTCGGCGGACTCGGGGAGCACCACCACGCCGGGCGTCGCGCGGTGGTTGGTCAGCCCGTCGCACTCGTAGGTGCGCAGGCGGACCGGATCGGTGATGACCCCGTCGGGGCCCAGCAGCGCGGTGAACCGCTCGGCCAACCGCGCGAGCGAGGTACTCATACAGCCACCCTTCCACGCCCCCCGAAGGACTTGAACGAGTGTGCTCCGGCCGCCCGGACCGGTTGGTCCGGGCGGCCGGGCGGGTGCGCCTGCGCGCGCGTGCGCGGCGGGCGCGGGTGCCGTTACGGGAAGTGCACGTAGGCCGGGGTGGTCAGGAACTCCTGGTACTCGTCGGCCAGGGTGACCTGCTTGAACAGCTCGACGGCCTCGTTGTAGCCGGGCTCGTCGTAGGCGTCGCCCAGCTCGGTGCGGATCTTGGCCAGCTCCTCGTCCAGCAGCTCGGCCACCCACTCCTTGGTGATCTTGCGGCCCTCCTTGGTGGAGATGCCGTTGTAGATCCACTGCCACACCTGGGAGCGGGAGATCTCGGCGGTGGCCGCGTCCTCCATCAGGTTGTGGATGGCGACCGCGCCCGAGCCGTTCAGCCAGGCGGCGAGGTAGCGCAGCGCGACGTCGATGTTGCCGCGCAGGCCCGCCTCGGTGATGTCGCCCGGGGTCGCCTTGATGTTGAGCAGGTCGCCGGCCGAGACGGTGACGTCCTCGCGCCGCCGGTCGCGCTGGTTGGGCTTGTCGCCCAGCACGCCGTCGAAGACCTCGCGGCAGACCGGGACCAGGTCGGGGTGGGCGACCCAGGAGCCGTCGAAGCCGTCGCCGGACTCGCGGGTCTTGTCGGCCCGGACCTTCTCCAGCGCGGCCTTGTTCACCTCGGCGTCCCTGCGGGACGGGATGAACGCGGCCATGCCGCCGATGGCGTGCGCGCCGCGCTTGTGGCAGGTGCTCACCAGCAGCTCGGTGTAGGCGCGCATGAACGGCGCGGTCATCGTGATCGAGTTGCGCTCGGGCAGGATGAAGTCGGCGCCCCGGTCCCGGAACTTCTTGATCACCGAGAACAGGTAGTCCCAGCGGCCGGCGTTCAGGCCCGCCGAGTGGTCGCGCAGCTCGAAGAGGATCTCCTCCATCTCGAACGCGGCCGGGATGGTCTCGATCAGCACGGTGGCGCGGATGGTGCCGCGCGGGATCTCCAGGTGGTCCTGCGCCAGGTTGAAGGCGTCGTTCCAGAGGCGGGCCTCCAGGTGCGACTCCATCTTCGGCAGGTAGAAGTAGGGGCCCTTGCCCTTGTCCAGCTGGCGGCGCGCGCAGTGGAAGAAGTACAGGCCGAAGTCGAACAGCGAGCCGGACATCGGCTCACCGTCGACCAGCAGGTGCTTCTCCTCCATGTGCCAGCCGCGCGGGCGCACCACGATGGTGGCGAGCTCCTCGTCGGCCTTCAGCGCGTAGGACTTGCCCGACTTCGGGTCGGTGAAGTCGATGGTGCGGTCGAGGGCGTCGCGCAGGCTGAGCTGGCCCTCGATCATGTTGTTCCACAGCGGGGTGTTGGCGTCCTCGAAGTCGGCCAGCCACACCTTGGCGCCCGAGTTGAGGGCGTTGATGGTCATCTTCTTGTCGGTCGGGCCGGTGATCTCGACCCGGCGGTCCACCAGGCCCGGCGCGGGCTCGGCCACCCGCCAGGTCTCGTCGGAGCGCACGCCCGCGGTCTCGGGCAGGAAGTCCAGGGTGCCCCCGGCCGACAGCTTGCGCTGCCGCTCGGCGCGGGCCTCCAGCAGCTCCTTGCGGCGGGCGCCGAACTCCCGCTGGAGGTGGGCGAGCAGGCTGAGCGCCTCGGGCGTCAGGATCTCGTCGTACCGCTCGTGGAGGGGGCCCGTCATCTCCACGCCTTCGAGTGCAGCCATCCGCCTGCCCTTTCGCATCGTGAAATTTCACTTCTGTTCCGTGGAGAACGCTACTCGCCGGTACGGAGCCGGGTCAAAGCGGGTCCCGGTGGCCTTGACCACGCCCTTCGCCCCATGCGAGGAGGTCGGGAGGGGTCAGCGGGTCCGATCCGGGGCATGCCCCGGACGTGGCGGGATAATCGAATGCCCCGCGGTCGCGGAGCGTGAGACGATCCGCGGGAAGACACGGCCGCACCGCGGCGTTCTACAGAGGACATATGACTGAACCTTTCTCTGAAGACCACACCCTGGACCCCTTCGACGACGAGCCGATGACCGGGGACCTCGACCTGGAGGACCGCCGGGCACTGCGCCGCGTGGCGGGCCTGTCCACCGAGCTCACCGACGTCACCGAGGTCGAGTACCGGAAGCTGCGCCTGGAGCGGGTCGTCCTGGTGGGCGTCTGGACCGACGGCACGGCCGAGGAGGCCGACAACTCCCTGCGCGAGCTCGCGCTGCTGGCCGAGACGGCCGGCTCGGAGGTGCTGGAGGGCCTGGTCCAGCGCCGCCACCGTCCCGACCCGGCCACCTACATCGGCTCGGGCAAGGCCGCCGAGCTGCGCGACGTGGTGATCTCCACCGGCGCCGACACCGTCATCTGCGACGGCGAGCTGGCGCCCAGCCAGCTGCGGCACCTGGAGGAGACCGTCCAGGTCAAGGTGATCGACCGCACCGCGCTGATCCTCGACATCTTCGCCCAGCACGCCAAGAGCCGCGAGGGCAAGGCGCAGGTCGAGCTGGCCCAGCTCAACTACCTGCTGCCGCGGCTGCGCGGCTGGGGCGGCAACCTGTCCCGGCAGGTCGGCGGCCGGGCCGCCGGCGGCGTCGGCATCGGCGGCCGCGGCCCCGGTGAGACCAAGATCGAGCTGGACCGGCGGCGCATCCGCACCCGGATGGCCAAGCTGCGCCGCCAGATCGCCGAGATGGGCAAGTCGCGCGACACCAAGCGCGGCGAGCGCCGCCGCAACGCGGTGCCCGCCGTCGCCATCGCCGGGTACACCAACGCCGGCAAGTCCTCGCTGCTCAACCGGCTGACCGGCGCGGGCGTGCTGGTGGAGAACGCGCTGTTCGCCACCCTCGACCCGACCGTCCGCCGGGCCGAGACGCCGGGCGGGCGCGCCTACACGCTGGCCGACACCGTCGGATTCGTCCGGCACCTGCCGCACCAGCTGGTCGAGGCGTTTCGCTCCACCCTGGAGGAGGTGTCCGACTCCGGGCTGATCCTGCACGTGGTGGACGGCTCCGACGCCGACCCCGAGGCCCAGCTCGACGCGGTGCGCGAGGTGTTCCGCGAGATCGGCGCCGACAAGGTGCCCGAACTGGTGGTCATCAACAAGGCCGACGCCGCCGACGACCTGGCGATCGCCCGGCTGCGCCGCCGCGAGCCCAACAGCGTCGTGGTGTCGGCCCGTACCGGGCAGGGCATCGAGGAGCTGCGCGCCGTGATCGAGGAGCGGCTGCCGGGCCTGGACGCCGAGGTGCGGGTCCTGCTGCCCTACGGGCGCGGCGACCTGGTCACCCAGGTGCACGAGCGCGGCGAGGTGCTGGCGCAGGAGCACCAGGCCGAGGGCACGGCGCTGCACGCGCGGGTCCCGGCCGACCTGGCGGGGGAGCTGGCCCCGTTCGAGGTGGCGGCGACCACCTCCTGAGCGCACGACGCCGTCGGCCCGGCCGGGAAACCGGCCGGGCCGACGCGTGCGCGCCCCGATTTCGCGAAGACCCGGTCGCCGAACGGTGACAGCTTCTCCATTCCGCTTGACGCGCCTTCCGGATTCCGTACGGTCTTATGACTAAGGGGCGGGGTGATGGCGACATGCTCGACGGCCGGAAACTTTCACGAATTAACAAGAGGTTTGCGTACTTTGTCCGGTTGTTGTGCCGTGGTGGCCTGGCCCGATCCGCGTTCCCGCCGCCGCCCGCGGGCCGCCGCCCGCGCCGCCGGAACTTATCGCTGGGCTCCCGCGTTTGCCGGCCAGAGGTTGTCGGGCGGGCCTTCAGTGCACTACCGTGACGAAACCGATATCTGCGGTCTCGTTGCTCATGGTGGCCACCCGGCCACCGACCCTCCAACGGTGAACCGCCGGCACCCAGTCGGCGTTGCGGATCGAGAGCAGGTGGCCCCTCCCATGGCGTCCGGTACCGCGGCCCGCGCCGCTTCGTCCCCCTCGGGTCGGTGACCCTATGACGGTACGGCTGTTGACGAACATCGGCCGGCTCTGGACGGGCACCGACGTCTGCAGCAACGCCGCCGTCCTCATCCACGACGACCGCATCGTGTGGGCCGGCCCCGCCTCGGACCTCCCGCAGAGCGTGCCGGGCATCATCGACGACATCGTCGACGTCGACCACGTGGAGAACCTCGGCGGCGGCCTGGTCACCCCCGGGCTGATCGACGCCCACTCGCACCCGGTCTACGCGGGCAACCGCTGGGCCGAACTGGCGATGCGCACCTCCGGGTCGTCCCACTCGGCCATCACCGCCGCGGGCGGCGGCGTCAACTCCACCGTCACCGTGACCCGCGGCACCGACCCCTGGACGCTCTGCAACGCGGTCCGCGAGCGGCTGCGCCAGTGGATCCTGGCGGGCACCACCACCGTCGAGGCCAAGACCGGCTACCACCTGACCCGCGACGGCGAGCTGGCCGACATCCGCATGTTGCGCTCGCTGGAGGGCGAGCCGTCGATGCCGCGCGTGCACGCCACCTTCCTGGCCGCGCACATCCTGCCGCCGGAGTTCTTCGGCCGCCGCCGCGACTACATCGAGGCCGTGCGGCTGTGGGCGGGCGACGCGGCCGCGGCGGGCGCCGACTCCATCGACGTCTACTGCGACGAGGGCCACTTCACCGCCGAGGAGGCCCGCGCCCTGCTGCTGACCGGCAAGCGCGCCGGGCTGAAGGCCCGCATGCACGCCTGCGCCAACGAGCGCGTCGGCGCGGCCCAGGTCGCCGCCGAGGTCGGCTGCGCGTCGGCCGACCTGCTGACCCACGCCAACGAGGACGACATCAAGGCCCTGGCGCACGCCGGCGTCACCGCCACCGTCTGCCCCGGCAGCGCCCTCAACAGCTCCCGGCCGCCCGCCCCGGTCCGCGCGATGCTCGACCGCGGCGTCACCGTGGCGCTCGGCACCGACCACAACCCCGGCCAGTGCGGCATCACCTCGATGCCGCTGGTCATCGGCCTGTCGGTGGCGATGTACGGCCTGTCGGTCACCGAGGCGCTGCGCGCGGCCACGCTCGGCGGCGCGGCCGCCCTGCGGGTCGGCGACCGGGGCTCGCTGGCGCCGGGGATGCTGGCCGACATCGTGTTGTGGGACGCCGACCACGAGGGCGCGTTCGCGTGGGCGTTCGGCCTGCGCGCGTTGCGGGTGTGGCGCGGCGGCGCGCCGGTCCAGCCCTGACATCGGCCCGTGACGACGGCGGCATCGCCAGGGGGTAGGTTCGCTTCCATGAGCGCGGTCGCGGTCGTCACCGATTCCACCGCCTACCTTCCCGCCGACCTCGTCGAGCGGCACCGCCTGACGGTGGTCCCCCTGCAGATCGCGATCGGCGGCGCGGTCCGCGACGAGGACGACCTGACCACGGCCGAGGCGGCGCGGGCGCTGAAGGAGTGGCAGCCGGTCACCACCTCGCGCCCGGCCCCCGAACGGTTCGCGCACGCCTACAAGGCGGCGGCGGGCGGCGGCGCGCGGGAGATCGTCTCGGTGCACCTGTCGGCGGCGATGTCGGGCACGGTGGAGGCGGCCCGCATGGCGGCCGAGGAGGCGCCGGTCCCCGTGCACGTGGTGGACAGCGGCACCATCGGCCTGGGCCTGGGGTTCGCGGCCCTGTCGGCGGCGGCCGCGGCCCTGCGCGGCGAGGACGCGGCCGGGGCCGTCGCGGCGGCGCAGCGGCGGGCCGACGAGTCCCGCTCCCTGTTCTATGTGGACACCCTCGAACACCTGCGGCGCGGCGGCCGCATCGGGGCCGCGGCGAACCTGCTGGGCTCGGCGCTGATGGTGAAGCCGCTGCTGGGCATCGACCAGGGCAAGATCGCCCCTTTGGAGAAGGTGCGCACGTCCTCTCGCGCGCTGGCGCGCCTGACGGAGCTGGCGGTCGCGGAGGCGGGCGACCGTCCCGTGGACCTGGGCGTGCAGCACCTGGCGGCGGAGGGCCGCGCGGAGACGCTGGCCGCCCGGCTGCGGGAACGCATCCCGAACGTCGAGGACATATACCTGGGCGAGGTGGGCCCCGTCATCGGCGCGCACGTGGGTCCGGGGATGCTGGGCGTGGTGGTGGCGCCCCAACTGCCCCGCTAAACGATCGGTTATCCACAGGCGGGCGAAACCCCTTCCGCCCCACCGCCCGCCTGCCTACCGTCGAACGCATGAAGCTCCACGACCGGTTGCGCCGCCCCACCCCGTTCGGCGAGGGCACACCTCTGGGTCCACCGCGCAACGCCCCGCCCGCCGCGCACTTACGGTCCTCGCCGGACCCGCCCGAACGTGTCCGCATCCCGGCGGCCGAAGAACCTGGCCCTCGCGTGCCCACGACCAAGGACCTGCTCGCGGGCCCGAAGAGCGTCCGCATTCCCGGCATCGACGACCTGGACCCGGGCCCGAGGAGCATCCGCACGCTGATCGTGATCGGCGTGATCGCGGCCCTGGCGGCGGTCGCGTACCTATGGATGGCCCGCCCAACACCAGAACCGGCCCCCTCCGTCCAGTCAGCTCCGTCCGCGTCGCCCGACCCCCAAACGCCCCAACCCCTGCCCTCTCCTTCGACCAACGTGACGGTCCACGTCTTCGGCAAGGTGAAAGACCCCGGCGTGATCTCCCTCCCCACCGGATCACGCATCGCGGACGCGATCAAAGCCGCAGGCGGAACGCGCCCGGACGCGACGACGGGCACCCTGAACCTCGCCCGCAAGCTGCAAGACGGCGAACAGATCCCGGTAGGCGTCCCTGCTCCGACCCCACCCCCGAACCAACCCGCCGCAGACACCGCCCCCTCCACTACCGGCGGCACGACGAACGTGGACCTCAACAACGCCTCGGCCGCCGAACTGGACGCGCTGCCCGGCGTGGGCCCGGTGCTGGCCCAGCGGATCGTGGAGTACCGCACCCAGCACGGCGGCTTCCGCTCGGTGGAACAACTCCAGGAGGTCACGGGCATAGGCGCCCGCCGCTTCGCGGAACTGAAACCGATGGTGCGGATATGAGCACCCCCGACCCTCCAGAACGGGGCCCTGACCTGCACCTGGTGGCCCCGGCCCTGGCGGTCTGGCTGACAGCGGCCCTGACGCTGGGCTTCTCCCCGCTCATCGCCTACACGACCGCAGCCGCCACAACCCTGACCGCCCTGGCCCTACTAACCAAAGCCCGCCGCACCCGCCAGCCTCTCCCGCGACGGTTCCACCGGCGCCCGCGCCCATGGCGTCAGCCATGGCTGTACCTGCGGCCAGGAGCGAGCCAGCGGCAGAGACGCGGCCACGACCAGGGACAGGGCCACGGCCGGGGATACGAGCACGGTCAGGGAGATAGCCACGACCACGGACACGACCGGAACCAGGAACAGGGCTACAACGACGGACAGGACCACGACCACGACCGGGACCAGGAACAGGGCTACGACCACGACCAGGGACATGACCAAGGTCAGGAGCGGGACCAGCGGCGGAACGGCTTCTGGGGCCAGCGCGGGGACGGAAGCCGCAGACGGCATCAGAGCCATGACGGAAGCCGGAGCCACCAGCAGCGAGAGCGAAGGCGATGGCAAGGAGTGATGGGGATGGTCCTGGTGTGTGCGGCGGCGTCGGCGGTCGGGGTCGGGTTGCGGGGCTCGGCGGTGGCGAGCGGACCGGTCAGGGAAGTGGCCAAGGCCAAGGAACGGGTGACGGTCGAAGCCGTGGTCACTGCAGATCCGCAGGTCACGCGTGGCACAGGGCGGATGATCCTGCTGGTGCGGGCGCGTGCCGAGGCGTTGTGGCGTGACGGGCGGCGGACCGGGGTCCGGGTTCCGGTGTTGCTGATCGCCGGAGACCCGCAGTGGCGCGGGTTGTTGCCGAGCCAGCGGGTGCGGTTGACCGGGCGGCTGGAGCCGCCGCGCGGCGGCGAACTGCTGGCCGCCGTGGTGGCCGTCCGGGGCCCGCCGTCGCTTCTCGGCGCGCCCTCGACGGTCCAGCGCGCGGCCGAGACGGTCCGCGCGCGGCTGCGGCAGGCGACCGAGCGGCTGCCGCCCGACCAGCGGGGCGTGTTGCCCGGCATGGTCGTCGGCGACACCTCGCGCCTCGACCCCCGGCTCGCCGAGCAGTTCCGGACGGCCGGGCTGACACACCTGCTGGTGGTGTCGGGCGCGAACCTGGCGATCGTCATCGGGGCGGTCATGGGATTGTGCCGGGCGGTCGGACTGGACCGCCGGTCCGCGCCCCCGGTGGTGCTCTGCGCGGTGCTGGCGTTCGTGGTGGTGGCCCGGCCGGAGCCCAGCGTGCTGCGGGCGACGGTGATGGGCATGATCGGCCTGCTGGCCTACACCAGCGGCCGACAGCGTCAAGGCGTGTCCGCGCTGAGTGCCGCCGTACTGGTGCTGGTGCTGATCGACCCCGCGCTGGCACGGTCGTACGGGTTCATACTCTCGGTGCTGGCCACGGCCGGACTGCTGGTGCTGGCCCCGGGCTGGCGGGACCGCCTGCGCCGTCGGCTGCCCGGCCCGCTCGCCGACGCCGTCGCGGTGGCAGCGGCCGCCCAGATCGCCGTCGCACCGGTCCTGGTGATGCTCTCGGGCGAGATCGGCATCGTCGCCCTGGCCGCCAACCTCCTGGCAGCCCCGGCCGTCGCACCCGCGACGCTGCTGGGAGCGCTCGGCGCGCTGACGGCGCTGGTGACGGTGCCGGTGGCGCAGTTCGTGGTGTGGCCCGCCGGCCTTGCCGCAGGCTGGATCGCCGGAATCGCCCGCCTGGCCGCCGCGCTGCCGTACGCGACCGTGCCCTGGAAGAACGGCGGGTTGGGAGCACTGTCGCTGCTGGTGGCCGGTGCGATCGCCGTCCTGGCCCTGAGGTCTCGCCGCGTGCGATTGGTCATGGCGGCCGCCCTGGCCGGTGTGCTGATCGGCGTCATCGCGCTACGCGCGATCATGCGGGGGTGGCCGCCCCCGTCGTGGGCGATGGTGGCCTGTGACGTAGGGCAAGGCGACGCCCTGGTGCTGGCCGCCGGGCCGGGCCGGGCGGTGGTGGTGGACGCCGGGCCCGATCCCCGGACGGTCGACGCGTGCCTGGACAGGCTGGACGTCCGGGAGGTGCCGCTGCTGGTCCTCACCCACCCGCACGCCGACCACATCGACGGCATCGCGGGCGTCCGCCAGGGCCGCGCGGTGCGGACGACGCTGACCACACCACGCTCGTCCGGCCGCGAAGCACGGCTCGGCCGGGGCCTGGACATCCGCGCGGCCCTCCCCGGACAACGCTGGAACGTCGCCGATCTCACGCTCTCGGTGCTCGGGCCGTTGTCGGTCGGCCCGCACCTTGCGGGCACCGACGACGGCAGCACGATCAACAACGCCAGCCTGGTGCTGGTCGCCCGGAGCCCCGGGTTCAGCGCCCTGCTGGCCGCCGATGTGGAGCTGGAGGCACAACGGTCGCTGGCATCGCTGGTGCCTCCGGTGCAGGTCTTGAAGATTCCGCACCACGGATCGCGAAGCCAGGACCGGGCTTTCCTGGCGGCGGCGCGGGCCCCGATCTCCCTGATCTCGGTCGGGAAGGACAACGACTACGGCCACCCGTCCCCGGCGACGCTGTCCCTGCTGCAAGGCCTGGGCACCCGGGTCTACCGCACCGACAAGGCGGGGGACATCGCCGTCACCCGCACGGCCGCCGGTCTCGCGGTCGTCCAGAGAGGATGAGCGCCCCTGACCCAAACCCGAACCCGAGCCCAAACCCGAACCCGAACCCGAACCCGAACCCGAACCCGAACCCGAACCCGAACCCGATGCTCTGAGATACCCCCATGTCCTGCGGTGCCCATGTCCTGCGGTGCCCATGTCCTGCGGTGCCCATGTCCTGCGGTGCCTTGCCCTCGTGCCCCTGGCCCCGCCATGTCCCCATGCTTTGAGGTCCTGATGTGAAATTGCTGGAGGAGGCGACGGCAGGGACACGATGGTGGGAGTGGGGCGGCGCGATCATGGGGTGGGGCGTGGCATGCTGCTGGGGTGCCAGCGGACGCCATCACCCTGATCGTCGGAGACGAAGAGCTGCTCGTGGAGCGGGCCATCGGCGAGGTGGTCGCCAGTGCCCGGTCCGCCGATCCCGAGACCGAGGTGATCGATCTGCTGCCGGGCGGGCTGGAGCCCGGACGGCTGGCGGAGCTGACCTCGCCGTCGTTGTTCGGCGGGGCCAAGGTCCTGGTGTTGCGGTCGGCCCAGGATCTCGGCAAGGACCTGAGCGCCGAGGTGCTCAAGTACGTCAGGACTCCGGCGCCCGAGGTCGCGCTGGTCGCGGTGCACCACGGCGGGGCCAAGGGCAAGGCGCTGGTGGACGGGCTGGGCAAGGCGGGGGCCCGCAAGGTCTCCTGCCCGAAGATCAGCAAGGCGGGGGAGCGCATCGACTTCGTGCGGGCCGAGTTCCGGCGGCACGGCGGGAAGATCTCCGTGGACGGCGCGCGCACGCTGGTGGAGGCGGTCGGCAACGACCTGCGGGAGCTGGCGGGCGCGGCGAGCCAGCTCATCTCCGACACCGGCGGCAAGGTCGACGACGCCGCCATCGCCCGCTACTACCGGGGGCGCGCGGAGGTCAGCGGGTTCACCGTCGCCGACAAGGCGGTCGAGGGACAACTCGCCGAGGCGCTGGAGCAGCTCCGCTGGGCGCTGGCCACCGGCGTCGCGCCCGTCCTGATCGTCAGCGCGCTCGCGCAGGGCGTGCGGGGGCTGGCCAAGGTCGGCGGGGCTCCGCGCGGCGCGCAGCCCGCCGCGTTGGCCCGGGATCTCGGGATGCCGCCCTGGAAGATCCAGCGTGTGCAGAAGCAGTTGCGGGGCTGGTCCGGCGACGGGGTCGCGCGGGCGCTCACCGCGGTCGCCAAGGCCGACGCGCAGGTCAAGGGCGGGGCCGCCGACGCCGCCTACGCCCTGGAGAAGGCCGTGGGCGACATCGTCGCCGCCCGCTCGATGCGCTGAGGGGCGCGGCGTCAGGGCAGATTGGCGCGGATCGAGGTCAGGAGACCTTCGACCAGGGGGTCGTCGTGGCGCGCGGGGAGATGCACGGCGTAGTACGGGACCGGGGGCAGATCCGTGATCTCGCGTTGGACCATGCCCTTGGGGGGACGGACGCAGCCATTGACTACGGCCAGGCCCACGCCCAGGGATGCGAAATGCAGGATCAGCGGCCATCCGGTCGCCTCCACCGCGATCGTCCAAGGGACCTCGGCTGCGCGCAGGGCTCGTTCCAGCATGATCCGGTGCGGGCCGTGGGGTGGCGGAACCACCAGCGCGGCTCCCGCCAGGTCTTGCAGGGGCAGGGTGGGGCGAGACGCCAGCGGGTGGTCTTCGGGGACGACCAACGTCTGCGGGTAGGTCGCCAGCGGCGTTGCTTCCAGGTCGGTGGGCAGCACGTCCAGTACGGCCACGCCCAGGTCCGCCCGGCCGGTGCGGACGGCGGTCAGGGTGCGGGCGCGGTCGGCGTTGATCAGGCGCGGGCGGGGCGAAGCCGTGCGCACCGTCTCGCCGAGCAGGTAGAGGAAGGCACCTTCGCCTGCGGCCAACGTTGGGATGCGTTCGGGGGAGGTGCCTTGTAGCTCGGCCAGGAAGGAGGTCGTGCGGGTTTCCAGGTCGCGCGCGAAGCGGGCCACCGCCTCGCCCTCAGGGGTGAGGTGAAGGCGGCGGCCTTCGCGACGGTAGAGAGGGCGGCCCAGCGAGTCGGCCAGTTTCTGCACTTTGACGTGCAGGGACGGCTGTGAGATATGCAGCTCTTCCGCCGCCCGCGTGAAGTTCAGATGCTCGGCGAACACCGCGAACGAGGCAAGGGCGTCTGCGGACATCCTTCCTAGATGCATAGTCGGAGGCTATAGCTGGACGGAGTATCCATAGTTCTGTTTTGGGGCTGCGGAAACCAGCCTTGGAGCATGAACACGGGAAACGAACTCCGGCTCGGCATCGACTTCGGCCGCGTCATCCACGGCGGTCCGCTCGCGCCCGGCGGCGCCGACACCGCCTTCCTCAGCGGGAGCTTCGAGGACGCCATGGCCTCGCCCGCCACCGACGGCGCGTTCGAGGTGCTGCCGGACCTCGTCGCCCGGTTCGGCGGGCGCGCCTGGATCATCTCCAAGTGCGGCGAGCGGGTGCAGCGGCGCACGCTGGCCTGGCTGGACCGGCACGACTTCTACGAGCGCACCGGGCTGCGGCGCGGCAACGTCCGCTTCTGCCGCAAGCGCAGCGGCAAGGCCGGGCACTGCGCCGAACTCGGCATCACCCACATGATCGACGACCGGGACGAGGTGTACCGGGTCCTGGAGGGGATCGTGCCCTACCGCTACCTGTTCGGGCCGCAGCCGGACGGCGTGGCCGGCGGGACGCGCAATCCGCTGGGCTGGGCGGAGACGGTCGAGATGATCAGCGCAGATATCGCGGCGGCACCGACGCCACCAGCCACACCCCGTTCGCGCTGACCCGGAACGGGTGACCGGCCTCGGCCATCCGCGCGGCCTCGACCGTCAGGACGACCGGCTCGCCCCGGCGGGCCCCCACGCGCCGCGCGGTCTCCGCATCGGGGGACAGGTGCACCGCGTGCCTGGCCATCGGGCGCAGGCCCTCGCGGCGGATCGCCTCCAGGGCCGCCGCCACGGTGCCGTGGTAGAGCAGGTCGGGCGGGACCGCGACCGGCAGGTCCAGGTCCACTTCGATCGAATGACCCTGGTTCGCCCTGATGCGGCGGCCCTCGGCGTCGAAGGCGTAGCGCTGCTTGTCGTTGGCGGCCACCACGTGCTCCAGCTCCGCCCGCGTCACCGGGAAGCCGTGCCGCGCGCACGCCGCCAGCAGCTCGTCCACCTCCGCCCAGCCGTCGGGCGAGAGGGTCAGCCCGATGCGCTCGGGCCGGTGCCGCAGGTGCTTGGCCAGGTACTTGGAGATCTTCACCTGCCGGCGGTCGTCCATGGCGGCCCTTCCGGTACGGCGACGAGGCCGCGGTCCCCAGGGGACCGCGGCCTCGTCGGAGCGCAGCGTTACTCGGCGGGACCGAGCGGCGTCACTTGGCCTGCAGCTCGGCGGCCTGGCGGGCGATCGCCGACTTGCGGTTGGCGGCCTGGTTCTTGTGGATGACGCCCTTGCTCACGGCCTTGTCGAGCTTGCGGGCGGCGTTGCGCTGAGCGGCCACCGCGTCCTCGACGTTGCCCGCCTCAGCGGCCTCGCGGAACTTGCGGATGGCCGTCTTCAGCTCGGACTTGACGGCCTTGTTGCGAAGGCGGGCCTTCTCGTTCTGCTTGTTCCGCTTGATCTGGGACTTGATGTTAGCCACGTCGTAGTGCCTCAGCTTGGTTGCGATCCTCGCCTGCCACCCGGAAGCGGGGCAGGCTCCAACGAACGTTAAACGGGGCGACGGTGCCCCGGGGCACGACGCTACGCCACACGCAGTGGCTCAGCTTACCAATCCCCGGGGCGGGCCCAAAACCGGAAGCGGTGCACAGAGCACGGCGCAGGGCATGGGACTATGGGATACGGCAAGATCTGCCACTTCCCTGTCCACCAGCTGAGTTTGCGAACGGATTTCGGTGCCAGCGCCTGAGCCCAACAAGACCGACCCCGCGATCATCCGCAACTTCTGCATCATCGCGCACATCGACCACGGCAAGTCCACGCTGGCCGACCGCATGCTGCAGTTGACCGGGGTCGTCGAGGAGCGCCAGATGCGCGCCCAGTACCTCGACCGGATGGACATCGAGCGCGAGCGCGGCATCACCATCAAGAGCCAGGCGGTGCGGCTGCCGTGGACCGGCGCCGACGGCACCGACTACGTGCTGAACCTCATCGACACCCCCGGCCACGTGGACTTCTCCTACGAGGTGTCCCGGTCGCTGGCCGCGTGCGAGGGCGCGGTGCTGCTGGTGGACGCCGCGCAGGGCATCGAGGCGCAGACGCTGGCCAACCTGTACCTGGCGCTGGAGGCCGACCTCCACATCATCCCGGTGCTGAACAAGATCGACCTGCCCGCCGCCCAGCCGGACAAGTACGCCGAGGAGCTGGCCGGCATCATCGGCTGCGAGCCCGCCGACGTGCTGCGCGTCTCCGGCAAGACCGGCGAGGGCGTCACCGAGCTGCTCCACCGCATCGTCGAGACGGTCCCGGCCCCGGTCGGCGACCCCGACGGCCCGGCCCGCGCGCTGATCTTCGACTCGGTGTACGACACCTACCGCGGCGTGGTCACCTACGTCCGGATCGTGGACGGCCGCCTGTCGCGCCGCGAGAAGAGCATGATGATGTCCACCGGCGCCGCGCACGAGACGCTGGAGGTCGGCGTCATCTCGCCCGAGCCCAAGCCGGTGGCCGGCCTGGGCGTCGGCGAGGTCGGCTACCTGATCACCGGCGTGAAGGACGTGCGGCAGGCCCGCGTCGGCGACACCGTCACCACCGCCTCCCGCCCGGCCCCCGACTCGCTCGGCGGCTACCAGGACCCCCGGCCGATGGTGTTCTCGGGCCTGTACCCGATGGACGGCGACCAGTACCCCGACCTGCGCGACGCGCTGGACAAGCTGCGGCTGAACGACGCCGCGCTGGTCTACGAGCCGGAGACCTCGGCCGCGCTCGGCTTCGGTTTCCGCTGCGGCTTCCTCGGCCTGCTGCACATGGAGATCGTCCGGGAGCGGCTGGAGCGCGAGTTCAACCTCACGCTGATCTCCACCGCGCCCAACGTCGTCTACCGCGTGGTGATGGAGGACGGCACCGAGCACGTGGTGACCAACCCCAGCGAGTTCCCCGAGGGCAAGATCGGCCAGGTGTACGAGCCGATCGTCAAGGCCACGCTGCTGTCGCCCAGCGACCACATCGGCGCGATCATGGAGCTGTGCCAGGGCCGCCGCGGCGTGCTGCTCGGCATGGACTACCTGTCGGAGGACCGGGTCGAGATCCGCTACACGCTGCCGCTGGCGGAGATCATCTTCGACTTCTTCGACCAGCTGAAGTCGCGCACCCGCGGCTACGCCTCGCTGGACTACGAGCCCAGCGGCGAGCAGGAGTCCGACCTCGTCAAGGTGGACATCCTGCTCCAGGGCGAGTCGGTGGACGCCTTCAGCCAGATCGTCCACAAGGACAAGGCCCGCGAGTACGGCCTGATGATGACGGCCAAGCTCAAGGAGCTCATCCCTCGGCAGCAGTACGAGGTGCCCATCCAGGCCGCCGTCGGCGCCCGCATCATCGCCCGCGAGAACATCCGCGCCATCCGCAAGGACGTCCTCGCCAAGTGCTACGGCGGCGACATCTCCCGCAAGCGCAAGCTGCTGGAGAAGCAGAAGGAGGGCAAGAAGAGAATGAAGACGATCGGCCGCGTCGACGTTCCTCAGGAAGCCTTCGTCGCCGCCCTGTCGACGGGCGAGAGCGCGGAGAAGCCGAAGAAGTAGCGGCTGCGCCGCTGGCAAGAAGCGCATGCTGTGCTACCAGCGGCCGCGTCGACGTTCCTCAGGAGGCCTTCGTCGCCGCCCTGTCGACGGGTGAGAGCGCCGAGAAGCCCAAGAAGTAGGACGACCCCCGCCGTCCCCGGACCGCCGAGCGTTCCGGGGACGGCGCATGTTACGGGGGATATCGCAAAGCGGTGGTAACGGGGTGTCCGCGAGAGGACACTGGGCGTTGTGAACCACACGCTGCTGCATCAGGTTCTCGTCTCGGATCTCGTGGTCCCCGTCGGGCTGGCCGAGGAACCCGGCCAGGAGTCGCTCACCGGCTTCGGCGCCCGGCTCGCCCATGACACCTGGATCCGCTGCGACCTGATGGTCTACCGCAAGGACCAGGCGCGCGGCGACCTCTGGTACATCCGGGGCGCCCCGCTGCTGGCCGTCGAGGTCGTCTCCGACGCCTCCCGCTCCGCCGACCTCGGCCCGAAGAAGGACCTGTACGAACGGTTCGGGGTGCCGTCCTACTGGGTGGTGGACCTCAAGGGCGACGAGCCCGAGATCCGCGTGCACGAGCTGGCCGGCGACGGCCGCTACGCCGAGCGGGCCCGGGTCGGCCGGGGCCACCGCGTCGCGCTCACCCGGCCGTTCGGGATCGAGCTGACCCCCGACCAGATCTTCGACCGGCTGCCCGGCCGCGCCGCCCCCCGAAGGAGAGCCACCGTGTCCCACCAGGCCCCGGCCCGCCAGGCGGGCCCCGACCTGCCGCACAGCGAGGAGCCCATCCTCATCGACGCGTTCGGGCACCGCTGGCCGACCGGCGCGGAGAAGATCGAGCTGTGGGACGGCTGCCCCGTCTTCTACGGCGAGTGGGACGAGCGCGACGTCGCCATCGCCGAGCGCGCCTACCCCGGCCGCGTGGTGCGGCTGGACCAGCCGCCCGGCGAGCCCGGCACGATGACGATCATGCCGGGGCCCGCCGCCGAGGACGGCTGACCGCCCCCGGCCGGCCCTACTTGACCAGCGGCCAGGCCAGGAACGGCGGCACCTGCCGGAACTCGCCCCGGTTGGCGGCGCGCGCCGCGTACACCAGGTAGCACATGATCGCGGCGGTGAAGGCCAGCGGCACCCAGATCAGCGGCTCGAACAGCATCTGGAGCAGCAGTCCCGCCGTCCACACCACCACCGACGCGATGCCCATGTTCAGGCCCTGCGCCGCGTGCCGGCGGACGAACGGCGACCGCGCCCGGCCCAGGTACACGGCGGCGGGCGCGATCACCGCGACCAGGAACTGGCCCACGTAGGCCATCAGCGCCCAGGTCTTGTCTTCGTCGCTCACCGGGCCGTAGTGGCCGGGCATCGGCGTGGTCCCCGGGGAGGGCGGCGGCTGCTGCCAGCCACCGGGCGGCGGCGGGGGCTGCTGCCAGCCGCCCTGCGGCGCCTGACCGCCCTGCCAGGGCGACTGCTGCGCGCCGGGCCGCGGACCGTGGCCGGGCGACGGGGGCTGCCCGTAGGCCATGGGGGAGTCCTCCGAGTTCCTGGGGGCTATTGGCGAAGTGTACGACTACTTCGACGCGCCCGGAGTTCGCGGGTTCCCCCGGTTATCGCCTCACGGCCGCCACACCACCGCCGACGGGCGCGCGGCCGTCAGGACGGCCGAGCCGCTCCACCGGACCGCCGACGCCCCCGGCAGGTACGACCGGTTCAGGAAGAAGCCCCGGTTGAGGGCGGTCACGGTCGCGGGGGCGCCGTTGTCGCCGAGCCCGACCGGCCGCCGGACCGCCTCGACGGAGGCGATGTCGGCGGCGGTGGTCCCGGCGGGCAGCTCGACGGTCGTGGCCGCCGCGCCGTCGCGCTCGATCGACCACGTCGGCTCGCCGTGGTCGGAGCGGTAGAGCCGGGACGGGTCCCGCCGCAGCCGCACGCCCAGCGTCACGCCCGGGGCCGACCCGCTCCCGGTGGCCGCGCCGGTGCGCTTGACCAGCTCCGCGTACAGGTAGGTCCGCTGGTCGCCGACCTCGCGGGTCGCGGGGTCGGACCGCTTCTCGATCTTCCCCTCGCGCACCATCTCCTGCGCCATGACCCGGTAGGTCCAGGGCTCGCGGTCCATGACGGCCTCGCGGGCCCGCCCGGCGGGCAGCGTGCGCGAGGCGTCCGGCAGGAACCGCAGCGGTGACCCCGGCATGATCACGTCGCACATGTTGTTGTTCTGCGTGCACGTCTGGAGCACCGGGTGGTCGCCCTCGTAGCGGCCGGTGAACTTCAGCGTCAGGTGTTGCGGGGCCTGGTAGACGCCGGTGCCCGGCACGCGCCGCCCGGCCGCGTCCACCTCCACCCGGTACACCCACTCGATGTCGGTGGTACGGCCCCAGCGGGCCATCAGCGCGGGGCTGTCGGTGCCGCCGTCCTCGTTGCTCCACACCACCGAGTACTCCAGCACCCGGTGCCCGGCCGTGGCGGCGGGCCGCGCCTCGTGCCAGGCGATCAGCGGGGTGTCGGTGCGCGCGTTCTGGTAGGCGTCGCCGAACGGCCAGCCGGTCCGCCCCACCACGATCGGCGCGTGCCGCAGGGCGAGCTGGTCCGCCCGTGGCATCCGCACCCGCGTCCCGGCGAGCACGACGCGCCGTGCCGCGGCGGCGCTCCCCTTGGCGAACCGCAGCGTCACCTTGTGGCGGCCGCGCTTGACCGCGCCCAGGCCCAGGCTGCGCGGCGTCGGGTCGGCGGACGGCACCACCAGGTCGGTCACGTGCCGCCCGTCCACCGCGACCGACACCACGGCGGCCTCGGCGCCCTTGCGCGCCCAGGAGACGCCGGGCGCGGCGGCGCGGAAGGCGATGACGGCCTCGCCGTCGCGGTCGGCGGTGAACGGCACGGTGCGGGCGGGGCCGCCGCGCTGCACGACCAGCGGGCCGGAGGCGGCGGCGGGGACGGCGGTCAGGCCGCCCGCCAGGGCGAGGGTGGTGAGGCCGAGGACGAGGTGACGCGCGCGGCTGGTCATGAGCGGTGAATGTAGGGAGGCGGGGTTGCGTTCAGGTGACGAACGGGCCCCGCGTGCATGACGGGTCCGTTGCGCCCGGTCTGCGGCGGCCCGTTCACGGCGG
Organism: Actinomadura hibisca NBRC 15177; assembly: GCF_001552635.1. Lineage (GTDB taxonomy): Bacteria > Actinomycetota > Actinomycetes > Streptosporangiales > Streptosporangiaceae > Spirillospora > Spirillospora hibisca. The sequence continues at coordinate 25,953 of NZ_BCRO01000030.1, read as the reverse complement.
CCCATCCAAGGAGACCCGCCCGCGCGGCCCGTCACCGCCAGCCGTGTGCCAGCGCCTCCGGCAGCCGCAGCCCCGCCGCGCCGAACCGGCCGGTCTCCGCCGGGTGCAGCGCCAGCCCCATCGCCGGGACCCGCACCACCCCGTGCCGCCGGACGATCTCGTGCCCGAGGCCGTCCAGCAGCTCCAGCACGTCGGCCACGGGCTCGTCCAGCAGGTCGATGCCGTCCAGCCGGAACCGCAGCTCGGGATTGCCGCCCCAGGCCGTCAGCCGCACCGCGTGCAGCTCGCCGAGCCGCTCGGCGCCGTCGGAGCCGCGCTGGGTGGAGGCGTGCAGCACGCTGCGCCCGACCCGCACGCTGCGGTGGTCGTCCCAGCCGCACAGGAAGCTCGCCTGCGGCGCGGGTGAGCCGTGCGCGCCCGCCAGCGTCTCCAGCGTGCTCCACACGTCGGACGCCAGCGTGGAGAACAGCAGGTGCGCGTCGGGCAGGACGGCCCCGCGCCCCGGCTCCAACGTCACCACCAGCGGCGCGACCTCGCCGGGGAAGCGCGCCGGGTCCGCGTCGCGCAGGGTGACCAGGCCCTCCCACACGCACGGCTCCTCGACCTCGAACCAGGCGATGTCGGCCTCGGCGCCCAGCTCGCCGAAGGTGCGGTCGGTGAGGGTCCAGGCCAGGCGCTCGCGCAGCGCCCCGGCGGTCTCGGCGAGCCTGCGCCGCCACCAGCCCGGCTCGGGCCCGCCGCGCGGCCCCTCGGCCCAGCCGGTGCCGCCGCCGGGCAGCTCGCCCCGCTCGGGCGCGCCGTGGTCGTAGCCGAACTCGTAGTGCCACCCGGCGGGCCCGCCGCGCAGCAGCACCCGCGCGGGCAGGCGCCCGAACGCCGCCGCCTCCTGTCCTCGCATCCGGCGACCCTATCCGGCGGGGCGCGCGGCGGCGCCCCGGACGATGCGGCGATCTTGTGGGGATCGGGCCCGGAACGTCCCGCAACCTCCCCGGACCGGGCCCGACGGGATCGGCGCGACACGGCGGCCCTCCCGCGACCCGCGCGGATCTGTCGGTACGGTCGGAGCGACCGCACGCACAGGGTTTCCGGAGGTTCCAAGCGTGACGCGATCCGAGCAGGTTCTCCGCACTCCGAAGGAGCGGGAGACGGTGAACGGCGTGGTCCGCGCGCTGCGCTCGGGCGCCCCGTTCGGGTGGGAAAGGCTCGGTCTGGAGTTCCGCGCCACGATCGGCATCGACAGCGTCTCCTTCGAGATCGTCGACTCCGCCGGCACGGTCAGCGTGGCCATGCCGCCCGGCCAGGCCGTGAGCAAGCTCGACGAGCTGCGCCGGGTGATGTACCGGCACGGCACGGGGGCCTGGTTCACCGCGCGCCTGGAGGTGGAGCGGGCGGGCCGGTTCAGCGTGGAGTTCGACTACGACGGCGAGCCCGACTTCACGCCGCCGCTGACCCCGGACGCCTACGCCCTGGACCTGGACCGGTTCCCGCGCACCGCCGAGCACATCCCGGGCTGGCTGCGCGCCAAGCTGCGCGCCGCCGAGCTCTCGGAGCGGTCCACCCGCTGACGGCCGCAGGCCGCCGACGGTCCGAGCAGCGCCGGGGGCACGGCAGACTGGAACGGTGCCCGCGACCCTGCCCGACGGCGACCCCGTACCGTACGACGGCGCGCTGCCCGGCAGCGCCCTGACCGGCCTGGGGGAGCGCCCCTTCGCCTTCTACGTGCACGTGCCCTTCTGCGTGACGCGCTGCGGGTACTGCGACTTCAACACCTACACCGCCACCGAGCTGGGTCCGGGCGCGAGCCGCGACTCCTACGCCGACACCGCCATCGCCGAGGTCCGCATGGCCCGCCGCGTGCTCGGCGCTGCCGACCTGCCCGTGCGGACGGTCTTCGTCGGCGGCGGCACCCCCACCCTGCTGCCGCCCGGCGACCTCGGCCGCGTCCTGGCGGCGATCGACGCCGAGTTCGGCCTGGCCCCCGGCGCGGAGGTCACCACCGAGGCCAACCCCGAGACCGTCGACCCCGCCTACCTGGACGGGTTGCGCGCCGCCGGGTTCACCCGCGTCTCCTACGGGATGCAGAGCGCCCGCGAGCACGTGCTGAAGGTGCTGGAGCGCACCCACACCCCCGGCCGGGTGCCGCAGGTGGTGGAGTGGACCCGCGCGGCCGGGTTCGAGCACGTCAACCTCGACCTGATCTACGGCACGCCCGGCGAGAGCGACGACGACTGGCGCGCCTCGCTGGAGGCGGCGCTGGCCTGCGGCCCCGACCACGTGTCGGCGTACGCGCTGATCGTGGAGGAGGGCACCCGGCTGGCCGCGCAGGTCCGCCGGGGCGAGCTGGCCGCCCCCGACGACGACGCGATGGCCGACCGCTACGCCATGGCCGACGAGCTGCTGAGCGCGCACGGCCTGCACTGGTACGAGATCTCCAACTGGGCCGCCTCGCCCGAGGCGGCCTGCCAGCACAACCTGCTCTACTGGACCGGCGCCGACTGGTGGGGCGTCGGCCCCGGCGCGCACAGCCACGTCGGCGGCACCCGCTGGTGGAACGTCAAGCACCCCGCCGCCTACGCCGCCCGCCTCGCCGAGGGGACGACGCCCGCGCACGCCCGCGAGGTCCTGACCGACGACGACCGGCGCGTCGAGCGGATCATGCTGGAGCTGCGGCTGGCCGACGGCTGCCCGGCCGACCTGGTGGACGACGCCGCGGTCCGGCCGCTGATCGCCGCGGGCCTCGTCGCGGAAGAGCCCTACCGCGAGCGCGCCCGCGCGGTGCTCACCCCGCGCGGGCGCCTGCTCGCCGACGCCGTGGTCCGCGACCTGACCTGACCGTGACTACTTGATCATCGGCCAGGCCATGAAGGCCGGGAAGCGGTACCACTCGCCCCGGTTGGCGGCGACCGCCGCCATGATGATGAACACCAGCGTCGCCACCGCCTGGACCAGCGCGGTCACGATGCCGATCAGCACGAACATCAGCACGAAGTTGATCAGACCGTAGAAGATCTGCGTGATGCCGAAGTTCAGCCCCTGCACGCCGTGGTGGCGCAGGAACGGCGACTCGTCCTTCTTGACCAGGTAGACCACCAGCGGCGAGAACACGCCGAACAGGAGCTGGCCCAGGTGGCAGAGCAGCCCCCAGGTGCGCTCGTCGGAGGACGGCTGGCCGGTGTAGGCCGACCCGTACGGCTGCATCTGGCCGCCGTAGGCGGGCGCCTGGCCGTACCCGGCGTACTGGTCGTGCCCCGGCTGGCCGTACCCGGGCTGCTGCCCGTATCCCGGCTGGCCGTACCCGGGCTGCTCGTAGCCCGACTGCCCGTAGCCCGGCTGGCTGTTGCCCGGCTGCCCGTAGCCGGACTGCCCGTACCCCGGGTGACTGCTGCCCGATTGTCCGTAGCCCGGCTGCTGCCCGTACGGGTCCTGCCCGTACCCGGGCTGGCCCTGGTATCCGGGCCCCTCAGGGGGATTGGTCATGCCATGCTCCTCACTCGAACGGCGGGGGGCCGGGGGCGGTCACGAAATCGATCAGTTCCTCGACCCGGCCCAGGAGCGCCGGCTCAAGATCGGTGAAGCTCGACACCGACCCCAGGATGCGTTGCCATCCCGCGCCCACGTTGTCCCCCCAGCCGAGTGCTTGGAGCACCCCTTCCTTCCAGGGTACGCCGCGCGGCACGCGGGGCCAGGCCGCGATGCCGACGGCGGCCGGCTTGACCGCCTCCCAGACGTCGACGAACGGGTGCCCGGTCACCAGCACGTACGGCGACGTCACCTGCGCCGCGATCCGGCTCTCCTTGGACCCGGCCACCAGGTGGTCCACCAGCACCCCGAGCCGCCGCCCCTCGCCGGGCCCGAACTCCGCGACGATGGCGGGCAGGTCGTCCACGCCCTCCAGGTACTCCACGACCACGCCCTCCACCCGCAGGTCGTGGCCCCAGATCTTCTCCACCAGCTCGGCGTCGTGCCGGCCCTCGACGTAGATGCGGCTCTCCTTGGCCACCTTCGCCCGCAGTCCCCGCACCGCGACCGATCCCGACGCCGAGCGCGCCGGGGCCTTCGGCGCGGCGGCGGGCCGCACCAGCGTGACCGGCCTGCCGTCGATCAGGAAGCCCGCCGCCGTCAGCGGGAACACCCGCCTGTTGCCGAACCGGTCCTCCAGCGTCACGCCGAACTTGTCGCAGCCGACCACCGCCCCGCAGAACCCGCTGTCGGGATCCTCGGCCACCAGGCCCGGCTCGGCGGGGATCTCCGGGATCTGACCCTTGCGGGGCAGCCGCCAGTCGCCCGCCAGAACGTCGTTTCCGTAGTCCTTACTCTGCACAGGTCGGCACATTAATCCAGCCGGGCGCCCGCGGTCGCGGCCCCGCGATCTCCCGGCGTGGCGGGCGCCGCGCGACCCGGACCCTCCAGAGTGGCCCCGCCGGGCCGTACACTTGGCACTCGGAAGCAAGGAGTGCCAGTACGGGGGCAGCGGAGGTGACCACGTGCTCGACGACCGGAAACTCGCGGTCCTGCGCGCCATTGTCGAGGACTACGTCTCCACCAACGAGCCGGTCGGCTCCAAGTCCTTGGTGGAGGGCCACAACCTGGGCGTGTCCTCGGCGACCATCCGCAACGACATGGCGGTGCTGGAGCAGGAGGGGTACATCACCCAGCCGCACACCAGCGCGGGCCGGGTGCCCACCGACAAGGGCTACCGGCTGTTCGTGGACCGGCTGTCCACGATCAAGCCGCTGTCGTCGGCCGAGCGCCGCGCCATCGAGACGTTCCTGAACGGCGCCTACGACCTGGACGACGTGGTCGGCCGCACCGTGCGGCTGCTGGCCCAGCTCACCCGGCAGGTCGCGGTCGTGCAGTACCCCTCGCTGACCCGCTCGACGGTGCGGCACGTGGAGCTGGTCCCGGTGGCGGCGCACCGGCTGCTGCTGGTGCTGATCACCAACACCGGCCGGGTCGAGCAGCGGGTGATCGAGACCCCCGCCCAGCTGACCGAGGAATCGATCGGCCACCTGCGGGCGTTGCTCAACACGTGCCTGGACGGGTGCGGCCTGGGCGAGGTGCCCACGGCCGTGGCCGACCTGCCGGAGAAGGTCGGCGCCGACGAGCGGCCGGTCGCGGCCTCGGTGTTGTCGGTGCTGCTGGAGACGCTGGTGGAGAAGCACGAGGAGAAGATCGTGTTCGCCGGCGCCGCCAACCTGGCCCACGTGGACTTCTCGCAGAGCCTGCGGGACGTCCTGGAGGCGCTGGAGGAACAGGTCGTGCTGATGCGGCTGCTCGGCGAGACCGGCGATTCCTCTACTGTTACGGTGCGGATCGGCACCGAGAACCCCGACGAGGGGCTCCGGTCCACCTCGGTCGTCGCCGCCGACTACGGCGTGGGCGACCTCACCCTGGCCCGGCTCGGAGTGCTCGGGCCGACACGCATGGATTACCCCGGCACGATGGGAGCGGTACGCGCAGTGGCACGCTACGTGGGACAGATCCTGGCGGGGTCGTAAGTGGCCAACGACTACTACGCGACCCTCGGCGTCCGGCGCGACGCCAGCCCGGACGAGGTCAAGAAGGCGTATCGCCGGCTCGCCCGCGAGCTCCACCCGGACGTCAATCCGGACCCGGAGACGCAGGAGAAGTTCAAGGAGATCACCCAGGCCTACGAGGTGCTCTCCGACCCGCAGAAGCGGGAGATGTACGACATGGGCGCCGACCCGTTCGCGCGCGGCGGCGCCGGGGCGGGCGCCGGCGGCTTCGGCGCGGCCGGGTTCCCCTTCAGCGACATCATGGACGCCTTCTTCGGCACCGCGTCCGCGCGCGGCCCGCGCAGCCGGGCCCGCCGCGGCCGCAACGCCACGCTGCGCGTCGAGCTCGACCTGAACGAGACCGCCTTCGGCACCACCCGCGAGCTGTCCATCGACACCGCGGTCGCCTGCACCTCCTGCCAGGGCGAGGGCACCGCGCCCGGCACCCGCCCGGAGACCTGCGAGACCTGCGAGGGCCACGGCGAGGTCGTCATGCGGCAGCGCTCGTTCCTCGGCGAGGTCCGCACCGCGCGCCCCTGCCCGCAGTGCGGCGGCTTCGGCAGCGTGATCCGCACCCCCTGCCCCGAGTGCTCGGGCGACGGCCGGGTCCGCACCCGCCGCACCGTCAAGGTCAAGATCCCGGCGGGCGTGGAGAACGGCATCCACATCCAGCTGGCGGGCGAGGGCGAGGTCGGTCCCGGCGGCGGCCCGCCCGGCGACCTGTTCCTGGAGATCGTGGAGAAGCCCCACGCGATCTTCGAGCGGGAGGGCGACGACCTGCACTGCACCGTCGAGATCCCGATGACCGCCGCCGCCCTCGGCACCAGCGTCACCGTGGAGACCCTGGACGGCGCCGAGGACGTCGACATCAAGCCCGGCACCCAGTCCGGCCAGGTGATCACCCTGTACGGGCGCGGCGTGCGCCACCTCAACGAGTCCGGCCGCGGCGACCTGCTCATCCACGTGACCGTGGAGACCCCCGGCAGGCTCGACGAGGAGCAGGAGGAGCTGCTGCGCAGGCTGGCCAAGCTGCGCGGCGAGGAGCGCCCGCCCGGCAAGTTCGCGCCGGGCCAGCGGGGCGTGTTCTCCCGGCTGCGGGACGTGTTCAACCAGCACTGAAGAGAGACCGTGGCGGCCTATCACGAGGGCCGCGACGGCTGACGGCCCCCCGTCGCGACCCGAGTGCGGTCGCGGCGGGGTTCTGTCGTCTGAGGGCAGCGTCTCTGAGGGGGTTTCATGAGTCCGCCGGTGTTCCTCGCCGACCGCGAGCGGCTGGCCGCCGACCGGGTGGTCCTGGACGGCCCGGAGGGGCGGCACGCCGCCACCGTGCGGCGGTTGCGGCCCGGCGAGCGGGTCGACCTGACCGACGGCGCGGGCTTGATGGCCGAGTGCGTCGTGGTGGCCGCCGACAAGGCGTCGCTGACGCTGGAGGTCGGCGCGCGCCTCACCTGGCCCGAGCCGAGCCCCCGCCTGGTGGTGGTGCAGGCGCTGCCCAAGGGCGACCGGGGCGAGCTGGCCGTGGAGACCATGACCGAGGTCGGCGTGGACGTGATCGTGCCGTGGTCGGCCGCGCGCAGCATCACCCAGTGGAAGGCCGAGCGCCGCGACAAGGCCCTGGGCCGCTGGCGCAACACCGCCCGGGAGGCCGCCAAGCAGGCCCGGCGCGCCCGCTTCCCCGAAGTGGCCGACCTGGCGACGACCGCGCAGGTGGCCGACCTGGTGGCGGGCGCTGCGGGCGCGCTGGTGCTGCACGAGGCGGCCGACGCGCCGCTGACGGCGTTCGCGCCCCCGGCGGCGGGCGACATCGTCGTGATCGTGGGCCCCGAGGGCGGCGTCAGCGACGAGGAGATCGCGCGGTTCGCCGAGGCGGGCGCGCGCACGGCGCTGCTGGGCCCGACGGTGCTGCGCACCTCGACGGCGGGCGTGGCGGCGGCGTCGGTGCTGATGGCGGCCACCGGCCGCTGGTGACCGCCCGGCGGACGGCCGGGCACGGGCGGACTCCGGCCCTCGGGGTCGGTGGGCACAGGACCAGGCGGACCACCGGCCCCGGTGGGCGGCTCAGGGGCCGCTGGCGGGCACCTGCGGCTCGGCCGCCGGGGTCGTCGGCGTCTCGGTCGGCGGCGCGGGCGTGGTGGTGGTCGGCGCGGGCGTCGTGGGCGCCGGGGTGGTCGGCGTGGCCGTCGGGGTGGGGGCCGTGGTGCTCGGCGTCGGGCAGGCGGTGCCGGACGGCGGCTTCGGCGAGGTCGGCGGGGGCGGGGTGCGGGTGTTGCCCGGCGTGCTCGCCGGGGGACAGCTCACCGTCCCGGAGGCCGACACCGACACCGGGGCGTCGGGATCGTCGCTGGCCTCGCCGGTCGGGCGGTCGGCGGAGCGGGGGTCCTGCGGGTCGGCGGTGGGCCCGTTCCGCTCGGACAGGGTGCCGCCCGCCGGGGGCTGCTCGTTCCGCCGGGACTCGCCGTGGTTGCCCGCCGACTGGATGAGGTCCATCGTCTGGGGGGCCGAGACGCCGATGCCGGCGATGGCGACGGCGGCGCCGACCGCCAGCACGGGTCGCCCCCAGTTGGCGGTGAACCACTCCCACCCGAACCGGCGCCGGCGCCGCTCGTCGATCCGGGCCCGGATGCGCTCCAGGCCGTCGGCGGAAGGGTCGACCGTCTCCGCCTCCGCGCTGAGCGCACGGCGCAGGATCTCGCCGTACTCGTCGTGGGGGTCGGTGGTCATGAGAACTGCTCCAGGACGTTGCGCAGCGCGGCCATCCCGCGCGCGGTATGGCTCTTGACGGCGCCGCGGGAGATCCCCATGCTCTGGGCGATCTCCGCTTCGGACAGGTCGGCGTAGTAGCGCAGGACCAGCGCCTCGCGCTGCCGCGTCGGCAGCCGGTGCAGCGCGTCCACCACCGCCGAGCGCTCCAGCTCCCCGATGGCGCCCGCCTCGGCGCTGGGCGCGTCGGGTAGCCCCTTGGGCGCGTACTTCTCCACCACCGCCCGGTGGCGCAGCACCGACCGGGACCGGTTCACCACCGACTGGCGCAGGTAGGACAGGGCCTTGTCGGGGTCGCGCAGCCGGCGCCACCCGCCGTGCATGGCGACGAACGCGTCCTGGACGACCTCCTCGGCCGTGCCCGCGTCGCGCACCAGCATCGCGGCGAGCCGCACCAGCGAGCGGTAGTTGGCGCTGTAGAGCGCCGTCACCGCCTGGTCGGCGTCCCAGGCGACGGCCACCGCACCGGCCGTGCCCCTGGCCACGAGGGTCTCGGTCACGTCAGTGGGACGCGCGCCCTCGTCGTCGGGTTTACGAAAGGGCATGTTCTGTCTTGCCTCGGTCACCTATCCGCCGCCTTCGCCGCCCCGGGGCCGTCCATTCGGATGACGACCCGCGGTTACGGCGTGGATGGACAAGGCGAACCCCGGCCGGGCGGGCGGGGCGTTGGTGCGTGCGGTGCGCGCGTCGGGGGGAACGCCTGAGTTGCCAACCTTAGCCATTGCACGGGCCTTATGCGGCCTATCCCCGGGTGCGGCTTTACTCCCCGGGGTCACGGCCGGTCATGGCGCGGGCCGCCCCGGTAGGATGCCGCCGACCGCGCGCGCTTGGGAGGAGAGCGATGACCGACTGCCTGTTCTGCAAGATCGTGTCAGGGGAGGTGCCCGCCAAGATCGTCCGCGAGGGCGAGCGCACGGTGGCGTTCCGCGACATCAACCCCCAGGCGCCCACGCACGTGCTGGTGATCCCCAAGGACCACCACCCCACGGTCGGCGAGCTGGCCGCCGCCGACGCCGAGCTGCTGGCCGAGGTGGTGGGCGAGGCGCACCGGGTCGCGGTGGACGAGGGCGTCGCCGACGGCGGCTACCGCGTGGTGTTCAACACCGGCGCCCAGGCGGGCCAGACGGTGTTCCACGTGCACGCCCACGTCCTGGGCGGCCGCGGCCTCAACTGGCCCCCCGGATAGCCGGGACGGGCCCCGGGACGAGAAGCGCCGCCGGGGCCGCCGTCCGGGCCCCCGGCCCGCCCGGCGGATCGGCGGCCCCCTGCCGGACGGGCGCTCGTAAATACGGCGGCGTGACCGCGCGGGCGCCCAGTACCATGGAAGCGACAGAAGCGGAACACTCTGAGCGGACAGAAGGCAGGTCGGAGAGGCCGCAAGGCCCGGCTGATGGTCGAATCAACTCACGCGGGACGCGCCGGCCGCACCGGCGAGCGCTCCCAGATCAAGATCGTGGTGCCGGACGACCAGTCGATGGTGGGCCTGCTGGGCTCCCGCGATGAGTTGCTCCACGTCATCGAGCGCGCCACCGACAGCGATGTGCACGTGCGCGGCAACGAGATCACCGTGACCGGGCCGCAGGGCGAGACCGACCTGGTCTCGCGCCTGTTCGACGAGCTGCTCGACCTGCTGAGGAGCGGGACGCAGCTCACCCCCGACGCGGTCGAGCGGAGCCTCGGCATGTTGCGCAACCGGACCGAGGAGCGGCCGGCCGAGGTGCTGACCCTGGACATCCTGTCCAGCCGCGGCCGCACCATCCGCCCCAAGACCCTCAACCAGAAGAAGTACGTCGACGCCATCGACCAGCACACGGTGGTCTTCGGCATCGGCCCCGCGGGCACCGGCAAGACCTACCTGGCGATGGCCAAGGCGGTCAAGGCGCTCCAGGACAAGCAGGTCAACCGGATCATCCTGACCCGGCCGGCGGTCGAGGCGGGCGAGCGGCTGGGCTTCCTGCCCGGCACCCTCTACGAGAAGATCGACCCCTACCTGCGGCCGCTGTACGACGCGCTGCACGACATGGTCGACCCCGACTCGATCCCGCGGCTGATGGCGGCCGGCACCATCGAGGTGGCGCCCCTGGCGTACATGCGGGGCCGTACCTTGAACGACTCGTTCATCATCCTGGACGAGGCGCAGAACACCTCGCCCGAGCAGATGAAGATGTTCCTCACCCGGCTCGGCTTCGGCTCCAAGGTCGTGGTGACCGGCGACGTCACCCAGGTCGACCTGCCCAACGGGCAGCAGAGCGGCCTGCGGGTCGTGCAGGACATCCTGGAGGGCGTCTCCGACATCCACTTCTGCCGGCTGAACAGCCACGACGTGGTGCGGCACAAGCTGGTCACCGACATCGTGGACGCCTACAACCGGTGGGACGAGGCGCGGGTGCCGGAGATCAAGCAGGGGGCGGCGGGACGCGGCGCGTCCCGCAAGCGGGGGCGTTAGATGAGCATCGAGGTGTTGAACGAGTCGGGCGTCGGGGTCGACGAGCAGGCCCTGGCGCGCCTGGCCCGGCACGTGCTGGACGGCATGCGCGTCCATCCGCTGGCGGAGCTGTCGCTGCTGCTGGTGGACGAGGAGGCGATGACCGAGCTGCACGTCAAGTGGATGGACGAGCCCGGTCCCACCGACGTGTTGTCGTTCCCGATGGACGAGCTGCGGCCCGGCCACCTGGCGGACGCCGACGACGACGATGAGGCCGACCCCGGCCTGCTCGGCGACGTGGTGTTGTGCCCGGCGGTCGCCGAGCGGCAGGCGAAGACGGCGGGCCACTCCACCGAGGCGGAGCTGGAGCTGCTGACCGCGCACGGCATCCTGCACCTGCTCGGGTACGACCACGCCGAGCCCGAGGAGCACAAGGAGATGTTCGGCCTCCAGGACGAGCTGCTGGCGTCGTGGCGGGACGAGCGCAAGCGGACGTGAGCGCGCGTCCATGAGTTCCATACAGGGATGGCTGCTGGCGGTCGCGGTGGGTCTGGTCGTCCTGGCCGGGCTGCTGGCGGCGACCGAGGCGGCGCTGACCCGCGTCTCGCGGGTGCGGGTGGAGGAGCTGGTCCGCGAGGGGCGGCGCGGCGCGCCCCGGCTGGCGGCGGTGGTCGCCGACCCGGCCCGCTACCTCAACATGGTGCTGCTGCTGCGGATCAGCGCCGAGCTGGTCGCCACGGTGATCGTGGCGGACCTGTGCATCACCTGGCTGGAGGAGGGCTGGAGCGCCTACGTGACCGCCGCCGCGATCATGATCGTGGTGAGCTACGTCGCGGTCGGCGTCGGCCCCCGCACGCTGGGCATCCAGCACGCCGACCGGTTCGCGCTGGCGGGCGCGGCGGTGATCCACCCGGTGACCCGGGTGCTGGGCCCGCTGCCCCGGCTGCTGATCCTGCTGGGCAACGCGCTGACCCCCGGCAAGGGCTTCCGGGAGGGGCCGTTCGCCTCCGAGGCCGAGCTGCGCGACCTGGTGGACCTGGCCGAGCAGCGCAGCCTGATCGAGCCGGACGAGCGGCAGATGATCCACTCGGTGTTCGAGCTGGGCGACACGCTGGTCCGCGAGGTCATGGTGCCGCGCACCGACATCGTGTTCATCGAGCGCGGCAAGACGTTGCGGCAGGCGATGTCGCTGGCGCTGCGCAGCGGCTTCTCGCGCATCCCGGTGGTGGGCGAGAACGAGGACGACGTGGTCGGCATCGCCTACCTCAAGGACATCGTGCGGCGCAGCCAGGAGCACCGGGCGGGCGAGACGGTGGAGAAGGTGGAGTCGGTGATGCGCCCGGCCACCTACGTGCCCGACTCCAAGCCCATCGACGAGCTGCTGCGCGAGATGCAGGCCCGGCAGATCCACCTCGCGATCGTCATCGACGAGTACGGCGGCACCGCCGGGCTGGTCACCATCGAGGACGTGCTGGAGGAGATCGTCGGGGAGATCACCGACGAGTACGACGTCGAGACGCCCCCGGTGACCTGGCTGGAGGACGGCGCGGCGCGGGTCACCGCGCGGCTGCCGGTGGAGGATCTGGCGGAGCTGTTCGACGCGGAGATCGACGTGCCGGAGGTGGAGACGGTCGGCGGGCTGCTGGCGCACGCGCTCGGCCGGGTGCCGATCGAGGGCTCCACCGCCACCGTGGCGGGCCTGACGCTGAAGGCCGAGAGCATCGCCGGGCGGCGCAACCGCATCGGCACGGTGCTGGTGCGGCGGGTGCCGCGCCCCGCCGAGGCGGCCCCCGAAACCGCCGGTTAGCGACATCTACCCCGCCGGACCCCGACGTTAAACGGCGGCGCCCGGCGGGGATGATCTTGCGCGTCGAGGGGTTCGGGGGGATCTCATGTCGCGCAGGGCTCGGGGCACGCTGCTGCCCGCCGCCGCCACGTCCAGGGCGGTCGCGCCCGGGTCCATGCCGGTGCCGGTTCCGGCGTTCGTGCTGGCGACGGTGCTGGCGGGCGTGCTGGCGGCCGCCGGGTGCGGGGCGCCGCAGGCCGACGTCGCGCCGGCCGCCGCCGGGACGGCGGCGATGGGCCCGGCCCTGCTGTCGCAGCGGGAGGTGCCCGCGGGCTTCCTGCCCGCCGGGCCGCAGCGGGCCTTCACCGGCATCCGGCCCGCCGACCCCGACTGCGCCAGGCTGCTGCGGCTGGCCGACAACGCCGGGGCGCGCGAGGGGCGCGACGCGTCGCACGCGCAGGCGGCCTACTACCGCACCGAGCCGGGCGCGACGCTGGTGCAGCACGTGTACCGGCTGCGCAAGGGGCGGGCGGCGGCGCTGGTGGCCGAGGCGCGGGAGGCGGTCACCGGCTGCCCGAAGATCGGGCTGGACGTCGGCGACGACCGCGAGACGCTGCTGTACCGCGTCCCGCTGCGCCACGCCCGGACGGCGGGGGAGACCGTCGCGGTCCGCTACACCAGCCGGGGCGCGCGGCAGGCCGGGCTGGACGTGGTGCTGACGCAACTCGGCGACGACCTGCTGACGGTCGCGGCGCCCGGCGAGTTCGGCCGGGGCGGGGCGCAGGGCATCGAGCTGGCCGAGGCCAGGGCGATCCGCAAGCTGCGCGACGCCCGCGACCGGATCGGCACCGCGCCGGGCGCGCCGGAGGAGTGACCGAGCGCGTTCCTCCCGTACGCTCCGCGTGATCCCGGTCACTCCCCACGGAGGCCCAGGTCGACTTCTTGCGTATTACCTACTTTTTCTGTAGGAAATATATGCAGTCCCGCGTACCGGTCCCCCGGCAGTGACGAGGAGCAGCCCGATGAGCCGTATCCTGCGCACCACCCGCAACGACCTGGACCACCACGACCTGCTGTCGGTCGTCAAGAAGGAGCACCTGGCCGTCCACGTGCCGGGCTTCTCCCGCCCCGAGGCGCTGCGCGCCGCCCGCGAGCAACTGCTCGACCACTCCGACCGCGGCGCGCTCAGCCAGGCCCGCGAGTTCGGCCGCATCGGCCACGCCTACTCCGAGATCGCCGACGAGGCCTCCCGCCGCGCCTACCACGACGCCGCCCTGCCCAACGCCCGCCGCATCCGCGAGCTGTTCGCCCCCCACCTGTCGCCCACCGACGAGCTGCGCCTCACCCTCGACGAGATCTGGCCGGGCGGCGCGCGCCTGCTGGAGGTGGACGGCGCCAAGTGCTTCGTCGGCATCGTCCGCTACCAGGACCACGACGTCGACCTCAACCCGCACACCGACGCGCTGGAGCGCAACCTGCCCGCCGCCTACCTGGCCGACCTCCAGGCGCAGCTGTCGGTGAACGTCTACGTCAACATCCCCGACGAGGGCGGCGAGCTGGAGTTGTGGGACATCGAGCCCGCCGAGGACGAGTACCGGAACCTGGTCGGCGACCGCGCCTACGGCATCGACCGCGACAGGCTCCCCCCGCCGGTCGAGGTCCTCAAGCCCGCCGCCGGCGACCTGGTCCTGCTCAACCCGCGCCTGATCCACGCCGTGCGCCCGTCCGGCGACACCACCCGCGTCACCATCGGCCACTTCCTCGGCTACCAGGGGGAGGAACGGCCGCTCGCCCTGTGGAGCTGAGCCCGTCCCCCGAACCGAGCAGGAGAGAGGACCGCGAACATGACGATCACCGGCCGTTCCAAGGCGTCGTTCGGCAAGGTCGCCCAGGAGCTGGACTTCACCGGCACCAAGGCGATCCTGCTGGTCAGCGTTGGCCAGCGCTACCACGAGGAAGACAAGCTCAGCGCCACCGTCGACCTGGTCAACCGGTCCGGCATCGAGCACCTGACGATCGCGGTGGCCGACGCGTTGCAGCGCCACAACCACCAGGACCTGCCGCCGGACGCCGCCTACGCGCACGCGCTGCGCTCGGGCGACGAGTGGCTGGCGCGCAACGGGGAGACCCTGGACCGGCTCCTGGTCGGCCGCGACGTGCTGCGCTGGCACACCGCCCTCACCGACGACCGCTACGTGGGCCTCCGCGAGCGGGTGGAGGCGGAGTACCGGAGCAATCCGGACTACCACGCGGCCGTGGAGGCGACGATCGGCCGCTTCCTGGAACGGTTGAAGTCCCGCGACGAGCACGCCGACCTGGCGGCCGCGCACGCCAAGTGCCTGACCTACCTCATGGAGGAGTGCCCGATCATCCAGCCGCTGTGGGCGGCCGACGGCTACGACTTCGTCATCTACCCGCAGCCGATGACCGACGCGATGGCGAAGACGCGCGAGATCTTCGTCGAGCCGCACCATCCCGGCAAGGGCGTGTGGTTGTCGCTGCGGTTCAAGAAGCGCGCGCTGGAAGCGGCGGGCGCGGCGTGAGCGCGCGGCGCCGCTGGCGCGCCTTCACCGGCGTCGCGATCCTCAGCTTCCTCGGCTGCGTGGACCTGACCATCGTCAACACCGCCGTGCCCGCGATCGGCCGCGACCTGCACGCGCCGGTCGCGCGGCTCCAGCTCGTGGTGGGCCTGTTCATCGTCGCGCTGTCGATGTCCATGGTCACGATGGGACGGCTCGCCGACGCCCACGGCCGCCGCCGCGTCCTGTACCTCGGCACGGCGGTGTTCGGGGCGGCGTCCCTGGGGGCGGGCTCCGCCACCGACGTGGAGTGGCTGGTCGCGTTCCGGTTCGTGCAGGGCGCGGCCTGCGCGGTGCTCTACACCAGCACCAGCGCGATCGTCGCCAACGTGTTCCCCGAGGACGAGCGCGGCAAGGCGATCGGCGCGCTGTACGGCGTGAACGGCCTCGGCCTCGCGCTCGGCCCGGTGCTCGGCGGCCTGCTGGTCGCCGGGCCCGGCTGGCGGTGGGTGTTCTGGCCGAACGTGCCGCTGATCCTGCTGGCGCTGGCGATCTGCCGGGGCAGCGTGCCCGAGTCGCGCGGCGAGGAGCGGGGCGCGCGGGTGGACTGGACGGGCCTCGTCCTGCTCACCGCAGGGCTCCCCGCCCTGGTGCTGGGGCTCACGCTGGGCGACACCTGGGGCTGGACGTCGTGGCGGACGCTCGCCTCGATCGGCGCGGGCGTCGCGGCGCTGGCGGCGTTCGCGGCGGCCGAGCGGGTCGCCGAGTCGCCCATCATCCAGTTCCGGCTGTTCGCGAACCGGCTGTTCATCAGCGCGATCACGGCCGACTTCGCGCTGGCGTTCTTCTACTGCCTGGCCTTCTTCCTGATGCCGCTCTATCTGGAGACGGTCCGCGGCTACGCGGGCCTGCGCGTCGGGCTGATGTTGCTGCCCTGCACGGCGCTGGTGGCGCTGCTGTCGCCGGTGGCGGGGCGGCTGGTCGACCGGGTCGGGCCCCGGCCGCTGCTGTGCGCGGGGTTCGGCGCGTTCGTCCTGTCGGCGCTCTTTCAGGCGCGGCTCGGCGAGGGCAGCGGGCTGGTCCACGTCGTGGTCGCGTTCGCGCTGATGGGCGCGGGCTGGGCGTTCATCCTCGGGCCCGCGACGGTGGCGGCGCTGTCGGCGGTGCCCGAGCGCATGGCGGGCCTCGCCGTCGGCTCGTCGTGGACGTTCCACAACCTCGGCGGGGCCCTCGGCCTCGCCCTCGGCATGGCGGTGTTCCGCTCCGGCGGCCAGCAGGCGGCGATGTGGCTGCTGGCCGGGGTGTCGGCCGCCGCGCTGCTGTTCATCGCCGTCGCCGGGCGTCCCGCCACCGCCCCCCTGTCCACCCCTATCCCCGTCAAGGAACGCACATGACCGCACGGTCCCCCCACCGTCACCTCCTCGCCCCGGCCGCGCTGCTGGCGGCGTCCGCGCTCGGGCTCGCCGCGTGCGGCGGCGGCTCCGGCGCGTCCGCCGGGGCCGCCGGCGGCCTCGCCTACGCCAGCGACAGCGAGCCGACCTGCCTGGACCCCAACGTCAGCCCGCAGGACGTCACCGCGCGGCTGATGCGCAACGTCTACGACTCGCTGGTGTTCCAGGACCCGCGGGGCGAGCTGCACCCGTGGCTGGCTACCACGTGGAAGGCCGCGCCGGACCTGAAGAGCTACACCTTCACGCTGCGCGAGGGCGTCACCTTCCACGACGGGACGCCGCTCACCGCCGAGGCGGTCAAGGCCACCTTCGACCGCGTGGTGGACCCGGCGACCAAGTCGCAGTACGCCGCCACCCTCATCGGGCCCTACGCGGGCAGCACCGTCATCGACGACCGCACGGTGAAGGTGTCGTTCAAGAAGCCGAACGCGGCCTTCCTCCAGTCGGCCAGCCAGACCTTCCTCGGCATCACCTCTCCCAAGGCCGACAAGCGGGACTACTGCGCCAAGCCGGTCGGCTCGGGCGCCTACGCGGTCGCCGGGTACGTGCGCGGCGACAACCTCACCCTGCGCCGCCACGAGCCGTACCGCTGGGGCCCTTCCACCGCCCCCGGTCCGGCGAAGGAGCCCAAGGTGACGGTGCGGTTCCTGCCCGAGGACTCGGTGCGGATCGGCGCGATCACCAGCGGGCGCGCGCAGATCGCGGCGGCCGTGCCGCCCAAGCGGGTCGCGGGCCTCGGCGGACGCGTCCGGATCGTCCGGGCCGACCTGCCCGGCGGCACCTACAGCCTGCACCTCAACACCTCGCGGGCCCCGTTCTCCGACGAGCGGCTGCGGCGGGCGTTCCAGAAGGCCGTGGACACCAGGCAGCTCGTGTCCGCCGTGTACGCCGACCAGTACAAGGCGGCGCGCGGGCCGCTCGGCCCCACCACACCGCTGTACGACAAGGCCCTGGACTCTCGGCCCGGCCACGACCTCGCCGAGGTGGACAAGCTGCTCGGCGAGGCCGGGTACACCGGCCGCGACGCGCAGGGCTACCGCACCAAGGACGGCAAGCGCCTGACGGTGTTGTGGGTGTTCAACAAGCAGCAGGTGCGCGAGCAGCGCGACCTGGTCGCCCAGCTCGTGCAGGAGCAGGCCCGCAAGGCGGGCATCGAGCTGCGCATCGAGAACATGTCCACCGGGCAGTGGTTCGACGCCCGCGACACCGGCCGCTTCGACGTGTTCGACCGGAGCTGGGTGTCGGGCAACCCCGACATCCTGCGCAGCTTCTACGCCTCCTACAACCACCCGGCCAAGGGCAAGGTCGGCTACAACGCCTCGTTCGCCAAGGACTCCCGGCTGGACGGCTGGCTGGAGGACGCCCTCGCCACCGGCGACCAGGCCGAGCGCGGCGAGCTGTACGCCAAGGTGCAGCAGGAGGTCGTGGACCGTGCCTACCTGGTGCCCATCTACGTGCCCGCCGCCATCACCGCCACCTCCACCAAGGTGGGCGGCCTGACCTTCGACGGGCAGGCGAGCCCGCTGCTGGCCGGGGTGGAGCTCGGCAAGTGAAGCGGCGTCCCGCGCCCCGGCGGCCCGGGGCGGCCCGCCGGGTGGCGCGGCGCGTGGCGGGCATGGCCGCCGTGCTCGCCGGGGCCGGGACGCTCGCCTTCGCGGCGCTGCGGCTCATCCCCGGCGACCCGGCGGCGACGCTGCTCGGCGGCGCGCCCGCCACGCCCGAGACGCTGGCACGCCTGAACGCCGAACTCGGGCTGGACCGGCCGCTGGCGGTGCAGTACCTGGCGTTCCTCGGCCGGGCGGTGACCGGCGACCTCGGCTGGTCGTTCCAGCACGGCGCGCCCGTCACCACCGTCCTCGGCCAGGAGATCGGCCCGACCGTGCGGCTGACGCTGACCGCGTGCGCGCTGGCCGTGGCGGGCGCGGTCGCGGTGGCGCTGCTGACGGCCGGACGCCGCGCGAGCCGGGCCCTGGCCGGGGCGGTGGAGCTGGTGGCCTCCTCCACCCCGACCTTCTGGCTGGGCATCGTGCTGCTGACGTTGTTCTCCTTCCACGCCGAGGGGATCTGGTTGCCTGCGCTGACGCTGGCGATCCCGGTCGGCGCGGTGCTGGCGCAGGTGTTGCGCGAAGGGCTGGAGGACGCGCTGACGCAGCCGTTCGCGCTGACCGCGCGGGCGCGCGGCCTGGGGGAGTGGCGGGTGCGGTGGGCGCACGCCCTGCGGCACGCACTCGTCCCCGCCCTGACGATCCTCGGCTGGACGGCGGGCCACCTGCTGGCCGGGGCGGTCGTCGTGGAATCGGTGTTCGCGCGGCCCGGCGTGGGCCGGGTCGCGGTCGAGGCGGTGCTCGCCAAGGACCTGCCGGTGGTGGTGGGCGCGGTGCTGCTGGCCTCGGTCGTCTATGTCGTGGTCAACACCCTGGTGGATCTCGGCCACCTGCTGGTGGACGCCCGGTTGCGGGAGGCGTGATGGGACAGCTGTTGATCTCGGCCGGGCGGGTGCTGCCCGGCCCGGCGGGCGAAGTGATCGAGGACGGCGCGGTGCTCGTCCGGGACGGCCGGATCGCCTGGACGGGCCCGCGCGCGGAGGCGCCGGGCACGCCGGACGTGGAGCATCCGGACGGCACCCTGCTGCCGGGCCTGATCGACGTGCACGTCCATCTGGCTTTCGACGCCGGTCCCGAACTGGAGGCGGGACTCGCGGCGGCCTCCGACGACGAGCTGTACGAGCGGATGGCGGGCAACGCCCGGCGGCTGCTGGCCGCAGGCGTCACCACCGCCCGCGACCTGGGCGACCGGGGCGGCCTCGCGGTCCGGCTCCGCGACGCCGTCGCGGCGGGCGCGCTGCCTGGCCCGCGCGTGCTGGCCGCGTGCGCGCCCGTCACCCCGCCGAACGGGCACTGCCACTTCCTCGGCGGCGTCGCGCACGGCATCGAGGGTGTGCGCAAGGCCGTGCAGCGCAACGCGGCGGCCGGTGCCGACGTCATCAAGGTCATGGCGGGCGGCGGCTACCTCACCAACGGCGGCGCGCTGCCCTGGGAGCGGCAGTTCACCGACGCCGAACTCGCGGCGGTCGTCGTCGAGGCCCGCGCGCACGGCCTGCGGGTCGCCGCGCACGCGCACGGCGTCTCGGCCATCGCGGCGTCGGTCCGGGCGGGCGTGGACACCGTCGAGCACTGCGGCTGGGAGGTCGAGGGCGGCGCGACCCGGGTGGACGACGCGCTGGTCGAGCGTCTCGCCGCCGACGGGATCGCGGTCTGCCCGACGGTGCACACCGGCTGGCCCGCCATCGCCGCCCGCCGCCACGAAGGCTGGCTGGCGGAGCGGTTCGCGATCCTGGCACGCCTGCACGCGGCCGGGGTGCGGCTGGCCTTCGGCACCGACAGCGGCGTGCGCGGCGCGCCGTTCGGCGAGGTCGCCGACGCGCTGGCGCTGCTGGTGGACGCCGGGCTGAGCCCGGCGCAGGCGCTGGAGTCCGCGACCGTCACCGCCGCCGACGCCTGCGGGCTCGGCGGCGTCACCGGGCGGCTGGCCCCCGGCCTGCGCGCCGACCTGCTGGTGGTCGGCGGCGACCCCACCGCCGACGTGCGCCGCGTGGCGGACGTGCGCCTGGTGATCGCCGACGGCGTGGACGCAGGGGTACCGGCGTGAGGTTGTCGCGCGGCGCCCTGGCGGCGGCGGCCGTCGGGCTGGTGCTGCTGGCGTTCGCGCTCGCGCCGTCGCTGTTCTCCCCGCACCCGCCCTACCGCGCCGACCCGGACGCGCTGCTCGCCCCGCCCGGCGGCGGCCACCCGTTCGGCACCGACCAGCTCGGCCGCGACGTGCTCGCCCGCGTGATCCACGGCGCGGGCACCTCGCTGGCGATGGGTTTCGGCGCGACCGCGCTCGCCCTCGCGGCGGGCCTGGTGCTGGGGCTGGCCGCCGCGCTCGGCGGCGCGCCGGTCCGCGAGGCGCTGATGCGGGCCATGGACGTGCTGCTGTCGTGCCCCGGCCTGCTGCTGGCGCTGGTGGCGGTCGCGCTGATCGGCCCCGGCACGACCGGCGCGACGCTCGCGGTGGCCGTCGCCGCCACCCCCGAGTACGCGCGGCTCGTCTGCGCGCAGGTGCGGACCGTGCGCACCTCCGGCTACGTCGAGGCGGGGACGGCGCTCGGCCAGTCCCGCCCGGCGCTGGTGCTGCGGCACGTGCTGCCCAACGCGCTGGGCCCGGTGCTGGTGCTGGCGACCCTCGGCGTCGGCACCGCCATCCTGTACGGCGCGGCGCTCAGCTTCCTCGGCCTCGGCCCCAACCCGCCCGCCGCCGAGTGGGGCGCGCAGCTGTCCGACGGCCGCGACTTCCTGGAGTCGGCCTGGTGGGTGGCGTTCTTCCCGGGCCTGGCGATCACCCTGACCGTCGTCGTGGTGAACGTCGTCGGCCGCGACCTGCGAAGGAGGTACCTGCGGTGACGCTGCTGGACGTCGCGGGCCTGACCGTGGACTTCGGGACGGGCGAGGCCGCCGTGCGCGGGGTGTCGTTCCACCTCGACCCCGGCGAGTGCCTGGCGATCGTGGGGGAGTCGGGCTCGGGCAAGAGCGTCACCGCGCGCGCCCTGCTCGGCCTCAGCGGCGGCGAGGTCGCCGCCGACCGGCTCCACCTCGACGGGCGGGACCTGCGGACGCTGAACGAGCGCGCCTGGCGCGACGTCCGGGGCCGCCGCATCGGCTTCGTGCTCCAGGACGCCCTCCAGGCCCTCGACCCGCTGCGCCGCATCGGCCGCGAGGTCGCCGAACCGCTGCTGGTGCACCGCACCGTCCCGCGCGGCGAGGTGGCGGGGCGCGTGCGGCGGCTGCTGGCCGACGTCGGGATCCCCGACCCCGAACGGCGTGCCCGCGAGCACCCGCACCAGCTCTCCGGCGGCCTGCGCCAGCGCGCGCTGATCGCCTCCGCGCTCGCCTGCGGCCCCGAGCTGATCATCGCCGACGAGCCGACCACCGCGCTCGACGTCACCGTCCAGGCGCAGGTCCTGGACCTGCTGGCCGGGCTGCGCGCGGCCGGGACCGCCGTGGTCCTGATCAGCCACGACCTCGCGGTGGTCGCCCGGCTCGCCGACCGCATCGCGGTCATGCGGGACGGCACGATCGTCGAGCAGGGCCCGGCCGAGCGGATCCTCACCGACCCCGGCGACCCCTACACCAAGGCGCTGCTGGCCGCCGTCCCTGAGGGCACGGCCCCGCCCGCGACGCCGGGACCGCCCGTTCTCCAGGCCCGCTCGATCACCAAGCGGTTCGGCGACCGGACCGCGCTCGGCGACGTCTCGTTCGACCTGCACGCCGGAGAGACCCTGGGCCTGGTCGGCGAGTCGGGGTCGGGCAAGACGACGCTCGCCCGCATCGCGCTGGGCCTGCTGCCCGCCGACTCCGGCGAGGTCACGTTGACCGGGGAGCCCTGGAGCGCCCTGCCCGAACGCCTCCGCAGGCCGCACCGGCACCGCATCCAGCCCGTCCCGCAGGACCCCGCCGGGGCGTTCGACCCGCGCCACACCGTCGCCCGCATCCTCACCGAGGCGCTGGCGGTCGCCGGGACGCCCCGCGCCGACCGGCGCGACCGGGCGGCCGACCTGCTGCGGCAGGTGGGGCTCGGCCCCGAGCATCTCGGCCGACGCCCGCGCCAGTTGTCCGGCGGCCAGCGGCAGCGCGTGGCGATCGCCCGCGCCCTCGCCTCGGACCCGGCCGTGCTGGTCTGCGACGAGCCGACCTCGGCGCTGGACGTCTCGGTGCAGGCGGAGATCCTGGCGCTGCTCGGCCGTCTCCAGGCCGAGCACGGCCTGGCGATGTTGTTCATCACCCACGACCTGGCGGTGGTGCGGCAGGTCGCGCACCGGGTCATGGTGCTGAAGGACGGCGACGTCGTGGAGTCGGGCCCGGCCGCCGAGGTCCTGGCCTCGCCCGAGCACCCGTACACGCGGACGCTGCTGGCGGCGGCCCCGCGCCTGCCGGTCCGCTAGAAGGGGCTACCCGGCGGCCAGGGTGGTGCGCAGCGTGCCGTCCGGGCCCGCCACCAGCACCGGGGCCTTCGCGCCCAGGTCGCGCACGGCGGCCACGTCGGCGTCGGCGGCGCTGTCGGCGGCCGTCACCAGCGCGGCGGCCTCCAGGTCCTCGGCGCCGCTGGACACCGCCATCGCGACCGCGACCTGGAGGGCCGACAACCTCAGCGACGGCAGGTCCACGCTGGTCGCCGAGTAGGTGCGGCCGGTCTCGTCGCGGACGGCCGCGCCCTCGGCCGCGCCGGTCCGGGCGCGGGCCGACCGCGCCAACGTGATGATCTTCGCGTCCTCGGCGTTCAACTCGCTCACGGCCCCAGCCTAGAGGTCGGCGGCAAGTCGCCTCCAAGTGGACCGCAAGTGCGGCGGGCGACCATCGAACCCTTCGTAGGGCCCGTGATGGGGGAGAGCGATATGTCCCGGTTGTTGTACCGGTTGGGCAAGGGGGCGGCGACACGTCCCTGGCGCGTCGTCGTGGCGTGGGTGCTGCTGGTGGGCGTCGTCGCGGGGGTGGCCGTCCTCGCGGGCGGCACCGCGCAGGACGACTACACCCTCAAGGGCACCGGTTCGCAGCGGGGGACCGACCTGCTGCGCGAGCGGTTCCCGGCGTTGTCGGGCGCGGACGCGCGCGTGGTCGTGCACGCCCGCACCGGCGCGGTGGACCAGGCCAAGGTGGCGGAGGCCGTCGCCGGGCTGCGGCGGCTGCCGCACGTCAGCGCGGTCGATCCGGCCGTGCCGAGCAAGGACGGCGCGACCGCGCTGATCACCGTCCGCTACGACGTGCCGGTCACCGGCCTGAAGCCCAAGCCGACGCTGGAGGAGCTGCGCACCGCGACGACCGTGCTCACCGGGGCCGGGCACCAGGTGGAGTTCGGCGGCCAGGTGCCCGAGAACGTGACCGCGCCCGGCGGCGTCGCCGAGGCGATCGGGGTCGTGGCGGCGTTGATCATCCTGCTGCTGGCGTTCGGGTCGGTGGTCGCCGCCGGGCTGCCGCTGGTGGTGGCGCTGGCCGGGCTCGGCGCGGGCATGGCGGGGATCACGATCCTGGCGGCGTTCGCGAACGTGGCCAACGCCGCGCCGACGCTCGCGGCCATGGTCGGCCTGGGCGTCGGCATCGACTACGCGCTGTTCATCCTGACCCGGCACCGCGAGGGCCTGGCCCAGGGCCTCCCGGTGCCGGAGGCGGCGGGCCGCGCCATCGCCACCGCCGGGAAGTCGGTGGT
This sequence comes from Actinomadura hibisca NBRC 15177, assembly GCF_001552635.1. Classification (GTDB taxonomy): domain Bacteria; phylum Actinomycetota; class Actinomycetes; order Streptosporangiales; family Streptosporangiaceae; genus Spirillospora; species Spirillospora hibisca. The sequence continues at coordinate 2,257 of NZ_BCRO01000030.1, read as the reverse complement.
GTTCGCGGGCCTGACGGTGCTGCTGGCGCTGTGCGGGCTGGTGTTGTCGCGCATCCCGGTGTTCATGACGATGGGGTTCGCGACCGGGATCGTGGTGGCCGCCACCATGGCGGGCGCGGTGACGCTGCTGCCCGCCGTGCTGGGCCTGGCAGGCCCCAAGGTGCTGCGCCGCCGCGACCGCGCGGCCGGGGCGGCGCCGTCCGTCGAGTCGCCCCGCGTGCGGCGCTGGGCCGACCGCGTCGCGGCGCGGCCGTGGGCGTGGCTGCTGGCCGCGCTGGTGCTGATGCTGGCGCTGGCCGCGCCCGCGCTGGGCATGCGGACCTGGCCGAGCGACGCCAGCAGCGAGCCGGACTCCAACACCGCCCGCCGCGCCTACGACCTGGTGGCCGAGGGGTACGGGCCGGGCGTGAACGGGCCGCTGCTGGTCGCGGTCGATCTCCGCAAGTCGGGTGAGGGCACGCTGCCCGCCGTGCGCGAGAAGCTGGCCGGGGTCCAGGGCGTCGTCGCGGTGTCGCCGCCGCAGCTCGCGCCGGACCGCTCGGCCGCTGTGATCATGGTGACGCCCGCGTTCGGCCCGCAGGACGAGCGGGTCCCCGGCCTGGTGGACCGGGTCCGGGAGGGGGCGCTGCCGCCGGGCGCGGAGGTCACCGGCTTCACCGCCGCCTACACCGACCTCAGCAGGCTGCTGGACCAGCGGTTGTGGCCGGTGATCGGCGTGGTGGTCGCCACCTCGTTCCTGATGCTGGTGGTCGTGTTCCGGTCGGTGCTGGCCCCGCTGAAGGCCGCCCTGCTGAACCTGCTGTCGATCGGCGCGGCCTACGGCGTGCTGACGATGGTGTTCCAGTGGGGCTGGGGCGCGGAGCTGCTGGGGCTGCCGCACGGCGTCCCGGTGTCCAGCTTCCTGCTGCTGCTGATGTTCGCGGTGCTGTTCGGCGTCTCGATGGACTACGAGGTGTTCCTGCTGTCGCGGGTCCGGGAGGAGTGGCTGCGCACCGGGGAGGCGCGCGCCTCGGTCTCGGCGGGCCTCGCGGCCACCGGCCGGGTCATCACCAGCGCCGCGCTGATCATGGTGGCGGTGTTCCTGGGCTTCGCGCTGGACCCCGGCCTGGTGATCAAGCAGATGGGCGTCGGCCTCGCCGTCGCGGTCGCGCTGGACGCCACCGTGGTGCGGCTGGTGCTGGTCCCGGCCACGATGGCGCTGCTCGGCCGCGCCAACTGGTGGCTGCCCGGCTGGCTCGACCGGATCCTGCCCCGGTTCGACGTCCACGGTGAGGCGTTCGAGGCGTCCGGGACCCCTGGAACGCCGGTGGAACGGGAGCCGTCGCGGGTGTGACCCCGCGCCTGCGGTCGCCGTGCCCCGGTCTAGGCTGGCCGGGACATGGCGACCGTACGCGTGCTCGGCGCTTTCGAGGCGGTGGTGGCGGGCTCCCCGGCCGATCTCGGCGGGCCCCGCCGCCGGTCGGTGCTGGCCAGGCTGGTGGCCGCGCAGGGCCGGATGGTCCCGGCCGACCAGTTGGTGGCCGACCTGTGGCCCGACGCCGCGCCGCCCCAGGCCGCCGCCGGGCTCCAGTCGCTGGTGTCCCACCTGCGCCGCGTCCTCGAACCGGACCGCCCGCCGCGCACCCCCGCCGCCGTCCTGGTCACCGCGCCGCCCGGCTACGCGTTGCGGCTGCCGCAGGAGCGGGTGGACGCCTGGTGGTTCGACGCCCTGGTGGACCGGGCCGCCGACGCCGACCCCGCCGAGGCCCGCCGGTGCGCCGAGCAGGCCCTCGCCCAGTGGCGCGGCCCCGCCTACGCCGAGTTCGCCGACCTGGCGTGGGCCGCCACCGAGATCGCCCGGCTCGACGAGCGCCACCGGATCGCCGTCGAGCGCCGCGCCGACGCCCTGCTGCGGCTGTCGGCCGCCGCCGAGGTCGTGCCCGACCTGGAGGCCCACGTCGCCGCCCACCCGCTGCGCGAGGAGGCGTGGCGGCTGCTGGCCCTGGCCCTGTACCGGGCGGGCCGCCAGGGCGACGCCCTGGGCGCGCTGCGCCGCGCCCGCGCCACCCTCACCGAGGAACTGGGCGTGGATCCCGGCCCCGCGCTGCGCCGTCTGGAAGCCGACATCCTCGCCCAAGCTCCCGACCTGGAACCCCAACGCCGGGAGACCGCGAGCGCGGTGCCCGAGCCGCACGCGCCGCCCACACCGCACGCGCCGCCCACACCGCACGCGCCGCCCACACCGCACGCGCCGCCCACACCGCACGCGCCGCCCACA
>NZ_BCRO01000029.1 GCF_001552635.1 Actinomadura hibisca NBRC 15177 | reverse complement strand
ACCGCACGCGCCGCCCACACCGCACGCGCCGCCCACACCGCACGCGCCGCCCACACCGCACGCGCCGCCCACACCGCACGCGCCGCCCACACCGCGCCCCGACGCCCCCGCCTTCTTCGGCCGCCGCGACGAGTTGGCCCGGCTGGCCGAGACCGCCCGCGCCGTCGAGGCGGGCCACGGCGGCCTGGTGCTGATCAGCGGGGACGCGGGCATGGGCAAGACCGCCCTCAGCGAACGGTTCGCCGCCGAGCTGGCCGACACCGGCTGGCGCTGCGCCTGGGGCCGCGCCCCGGAGACCGGCGGGGCCCCCGCCGCCTGGCCCTGGGCCGAACTGCTGCGCGACCTCACCGCCGCCGAACCCGCGCCGGACGACCGGCTCGCCCCGCTACTGGAGGACGCGGCCCGCGCGGGCGGCGGCCCCGACGCCGCCGCCGGGCGCTTCCAGCTCCACCTGGCCGTCGCCGACTACCTGGCCGGGCTCGCCGAACGCGCCCCGCTGCTGCTGGTCCTGGACGACCTGCACTGGGCCGACGACGAGACCCTCGCCCTGCTCACCCGCCTCCTGCCCCGCGTGCGCGACCACCGCGTGCTGCTGGCCGCCACTTACCGGCACACCGAGATCCCCGAGCGGCTGGACGCCGCGCTGGCGACCCTGGCCCGCCACGAACCGCTGCGCGTCGACCTGGCGGGCCTCCCGCCCGAGGACGTCGCCGCGCTGGTCCGCGCCACCTGCCGCGCGGGCGTCGGCGACGCCGAGCTGGCCGCCATCGCCGAGCGCACCGGCGGCAACCCGTTCTTCGCCCGCGAGACCGCCCGGCTGCTGGACTCCCTGCCGCCGGGCGAGGGCCCGCCCGCCGCCATCCGCGCCGTCCCGGCCGGGGTCGGCGACGTGCTGCGCCGCCGCCTCGCCCGGCTGCCCGAACCGGCGCAGGCGGTGTTGCGGCAGGCCGCCGTCGTCGGCCGCGACGCCGACCTGCGCGTGCTGGCCGACCTGCCCGGCGGCGACGAGGACACCGTGCTGGAGGCGGTGGAGGCGGGCCTGGCGTCCGGCCTGGTCACCGAACCGGCCCCCGGCCGCCTCCGCTTCGCGCACGCGCTGGTCCGCGACACCCTCTACACCGGCCTGTCCCAGTCGCGCCGCGCCCGCCTGCACGGCGCGATCGGGGCCGCCCTGGAACGGCACCGGCCCGGCGAGGTCGCCGCGATCGCCCACCACTACCTGGAGGCGATCGCCGACCCCGCCAAGGCCGTGCGCTACGCGCGGCTGGCCGCCAGGGCCGCCGAGGCCCGCTTCGCTCACGGCACCGCCGCCGACCTGTACACGCGGGCCGCCGAGACGCTGCGCGCGCAGGGCCCGGACGCGCTGCCGGAGATGCTGGAGATCGAGGCCGCCGCGATCCGCGCCAGCGCGCTGTCCGGCCAGGTCGTCCAGGCCCGCGAGCGGCGGCTGCGGGCCATCGCCGAGGCCCGCGCGCTCGGCGACCTGACGCTGCTGGCCCGGGTGCTGGTGGCGTTCGACGTGCCGACGCTCTGGACCAGCCGCAAGTACGGGACCGTGGACCGGGAGGTGGTGGCCGCCGCCGAGGCGGCGCTCGCCGGGCCGCCCGGCGACGACCCCGAGCTGCGCGTGCGGCTGCTGACCACCCTCGCCATCGAGCTGGAGGGCGAGCAGGACGACCGCGGCGTGCGCGCCTCCGACGAGGCCGTCGCGCGGGCCCGCGAGCTGGGCCGGCCCGCCCTGCTCGCCGTCGCCCTCAACGGCCGCTACCTCAACACCTACCGGCTGGCCGACGACATCGAGGCGCGCTGGCGGCTGGCGCACGAGCTGCTGGAGGTCGCCACCGCCCACGACCTCGCCACCTACCGCGTGCTGGCGCACCTGCTGCTCCAGCAGGCCGCCGTCGCGCGGCTGGACCTGCCCGCCGCCCGCGGCCACCGGGACGAGGGGCTGCGCCTGGCCGAGCAGTACGGGCTGCCGCTGCTCGGGCTGATCGGGAGCTGGTACCGGGCGCTCGGCGCGGTCGTCTTCGGGCGCTACGGCGACGCCGAGGCCCTCTACACCGAGATCGCCGACGCGATCGCCCGCACCGGCGTGTGGAGCAGCGAGCGCGGCGTGGAGTTCTTCGGCATCTTCTGCCTGCGGCTCATGCAGGACCGGCACGGCGAGCTGGTCCAGCAGACCCGCTGGTTGTGGGAGAACTGGCCCGGCATCAGCGCCGCCGCCGACCTGTACGCCCTGGCCCTGGCCGCCGACGGCCGGGTGGACGAGGCCCGCCGGGTCGTCGCCGGGGCCGGGACGATCCGGCGCGACTACTTCTACGACCTGGCCATGCCGCTGCGCGGCCGCCGCGCCATGGCGCTGGACGACCGCGACCTGGCCGCCGCCGTCTACCGCGACCTGCTGCCGTTCGCCGGGCGGCTCGCCGGGGGCAGCTGCGCCGTCGCCACCGCCGGGCCGGTCGCCCGGACGCTGGGGGACCTGGCGGCCTACCTGGGGCGGCCGGACGAGGCCGCCGGGCACTACGACACCGCCGCCGAGGTCGCCGCGAAGGTCGGCGCGGAACGCTGGGAACGGGAGGCCCGCGACGCCCGGCGCGCCCTCACCGGACGCCTGGGCGACCGGCCATCCCTCGGCGTAGGCGACAATTGACACCGTGACATCGCTGGGAAACACCGCGCCCGAGGGCTTCCGTTCCGGTTTCGCCTGCTTCGTGGGCCGCCCGAACGTCGGCAAATCGACCCTGATGAACGCCCTGGTCGGCAGCAAGGTGGCCATCACCAGCAGCCGCCCGCAGACCACCCGCCGGGCGATCCGGGGCATCGTGCACCGCCCCGACGCCCAGCTCGTCATCGTGGACACGCCCGGCCTGCACAAGCCGCGCACGCTGCTCGGCGAGCGGCTGGACAGCCTGGTGCGCTCCACCCTGACCGAGGTGGACGTGATCGGCTTCTGCGTGCCCGCCGACCAGCCCGTCGGGCCCGGTGACAAGTTCATCGCCCGCGAGCTGGCGAACGTCCGCAGGACCCCGATCGTGGCGATCGTCACCAAGACCGACCTGGTGCCGCCGGAGAAGGTGGCCGAGCAGCTCATGGCGGTCGGCGAGCTGGGGACCTTCGCCGACATCGTGCCGTGCTCGGCGGCCGACGGCTTCCAGGTGGGCCTGGTCGCCGACCTGCTGATCGACCGCCTGCCCGAGGGCCACCCGCTCTACCCCGAGGGCGATCTGACCGACGAGCCCGAGCAGGTGCTGATCGCCGAGCTGATCCGCGAGGCCGCGCTGGAGGGCGTGCGCGACGAGCTGCCGCACTCGATCGCCGTGGTGGTGGACGAGATGGCGCCGCGCGAGGGCCGCGAGGGCCTGATCGACGTCTACGCGCACCTGTTCGTCGAGCGGCCGAGCCAGAAGGGCATCATCATCGGCCACAAGGGCGCGCGGCTGCGCGAGGTCGGCGCGGCGGCGCGCCAGCAGATCGAGGCGCTGCTCGGCACCAAGGTCTACCTCGACCTGCGGATCAAGGTGCTCAAGGACTGGCAGCGCGACCCCAAGCAGCTGCGTCGCCTGGGTTTTGATTGACACTGTTTCGACTAGGACCGTTCCGGCCGGCGCCGCCGGGCCCGCCGCGGCGCGTCAGCCGGGCCGCCACCGGCCGGGCCAGCGCGAACCCCACCACCAGCAGCGCCGCCGCCACCGCCAGGTACCAGCCGTAGGCGAAGGTGATCTCGTAGCCGAGCATCCGGCCGCCGCCGGTCAGCTCGTCGCGGGCCGAGTCCAGCCGCAGCACGAACAGCCCGCACACCAGCAGCGCCAGCGTGCCCGGCACGGCGGTGAGCACCGCGATGCGCCGGTCGCGGGCCGCCATGCCCCAGAACGTCATGGCCGCCGCGACCAGCGCCAGCACCGGCACCACCAGGATCGTGCCGTCGGCGTCGATGCCCGCCGCCGAGCCCGCGTCGTGCGACAGCGGCTCGCCGAAGGCGTCGAACACGATCTCGGCCCGCACCCACGGCAGGAACGCCGACACCAGCAGCGCCGCGGCGGCCGCCAGCGTCAGCGCGTTCCAGAACGCCCCGAACGAGCGCGGCTCGGACGGCTCGTGCCGTGCGGGCGGCTCGTCCGGCGGGCCGGCGGGCGGCTCGGCGGGGGCCGGTTCGGGCGGTTGACCTGCGATCGGCTCCGGCGGCAGGCCGCCCTCCTCCGGGGGCAGGAAGTCCGGCCGCCCCTCGCGCCGCGCACGGCCGTCGCCGGCCCCAGAGCCCAGGTCACCACTCATGGACCCAGGGTAAGGGGGACCCCCGGGTTCGCCGGGTCGGCCACGGCGGGGCGCGCGGGTCGGTACTTTGGGACGCAGTCCGTTATGGGAGGAGAGACCGTTGCTGCTCGTTTTCGGCTTTTCGGCGGTCTTCCGTACGGTCAGCGAGGGCACCTTCCACTGCCCGCGCTGCGGCGGCGACCGCGCCTACCGGCGCCGCGCCGGACGCCGCTACGCCACGCTGTTCTTCGTGCCCGCCGTCCCGCTGAACCGGCTGGGCGAGGCCGTGCAGTGCCGCTCCTGCCGGACCCGCTTCGGGCCCTCGGTGCTGCGGGTGCCCACCGCCCGGCAGATGGCCGCCGCGCTCCCGGCCGGGATGCGCGCCGCCGCCGGGCTGGTGCTGCGGGCCGGGAACCCCGCCCATCCCGGCGCGCGCGCCCGCGCCGTCGAGATCGTGCGGGGCTACGGCGAGGACGGCTACGACGACGACGCCGTGGAGGCCGATCTCGTGCTGCGCGCCTCGTTCCTGGAGCAGGAGGTCGCCCGCGCGGGCGCCCAGCTCGCGGTGGAGGCCCGCGAATGGTTCCTGGCCCAGGCGGTGCGCATCGGCCTGGCCGACGGGCCGCTCGGCGAGCGGGAGCGGCGCGCGGCGCACCGGGTGGCCGAGCTGCTCGGCCTGTCGCCCGCGCACGCCCTCGGCGTCATCCTCACCACGGAGGGCGCCGCCCGCTGAGCCGTGTCCGCCGAGCCGTGTCCGCTGAGCCGTGCCCGCCCGATCGAGGCGCGCCCGCCACCAACCCCGCGAACGAAGGCGAGCCGATGAGCATCGCTCTGGTACGCAGCCCCGGCCCCCGGCTGGCCGAGGGCATCGTCACCCACCGGGAGCGCCGCACGGTGGACACGGCGCTGGCCGCCCGCCAGCACGCCGCCTACGTCGCGGCGCTGCGCGCGGCGGGCTGGGAGGTCCGCGCGGTCGCGCCCGCCGACTCCTGCCCCGACGCGGTGTTCGTCGAGGACACCGTCGTGGTCTGCGGCGATCTGGCCGTCCTCGGCCGCTCGGCCGAGCCCCGCCGGAGCGGCGAGCTGGAGGGCACCGAACGCGCGGTGCGCGCGCTGGGCCTGCGGATCGAGCGCATCAAGCCGCCCGGCACCCTGGACGGCGGCGACGTGCTCCAGGCGGGCGGCACCGTCTACGTGGGCCGCGGGGCGCGCACCAACGAGGAGGGCATCTGCCAGCTCGCCCACCTGCTGGGCGGCCGCCGCGTGGTGCCGGTGGACACCCGGGACTGCCTGCACCTGAAGTCGGCCATGACCGCGCTGCCCGGCGGCTGCCTCATCGGCGTCCCCGAGCTGGTCGACACCGCCGCGCTGCCGGGCATGCGGGTGGCGCGCGAGCCGTCGGGCGCGCACCTGGTGGCGCTGGGCCCCGACCACGTGCTGATGGCGGCGTCCGCGCCGCGCACCGCCGCCGAGCTGACCGCCGAGGGGTTGCGCGTCACCACCGTGGACATCGGCGAGTTCGAGGCCCTGGACGGCTGCGTGACCTGCCTGTCGGTGCTGGTCCGCTGACCGACGCGTCGGCCCGCCCGCCGCGATCTTGGCGGTGAGATCTTCGTAAAGCGCTTGTAACACGACGGTCGTTGCCTGGAAATCTGTTTCCGGAGACTTGTCACAGTAAACGGAGCCACGGGCCCCATTATGTGAGGAGTCGACAGTTGCGGAAACCATTCTTCCGGCCATTGGCGGTGGCGGCGCTCCTGCCGGCGGCACTGCTCACCGCGTGTGGCGGGGAATCGGGTGACGGCGCCAACGGAGGCTCCGGCGGGAATAGCGGCAACACCATCAAGGTCGGCGTCCTGCACTCGCTGAGCGGCACCATGGCCATCAGCGAGGTGACGGTCAAGAACTCCGAGATGCTGGCCATCGAGGAGATCAACGCCAAGGGCGGCGTGCTGGGCAAGAAGCTGGAGGCGGTCACCGAGGACGGCGCCTCCGACTGGCCGACCTTCGCCCAGAAGGCGCAGAAGCTCATCAAGAAGGACAAGGTCGCCACGGTGTTCGGCGGCTGGACCTCCGCCAGCCGCAAGGCGATGCTCCCGGTGTTCGAGCGCAACAAGGCGCTGCTGTGGTACCCGGTGCAGTACGAGGGGCTGGAGTCCTCGCCCTACATCTTCTACACCGGCGCCACCACCAACCAGCAGATCGTGCCCGGCCTGGACTACCTGAAGGAAAAGGGCAAGAAGAAGATCTACCTGGTCGGCAGCGACTACGTTTTCCCGCGCACCGCGAACAAAATCATCAAGGCGTACGCGAAGGCCAACGGAATGGAGGTGCTCGGCGAGGAGTACACCCCGCTCGGGCACACCGAATACTCCACCCTGGTCAATAAGATCGGCGAGGCGAAGCCGGACGCGGTGTTCAACACGCTCAACGGCGACAGCAACGTGGCCTTTTTCAAGCAGCTCAAGAGCGCCGGATTCGACGCCGCCAAGCTGCCGGTGATGTCGGTCAGCATCGCCGAGGAGGAGGTCAAGGGCATCGGCGTGCAGAACATCGCCGGCCAGCCCGTGGCCTGGAACTACTACCAGACCACCGCGGGCGAGCAGAACGCCGCGTTCGTCAAGGCGTTCCAGGCCAAGCACAAGGGCGCGGTGACCTCCGACCCGATGGAGGCCGGGTACAACGCCGTGCACCTGTGGGCCGCCGCCGTCACCAAGGCCGGGTCCACCGACGTGGAGGCCGTCAAGAAGGCCGCCGCCGGGTTGTCGCTGGACCTGCCCGAGGGCAAGGTCACCATCGACGGGCCCACCCAGCACGTGCACAAGACCGCGCGCATCGGCGTGATCCAGCCCGACGGGCTGATCAAGGAGGTCTGGTCCTCCAAGGAGCCGATCAAGCCCGACCCCTACCTGAAGTCCTACCCCTGGGCCACCGGCCTGTCCTGACGCGCCGGACCGCGGCGCGCCGCAACGGCGCGGGGCGCCGCTTCCCACGGCCACAGGACCCACGGTGCGCTCAAGGAGGCGGCATCTCATGACGACACTGCTCAACCAACTACCGATCGGGCTCAGCATCGGCGCGGTGCTGCTGCTGATCGCCCTCGGCCTCACCTTCACCTTCGGCCAGATGGGCGTCATCAACATGGCGCACGGCGAGTTCATCATGGCCGGGGCCTACACCGCCTACCTGCTCCAGGACTGGGCGGGCTCGCAGGCGGTGCTGGTGGCCCTGCCGGTCGCCTTCGCCGTCGCCGGGGCGCTCGGCTGGGTGCTGGAGCGCACCGCGATCCGGCACTTCTACGGCCGCCCGCTGGACACCCTGCTGCTCACCTGGGGCGTCAGCCTCGTCCTCCAGCAGGCCGCGCGCGACATCTTCGGCGCGCCCAACGTGCAGGTGGTCGCGCCGTCCTGGCTGACCGGCCGGGTCGAGGTGCTGGGCGGGGCGCTGCCCTACGCCCGGCTGTTCATCATGGCCCTGGCGCTGGCCTGCGTGGCGGGCGTCTGGCTCTACCTGGACCGCTCCCGGCAGGGCCGCCGGATGCGCGCGGTCGTGCAGAACCGCGAGCTGGCCGCCGTCAGCGGCGTGGCGACCGGCCGGGTGGACCAGCTCACCTTCTTCATCGGCTCGGGCCTGGCGGGCGTCGCCGGGGTCGCGCTCACCCTGATCGGCCCGGTGGGGCCCTCGCTCGGCACCTACTACATCGTGGACGCGTTCCTGGTCGTGGTGGCGGGCGGGCTCGGCCAGCTGCGCGGCGCGGTGATCGCCGCCGTCGCGCTCGGCATGCTGAACTCCTTCGCCGAGTTCTGGACCGACGCCAGCCTCGCCAAGGTGATCGTCTTCGCGGTGGTCATCGGCTTCCTCCAGGTCCGCCCGCAGGGCCTGTTCGTGCTCCGGTCGAGGGCGCTGACATGAGCGACAGACTCCGCGGCTACGCGCTCTTCGCCTCCATCTCCCTGCTCCTGCTGGTGGTCGCGCCGCTGGCGCTGCCCGCCTTCCGGCTCGACGAGCTGGCCAAGTACCTGTGCTTCGCCATCGCCGCGCTCGGCATCGGCCTCGCCTGGGGCCAGGGCGGCATGCTGACCCTCGGGCAGGGCGTGTTCTTCGGCCTCGGCGGCTACGCCATGGCCATGTACCTGAAACTGCACGACGCGGGCGGCGACCTGCCCGACTTCATGGTCTGGAGCGGCGTGGAGCACCTGCCCGCGCTGTGGAAGCCGTTCGGCAACGTCGGGATCGCGCTGGCCGCCGTGGTCGCCGTCTCCGTCGCGATCGCGGTCGTGCTGGGCGTGCTGGTGTTCCGGCAGCGGGTGCGCGGGGCCTACTTCGCCATCCTCACCCAGGCCCTCGCCGCCGCCTTCGTGATCCTGCTGGTGGGGCAGCAGGGCCTCACCGGCGGCACCAACGGCCTGACCAACTTCTACGACGTGTTCGGCCGCGACCCCGAGGCCGAGGGCACCCAGCGCACCCTGTACTTCGTCACCGCCATCGTGCTGGGCGTGTTGTACCTGGGCGCGCGACAGCTCGTGAAGAGCCGCTTCGGGCGGCTGCTGGTGGCGGTGCGCGACGGCGAGGACCGGGTGCGGTTCCTCGGCTACAACCCCGCCACGGTCAAGACGGTCACGTTCGCGATCTCCGCGGCCATGGCGGGCCTCGCCGGGGCGCTGTTCGTCCCGGTGGTCGGCATCATCTCGCCGTCGCTGCTGGGCGTGGTGCCGTCCCTGGAGCTGGTGGTGGCGGTCGCGGTCGGCGGCCGGTACGCGCTGGCCGGGGCCGTGCTCGGCGCGGTCGTCATGAACTACGCCAAGACCTCCTTCAGCGAGCAGTGGGCGGGCGGCTGGCTGTACCTGGAGGGCGCGCTGTTCATCCTGGTCATGACCCTGGCCCCCAAGGGCGCGGTCGGCCTGTACGAGCAGGCCCGCGACGCCCTCGCCCGGCGGCGCGGCGTCCCGGCCCCCGCCCCGACGGCACCGCAGGAGGTGGCGGCATGAGCGAGCAGTCCCTGCTGGAGATCCGCGGGCTGGAGGTCGTCTTCGACGGCTTCAAGGCCCTCGGCGGAGTGGACCTGACGGTCGCGGCCGGGGAGCTGCGCTTCCTGATCGGCCCGAACGGCGCGGGCAAGACCACGCTGATCGACGTGATCACCGGGCTGACCCGGCCCGCCGCCGGGACCGTGCGGTTCGCCGGGACCGAGCTGGCCGGCCGCCCCGAGCACAAGATCGTCCGGCTGGGCATCGGCCGCACCTTCCAGACCTCGGTGGTGTTCGAGGAGCTGACGGTGGTGGAGAACCTCGACCTCGCCGCCGGGTTCCGCCGCCCGCTGCCGACCCTGCTGCGGCAGCGGCGCGGGGTGTCCGACGAGGTCGCCGCCGCGCTGGACACCATCGGCCTCGGCGACCTGGCCGACCGCCCCGCCGGGGTGCTCTCGCACGGCCAGCGCCAGTGGCTGGAGATCGGGATGCTCGTCGCCCAGCGGCCCCGCCTGCTGCTGCTGGACGAGCCGGTCGCCGGGATGAGCGGCGACGAGCGCGAGCGCACCGGCGAGCTGCTCACCGAGATCGCCCGGGACCACACGGTGATCGTGGTCGAGCACGACATGGAGTTCCTGCGCCGCTACGCCTCCCAGGTGACCGTGCTGCACGAGGGCCGGGTGCTGGTGGAGGGCGACGTGGCCGCCGTCCAGTCCGACCCGCGCGTCCAGGAGGTCTACCTGGGCCGCACCCGAGAGGAGGCGGCGTGACCGCCGAGCCGCTGCTGAAGGTCGAGGGGCTGGAGGCCGCCTACGGGCGCGCCCGGGTCCTGTTCGGCGTGGACGTCGCCGTCGAGCCCGGCGGGCTGATGTGCGTGATGGGCCGCAACGGGGTCGGCAAGACCACGCTGCTGAACGCCGTCATGGGGGTGCTCGCCCCGACCGCCGGGACCGTCACCTTCGACGGCGAGGACGTCACCGGCCTGCCCACCCACGAGCGCGTGCGGCGCGGCATGGGCTACGTCCCCCAGGGGCACGAGACCTTCCCGCAGCTCACCGTCGCCGAGAACCTCCAGGTCACGCTGGAGGCGACCCGGCACCGCGACCGCACGGCCGTGGACGAGGCGCTGGAGGTCTTCCCCCGGCTGACCGAGCTGCTGGGCCGCAAGGCGGGCTTCCTGTCCGGCGGCCAGCAGCAGCAGCTCGCCATCGCGCGGGCGCTGGTGACCCGGCCCCGGATGTTGATCCTGGACGAGCCGACCGAGGGCGTGCAGCCCTCGATCGTCGCCGAGATCGAGGCCGCGATCGAGCGGCTGCACCGGGAGCGGGGCCTGGCGGTCCTGCTGGTCGAGCAGTACCTGGAGCTGGCGCTGCGGCTGGCGGACGGCTTCGTGATCATCGAGGGCGGGGTGGTGCGCCGCTCGGGCACCGCCGCCGACCTGCGCGACGAGGAGGTCAAGCGGCTACTGGCCGTCTAGAGCGCCTGGTCCGCAGGGGATCAGGCGAGCGGCGGGTCGCGGAGGCGCGGCCGCGGCCCGCCGCCGACCCGTCGCCCGCCGGGGCACGGCCGGGAATCGGCCGTGCCCCGGCGGGCGTTCGGTACCACGGGGGAGTGGTGCGGCGTCTCACCATGCGGGACGCGGTTTCCGCGAGCCGGATGGGATCTGTTAGCTTGACACGCATGTCGCGCGAGCTGCTCCTTCTTAGCGGCCGCAGCGGGGGCCTGTAGCAGGTCGGCTCCCTCGCTGCGGGACCTTGACGTGCACGTCGGCCGCAGGACCCGAGCGCACCGCTCCGAGCAGACACCAGGGAACAGCTTCCATGTATCCGCAACAGCAGCCTTCCGGTATGCCCTTCGAGCGTTACCGTCCGTTCGCCCCGGTCAGGCTGAGTGACCGGACCTGGCCCGACAGGGTCGTGACCGAGGCCCCGCGCTGGTGCGCGGTGGACCTGCGCGACGGCAACCAGGCGCTGATCGACCCGATGGACGCCCAGCGCAAGCTCACGATGTTCGAGCTGCTGGTGCGCATGGGCTACAAGGAGATCGAGGTCGGCTTCCCGGCCGCCAGCCAGACCGACTTCGACTTTGTCCGGCAGATCATCGACGAGGGCCGCATCCCCGACGACGTGGTGATCCAGGTCCTGACCCAGGCCCGGCCCGAGCTGATCGAACGGACCTTCGAGGCCGTGCGCGGCTCCCGGCAGGCCATCGTCCACCTGTACAACTCCACCAGCACGCTCCAGCGGCGCGTGGTGTTCGGGCAGGACAGGGACGGCATCACCGCGATCGCCGTCGAGGGCGCCAAGCTGTGCAAGAAGCTCGCCGAGGACATGGGCGACACCACGATCTTCTTCGAGTACTCGCCCGAGTCGTTCACCGGCACCGAGCTGGAGTACGCGGTGGAGGTCTGCAACGCCGTCAACGACGTGTGGCAGCCCACACCCGAGTGGAAGACGATCGTCAACCTGCCCGCCACCGTCGAGATGGCCACCCCCAACGTCTACGCCGACCAGATCGAGTGGATGAGCCGCCACCTGGCCCGCCGCGACTCGGTGGTCCTGTCGGTGCACCCGCACAACGACCGGGGCACCGCCGTCGCCGCCGCCGAACTGGGCTACATGGCCGGGGCCGACCGCATCGAGGGCTGCCTGTTCGGCAACGGCGAGCGCACCGGCAACGTGTGCCTGGTGACGCTGGGGCTGAACCTGTTCACCCAGGGCGTGGACCCGCAGATCGACTTCTCCGACATCGACGAGATCCGCCGCACCGTCGAGTACTGCAACCAGCTGCCGGTGCACGAGCGGCACCCCTACGGCGGCGACCTGGTCTACACGGCCTTCTCCGGCTCGCACCAGGACGCCATCAACAAGGGCTTCGACCACCTGAGGCGGGACGCGGCCAGCGCGGGCGTACCGGTGGAGCAGTTCACCTGGGAGGTCCCCTACCTGCCCATCGACCCGCACGACGTCGGCCGCACCTACGAGGCCGTCATCCGGGTCAACAGCCAGTCGGGCAAGGGCGGCGTCGCCTACCTGATGAAGACCGAGCACTCGCTGGAGCTGCCCCGGCGGCTGCAGATCGAGTTCTCCCGGGTCGTGCAGGAGCACACCGACAGCGCGGGCGGCGAGGTCACCGCCGAGCGCATGTGGGAGATCTTCCAGAACGAGTTCCTGGCCAACGGGCCGCGCGCCGGGCTGCTGGCGCACCGCACGGTGTCGCGGGTGGACGAGAAGGACGCCATCAGCTGCGACGTGCGGGTGGACGGCGAGATCCGCGAGATCGAGGGCGTGGGCAACGGCCCGGTCTCGGCGTTCGAGGACGCCCTGGCCGCCGTCGGGATCAACGTGCGGGTGCTGGACTACGCCGAGCACGCGCTGAGCGCGGGCGGCGACGCCCGCGCCGCCGCCTACGTCGAGTGCGACGTGGACGGCACCACGGTGTGGGGCGTGGGCATCGACGGCAACATCGTCACCGCGTCGCTGAAGGCCATCCTGTCGGCGGTGAACCGCGTGGCCCGCACCGCCACCGCCTGACGCCCGTACGTCTACACCGCATGACCTTCCGGGCGCGGCCCGCGCGGGGGCGCGCCCGGAGACCGGACCCGATCACAACGATGTGATCCCATCGGTGATCGCCGCTCGGGCCCCGGCCGTGACGACCTCACGGCCGGGGCCCGGTGCACGTCCGGCCCGGTGCACGTCCGGCCCCGCCGGTCCGGCCGCCCCCGCGCCGCGCTCGTCAGCCGGCGCGGCCCAGCACGTGGTGGACCAGCTCCCGCAGCGGCCCGTTCAGCTGCGCCTCGCCGACGGTGGCGGTGTCACCGTCGATGTCGATGTCGTACAGGAACTGGTCGGGGATGCGGCCGGGCGGCGGCACCGACGTCAGGTCCACCCGGTCCACCAGCCGGGCCAGCAGCGGGTCCTTGCCGCTGTCGGACTCCCCGCGTCGCTGCACGCCCGCGAAGCCCCCGCTGCGGATCACTGTGACCTTCATGGCGCCTCCCGCCTGTTCTCACAGGGACACGCCTACCCCCGTCCAGGCGTTCCTCACCGCCGTCGTCTCGGCCGCGTCCGCGCCGTACAGTCCCGTGGCGGTGGCGACCGTCGCCGCGGCGAACCCGGCGAAGTCGATCGTCGGCGACAACTTTCCGCCGGTCAGGGTGTCGTACCAGACCCGGCCGGCCTTCTCCCAGGCGTTGCCGCCGAGGGTCGTGGCGGCCAGGTGGAAGGCCCGGTTCGGGATGCCGGAATTGATGTGGACTCCACCGTTGTCGCGGTAGGTGTCCACGTAGTCGTCCATGTGGCCGGGCTGCGGGTCCTTGCCGAGGCGCGGGTCGTCGTAGGCGGTGCCCGGCTCCTTCATCGAGCGCAGCGCGACGCCGTTGACGCCCTCGGCGAGCAGCCCCTGGCCGATCAGCCAGTCGGCCTGGTCGGCGGTCTGCCCGAGGTGCCACTGCTTGATCAGCGAGCCGAACACGTCGGAGGCCGACTCGTTGAGCGCGCCGGACTGCCCGAAGTACTCCAGGGCGGCGGTGTACTGGGTGACGCCGTGGGTCAGCTCGTGGCCGGTGACGTCCAGCGGGCCGGTGAAGGCGGTGAACAGCACCCCGTCGCCGTCGCCGTACACCATCTGCTCGCCGTTCCAGAAGGCGTTGTCGTAGTCGCGGCCGTAGTGCACCGTCGAGATCATCGGCAGGCCCGCGCCGTCGATGGAGTCGCGGCGGTAGGCCGCCTCGAAGAAGTCGAAGGTGACGCCCAGCCACTCGTAGGCCTGGTCGACCACGCGGTCACCGGTGGCGGGGGCGCCCTCGGCGCGCACGGTCCGGCCGGGCAGCGTCTCCTGGTTCGCGGCGTCGTTGATGGTGCGCTTGGGGACGAAGTCCTCGGTCGGGGGGCTCGGCGCGACGGGCCCGACCCGGCGCTCGACCCGCTGCGCGGCGCTGAGGACCAGGGACCGGCGGGCCATGGCGCGCAGCGCGGGGTCGGCTGCGGGGTCGTGGGCGACGTGCTCCAGCATGTGCGGCGGCACGATGGTGCATCTCATGCCTCAACGCTGCCAGCTTCCTGTGATCCGGGCCACATCTTCGCGCACACTGCCGCGACCGATTTCGGTCACGGTGCGTGATGGCGTGGACGATCGCGCCAGGTTCCGGTGCTTCCCGGGCACCGCCCCCGGTGCGGGACAATGGACGGGTGACCCTCTACCGCGACGAAGGCATCGTGCTGCGCACCCAGAAGCTGGGCGAGGCCGACCGGATCGTGACGGTGCTGACCCGGCGGACCGGGCGCATCCGGGCCGCCGCCAAGGGGGTCCGCAAGACCAAGTCGCGCTTCGGCGCGCGGCTGGAGCCGTTCACCCACGTGGACCTGCAACTGTACGAGCGCCGCTCGCTCGACCTGATCACGCAGGCCGAGACGTTGCGCCCCTACGGCGAGCCCCTGGTCAGCGACTATCCCCGGTACACCGCGGGCTCGGCGATGCTGGAGACCGCCGAGCGCCTCACGGCCGAGGAGGGCGAACCCGCGCTGCGCCAGTTCCTGCTGCTGCTCGGCGGCCTGCGGACGCTGGTGGAGCGCACCCACGAACCCCGGCTGGTGCTGGACGCCTACCTGCTGCGCTCGTTGTCGGTCGCGGGCTGGGCCCCGGCGCTGGACGAGTGTTGCCGCTGCGGCGACCGCGGCCAGCTGCGCGGCTTCGCGATCGCGGCGGGCGGCGCGGTGTGCGCCCGCTGCCGCCAGCCGGGCGCGGCGACCCCGGCCCCGCCGACCTTCGCGCTGATGCTGGCGCTGCTGCGCGGGGACTGGGAGCACGCCGACGGGAGCGAGCCGCGCCACCGGATAGAGTGCAGCGGCCTCGTCGCGGCCTACCTGCAGTGGCACCTGGAGCACGGCATCCGGTCGTTGCGGCACGTGGAGCGCGAGGCCGACACCCCCCGGAACGACACACCCGACAACGACGACGCCGAGAACGACAGGGAGCCAGTGTGAGAAGGGCCGTTTCGCCGCCGGAGCCGCACCGGGACGGGGCGCGACCGCCCGCCATCCCCGCCGACCTGGTGCCGCGGCACGTGGCCATCGTCATGGACGGCAACGGGCGCTGGGCCAAGGAGCGCGGGCTGCCGCGCACCGAGGGGCACAAGATGGGGGAGGACTCCCTCTTCGACGTGATCATGGGCGCGATCGAGCTGGGCGTCCCGAACCTGTCGGCCTACGCCTTCTCCACCGAGAACTGGAAGCGCTCGCCCGACGAGGTGCGCTTCCTGATGGGCTTCAACCGCGACGTGATCCGCCGCCGCCGCGACCAGCTCAACGCGATGGGCGTGCGGGTGCGCTGGGCCGGGCGCCGCCCGAAGTTGTGGCGCAGCGTGATCTCCGAGCTGGAGACGGCCGAGGAGATGACCCGCGACAACGACGTGCTGACCCTCCAGTTCTGCGTGAACTACGGGGGCCGCGCCGAGATCACCGACGCCGCCGCCGCGATCGCCCGCGACGTGCGCGACGGGAAGCTGAACCCCGACAAGATCTCCGAGAAGGTGTTCGCCCGCTACCTCGACGAGCCGGGCATCCCGGACGTGGACCTGTTCCTGCGCTCGTCGGGCGAGCAGCGCTTCTCCAACTACCTGCTGTGGCAGTCGGCGTACGCCGAGATGGTGTTCCTGGACACCCTGTGGCCCGACTTCGACCGGCGGCACCTGTGGCACGCCTGCGAGATCTACGCCAGCCGCGACCGCCGCTACGGCGGCGCGGCCCCCAACCCGGTGGAGCCCGCCCCCGCCAACTGAGGGACGGCCCGGACCCCCGCGTCCGGGCCGGCTTCCCCCGCCGCAAAGCATGTATTTCCTACTGGGTTAGTTGATAAATTGGCCGGGGCCGCCTACCGTCGTGCCATGACGTACCAGGTGCTGGACCCTGTCCACCCGGATGTCCGCCCCGCCCGCGCCGGCCGGGTCCCCGCCCTGCGGGTCCTGCCGCTCGCGGGACGCGTCGGCGCGGAGGTCCACGGCGTCCACCTGTCGGGCGTGCTCGGCGCGCCGGTCGTGGGCCTGCTGCGCGAGGCGCTGCTGCGCCACAAGGTGCTGTTCTGCCGCGACCAGCACCATCTGGACACCGCCGGCCAGACCGCCTTCGCGCGGCTGCTGGGCGAGCCCGTGACGGGCCTCGCCGACGGCCCCGCGCCCGGCGGCGGCTGGCACGCGGGCCCCACCTGGGCGCCCCGCCCGCCCGGGATCTCGGTGGCGCGCGCGGTGGAGGTGCCCGCGCACGGCGGCGACACCGTCTGGGCCAACACCGCCGCCGCCTACGACGACCTGCCGGTCGAGCTGCGGGAGCTGGCCGACCGGTTGTGGCTGCGGCACGGCGACGGCGTCGACGAGGCCGAGCACCCGCTGGTGCGGGTGCACCCCGAGACCCGGGAGCGGGCGCTGCTGCTGGGCGGGTTCGCGCGCCGGGTGGCCGGGCTGAGCGAGGAGTCGGACTCCGAGGCGCTGCTGCGGCTCTTCCAGGAGCACGTGACCCGGCTGGAGAACACCGTCCGCTGGCGCTGGACGGCCGGCGACGTGGCGATCTGGGACCAGCGCGCCACCCAGCACCGGGTCGTGCGCGACTACGGCGACCGGCCGCGCCGCCTGCACCAGGTGATGCTGGCCGGGGACGCGCCGCGCTCGGTGGACGGGCGGCACGGCACCGCCCGCTGAACGCGCCCGGACGGGCGGATCAGTTCGTACCGAACGGAAGGGGGCGGCCGGAGCCGCCCCCTTCCTTCGTCGCGCGTCAGACGAGCGCGGCGTCCAGCGTGATCTTCGTGCCCGCCAGCGCCTTGCTGACCGGGCAGTTCTCCTTGGCGTTCTGCGCCGCCTTCTCGAAGTCGGCCGCCGACAGGCCCGGCACGCTGGCCCGGACGACCAGCTTGATGCCGGTGATGCCCTCGCCCGGCTGGAAGGTCACCTCCGCCTTGGTGTCGACCTTCTCCGGCGGCGTGCCCGCCCCGGCCAGCCCGTGCGACAGTGCCATCGAGTAGCAGGTGGAGTGCGCGGCGGCGATCAGCTCCTCCGGGCTGGTCTTCCCGTTGGCCTCCTCGGCCCGCGAGGGCCAGTTCACGTCGAAGGTGCCGATCTTGGAGGAGTCGAGGGAGACCGTGCCCTGGCCGCCCATCAGCGGCCCTTCCCAGTGCGCGTTGGCGATGCGTGTCGTAGCCATGCCCCGATTGTGTCCCACCCGGGCGCCCGCGCCGGACACCGGCACCCGGCGAGTCAGCGGGGGCGGGGCGTCAGCGGAGGGCGGGGCGTCAGCGGGCGGCGCAGTCGGCGCAGGTGCCGAAGACCTCGACGGTGTGGGTGATGTCCACGAAGCCGTGCTCGGCGGCGATGGCGTCGGCCCACTTCTCGACCGCCGGGCCGCCCACCTCGATGGTGCGGCCGCAGTCGCGGCAGACCAGGTGGTGGTGGTGCTCCGCCGAGCGGCAGGCGCGGTAGACCGCCTCGCCGTCGGCGGTGCGCAGCACGTCCACCTCGCCCGAGTCGCTGAGCGCCTGGAGCGCCCGGTACACCGTGGTGAGTCCGATCTTGGAGCCGTCGGCGCGCAGGTCGGCGTAGATGTCCTGCGCGCTGCGGAAGCCGTCGCACCCCGTCAGGGCCTGGCGCACCGCGTTCCGGCGGGCCGTCGTCATCCCCCAAGCACCTCCGCCTCGGCCTCCACTGTCGACCGGGCCGCCGCCGCGACGGTCCGCCTGCGGCGCAGCACCGCGCCCCCGGCCGCCGCGACCGCGAACACCGCGAGCGCCAGCAGCACGATCGAGGGGCCCGGCGGCAGATCGTACTGGAAGGAGCCCGCCAGCCCGGTCACCGCCGACAGTACACCGATCCCCATCGCCAGCAGCATCGTGCTCCGGAAACCCCGGGTCACCTGCTGCGCCGCGGCGACCGGCACCACCATGAGCGCGCTGACCAGCAGCAGCCCGATGGCCCGCATGGAGATCACCACGGTGACCGCGGCGGTCGCGGCGATCAGCACCGACAGGAAGCGCACCGGCAGCCCCGAGGCGCGCGCCACCTCCTCGTCGGTGCACAGCAGGAACAACTCGCGGCCGAACACCGCGACGATGCCCAGCACCACCACCGCGAGCCCGGCCACCACGTACAGGTCGGCGGGGGTGACGCTGCTGATCGAGCCGAACAGGTAGGAGTTGAGGTTGGCGCCGCCGTCGCCGGTCGCGCCGGTCAGGATCACGCCCCCGGCGAGGCCGCCGTAGAACAGCAGCGCGAGCGCGACGTCGCCGCCGCTGCGGCTGCGGGCGCGCAGCACCTCGATGGCGACCGCGCCCAGCACCGACACCGCCAGCGCCGCCAGCACGGGGGAGGAGCCGGTCAGCAGCCCCAGCCCGATGCCGGTCAGCGCGATGTGGCCGATGCCGTCGCCCAGCAGCGACAACTTGCGCTGCACGATGAAGGTGCCCACCGCGGGCGCGGTCAGCCCGATCAGGACCGCCATCACCAGCGCGATGCGCATGAAGTCGTAGGAGAGCATCTCGGTCATGCGGCGGTCCCCCCTGCCACGGTGTCCCCCGTCACGGCGGCCTCCTCGCGGAGCACGCGGCCGTGGTCGAGCACGATCGTGCGGGTGACCAGCGGCTCGATCGGGCCCAGTTCGTGCGCGACCAGCACGACGGTGCGGCCGTCGCCGGTCAGCGCGCCCAGCGTCCCGGCGAGCGCGGCCTGGTTGGCGGCGTCCACGCCCGCGGTGGGCTCGTCCATCACCAGCACCTCCGGGTCGCCCGCCAGCGCGCGGGCGATCAGCACGCGCTGCTGCTGGCCGCCCGACAGCAGGTGCGCCGACTCGCGGGCGTGGTCGGCGAGGTCCACCGCCTCCAGCGCGCGGTCCACCGCGGCGCGGTCGGCGGCCCGGTCGCCGGGCAGCGCCGGGAGCCAGCGCGAGCGGCGGGCGGTGCGGCCCGACGACACGACCTCGCGGACGGTGGACGGCACGCCGCCGCCCATCGGCAGCCGCTGCGGCACGTACCCGACGCGCCGCCAGTCGCGGAACCGCGCGGGCGGCACGCCGAAGATCTCGGTGCGACCGCCGCTGAGCGGCCGCAACCCCAGCAGCGCCTTGATCAGGGTGGACTTGCCCGCGCCGTTGGGGCCGAGCACGGCCACCACGTCGCCGGAGCGCACCGTCAGGTCGATGCCGCGCAGCACCTCGCGGCCGTCCAGCCGGACCCGGCCGCCGGTCATCGCGAACGGCGGGGCGCCGGTGTTCAGGGCGCCGGTGTTCAGGGCGTCGGCGTTCGGGGTGTCGGACTTCATGAGCACTCCAGGGCGGGCTTGAGGGTCTGGAGGTTGCCGCGCATCACCGACGGGTAGTCGGCCTTGGAGCCTTCCTTGACGCCCTCGACGGGGTCGAGCACGGCGGTCCTCACGCCCGCCTCGCGGGCCAGGGTGTCGGCGACCTTGCGGCTGACCAGGCTCTCGGTGAACACCGTGGTCGCGCCGGAGGCGCGCACCTCGCCGGTCAGCTCGGCCAGCCGCTTGGGCGACGGCTCGCTGGTCGGGTCCACCCCGGCGATGGAGATCTGCTTGAGGCCGTAGCGGTCGGCCAGGTAGCCGAACGCGGCGTGCGCGGTGACGATCGTCTTCTGCTTGCAGGACGCCAGGCCCGTCTTGAACTCCTGGTCCAGGCCGTTCAGCTCCTTGACCAGCGTGGCGGCGCGGGTCTTGTAGCCGTCGGCGTGGTCGGCGTCGGTGGCGGCCAGCTTGTCGCCGAGCGCGGTGGCGACGGTCGCCATGCGCGACGGGTCGAGCCAGAGGTGCGGGTCGATGTCGCCGTGATCGTGCCCGTGCTCCGCTTCCCCGCCGTGCCCGTGCTCGTCCTCGTGGGCGTGCTCGTCCTCGCCGGGGGCGGGCAGCGTCTTGACGGTGCTCGCGGCGTCCAGGCCCTTGCCCTTGGCGTGCTTGGCGACCGCGTCGTCCACGGCGGGCTGGAGGCCCTTCACGTAGAGCGCGAGGTCGGCCTTGCCCAGGGCGCCGATCTGCTTGGGCGTGAGCTCCAGGTCGTGCGGCTCGGCGCCGGGCTTGGTGAGCGTGCTCACGGCCACGTCGTCGCCGCCGACCCGCTCGGCCAGCCAGGCCATGGGGTAGAACGCGGCGACGACCTCGGTCCGGCCGGCGGCCCCGGTCCCGCCCGCGTTCCCGCAGGCGGTCAGGACCGCCAGGCCGAGGGCGGCGAGGACGGTGGACGGAACGAGGCGCGACGGCTTTCGGGAGGTGAACACGCCTCAAGTATGGACGAAAATGAAAATGGTTGTCAAAAGCGCCCTAGGGCCCGTCCCAGGCCGAACCCGACCAACACCGCCAAAGCGCCGATCCGCAGGGCCTTCCCGCCGGGGTCCAGCGCGGGCCAGTTGAGGAAGGCGAACCAGCCCAGCGCCGCCGCCAGCGCCAGCAGCGCGACGGCGGCGGGCCACCCGGGCACCGCCATGCCGACCGCCAGCAGCGCGAACACCACCGCCAGCAGG
Source organism: Actinomadura hibisca NBRC 15177 (assembly GCF_001552635.1). GTDB lineage: Bacteria > Actinomycetota > Actinomycetes > Streptosporangiales > Streptosporangiaceae > Spirillospora > Spirillospora hibisca. Next base: position 46,382 of record NZ_BCRO01000029.1, on the reverse strand, counting down.
ACCCAGACCGGCAGGCGATGCAGGAACAGCACCGGCCCGGCGCTGCGGCGCTCGACGGCGGCCCGCAGGCCGCCCGCGCCGGTGGAGGGGGCGGCGGGCCCGGACTCGGGGGACTGGTCCGCGGCCGGGTCGTCGGCGGGACCGCTCGGTGTGCGCACCGGCCCACGGTACGCCCACGCGGTGCGTCCGCGCGGGTGCCGGACGAGGGCGCCGCGCGCCTGCCAGGATGGGGCGATGATCGCCATTACCCGGTACCGGGTGCCCGACGAGGCCGCCGAGGGCTTCGCCACCGACATGACCGGGGTCCTGGACTCCCTGGCCGGCAGCACCGGATACCGCGCCGGGCGGCTCGCGCGGGCCATGGACGACCCCCGGCTCTGGACGCTGGTCACCGAGTGGGAGGGCGCGGGCTTCTACCGCCGCGCGCTCGGCGCCTACGACGTGCGCGTCCAATTCATCCCGCTGGCGGCTTTCGCGGTGGACGAGCCCGGTGCGTACGAGGTCGTCACCGCGCGCTGACCACCTCCCCGCCACCCGCCCGCCATGGCAGGACCCCGCCGGTCAACGGCCCGCCAAGAAGCCGCCGGTCCGGTTTCACCGGACCGGCCCCGGGTGATCACTGCCGCATCACGATCACGGGTCACGCCGCGGCCCGGCGGGGCGGGCGTCCGCCCGCGGGCCGGGGCGGCAAATCGGGGGAGATGTGATGCGCCGTGCCGTCCTGCTCGCCGGACTGCTGGGAACGGGGTCGCTCGCGCCCCTCGTCGCCGCGGTCGGGACCGGTCTCGCACCGTCCGCCGCGGGGGCCCCGGACCGGCCGTCCGCCGCGGTGAGCCGGTACAAGACCGTGGAGTACCGGGGCGTGCGCGTCCCGGTGCCCGCCGACCGGCCGGTGTACCGGCTGGACCGCGACCCGACGCGCTGCGTCCGCTACGACCGGCCCGCGGTCTACCTGGGACGGCCCGGCCCGCAGCCCGACTGCCCCGCCAAGCTGGTCGGCCGCGCCGACGTCCTGCACCTGGAGCCGCTGGGCGACCCGTCGGCGCGGCGGCGCGCGGCCGGGCTCCGTGTCAAGGCCGACAAACTGGCGAGCCACACCGTCGAACCGACCGTGGACCACCAGGTCCGAGTCCCGCTGCCCGAGGCCGGGGTCGTCATCAACGGCGTCTACGGGGACGGGCCCGGCGCGTTGCAGGACACGCTGCGCGCCACGCGTCTCACCACCGCCTGGCCCGCCGAGCCGAGCACGCCCACCGAGCCGCAGACGCGGTCCGCCCAGCGGCGCGCCGACGAGACGCAGGACGAGCGGAAAACCAAGGAACTGGTCAAGGCGCAGAGCGACAAGCCGGTCGAGGAGCAGGCCAAGAAGCCGGTCAAGAAGCAGGCCGCCAAGAAGCAGAAGGTGTGGGCGCAGGGCAAGGCGTTCGACACCTGCACCGCGCCGTCCCTGCGCGCCATGTCCGCCTGGCGTTCTTCCTACGGCATCGCCAACATCTACATCGGCGGCGCGGCGCGCGGTTGCGCGCAGCCCAACCTGACCGCCTCCTGGGTGCGCCGCGTCCGCGCCATGGGATACCGGCTCATCCCCACCTACGTGGGACTCCAGGCGCCCTGCGGCCGATACCGGCAGCACTTCACCGCGAAGAACGCCACCGCCAAGGGCAAGGCGGCCGCCAAGGACGCCGTCGCGCGCGCCAAGGCGCTGGGCATCCCGGCCGGCAAGCCCATCTACTTCGACATCGAGGCGTACGACGGCCGGAACGCCTCCTGCCGCAACGCCGTGCTGCGCTTCATGCACGCCTGGTCGCGCGGCATGAACAACCGCAACTACGCGCCGGGCGTCTACAGCAGCGTCTCCTCGGGCATCCGCGACCTGGGCCTGGCCACCGGAATCACCAAGCCCAAGGCGATCTGGTTCGCGCACTGGGACGGCCAGGCCACCGTGTACGACTACCCGCACCTGCCCGCCACCTGGTGGCCGCCGCACCGCCGCATCAAGCAGTACCGGGGCGGGCACCGCGAGACGCACGGCGGCGTCACCATCAACGTCGACAGCAACCTGGTGGACGGCCGCGTCTACTGAGGGCCCCATGTATCGAGAGCCCACGTACCGGGAGCCCATGGACCGAGGGCCCCGTGGCGGCCCTCGCGCAGGCTGTAAGCTGGGAAACGCTCTTGGAGCGCCGGGGAATCGCCGCGCTCCGCACAGCATCGAAACACCGGGGATCACACACTCGCCTCGCCGTCCTCCGGGACGGCTCCACAGGCGTACGGACACCCGCCGACCGCCAGCCGGATGGAGAACGCTCATGGCACGCCGTTCCGACGTGATGGACACGATCGTCAACCTCAGCAAACGCCGAGGTCTGGTCTACCCGTCGAGCGAGATCTACGGCGGCCTGCGCGCCTCCTGGGACTACGGGCCGCTCGGCGTGGAGCTGAAGAACAACGTCAAGCGCCAGTGGTGGAAGTCCATGGTGCAGGGCCGCGACGACGTCGTCGGCCTGGACTCCTCGGTCATCCTGGCCCGCGAGGTCTGGGAGGCCAGCGGCCACGTCAACGCGTTCGTCGACCCGCTGACCGAGTGCCAGTCCTGCCACAAGCGCTTCCGCGCCGACCACCTCGAAGAGGCCTACGAGGAGAAGCACGGCCGCCCGCCGGCCAACGGCCTGGCCGACATCTCCTGCCCCAACTGCGGGGTCAAGGGCTCCTTCACCGAGCCGCGGATGTTCAACGGCCTGCTGAAGACCTTCCTCGGCCCGGTCGAGGACGCCTCGGGCCTCGCCTACCTGCGTCCCGAGACCGCGCAGGGCATCTTCATCAACTACCTGAACGTGCAGCAGTCGGCGCGCCGCAAGGTGCCCTTCGGCATCGGGCAGGTCGGCAAGTCGTTCCGCAACGAGATCACGCCCGGCAACTTCATCTTCCGGACCCGCGAGTTCGAGCAGATGGAGATGGAGTTCTTCGTCAAGCCCGGCTCGGACGAGGAGTGGCACCAGTACTGGATCAACGAGCGCTTCCAGTGGTACACCGACCTCGGCATCCGCAAGGAGAACCTGCGGCTGTTCGAGCACCCGGCCGAGAAGTTGTCGCACTACTCCAAGCGCACCGTGGACATCGAGTACAAGTTCGACTTCGTCGGCAGCGAGTGGGGCGAGCTGGAGGGCATCGCCAACCGCACCGACTACGACCTGACCACCCACGCCAAGGCGTCGGGCACCGACCTGTCGTTCTTCGACCAGGAGGCCGGTGAGCGGTTCGTGCCGTACGTCATCGAGCCCGCGGCCGGGGTCGACCGCTGCACCCTGACGTTCATGATGGACTCCTACGCCGAGGACGAGGCGCCCAACGCCAAGGGCAAGCTGGAGAAGCGCACCGTCATGCGGCTCGACCGGCGGCTCGCCCCGGTCAAGGTCGCGGTGCTGCCGCTGTCGCGCAACTCCGACCTGTCGCCGAAGGCCCGCGACCTGGCCGCCGCGTTGCGCAGGAACTGGAACGTCGACTTCGACGACGCGGGCGCGATCGGCCGCCGCTACCGCCGCCAGGACGAGATCGGCACCCCGTTCTGCGTCACCGTCGACTTCGACACCCTCGAAGACGACGCGGTGACCGTGCGCGAGCGCGACACCATGAGCCAGGAGCGCATCTCGCTGGGCCAGGTGGAGTCCTTCCTGGCCGCGCAGCTCGTGGGCTGCTGACCCGCCACGACACCGGAACGGGCCGTCCCCTCTGTGGAGGGGGCGGCCCGTTCGTCGTCTGCGGGGAGCAGGGGCGGGGGGCTAGCTGGTCACGTAGAGCTTCTGGTTGAAGGTCCCCGAACCGGCGGTCGTCTCGCCCTGGAGGGCGTAGGCGACGGTGACGTTGGCGGTGGCGGGGCACAGGAAGCTGCCGCCGCTCTGCCGGTTGACGACGGCGTTGTTCACGCCGACCTGGGCCTGGGCGACCGACGGGTCGGGACGGCCCGGGTTGTCGGGGTTGTAGCCGTTGGCGGTCAGGTTGCCGCCGTAGTAGCAGGTGATGCCGCCGAGGATGCTGGCGACGGCCTTGACCTTGAACCCGGCGATGGTGACGGCGGCGTCGCGGCCGCCGGTGTGCGCGGCGTCGTAGACCACGCTGCCGCCGGTCCAGGGCAGGCCCTGGGTGGTCACGGTGACGGTGCCGCCGCCGCCGGGGCAGGCGGGGCCGGGGTCGTTGTAGATCGCGGCGGCGCTGACGTTGAGGCCGGTGCCGTTGGACTGGATCGTGCCGTTCAGGGTGGCGCGGTTGCAGGAGCCGCCGCCCAGCGAGGTGGTCACCGAGGCGGTGCCGAGGAGCGTGGCGCGGACGTTGCCGGAGTAGGCGGCGGCGGTGGCCGTGCCTTTGCGGACGGTCGTGGTGGCGGCGGAGGCGGGGAGCGCGGTCAGGGCGACGGTGGCCAGGGAGGCCGTGAGGGCGGTGGCGCCGAGCACGGCGCGCTGTCTGTTTCGTGCCACCGGATACTCCTTTGTCCGGTTCGGGGTGGGCATTGTGAAAGTAATTCGCTTTCGGTGGTCCGGCAATGCCCGTGGGGAGGGAAGGTCCTGGCCGGAACGGGCCGCGCCACCGAGGTTTGCGGGTCGTCCGCCCGCGCCGGGGGTGGGCGGGACGGCCGGGTCGGGCCGGTGGGCCGGTCGGGTTGCCCGGGCCGGTTTGGCGCTCGGAGTCCGGTTAATATAGTCTCTTAGCGGATTATTTGCATGGGGACGGATTGTGGGGGGGTGGGCGTGCCGGGACGCCGACGGCCGATCGTGCCGCTGGCGTTGCTGCTGTGCCTGTCCGCCCTCTTCGGGCTCGTCTACGACCCCGGCCCCGCCGCCCCCGGCACCGCCGGGCACACGTTCCAGGCATCGGCCGCCGCCCCCGTCGACGACACCGGCGCGGAGCCCGCGTTCATCGCCAACCACGCCCACGCGTCGTCCCCCTCGCTGGACCACTCCGGCATGGCTGCGGCCCTGCCGGGCGGCATCGACGCGGCCCTCCCGCCGCCCAGCCGCGCGCCGCCGCGTACCGACCCCGACGTGCCGTCCGGGCGCGTGCCGATCAGCGGGCAGGGCGCCCGCGCACCTCCGCACCTCCAGGGTTCCTGACGTTCCCGTCGGCCCGGCGGCCCCGCCGCCGGACACCGCGGCCCTGCCGCGGACCCCTCATGGAGGTTGTCCCATCCACATCGCCGAAGCCCTCATCGCACTGGGCGGGGCGTTCCTGGCGGCGGGCCTGCTGGCCCGCGCCGGGGTGCGCATCGGTCTGCCGACCATCCCGCTGTTCATGCTCGCCGGAATCCTGTTCGGCCCGCACACCCCCGGCATCGCCCTGTTCGACGATCCCACCGACCTGAAACTGCTGTCCGCCCTGGGACTGGTGTTCCTGCTGTTCTACCTGGGGCTGGAGTTCCACACCGACGACCTGGTGGCCGGGGGCGGCCGCCTGCTGCTGTCGGGCGGCCTGTACCTGCTGCTCAACGTGGGCGGCGGGCTGGCCTTCGGGTTCGCCCTCGGCTGGGGCGGCCGGGAGGCGTTCGTGCTGGCCGGGGTGATCGGCATCTCGTCCTCGGCCATCGTCACCAAGATCCTGATGGACCTGGGCCGGCTCGGGAACCCCGAGAGCAAGCTCATCCTCGGCATCATCGTGGTCGAGGACGTGTTCCTCGCCCTCTACCTGGCGCTGCTCCAGCCCATCCTGGGCGACGCCCACGGGTTCGGCGAGGCCGCCGCCGAGTTCGGCAAGGCGCTGGCGTTCCTGCTGGTGCTGGTGATCGCCGCCCGCTACGGGGCGCGCTGGATCGGCAAGCTGGTCGACCTCAAGGACGACGAGCTGGTCGTGGTCACCTTCGTCGGCCTGGCCGTGCTGACCGCCGGGATCGCTGAGGAGTTCGGCGTCTCCGACGCCATCGGCGCGTTCATGGTCGGCCTCATCCTGGGCGCGACCCGGCACGCGCCGCGCATCCGACAGCTCGTGCATCCACTGCGCGACGCGTTCGGCGCGATCTTCTTCTTCGCGTTCGGCCTGTCGATCGACCCCGGTGACCTCGCCTCGGTCGCGCTGCCGGTGCTGGCGGCCGTGCTGCTGACGGTGGTGCTCAACATGAGTGCCGGGCTGCTGGCCGGGCGGCTGCACGGCTTCGGCCGCACCGCCTCGGCCAACGTGGCGCTGACGGTGTTGTCGCGCGGCGAGTTCGCGCTGGTGCTGGCCTCCATGGCGGCCGCGGCCGGGCTGGACGCGCGGCTCGCGCCGTTCATCGCCGGTTACGTGCTGGTCCTGGCGGTGGCCGGGCCGCTGGCGGCCACCCGCTCCGAGCACATCGCGCGCCTGCTCCCGGCCCGGCTGTTCCCGGAGCGGCGGCCCGAGCCGTCGCCAAGCTGATCAACGCCGGGCACGGCGTCGGGTAGCGTGGCGGGGACCGATCGGCCGCCGGGGAGAGGAGAGCGCGTGCGCGATCCTCAGGACCCGGCCCGGTCCCCGTCCCAGCTCACGCCCCAGCCCGTGCCTCCGTCCGCAGGCGACGAGCGCGGCCGCCTGGCGCGGCTGCTGATCGTCGCGCTGGGCCTGCTGGGCTTCGTGGTCGTCCCCTCGGTGGGGACGGCCACGGCCTCGGCCGGATCGGCGGGGGCCGCCGCGGGCATCCGCGCCGGGACGTCCCAGCCGGGCACGGGCACGTCCGCGCGGACCCGGGCCGCCGCCAAGACCCGCAACGAATCGCGCGGCGAGTCCCGCAGTGAGACCCGCAGTGAGACCCGCACCGAGTCACGTAGCGAGTCTCGCAGTGAGTCCCGCAGTGAGTTCCGCAACGAGGCGCGCGGCGCGTCCCGTGGCGACTCCCGCCCAGGCCATGCCGAACTCAGCGCCGCCCTCCTGCGGCACCTGATCGGCGCGCCCGCGCCCGCGCACGACGCGGCGGTCCCGCCGCCCACCACCGACCTGCCGCCGTCCCGCGCCGCGCACGCCGTCCGCGCCGAACGGCCCGCGACGGTCCACACCGCGCCGCGCGGCGCTCCCCGGGGCCGTGCCCCGCCCCGCTCCACAGGGTTCTGACGTCTTCTCCGTCCGGCCGACGTGACCCGTGTCACGCCGGTGTTCCCCTGTGGAGGTCCTCCCTTGTCTCGCGCCAACCTGGTGCGGGTGATCCTGGCGTTCGCCGTGCTCGCCGGATCGCTCTACTTCGCCCTGTCCAAACCCGCCCGCCTCGGTCTCGACCTGCGCGGCGGCACCCAGATCGTCCTCCAGACCCAGGACACGGCCACGGTCAAGGCCGACGCCGAGTCCACCGACCGCGCCAAGCAGGTGCTGGAGCGCCGGGTCAACGCGCTCGGCGTCGCCGAGTCATCGATCACCCGCTCCGGCTCCGACCGCATCATCGTCGAGCTGCCCGACGTGCAGGACCCGACCCGCGCCGCCGAGACGGTCGGCAAGACCGCCCAGCTCACCGCGCACCCCGTCCGCGACAACGACGGCAAGCCCAAGCAGGGCGAGCAGCTCCTGCCCGACGAGGACGGCCAGCCCGTCATGCTCGGCGCTCCGATCCTCAGCGGCGACGGCATCGAGTCGGCCGACGCCTCCTTCGACGCGCAGAACGGCACCGGCTGGTCGGTCAACATCAAGTTCCAGGGCGCGGGCGGCAAGGCGTGGGAGAAGGCCACCGCCGCCGCCGCGTGCCAGCCCGGCGACGGCCGCCGCCTCGCCTTCGTGCTGGACGGCAAGGTCATCTCCTCGCCCCGGGTGACCGAGCAGGTCGCCTGCGGCGTCGGGATCACCGGCGGCAACACCCAGATCACCGGCCAGTTCACGCCTGAGTCGGCCAAGGAGCTGGCCGCGCTGGTGGAGGGCGGCGCGCTGCCGGTCCCCGTCAAGATCATCGAGCAGCGGGTGGTCGGCCCGACCCTGGGCGCGGCCGCCATCGAGGCCAGCGCCTGGGCCGCGATCATCGGCATCGTGCTGACCGGCCTGTTCATCATCGCCGTCTACCGGCTCGCCGGGGCCCTGGCCACCATCGCGCTGGCCTGCTACGCGCTGATCTCCTACGCGGCGCTGGTCGCGCTCGGTGCGACCCTCACCCTGCCGGGCCTCGCCGGGTTCGTGCTGGCCATCGGCATGGCGATCGACGCCAACGTGCTGGCCTTCGAACGGGCCAGGGAGGAGTACGCCGCCGCACCCCGCCGGGGCCTGCGCGGCGCGCTGGTCACCGGCTTCACCAAGGCGTGGTCGGCGGTCGCCGACTCCAACATCACCACGCTGCTGGCCGCCGGGTTGTTGTTCTTCCTGGCCTCGGGGCCGGTGAAGGGCTTCGGCGTCACGCTGATGATCGGTGTGCTGGCCTCGATGGTGTCGGCGATGTTGCTCAGCCGGGTGCTCACCGAGGCCGTGTTGTCGCGCCGCTTCGTCGAGCGCAGGCCCGGCCTGTCGGGCCTCGGCGGGGTGGGCCGGGTCCGCCGCTGGCTGGACCGCCGCAACCCCGACCTGATGAGGCGCGGCACGTTGTGGCTCGGGATCTCCTTCGCCGCGGTCGTGCTGGCCGTCACCGGGATCTTCGTGCGCGGCCTGAACTTCGGGGTGGAGTTCACCGGCGGCCGCCTGGTCGAGTACTCCACCGCCAAGACCCTCGACATCGACACCGCCCGCGCGGCGGTCGCCGACGCCGGGTTCCCACGCGCGGTCGTGCAGACCTCCGGCCAGGACGACATCTCGGTGCGCACCGAGAACCTCAGCAACGCCGAGGTCACCAGGATCCAGAACGCGCTGGCCGAGAAGGGCGGCCAGACCACCAAGCAGCGCGACGAGCTGATCGGCCCGAGCCTGGGCGACGAGCTGCGCCAGAAGGCGCTGATCGCGCTGGGCGTGGCGCTGCTGGCCCAGCTCGCCTACCTGGCGATCCGGTTCCGCTGGACGTTCGGGGCCGGGGCGGTGCTGGCGATGTTCCACGACGTGCTGATCGTCACCGGCGTGTTCGCGTGGCTGGGCAAGCCCGTCGACGGGGTGTTCCTGGCCGCGCTGCTGACGGTGATCGGCTACTCGGTGAACGACTCGGTGGTGGTGTTCGACCGGGTCCGGGAGTTGTGGGGCGCGCGCCGCGACGCCCCGTTCGCCGAGATCGCCAACCTGGGCGCGCTCCAGACGATGCCCCGCACCGTCAACACCGGCATGGGCGCGCTGTTCATCCTGGGCGCGCTGGCGTTCCTCGGCGGCGACTCGCTGACCGACTTCGCCGTCGCGCTGCTGATCGGCATCGTCGTGGGCACCTACTCCAGCGTGTTCACCGCCACGCCGCTGGCGATCGTGCTGGAGCGCTTCAACAAGGCGCCCGCCCCGCACGCCAAGAAGCTCCAGCGCCCGCCGTCCCGCAAGGTCGGCGACTCGGGCGCCGTCGTGTGACCTGGTGGGGAGGCGGGTCCGGCCCGCCTCCCCACCAGGCCCGTCACGGGCCGAAGACCTCCAGCTCGACGATCCGGGCGAAGCGGCCGTCGTTGGAGCCGAGGGCGACCACGCGCACGGCGTCGGCGGTCACCGGGGCGAAGGTGTGCTCCACGCGGGCCGACGCGTTGGCGCGGGAGCGGGCCACCGTGGTCCACGCCCCGTCCGTGCGGACCTGGACGTCCCAGTCGCGCAGGCCGTAGCGGGCGGCGCTGTAGCGGTTGCTGTCCACGGTGTGCAGGACGACCTTGCCGATCGGCCGGGCGGCGGCGAGGGCGACGTCCACGGTGTCGGGCCAGCGGCTCGCGGTGCCGTCGTTCCAGCCGTTGCCGACGCCGAACTCCTCGCCGTTGAGGTTCCCGTCGGTGACGCTGGCGGCCGGGAAGCGGCCCGACGGGTCGTCGGAGGAGGCCGTGACGAGCCGCCCGCACGCCAGGTTGTCCTGCCCGGGACCCGGCGCGGCCACGGTCACCGGCACCGTCAGCCGCTCCCCGCCGGTGCGCAGCCGCAGCCGGTACCCGCCCGCCTCGACCTGCGGCGGCACGGTGATCCGGAGCTGCACCCGCGCCTCGTAGGCGGCGGGCAGGTAGGTGGAGAACACCGGCCGCGACACCTGGAGCGGGCCCGCCTCGGCCGCCAGGTCGCCGTAGACGGGACGGCCGCCGCCGTTGCGGAGCCCCACCGTCAGCCAGCCGTTGCGGCAGCGCGGCTCGGTGGACCGGACGATCGTCAGCGCCGCCCGGTCGGCGAACGGCGCGAGCCGCCCGCCCGCCGCCCGCAAGGCCCGCGCCTCGATCTTGCGCAGCGTGGTGAAGCGCGGGTTGTCGGGCGGCGGCGGGAAGCGGAGCTGGCCCGGCGTCCAGGTGGGCTCCGGATCGCGGCGCGGCCCGTCGGCGTCCCCGGCGGCGGCCAGCGGGAACGCGGCCAGCGCGCAGCCCGCCGCGACGAGGGCGATCAGCGGCCTGCGGTTCATCGGCCTGCGATTCATCGGGCCTCCTCCGCGTGCAGGCCGGGCCTGCCGCTCTCGATCACGAACCGGGCCGCCGTCGCGACCGGCGCGCCGGGCCGGCTCACCTGCGGCAACAACCGGTAGGACGCCCGGTACTCGTGCGGGGTGAGCGTGCAGGTCACGTAACCGCGCCGGTTGTCCCGGAAGCGGACGTGCGGGTTGACGGGATCGTGCCGCCCGGGTGGCAGGCCGCCCGCCGAGCCGTCGCCGCCGCTGCTGATGGAGGTGCCGAGGAACTCCGAGCCGATCGTGGGGGAGCCGGGGTCGTCGAAGTCCAGTGTGAGGTCGCCGGCCTGGGCGCGGTGCGCGTCCCCGGTGATCACCACGACGTCCTGGACGCCGCGCTCGGCGATGCTCCGGAACAGCCGGTCCCGCGACGCCTTGTAGCCGTCCCAGAAGTCCATGGAGAAGTTCTGGGCGCCGGGGTCCGGGTCGAAGTCGTTCTGGGCCATGACGACCTGGTTGGCCAGCACCTTCCAGCGGGCCCTCGACCCGGCCAGGCCGTCGGTCAGCCACTTCTCCTGCCGCTCGCCGAGCATGCTGCGCGCCGGGTCGAGCCGCGCGGCGCAGTCGGTCCGGGCGCCGTCCCCGCACGCCTGGTCGGACCGGTACTGCCGCCCGTCCAGCACGTCGAACTCCACCAGGTCCCCGTAGGCGACGCGGCGGTACAGCGGCATGTCCGGTCCGACCGCCCGCTGCGCCCGCCGGAGCGGCTGGTGCTCCCAGAAGGCCCGGTAGGCGTTGGCGCGCCACACCAGGAAGTCGGCGACGCTGGAGACGCTCTCGTCGGCGACCTGCCCGGCGTAGTTGTTCAGCACCTCGTGGTCGTCCCAGGTGACCAGCCAGGGCGCGTGGGCGTGCGCGGCCTGGAGGTCGGGGTCGCTCTTGTAGAGCCCGTACTGGAGGCGGTAGCGGTCCAGGGTGTCGCAGCGGAACCGCAACCCGTCGTGGACCGGGGTGTTCCGCACCCCGCCGGACGGCATGATCCCGCCCTCGTAGAGGTAGTCGCCCAGGTGCACGACCAGGTCGAGGTCCTCGGCGGCCATGTGCCGGTAGGCGGTGAAGTAGCCGTCCTGCCACGCCTGGCAGGAGGCGAAGGCGTAGGTCATGGAGCCCAGCCGCCGCCGGGGGTCGGGCGCGGTCCGGGTGCGTCCGGCCCGGCTGATCTGGCCGCCGCTGCGGAACCGGTAGAAGTACTCGCGGCCGGGCCTGAGCCCGCGCACGTCCACGTGCACCGAATGCGAGTACTCCGGCGTGGCCCACGCGCCGCCGCGCCGCACGACCTCGCGGAACCGGTCGTCCTCGGCGACCTCCCACTCCACGCGGTAGCGCCGGTCGTCGAGCCCGCCCCAGGGTTCCAGCGGGTGCGGCGCGAGCCGGGTCCAGAGCACGACGCCGTCCGGCAGCGGGTCGCCCGAGGCGACGCCCAGCCCGAACGGGTCGGTCCCGCGCGGCGGAGCGGGCGCGGTCCGGGTGGCGGCGTCGGGGGAGCGCGTGGTCATGGCCAGGGTCATGGCGGCCCCCGACAGGGCGAGGAACCGCCGCCGCCCGGGCGGCGCGGGCGGGTTCAGGCGCTGAGCGGGCTGGCGTCGAAGTGGGCCAGGATGTCGGCGGTGCTCTGGTAGACGGCCACCGCCCCGGCCTCCTCCAGCTCCTGACGCGAGATGCCCCCGCTCAGCACCCCCACGCAGCGCACCCCGGCCTTCTTGCACGCCTCGACGTCCCACACCGCGTCACCGACGAAGACGGCCCGCTCGGGCGGCACGCCCGCCCGTTCGAGCGCGATGTTCACGATGTCGGGCGCGGGCTTGCTCTGCTCGGCGTCGGAGGAGGAGGTGACGGCGGTGATGGCGTCGTCGGCGTCCAGCGCGGCGCGCAGGGCCCGCAGCTCGGTGTCGCCCGCCGAGCTGGCGAGCACGACGCGGCTGCCCTGCGCGGCGCACCTGCGCAGCAGGTCCGCGGCCCCGTCGAACGCCCGGAGCCGCGTCCAGTACTGCCCGTACAGCGCCAGGTGCGCCGCCCGGACCGGGTCGTCGTCGTCCCGGTCCCGGTCCGGCGGCAGCAGCCTGTCGAGCAGCTTGTCCGAGCCCATGCCGATGGCCCGGTGGATCTCGGCCATCGCGACGTCGTGCCCGTGCTGCCGGAACGCCTCCCACCAGGCGACGGCGTGCAGGTAGTCGGTGTCCACCAGCGTGCCGTCCACATCGAAGATCACCGCGTCGGTCATGATCGGCACATACCCGTCTCGACCTGCGGGAACCCTGGGGGCGGGAAGACGCGGGCCGCTCAGATGCCGAGCAGGTCCACCAGGTCGTCGGCGTGGTCCTCCTCTTCCTCCAGGATCGACTCCATCAGCCGCCGGGTGGTGGGGTCGCCGTCGCCCAGCCACCGGATGATCTCCTGGTAGGTGGCGATGACGATGCGCTCGGCCTCCAGGTTGTCGCGCAACATCTGCTTCAGGTCGTCGTCGGGCGGGGTCGTGTAGTCGGTGTGCGAGCGCTGGGCGAGCTTGGCCGGGTCGAAGTCGGGGTCGCCGCCGAGCTGGCTGATGCGCTCGGCCGCGCGCAGCCCGTGGTCCAGCTCCTCCTTGGCGTGCTCGGTGAACTCCGCGCTCACCTGGGCGCGGTCGATGCCGGAGGCGGCGATGGCGTGCCGGGTGTAGCGCAGCCAGCAGACCACCTCGGTGGCGACGACGTCGTTGAGCACCCCGATGACGCGCTTCGGGTCGTGGCCGTAGGTGCCGGTGACGGGCCCCTCGTCCATCTTCTGGCGGACCTGGTCGCGGATGCGGGTGACGTCGATCACGAAGTCGTCGGACATGCTCGGGAGCTCCCTGAAGGCGTGGTGGACCGGACGCCTCGTTGATTCCCGGCGCGGAGCAAGGGCAGGGCAGGGCGGGGTCAGCACATCGCATGATCGTTTCTGTTTCTCGCCACGTGCCCGTCAGTACGGGCCCTCGACGCCTCCGGCGAGGAAGGGGCGCACGATCCCGGCGAGCGCGGCGGGGGTCGTGTAGTTGACCGCGTGCGGCGCGCCGTCGAGCTGCACGGCGGCCCCCGCCGGGAGCAGGTCCGCGATGGTCCGCGCCCAGTCGGGGGAGGCGATCGGGTCGCGGCTCCCCCGCACCACGAGGGTGGGGTGCGGGATGCGGCGCAGGCGGTCGGCGGCGTCGGTCTCCAGCGAGGCGCGGAGGGTCCGCCACATCCGCCAAGGCCCGGAGCGCAGGTAGTCGGTGACGGCCAGCGGGATCAGCGACGGCGCTTCCCGGGGCGCGTCGGCCACCAGCCGCAACGCCTGCCGCACCGGCGAGCGGGCCGCCGGGTCGCGGCCGGGCCCCGCCAGCACCAGGCGGCTCGCCCGGTCGGGGTAGCGGTCGGCGACGTGCGCCACGACCTGGCAGCCCAGGGAGTGGCCGAGCAGCGCCGGGCGGTGGAGGCCGACGGTCTCCGTCCAGGCCGCCAGGGCGTCGGCGAGCCCGGCGACGTCCAGTGGCGCGCGGGGACGGTCGCTGGCCCCGATTCCGGGGAGGTCAGGTGCCAGCACATAGTGGTCGTCGGCCAGCAGCCGCATCAGCGGGACCATGTACCGGCCGGAGATGCCGAGCCCGTGCACCAGCACCAGCGGGGGTGAGGACGGGGAGCCGAGCGCCCGCGCGTGCATGCGCAGCCCGTCCACCCTGTCCCAGCGGCGGACGATCCCGGCCGTCTTCCCCGTGCCTGACATCGAACCGGTGCTCACCGTCTGTTATCTGACCATAACGACAGGTGGCCAAACTCGGGCGTTGATCTCGCCCGCCCGCGGGCAGTATCCGGGCGTCGCCGCTCGCGGAGCGGCAGAGGACACCGCACCCACAGGAGACCATGTGAACCCTCGGCCCCGCATGACCGTGTCCGCCACCGTGCTCGACTGCCCGGACCCCCGGGCGCTGGCGCGCTTCTACCGGGACCTGCTCGGCTGGACGGTCGTGGAGGACAGGCCCGAGTGGGTCCGGTTGCGCTCGCCGGACGGGGGGTCGGGCCTGTCCTTCCAGGCCGAACCGGCCTACACCCGGCCCGTCTGGCCCGCCGCCGAGGGCGCGCAGCAGATGATGGCCCACCTGGACATCGAGGTCGACGACCTGGAGACGGCCGGGCGGCACGCCGAGGCGCTCGGCGCGGTCCAGGCGGAGTTCCAGCCGCAGGAGCACGTGCGCGTCCACCTCGACCCGGCCGGGCACCCCTTCTGCCTCTTCCTGCCCGGGGCCTGAGCGGCGCCAGGGGCGAAGGGCCCGGACGCGGAAGCAGGACATGGAAGGCAGGACATGGAAGGCAGGACATGGAAGGCAGGACATGGAAGGCAGGACATGGAAGGCAGGGCATGGAAGAGGGCCCGCCCCCCACCGGGGACGGGCCCTCAACGAGGCCGGGTCAGGCGATCGGCGAGTTGCGCTCGTCGTTCTCGGCCCGGATCACCTGCATCACCGCGTTGATCAGCGCCAGGTGCGTGAACGCCTGCGGGAAGTTGCCGAGGTGGCGGCCGGTGTGCGGGTCGATCTCCTCGGCGTACAGCTGCAACGGGCTGGCGTAGGACAGCAGCTTCTCGCACAGCGCCCGCGCCCGCTCCAGCTCGCCGATCATCACCAGCGCGCTGACCAGCCAGAACGAGCAGATCGTGAAGGTGCCCTCCTCCGAGTCGAAACCGTCGTCGGTCTCGGTCGCCCGGTAGCGCAGCACCAGGTCGTCCTCCGACAGCTCGTCGGCGATCGCCAGCACCGTCTCGCGCACCCGCTTGTCGTCGGCGGGCAGGAAGCCCAGCAGCGGGATCAGCAGCGCCGAGGCGTCCAGCGCCGTCGCGCCGTAGTGCGCGGTGAACACCCCGCGCTCGTCCAGCGCGTTGGCGAGCACGTCGGCGTGCATCTCGTCGGCGGCCTGCTGCCAGCGGCGGGCGCGCTCCTCGTCGCCGCGGATGCGGGCGAGGCGCGCGCCGCGGTCGGCGGCCACCCAGCAGAAGACCTTGGAGGAGGTGAAGTGCTGCGGGTCGCCGCGCACCTCCCACATCCCGCAGTCGGGGGTCTTCCAGTTGGCCAGGGCGTCCTCGACCTGCTTGACGACGATCTTCCACAGCCGGTCGTCCAGCCGGTCCCGCTTGCGCACGAACATGTAGATGGAGCCGATGATGGCGCCCCACACGTCGTGCTGGGCCTGCATGTACGCCTCGTTGCCGATGCGCACCGGGCGGGCGTTGTCGTACCCGCTGAGGTGGTCCAGCGTCGACTCGGGCAGCTCCTCGCGGCCGTCGAGGCCGTACATGATCTGGAGCTTGCCCTCGGCGGCCTCGGCGACGTCGGTGATGAAGTAGAAGAAGTCGTTGGCCTCCCAGTCGTAGCCCAGGGTGTAGAAGGCCCACAGCGCCATCGTGGAGTCGCGGATCCAGGTGTAGCGGTAGTCCCAGTTGCGGTCGCCGCCCGGCGCCTCCGGCAGGGAGGTCGTCGCGGCCGCCGCGACCGCGCCCGTGGGGCCGTAGGTCAGGCCCTTCAACGTGAGCGCGCTGCGCTGGAGGTGGCTGCGCCACGGGTGGTCGGGGAAGCGGCCCCGGTCCAGCCAGTGCTGCCAGTGGTGCACCGTCCACACCAGGCGCTCGTGCGCCTCCTCGTAGTCGACCGGCGGCTCGTGCTCGCTCCACGACAGCGCGACGAACCGCGCGTCGCCCTGCTTCAGCAGCGTGCGCGAGGTGGCCAGCGACCCCTCGAAGCCCACGTTCATGTCGGTGCTCAGGCGCAGGTTGATGCCGTTGCCGCGGGCCACCGCCTCGTGGTAGCCCGCCCCGGCGTGCTCCCAGCGCGCGGGCGTCTGCCCGTAGTCGAACACCGGCATGCAGTCCAGGCGCACCTGGGCCTGGCCGTTCACGCACCGCACCATGCGCAGCAGCACGTGGTCGGCGTCGTAGTCGGTGGGGGCGCGCCGGTGGGTGTGGGACCGCTCGGTCTCGTGGTGCCAGGGCCCCATCAGCAGGGCGTCGGTCACCACCACCCAGCCCCCGTGCACCCACCAGGTGGTCTCCATCACCATCGTGCCCGGGATGTAGCGCTGCGCGGCGGGCACCTCCACGCCCGCGGGACCCACCCTGAAATACCCCGCGTCCCGGTCCAGGATCGAACCGAACACGCTGGGGGAGTCCATCTTGGGCAGGCACATCCACTCGATGTTCCCGCTCGGCGCCACCAGCGCGGTCGTCTCACAGTCGGACAGGAACCCGAAATCGGCGATCGGGGCGAACGGGTCTCCCGCCCGGCCTCCGGCGACCATCGGCCTCACAACCTCACCTCCTTGATCCATCATTCCCTCTCCTGGGCAATGGCCACGCCATGTCACCGGCGTGATTCCCCGGCGTCATGTCGGGGACGTCGTTATTGGAATAGACCACTACGACCTGTCTGACCTGCGGCGACGCACTCCGGGGAAGGGGGCGGTAACCGAAGGTCGTGCTGCGGGGTACAGTCCCCGCAAACAGGACATCGGGCTGCCACCGCCGGGTGAGATGCCGCACTTCGCCTGGTCGGCGGGGTGTGATCGTTTACCGGCGGGGGAGACCCGGGTCCTGGGGTTGGGTGGAATCGGAGCGAGAAGGAGCTCCCCGTGCCGAAGTTCGTGTACGACTTCACAGAGGGCAACAAGGACCTCAAGGATCTGCTGGGAGGCAAGGGCGCCAACCTGGCCGAGATGACCAATCTCGGCCTGCCGGTGCCCCCCGGCTTCACGATCACGACGGAGGCCTGCCGCCACTACCTCGAGCACGGGAGCTTTCCCGAAGGGCTTGAGGACGAGGTAGCCGGGCACCTCCGCGCGCTGGAGGAGGCGATGGGCAAGCGCCTCGGCCAGGCCGACGACCCGCTGCTGGTCAGCGTGCGCTCGGGCGCCAAGTTCAGCATGCCCGGCATGATGGAGACCGTTCTCAACATCGGGTTGAACGACGAGTCGGTGCGGGGGCTGGCGGCCCAGGCCGGCGATGAGCGCTTCGCCTGGGACTCCTACCGGCGCCTGATCCAGATGTTCGGCAAGACCGTGCTGGACATCGAGGGCGACCTGTTCGAGGACGCCATCGAGGCCGCCAAGGACGCCAAGGGCACCAAGGACGACGGCGACCTGGACGCCGACGACTTCCGGGCGCTGGTCGACACCTACAAGGGCATCGTCCGCGAGCACGCCGGCCGGGAGTTCCCGACCGACCCGCGCGAGCAGATGGACCTGGCCGTCAAGGCCGTCTTCGACTCCTGGAACGCCGACCGCGCCATCCTGTACCGCCGCCAGGAGCGCATCCCGGTGGACCTCGGCACCGCCGTCAACATCTGCTCGATGGTGTTCGGCAACCTCGGCATGGACTCGGGCACCGGCGTGGCCTTCACCCGCGACCCCGCCTCCGGCCACCAGGGCATCTACGGCGACTACCTGCAGAACGCGCAGGGCGAGGACGTGGTGGCGGGCATCCGCAACACCGTCCCGCTGACCGAGCTCGGACGCATCGACAAGTCCTCCTATGACCAGCTGCTCCAGATCATGGAGAAGCTGGAGAACCACTACCTGGACATGTGCGACATCGAGTTCACGATCGAGCGCGGCAAGCTCTGGATGCTCCAGACGCGCGTGGGCAAGCGGACCGCCGCCGCGGCGTTCCGCATCGCCTGCCAGCTCTGGGACCAGGGCCTGATCGACGCCGACGAGGCCGTGCAGCGCGTCACCGGCGACCAGCTCGCCCAGCTCATGTTCCCCCGCTTCGACGAGACGAAGCTCGAAGGGATCACCAAGCTCACCAAGGGCATGAACGCCTCCCCGGGCGCGGCCGTCGGCAAGGCGGTGTTCACCTCGGCGCGCGCCGTCGAGCTGGCCGCCCAGGGCGAGGACGTCATCCTGGTCCGCCGCGAGACCAACCCCGACGACCTGTCCGGCATGGTCGCCGCGCAGGGCGTGCTGACCTCGCGCGGCGGCAAGACCTCGCACGCCGCCGTGGTCGCCCGCGGCATGGGCAAGACCTGCGTCTGCGGCGCCGAGGAGCTGGAGGTCGACGTCAAGGGCGGCAGCTTCACCGCGCCCGGCGACGTGGTCGTGCGCGAGGGCGACGTCATCTCCATCGACGGCTCCAGCGGCGAGGTCTACCTCGGCGAGGTGCCGGTCCAGAACTCCCCCGTCGTGCAGTACTTCGAGGGCGAGATCGGGGCCGACGCCGACGAGCTGGTCACCTCCGTGGACCGGCTCATGGCGCACGCCGACGCGCAGGCCCGGCTGAAGGTCCGCGCCAACTCCGACAACCCCGAGGACTCCGCGCGGGCCCGGCGCTTCGGCGCGCAGGGCATCGGCCTGTGCCGCACCGAGCACATGTTCCTCGGCGACCGGCGGCAGCTGGTGGAGAAGCTGGTGCTGGCCGAGACCGACGAGGAGCGCACCGCCGCCCTGGAGGAGCTGGAGCCGCTCCAGCGCGCCGACTTCACCGGCATCTTCGAGGCCATGGACGGGCTGCCGGTCACGATCCGCCTCATCGACCCGCCGCTGCACGAATTCCTTCCCGACTTCACGGAGTTGTCGGTCAAGGTCGCGCTCGCCGGAGACGGCGCGGACCCCCAGGACCGGAGACTGCTGGAGGCGGTCCACCGCCTGCACGAGCAGAACCCTATGCTCGGACTGCGGGGAGTGCGTCTGGGTTTGGTGATTCCCGGACTTTTCTCTATGCAGGTGCGGGCGATCGCCGAGGCCGCCGCCGACCGCCGCAAGGCGGGCGGGGACCCCCGGCCCGAGATCATGATCCCACTCGTCGGGGCCGTGCAGGAACTGGAGGCCGTCCGCGACGAGGCCCGCCAGGTGCTGGCCGAGGTGGCGGCGGAGTCGGGCGTGGACGTCCCGGCGCTGATCGGCACCATGATCGAGCTGCCCCGGGCCGCGCTGACCGCCGGGCAGATCGCCGAGGCCGCCGAGTTCTTCTCCTTCGGCACCAACGACCTCACCCAGACCACCTGGGGCTTCTCCCGCGACGACGTCGAGGCCGCGTTCTTCTCCCGCTACCTGGAGCTGGGGATCTTCGGGGTGTCGCCGTTCGAGACGCTGGACCGCGAGGGCGTCGGCCGCCTGGTGCGGATCGCCGCCGAGGAGGGCCGCAAGACCCGGCCGGGCATCAAGCTCGGCATCTGCGGCGAGCACGGCGGCGACCCCGACTCGGTGCACTTCTGCCACGAGGTCGGCCTGGACTACGTGTCCTGCTCGCCGTTCCGCGTGCCGGTCGCCCGGCTGGAAGCGGGCCGCGCCGCCGTCGAGTCGGCGGGCAGCGACCACCGGTAACCGGTAGGCGAAGGCTAAGAGGCCGCGAGATCTTCCCCACGGGGGAGGGTTTCGCGGCCTTCGCCGTATTTCCTTGTGAACCACGGAGGCCCGGCGGAGCATCTAACCTTCCATGCACCGTTCTTTTGGTAGGGGAGGGCGCCATCACGATTTTCGTGGATTGGACTCCTTGCCCGTTCGCTTTCACCTAGAGTGTTCGTCGTGTCGCAGACACTCCGGACCCTCAAGCGGCGGGCCGGGTTATCAACGTCCGACCGTGGTTTCGACGGCGTCACCGGCCTCGTGCTCTTCTAAAAGATCAAGAGGCCGCCGTCATCTGAACCGAGACGGTGGAAACCCATCACATCCCCGGATGGCGGTGGGACTCCCGAGAAGGGGGCTGTGCGGGAACCGGGCAGGTTTCTTCGCAGGCTGTAACCTGGTGTGCCGAACATGATGATGCTGGACACCAAGGTGTGCGAGTCCGAACAGCCGGACCGGCCGGGTGGGCGTCCCCGCGGGGACGCCCACCGGCGGCGGCGCCGCGCGCCTCGTTCGACCCGCTTCGTGGTCATCTGGTCGGTGGTGCTGGGGGTGCTCGCCGTCGCCGTGCTCACCCCGCTGACGGTCGGCGCGCGCATCTGGTACCAGGCCCGCCAGGACGAGCGCCCCAAGTCCGACACGATCATCGTGCTGGGCGCGGCCCAGTACAACGGCCGCCCGTCCCCGACCCTGCAGTGGCGGCTCCAGCACGCGCTGGACCTGTACCGCAAGGGCGTCGCGCCGCGCATCGTCACCGTCGGCGGCAAGGCCCCCGGCGACAACTTCACCGAGGCCGACTCGGGCCGCAGGTGGCTGATCACCAAGGGCGGGCTGCCCGCCGACCGCGTGGTGTCGGTCCCGGTGGGCCGCGACACGCTGGAGAGCTTCCGGGCGCTCGGCGACCGCTTCGAGCGCTCCGGCTGGAAGTCCGGCGTGATCGTCACCGATCCGTGGCACGGGCTGCGGTCCAAGCGCATGGCCGCCGACAACGGCATCGAGGCCGCCTCCTCGCCCACCCGCAGCGGCCCGAGCGTGCAGACGCGGCACACCCAGCTGCACTACATCATTCGCGAGACCGGCGGCTACCTGTCCTACGTGCTGTTCGGCAAGAGCGTGAAGGCGCCCAGCGAGACCATCAAGACGACCCCGGGCACCACCGGCACGGGCTGACCCCCCGCCCGGACCGGCCCCCGCATCACGCGGAACGTCCCAGGTCCCGCATACCCTGGAAGGCGATGAGGGACTATTCACACCACGACCGGCAGCGGTGGGCCCCCGAGGCCCCCAAGCGCCGGGACCGCACCGCCTTCGAGCGCGACCGCGCCCGCGTCCTGCACAGCGCCGCTCTGCGGCGGCTGGCCGCCAAGACCCAGGTCGCCTCGCCCGGCGCCGAGCCCGAGGGCAACGTGCAGAGCCTGCGCACCCGGCTCACCCACTCGCTGGAGTGCGCCCAGGTCGGCCGCGAGCTGGGCAAGGCGCTGGGCTGCGACCCCGACCTGGTCGAGACCGCCTGCCTGGCGCACGACATCGGGCACCCGCCGTTCGGCCACAACGGCGAGGCCGCGCTCGACGTCGTCGCCCGCGCCTGCGGCGGCTTCGAGGGCAACGCGCAGAGCCTGCGGGTGCTGACGCGGCTGGAGCCCAAGTCGTTCGCGCCCGACGGCCCGCCGCTGCACGGCCGCAGCGTCGGCCTCAACCTGACCCGCGCCGCGCTGGACGCGTCCATGAAGTACCCCTGGACGCTGGGCGACGCCGTCGGCGGCAAGTTCGGCGTCTACGACGACGACGTGGCGGTGGCGCGCTGGGCGCGCGAGGAGGTGACGCCCGGCCGCGTCTGCTTCGAGGCGCAGGTCATGGACTGGAGCGACGACGTCGCCTACTCCGTGCACGACCTGGAGGACGCGCTGGTCGCCGGGCACGTCGACTTCGGGCTGCTGGCCGACCCCGCCGAGCGCCGCCTGGTCGCCGCGACCGCGATCAAGCTGTACTGCGACGACGCCGACCTCGCCGAGCTGGAGGAGCGCTTCGCCGAGCTGCTGGCCCAGCCCTACTGGCCCGACCGCTACGACGGCTCGCCGCGCTCGCTCGCGGCCCTGAAGAACCTGACCAGCACGCTGATCGGCCGGTTCTGCCTGGCCGCCGAGGACGCCACCCGCGCCGCCCACGGCGACCGGCCGCTCACCCGCTACGCCGCCGACCTGGTCGTGCCGCGCGCCCAGCGGCTGGAGTGCGCGCTGCTCAAGGGCATCACCGCGCACTACGTGTGGATCAGCCACGAGCGCATCCGGGCCCGGCAGCGCGACCTGATCGTCGAGCTGGCCGACGCCCTGCTGGCGGGCGCGCCCGGCACCCTAGACGCGGGTTTCCGCATGGCGTTCGAGGAGGCGGGCGACGACGCCGGGCGGCTGCGCGCGGTCGTCGACCAGATCGCGTCGCTGACGGACGTGTCGGCGGTAGCGCGGCACAAGCTCCTCATAGGCTGAGGTGCCATCGCGTCGCTGACGACAGTGCTTATGGGCGGTGGCGCGGCACAGGCTCCTCACCGGCTGAGGCGTTTTCGACCCAGTGGGGTGATACAAGGCCCTTGTCTCGTTGTGGAGGGCGCTGTAGGGATACAAGGACGAGGCGCAGCCGTGTCCCCCCACAGGAGGTCGCCATGTCCGAGGAGACGTTCGTCATCGTCGGAGCGAGCCTGACCGGCGCGAAGGCGGCCGAGACGCTGCGCGCCGAGGGCTTTCGGGGGCGGGTCGTGCTGATCGGCGAGGAGATCGAGCGCCCCTACGAGCGACCGCCCCTGTCCAAGGGCTTCCTGCTGGGCAAGGAACCCCGGGAGAAGGCGCACGTCCACGAGGCCGACTGGTACGACAAGAACGACGTCGAGCTGCGCCTCGGCACGGTGGTCACCGCCGTCGAGCGCGACGGGCACCGGGTGCGGCTGGCCTCGGGCGAGCGGATCGGCTACGACCGGCTGCTGCTGGCCACCGGCGCCTCGCCGCGCCGCCTGGAGGTGCCCGGCTCCAAGTTGCAGGGCGTGCACTACCTGCGGTCGCTGGCCGACGCGGCGCGGCTGCGCGAGGCGCTGGCGCCGGGCGGCCGCCGGGTGGTGGTCGCGGGCGCGGGCTGGATCGGCCTGGAGGCGGCCGCGGCGGCGCGCGCCCACCGCAACGACGTGACGATCATCGAGCCGGAGCCCACCCCGCTGTACTGCGCGGTCGGCGGCGAGGTCGGCGAGATCTTCGCGTCCCTGCACCGGCGGCACGGCGTGGACCTGCGGCTCGACCAGGACGTGGCGGGTTTCTGGGGCGCGGGCCAGGTGTCGGCGGTGGTCACCTCGGGCGGCGCGGAGGTCCCGGCGGACGTGGTGGTCGCGGGCATCGGCGTGCGGCCCAACACCGCGCTGGCCGAGGACGCCGGGCTGGAGGTGTCCGACGGCGTGCTGGTGGACGCCGCGCTGCGCACCTCCGATCCCGACATCTTCGCCGCCGGGGACGTGGCCAACCCGTTCAACCCGCTGCTCGGGCGGCGGCTGCGCGTGGAGCACTGGGCCAACGCCCTGAACGGCGGGCCCGCCGCCGCCCGCTCGATGCTCGGGCAGGAGGTCGCCTACGACCGCGTCCCCTACTTCTTCACCGACCAGTACGAGCTGGGCATGGAGATGTCGGGGGTGGCCGCGCCGGGCGACTACGACCGGGTGGTGTTCCGGGGCGACGTGGCAGCGCTGGAGTTCATGGCGTTCTGGCTGTCGGAGGAGCGGGTCGTGGCGGGGATGAACGTCAACGTCTGGGACGTGACCGAGGACGTGCAGGCCCTCATCCGCTTGGGCGGGCGCGTCGATCCGGACCGGCTGGCCGATCCCAAGGTCCCGCTGGGCGATCTCCACTGATCCTCCGGAACCGCCGGGTAAGGCACGTAGAGTCTGTTCGGTGGTGACGCAGACGGCCGGGGCGTACCGGCGCGCCCGGGTCGCGGTGACCCTGGCCTTCCTGGTGCACGGCCTGGTCGGGTCCGCCTGGGTGGCGCGCATCCCGCAGATCAAGGAGAGTCTCGGCCTGAGCGAGGGCGCGCTCGGCGTCGCGCTGCTGGGCGCGCCGGTCGGCGTGGTGGCGGGGGTGCGGTTCGCGGGCCGCTGCGTGGCGCGCTGGGGCAGCCGGGACGTCAGCCTGGCGGGCGGCGCGGCCGGGGCGCTGGCGCTGGTCCCGCTGGGGCTGGCCTGGAACCTGGGCTCGCTGATCGTCGCGCTGATGCTGATGGGCGCGTCGCTGGGCCTGATGGACGTGGCGATGAACGCCCAGGGCGTGGTCGTCGAGCGTGGTTACGGGCGGCCGCTGATGTCGGGCCTGCACGGCTCCTACAGCGTCGGAACGCTGCTGGGGGCGCTGGTCGGCGCGGGGGCGGCGCACGCGGACGTCCCGGTGGCGCTGCACCTGGCGCTGATGGCGGTGGCGCTGACGCTCCTGCTGACCGGCGCGCGGGGGATGCTGGACCGGGCGGCCGACGCCGTCCCCGAGTCCCAGCGCCCCGCCGCGCACTCCGAAACGATCGTGAAACCGGGGGACAGGTCCGCCCGGTGGACGCTGGCGATGCTCGGCGTGATCGGCCTCTGCTCGTTCGTGGGCGAGGGCGCTATGGCCGACTGGAGCGCCGTCTACCTGCGCGAATACCTGCACGCCTCGCCGGGCGCGGCCGGGCTCGGCTACGCCGGGTGCGCGGTCGCGATGACGGTCGGGCGGCTGGCCGGGGACCGCGTGGTGGCCCGGTTCGGGCCGGTCCCGGTGTTGCGGATCGGGTCGCTGGTGGCGGCCATCGGGCTGGGGTCGGGGCTCCTGGCGGACGATCCGGTGGCCGCGGTGGCCGGATTCACCCTGTTCGGCCTAGGAGTGGCGGTGGTGGCCCCCGTCACGTTCAGCGCGGCGGGCAACCTCCCCGGCGTCCCGGCCGCCACCGGGATCTCCCGGGTGACGGCCGTCGGCTACCTCGGCCTGCTGGGCGGGCCTCCCGTCATCGGGTTCGTCGCCGAGGGCGTGGGGCTGCCGTGGGCGCTCGCGGTGCCCGCCGTCCTGGCCGGGGCGATCGTCGCGCTGGCCGGGGCGACCGCCGCCGCCCGGGACTGATCTTCATTTGGGGGGTTGCACCCCTGCATAAGCCGCACTCGGGTAAGGTCTGGGCAAGTGAGCACCTTGCAGCGGTCAAGACCGGTCAAACCGGTCACGGCTGCGCGGGATTACCGCACTTTCGTGCGCGAACTCCTCAGTTTCGGCTTCGTCGGGTTCATCGGCACCGTGATCACCATCGGCGGCGCCAACCTGCTGCGGCACTGGCTGGGCGGCTCGCCGCTGACCAGCGTGATCATCCCCACCGCGGTCTCCACGCTGAGCTCCTACCTGCTCAACCGCTACTGGACCTTCCGCGGCAGCCGCAGCGACGGCTCGGGCCGCGAGGTGGCGCTGTTCTTCGGCCTCAACGCCATCGGCGCGGCCATCCAGGTGTTGTGCACCGGCTTCACCTACTACACCCTCGGCCTGCACAGCGGGTTCGCCTACAACCTCGCGCTGCTGGCCGGGCTGGGCCTCGCCTCGGCGTTCCGCTACTGGTCCTACAAGAAGTGGATCTTCTCGCCGCACCCGGTGTGAGCCGCCGCCTCAGATCTCGCCGCGCACCATCCGGATCAGCCGGTCCAGCACCGGCCCGGCCCGCAGCCCGTCGTGCTCGTGCTCGTTGGTGATCCAGGTCCGCAGGTTCGGGACGAGCGCGGCGGTGCGCAGCGACAGTTCGCGGTCCACGTACATGTCGTCGTGGTAGACGGCGGCGGCCACCGGCACCGTGTTGGCGCGCAGCCGCGCGGCGTCGTACAGCGGCGGCCAGTCCTCGCGCGCGGCCAGCAGCTCCGCCGCCTCGCGCAGCGGGCGCAGCGCCGGGTCCTGCTCGAACATCCAGGGGTAGACCATCTCGCCGGTGAACAGCAGCGGCGCGCCGTCGTCCAGCACGTCGAACTCGGGGAAGTCCGCGCGGACCCGCTGCGCCGACCAGGCGGTCGCGCCCGGACCCTGCGCGTAGCAGCCCTCGTGCAGGTAGGCGTTCAGCGGGTGCGAGGCGAAGCTGACCAGCGGCGCGACCTGCTCCAGGAACGCGTCGGTCAGCTCGGGGCCGTCGTCGAAGGCGTCCTCCACCAGGTAGTGCATCCGGGCCGCGCCGGTGCTCATGCCCAGCATGATGCCGATGGCCTGGAAACGCTCCAGCGTCAGCGGGCTGCCGTCGGGCAGGCGCTCGTCGTGGTCGCGCAGCCGCCGCCCGATGGCCCGGACGCGCTCGGCGTCCTCGGGGAAGCGGGCGTAGTACTCGGCGTTCTTGGCGAGGACCGTCCGGTAGGTGGCCTGGTAGACCTCGTCGGCGGTGGCGTCGACACCGGGAATGCCGCCGGTGATGAACACCTCGCGCAGCCCCTCGGGCGCGAACGACAGGTAGGTCAGCGAGCAGAACCCGCCGTAGCTCTGCCCGAGCACGCTCCACCGAGCGTCGCCGAGCAGCTCACGGCGGATCAGCTCGGCGTCCCGGACGATCGAGTCGGCGCGGAAGTGCGCCAGGTACTCCGCCTGCGCCTTGGCGTCGCCCACCCGGGCGAGCGTGCGCCGGTTGGCGGGCGTGGAACGGGCGGTGCCGCGCTGGTCGAGCAGCAACACCCGGTAGTCGTCGAGGGCGCGGTCGAGCCAGGTGTCCCGGCCGAGCGGCCGGGGCGAGCCGAACCCGGGGCCGCCCTGGAGGAACAACAACCACGGGAGGTCCTGGTCGGCCTTGGCCGCCGCGACGACCTCCCGCGCGAACACCGAGATCCGCGGGCCGCCGGGCCGGTCGTGGTCGAGGGGGACGGCGAAGCGGCGGTCGGTCGTGACGATGCCGGGCAGGCGGTGGGTTCCCATGATCCCGACCGTACCCGCGCCGGACGGGCGTCCGGCACGCCCGCCGCCGCACGGCCCGCAGGTCCTCGCGCATCCCGGAATCCGCGCGGGCCGGGCGGGGCGGGCTAGGCGGGTCTGGTCGCGACGACCACGGTGGCGTCCAGCTCGTCGCACACCGCCACCTCGACGCGGAGACCGGCGGCCTCGACGGTCGCGACGGCCCGCGCCGCCTGCCGGTCGCTGGTCTCGAACAGCAGGTGGCCGCCCGGCGCGAGCCAGTCCGGCGCCTCCCCGGCGACCCGGCGCAGCACCGCCAGCCCGTCCGCGCCGCCGTCCAGCGCCACGCGCGCCTCGTGCTCGCGGGCCTCGGCCGGGAGCAGCGCGACCTCGCCGGTGGGCACGTAGGGCACGTTGGCCAGCAGCGTCGCGACCCGGCCGCGCAGGGCGGCGGGCAGCGGCGCGAACAGGTCGCCCTCGTAGACCGGGCC
This sequence comes from Actinomadura hibisca NBRC 15177, assembly GCF_001552635.1. GTDB lineage: Bacteria > Actinomycetota > Actinomycetes > Streptosporangiales > Streptosporangiaceae > Spirillospora > Spirillospora hibisca. Next base: position 19,249 of record NZ_BCRO01000029.1, on the reverse strand, counting down.
GTCGAGGTTGCGGCGCGCGCACCGCACCGCCGCCGGGTCGATGTCGGCGGCGTGCAGCTCGATCGACGGCAGCGCCGCCGCCAGCGCCGCGCCCAGCGCGCCCGACCCGCAGCACAGGTCGACCACGACCGCGCCCGGCGGGGTGCGGAGCGCGGCCTGCCCGACCAGGAACTCGGTGCGGCGGCGCGGCACGAAGACGCCGGGGTCCACGCTGACGCGCAGCCCGCGGAACCCGGCCCAGCCGAGGACGTGTTCGAGGGGGAGCCCGGCGGCGCGGCGCGCCACCATCGTCGCCAGCTCGGCGGGCGTGCCCGCCGTGGCGACGATCAGTTCCGCCTCGTCCTCGGCGAACACGCAGCCCGCGGCGCGGAGCCGGGCGACGACGGCGGAGAGCGGGACGGAGGAGAGGGAGACCGGCATGAGGACCTTCCGAAAAGCCGAAGGGTGCTCTGGCGGCGGCCCGGACGCCGGGACTAGGCCCGGCGGACGGCGCGGCCACGGGAGGGGAGCGCCCGAGTTGACACAGCGGTAACGGGTCCCACCTCCTCGGTCCGTGCTCGTACGTACGGGTGATCTTACCGCTCTCGCAGGAGGGCGAGCCCCTGGGCCAGGACGCGGCCGCTCCGGGGGAAGTCCGCGCCGAGCAGTTCCGCCAGCGCCTCGCAGCCCGCCGTCAGCACCGGGCGGGGCACGCCGCGCACCGCCATGACGCGCGCCTGCCAGGCGGTGAAGGCGGTGAACAGCTCCGGGTCGTCCACCAGCAGCGCCGCCGCCAGGAAGTCGGTGACGCGGCCGATGTCGTCGCGGGCGCAGGCCAGCCGCCGCTCGTCGTACTCCTTGGCCGCCGGGAGCCCCTCGACCAGCGCCTCGACGGTCCCCGCCGCGAGGCGGTCGCGCTCTTCGGCCAGCCGCACGTGCTCGCCGTCGTCCCGGGGCGGCGGGCCGAGCGGGGGAGGGGCGAAGGCGGGCCAGCCGGCCGCGAGCCGGGCCGCCGCGCCCGGACCGTCGGCGGCCCAGCCGGTCGCGCCCAGCGCCAGCGCCCACCGGCCGTCCGGCCCGAACCCGGCGCCGCCCGCCAGCACCGGCACCGACGCCTGCCGGGCCGCGTCGATCATCGTCTGCGCGGCGGGCAGCAGGTCGGGCAGCGAGCACGACAGCCCGACGGCGTCGGGGCCGAGGTCGTGCAGATAGTTCGCCAGGTGCGCGGCGGGGGTGCTGGCGCCCAGGAAGGCGACCGTCCAGCCCTCGGCCCGCAGGACCTCCCCGGCCATGCGCGCCGCCAGCTCGTGCCACTCCCCGCTCACGCAGGCCAGCACGACGCGGCCGCGCCGCCGGTCGGGGCGCGGCAGCCGCAGCGCCAGCGCCGCCACCACCCGGTCGGAGACGTGGGTGGCGGCGTGCTCGCGCGCCACGTTCCACCTGCCGGTCGCCCAGTGCTCGCCGACCTGGCGCTGGGCGGGCGCGATGAGGCCGGTGAGGATCGCGGCGACCGGGACACCGGCGTCCAGGAGCCCGACGGCGACCGCGACCGCCGCCGTCTCGTCGGCGTGCGTGAGGGCGTCGAGGTAGGCGTCGGCGGCGGTGGCGTCGATGGCGGTCACGGTCCGTCCTCTCCGAGGCGGTGGCCGGGCGGCCAGGCCTGCACGCCCAGGATCGCGATGTCGTCGTGCTCGTTCGGGCCGAGGTGCCGCATCACCATCCGGTCCAGGTGCTCGGCGGTCGCGCCCGGCGGCGCGCCCGCGTACGCGGCCAGGTCGCGGCGGAGCCCCTCGGTGCCGTACATGCGGCGGGCGGCGTCGCGCGCCTCGGTGACGCCGTCGGTGTACAGGTACAGCGCGTCGCCCGGGTCGAGAGTGCGGGCGACCTGCTCGAACTCCGCGTCGGGCAGCGCGCCGACGATCGAGCCCGACATCTCGACCTCCTCGACCTGGCCGTGCCGGCGCAGCAGCAGCGGCGGCAGGTGACCGCCGCTGGCCAGCTCCACCCGCACCGCGCCGTCGCCCAGCGCCGACAGCCGCCCCAGCATCAGGGTGGCGAACCGGCTGTCGTCGGCGATCAGCAACATGCGGTTGACCACGTCCAGGCACTCGGTCAGCGGCAGGTCGAAGTCCGCCACCGTGCGCAGCGCCTGCCGCACCTGCCCGGTGTAGACGGCCGCGCCGACGCCCTTGCCGCACACGTCGCCGAGCGCGAACAGCCAGCCCTGGTGCGGGGAGTACAACACCTGGTAGAAGTCGCCGCCGATCATCGAGCCCTCGGCGGCGGCGCGGTAGGCCGCGCCGAGCCGCACGCCGGGGACCTCCGGCAGCGGCGCGGGCAGCAGCTCGGCCCGCAGCGTGGCCGCCGCCGCGGCGCGGCCCTGGTGCAGGCGCGCGGCGTCCAGGGCCAGCGCGACGCGGTCGGCGTGGTCGCGGATCAGGTCCAGCTCGCGGTCGTCGTAGGGCCGGGCCCGCAGCAGCGTCAGCACGCCCAGGCACGTGCCGTGGACGGTCAGCGGCACCAGCAGCACGGTCACCGTGCCGTCGGCGGAGGCGGCCGGTTCGGCGGCGTCGTCGCAAGCGCCGCCGGAGGCGTTGTCGGAGGTCATGCCGGGCGGGCACAACCGGCGCGCCATCACCGCGCCGACCGCGTCGTGCCGCTCCAGCCGCCCGCTGTCCAGGACGCGCGCGGCGCCGGTGCCGCGCGGCGGGCCGATCTCGAAGCGCACCTCGCCGTGCCGGCAGACGGCGGTCTCGGGCGGGCCGTGCTCGCGGCGCAGCGTGATGCCCGCCCCGTCGGCCAGCTCGTCGGCGGTCAGCCGCACCGCCAGCGTCCACGCCCGGCGCAGGTGCAGCACGCCCGACAGGGTGCGGCTGGTGCGGGCCAGGAACCGCGCGCGCCGCCGCTCCTCCAGCAGCGCGTCCTCCCGGCCGCGCTCGACCGTCACGTCGCGGACGACCCAGGCGGCGTGCCCGCCGGGCAGCGCGGCGCGCCGACCGACGAGCCGCCGCCCGCCGTGGTCGCCGTCGAAGTCCGGCCGCCCCTCGCCGAGCGCCTGCCGGAAGACCGCCACGGCGCTGTCGGACGCCGGGCGGCCCGGCCGCAGGTCGCCCAGCAGCTCGCGGGCGGAGGCGTTGACGCGCCGCACCGTCCCGGCCGCGTCCACCAGCACCACGGCCTCGCCGAGCGCGTCCAGCAGCGCCTGGTCCAGGAGTCGGGGCCCCTCGGCGGCCGCGGCGCGCCCGGGGCCCTGGCCGGACGGGCGGGGGTCCGGGGAGCGGGCGTCGGTCATCGCCGCCGCACCGAGGTCAGCGGGCCCGATGAGGCGTTCATCGTTTCGCTCCGTGCCGCGCAGGAGCCGTCCCCCTAGGCAGAGTCACGACGCGCACCGGCCGTGGCCGGCGGCCTGAGCCACGCCAGGTTACGACCGGTGACGCGTCGAAGTGACGACAATGCGGAGAAGGGTGGGGCGGTTGCCGGTTCCGGCCGCCCGCCCGCCGGGCCGGGCTCCGGCCCGCTCCCGGATCAGCCCAGGTATTCGGCCAGATGGCGGGCGGTGAGGGTCTCACCCCCCGCCACCAGGTCGGCGGGCGTGCCCTCGAAGACGACCTGGCCGCCGTCGTGGCCCGCGCCCGGCCCCAGGTCGACGATCCAGTCCGCGTGCGCCATCACGGCCTGGTGGTGCTCGATGACGACCACGGTGTTGCCGCCGTCGACCAGCCGGTCCAGCAGCGCCAGGAGCTGGTCGACGTCGGCCAGGTGCAGGCCGGTGGTCGGCTCGTCCAGCACGTACACGGTGCCGGGCTCGGCCATCCGGATGGCCAGCTTGAGCCGCTGCCGCTCGCCGCCCGACAGCGTGGTGAGCGGCTGGCCGAGCCCGATGTAGCCGAGCCCCACGTCCACCAGCCGGTCGAGGATGGCGCGCGGCGCGCCCTTGGTGAAGAAGTCGCGGGCCTCGGCGACCGGCATCGCCAGCACCTCGGCGATGTTCTTGCCGTCCAGCAGGTAGGTGAGGACCTTGGGGGTGAAGCGCTTGCCCTCGCACTCCTCGCAGGTGGTGGCGACGCCCGCCATCATGGCGAGGTCGGTGTAGATGACGCCGGCGCCGTTGCAGTTGGGGCAGGCGCCTTCGGAGTTGGCGCTGAACAGGGCGGGCTTGACGCCGTTGGCCTTGGCGAACGCCTTGCGGACCGGTTCGAGCAGGCCGGTGTAGGTCGCCGGGTTGCTGCGCCGCGAACCGCGGATCGCCGACTGGTCGACCACCACGACGCCGTCGCGGCCGGGCAGCGAGCCGTGGATCAGCGAGGACTTGCCGGACCCGGCCACGCCGGTGACCACCGTCAGCACGCCCAGCGGCACCCGCACGCTGACGTCGCGCAGGTTGTTCTGCCGCGCGTTCTCGATGGCCAGGTGGCCCTTGGGCTCGCGGACCCGCTCGCGCAGGGCGACCTTGTGGTCCAGGTGGCGGCCGGTGAGGGTGCCGGAGGCGCGCAGGCCCGCCAGGTCGCCCTGGTAGCAGATCTCGCCGCCGCCGGTGCCCGCGCCGGGTCCGAGGTCGACGACGTGGTCGGCGATGGCGATGGTCTCGGGTTTGTGTTCGACGACCAGGACGGTGTTGCCCTTGTCGCGCAGGCGCAGGAGCAGGGTGTTCATGCGCTGGATGTCGTGGGGGTGCAGGCCGATGGTGGGTTCGTCGAAGACGTAGGTGACGTCGGTGAGGCTGGAGCCCAGGTGGCGGACCATCTTGACGCGCTGGGCCTCACCGCCCGACAACGTCCCGGCCGGACGGTCCAGCGACAGGTAACCGAGGCCGATCTCCACGAACGAGTCGAGCGTCTGCCGCAACGTGGCGAGCAGCGGCGCCAGCGACGGCGCGTCGAGCTTGCGGACCCACTCGGCCAGGTCGCTGATCTGCATCGCGCACGCGTCGGCGATGTTGACCTCACCGATCCGCGAGGCGCGGGCGTCCTCGTTCAGCCGCGTGCCGCCGCACTCGGGGCAGGCGGTGAAGGTGACGGCGCGGTCCACGAAGGCGCGGATGTGCGGCTGCATCGCCTCCCGGTCCTTGGACAGGAACGACTTCTGCACCCGGGGGACCAGACCCTCGTAGGTCATGTTGAAGCTGTCGAGCTTCACCTTGGTGGGCTCGCGGTGCAGGAAGTCGTGCAGCTCGGTCTCGGTGTAGTCGCGGATCGGCTTGTTCGCGTCGAGGAAGCCCGACTCGGAGAAGCTCCGCACCAGCCAGCCGTCGGCCTTGTAGCCCGGGATGGTGATCGCGCCCTCGGCGAGCGACTTGGCGTCGTCGTAGAGCTGGGTGAGGTCGATGTCGGTGACGCTGCCCATGCCCTCGCAGCGCGGGCAGGCCCCGGCGGGCACGTTGAAGCTGTAGTGGAACGACGGCCCGGCGCTCGGCTCGCCGAGGCGGCTGAACACGATCCGCAACATCGCGTTGGCGTCGGTGGCGGTGCCCACGGTGGAGCGCGAGTTGGCGCCCATGCGCTCCTGGTCCACCACGATGGCGGCGCTGAGGTTGCGCAGCGCGTCCACGTCGGGGCGGCCGACGTTGGGCATGAAGCCCTGCACGAACGCGCTGTAGGTCTCGTTGATCATCCGCTGCGACTCGGCCGCGATGGTGCCGAACACCAGCGAGCTCTTGCCCGAGCCGGAGACGCCGGTGAACACCGTCAGCCGGCGTTTGGGCAGGTCGATCGAGACGTCGCGCAGGTTGTTCTCCCGCGCCCCGCGCACCTCGATGATGTCGTGGCTGTCGGCGGCGTGCCGGCTCATGTCCCGCTCCCTGGTCACTTTATGCCCTAAAGAGTTACCCGGGCATCGTAGCGGCCGGGTCCGACAGAACCGGCCGGTTCGGGGCGGGACGCCAGTTCCTCGCCGCGGGCCAGGCGGCGGCGCAGCGTGGCCGAGTCGGCGGCCAGGGCGGTGACCAGGACGCCGGGACCGGCGAGGGGGAGCACCGCCAGGCCGTCGGCGGTGTGCGGCTCGCGGGTCAGGCCGGGCCCGGCCAGCAGGACGCTTCCGGCCGCGCGGGCGTCGCCGAGGACGGCGCGGCTGCCGTAGACGGCGGGGTCGTCCAGGCGCAGTTCGTGGCGCAGCAGGGGGACGCCGTCGATCGTCACGTCGAAGCGGCTGGTGTGCCGCCCCGGCTGCTCCCGGTGGCGGCCGAGGACCAGTTCCTCGTACCAGCGCAGGGTCGCGCCGCCGCGCAGCGCGATGTCGGCGGCGGCGCGGTGGTGGCAGCCCGCCGCCGCGACGGTCGGTTCGGGCGCGAAGTCCAGGTGCGCGCCGGGGCCGACCTCGGCGCGGACGGTCATGCGGGACGCGCCGTCACCGGGCAGGGCGAGCGTGGTGGCGGCCGAGCGGACGGTGAGCCGCGCGCCCGCCTCGACCAGCAGTTCCAGTTCGAGGTCGTCGCCGCCGAGCGGTCCGGCCGCCGCGCCGACCAGGTAGACGGTCGCGCCGTCCAGCGGGGCGGTCTCGCGCAGCGCGAGGGGGCCGTCGGAGCGGAGGCGGGGCAGGCGGGTGCGGCCGTCCGCGCCGCACGTCGCGGTGACGGCGGCGCGGGCGGTGTAGCGCCTGGTCACGAGGCGGCGGGCACGTGCTCGTGGCCCTGCTCGTGGCCGTGGCCGTGGCCGTGACCGTGGCCGTGGCCGTGACCGTGGCCGTGACCGTGGTCGTGCGCGTGCTCGGCGGCGGCCTCGCGCAGGATCCGCCGCACCCACGCCGTGACCTCGGGCGCGCCGGGCCGCTCGCGCAGCGAGGTGAACGCGACCGGCCGCCCGTCGCGGACGCGGGCGGCGTCGCGGGCCATCAGGTCCAGGTCGCTGCCGACCAGCGGCGCCAGGTCGGTCTTGTTGACCACCAGCAGGTCGGCGGCCGCGACGCCGAGGCCGCCCTTGCGCGGCACGTCGTCGCCGCCCGCCACGTCCAGCACGAAGATCTGCCGGTCGGCGAGGCCCCGGCTGAACAGCGCGGTCAGGTTGTCGCCGCCGCTCTCCACGATGATCAGCTCTAGGCCGGGGTGCCGCTCCTGGAGGGCCTCCACCGCGTCCAGGTTGGCGGAGATGTCGTCGCGGATGGCGGTGTGCGGGCACGCGCCGGTGCGCACGGCGGTGATCCGGTCGTCGGCGAGCACCGCCTCGCGGCGCAGGAAGTCGGCGTCCTCGGTGGTGTAGATGTCGTTGGTCACCACGGCGAGGTCCACCTCCTCGCGCAGCGCCCGGCACAGGGCGGCGGTCAGCGCGGTCTTGCCGCTGCCGACGGGGCCGCCGATGCCCAGCCGCAACGCGCGGCCGTGCGCGGGGGAGGCGTCGTAGGGGTCGTGGTCGTGGTTGGCGCCCAAGGCGGGGTCCCTCCGGATCAGGATTCAAAGAGGCGCAGGTCAGCGCGGATGTGCAGTTCGGCGTACAGGTCGAGGACGGGGGCGGAGGCGGCGGGCAGGTCCCGCCACGGCCCGGTGGCGTGCGCGGCGGCCTCGTCGGCGACGGCGTCCACCGCGCGCGCGAGGTCGGCCAAGGCGCGGTGCACCGACAGCGGGTCCAGGCCGAGGAGCCGGACGGCCGCCGACGCGGGGCCGGTCACCGCGCCGTAGGCGGTGATGCTCGCCGCGTCGCGAGGGGTGCCGCGCGCGGCGGCGGTGGCCGCGCCCAACACCACCGGGTGGTGCGCGTCGCCCGGGAGGGCGGCCAGCGCCGGGTGCGGCCAGGTCGAGCGGGCGGCGCGCAGTAGCGACCGGCCCTGGGCGCGGGACGCGGCGCGCTGGGCGGGGGAGGGGGTGCGGGCGTCGGCCTCGGCGTCCAGCACGACCCAGCCCGCGCCGTCAGCCCCGCCGTCAGCCTCGTCGCGGGCGGCGTGCGCGCAGGCGGCGGCCGCCAGCGAGGCCGCGACCAGCCCGGAGGTGGCGAGACGGCCGCGCAGGAACGCGGCCAGCCCCGCCACGTCCCGGACCGCGCCCGCCGAGACGGCCGGTTCCAGACCGCCGGAGTGCGCGTGCCCTCCGGCGGGCAACCGCGAGTCCGCGAGAAGCAGCAGCGCGGTGTCCATCAGAACAGGAAGTAGCGCTGGGCCATGGGCAACTCGACGGCCGGGGCGGGCTCCACCTCGTCGCCGTCGATCCGCACGGTGAAGGTGTCGGGGTCCACCTCGATCGACGGCAGCGCGTCGTTCAGCGGCATGTCGGCCTTGCCGAGCCGCCGGGTGTCCTTCACCGGCACCAGCGCGCGCCGCACGCCCGGCAGCTTGCCCGCCAGGCCGTCCTCGATCGCCGCCTCCGACACGAAGTGCAGCGACGCGCCCGCCGCCACGACCGGCGCCGCCCCGAACATCGGGCGCGGCAACATCGGCTGCGGCGTCGGGATGGACGCGTTGGCGTCGCCCATCGCCGCCCAGGCGATCACGCCGCCCTTCAGCACCAGCCGGGGCCGCACGCCGAAGAACGCCGGGTCCCACAACACCAGGTCGGCGAGCTTGCCCGGCTCCACCGAGCCGACCTCGCCGTCCAGGCCGTGCGCGACCGCCGGGTTGATCGTGTACTTGGCGACGTAGCGGCGGGCCCGCAGGTTGTCGGCCGCGCCGTCGCCGGGCAGCGCGCCGCGCCGCCGCTTCATGACGTGCGCGGTCTGCCAGGTGCGCAGCACCGTCTCGCCGATGCGGCCCATCGCCTGCGAGTCCGACCCGATGATGGAGATCGCGCCGAGGTCGTGCAGCACGTCCTCGGCGGCCATCGTCGTCGGCCGGATGCGGGACTCGGCGAACGCCAGGTCCTCGGGCACCGACGGGTCGAGGTGGTGGCACACCATCAGCATGTCCAGGTGCTCGTCCAGGGTGTTGACGGTGTGCGGCCGGGTCGGGTTGGTCGAGGACGGCAGCACGTTCGGGTGCGCGGCCACGGTGATGATGTCGGGCGCGTGCCCGCCGCCCGCGCCCTCGGTGTGGTAGGCGTGGATCGACCGGCCCGCGACCGCGCCGAGGGTGGACTCGACGTACCCGGCCTCGTTGAGGGTGTCGGAGTGCAGCGCGACCTGCACGCCGGACGCGTCGGCCACGCGCAGGCACGCGTCGATCGCGGCGGGCGTGGAGCCCCAGTCCTCGTGCAGCTTGAACCCGGACGCGCCCGCGCGCAGCTGCTCCCACAGCGCCTCGGGCGAGACGGTGTTGCCCTTGCCGAGCAGCGCCACGTTCACCGGCGCGCCGTCCAGGGCCTCCAGCATGCGGTGCAGGTACCAGACGCCGGTCACCGTGGTGGCCTTGGTGCCCTCGGCGGGGCCGGTGCCGCCGCCGATGAGGGTGGTGACGCCCGCGCCGAGCGCCTCGTCGATGAGCTGCGGGCAGATGAGGTGGACGTGGGAGTCCACCGCCCCGGCCGTGAGGATCTTGCCGTTGCCCGCGATGACCTCGGTGGTCGGGCCGATCACGAGATCGGGGTGCACGCCGTCCATGGTGTCGGGGTTCCCGGCCTTGCCGAGCGCGACGATCCGGCCGTCCCGTACGCCGACGTCGGCCTTGACGATCCCCCAGTGGTCGAGCACGACCACGCCCGTGATGACCAGGTCGAGTGCGCCCTCGGCGCGCGTGGCGCGGGCCTGGCCCATCGACTCGCGGATCACCTTGCCGCCGCCGAACACCGCCTCGTCGCCCGCCCCGGCCGGGCCTCGGCTGCGGTCCTCGGTGACCTCGATCAGCAGGTCGGTGTCGGCGAGGCGGACCCGGTCGCCCGCCGTCGGCCCGTACAGCTGGGCGTACCGCGCCCGCGTCAGCTCAGCCATCCAGCTCTCCCGCCTTCTCCAGCCGTAGCCCGGGGACGATCCGGTTGCCCGCGAGCGGTACGAGGTCGACCTCGCGCGTGATGCCGGGCTCGAACCGCACGGCGGTGCCCGCCGGGACGTCCAGCCGCGTCCCCCAGGCCGCCTCACGGTCGAAGTCGAGCGCGGGGTTGGCCACGGCGAAGTGGTAGTGCGAGCCGACCTGCACGGGCCGGTCGCCGGTGTTGACGACGGTGACGGTCGTGCGGGGGCGGCCCGGGTTCAGCTCGACGGGCTCCTCACCGGGGAGCACCTGCCCGGGAATCATGCCGCTCACGGGATCGGCCGGTGGACGGTGACGAGCTTGGTGCCGTCGGGGAAGGTGGCCTCCATCTGGACCGCGTCCAGCATCTCGGGCACGCCGTCCATGACGTCCTCGCGCGTCAGCACGGTGCGGCCGGACTCCATCAGCTCGGCCACGGTGCGCCCGTCGCGGGCGCCCTCCAGGATGTGCACCGCGATGAGCGCGGTCGCCTCGGGATGGTTGAGCCGCAACCCGCGCGCCCGCCGGTCCCGCGCCACCTGGGCGGCGACGTGGAGCAGCAGGCGTTCCTGCTCGTGTGGAGTGATCAGCACACCCCGGACGCTAGTACCGCGCTGACCTGCGACGGAACGGCCGCGTTGCGCTTTTAACAGCCATTTCACAAAACGGTCAAAACGAAACACGACCGTCATATGCGGCGAATATTCCGGCAATCTGGCGGCCCCGCCCGCGGACGGCCGCCCTCCGGCGGTGATCTCGGGGGTTGGGCGGGGCGCGCACTGGCTAAATAGGGAACGAACACCCAAAGTAGCCTAACGACTCCGGAGAGCGATATGAGCGAGGTGGTGACGGGCAAGGTCCGCACCAGCATCCCGCAGCGGATGGACCGGCTGCCGTGGGCCCGCTGGCACCTCATGATCGTGATCGGGCTGGGCACCGTCTGGATCCTGGACGGCCTGGAGGTCACCATCGTCGGCAACCTGGCCCCGCAGCTGTCCAAGCCCGGCAGCGGCGTGGACATCACCGCCGGCCAGGTGTCGGGCCCGGCCGCGGCGATCTACGTGGCCGGATCCTGCACCGGCGCGCTGTTCTTCGGCTGGCTCACCGACCGCTTCGGCCGCAAGAAGCTCTTCATGATCACCCTGGCGGTCTACCTGCTGGGCACCGCGCTCACCGCGCTGTCGTGGAACGCCTGGTGGTTCTTCGCCTGCCGGTTCCTCACCGGCTTCGGCATCGGCGGCGAGTACGCGGCCATCAACTCGGCGATCGACGAGCTGATCCCCAGCAAGCACCGCGGCCGCATCGACATCATCATCAACGGCAGCTACTGGCTGGGCGCGGCGGCCGGCGCCCTGCTCACGATCCCGGTGCTGAACCTGTTCCCGGTGGGCGTCGGCTGGCGGCTCGCCTTCGGGCTGGGCGTGGTGCTCGGCCTCGGCGTGCTGCTGGTGCGGCGCAACGTGCCCGAGAGCCCGCGCTGGCTGATCATCCACGGCCGCACCAGGGAGGCCGAGGACCTGGTCGGCGGCATCGAGCACCGGGTGGAGGACGAGACCGGCCGCAAACTGCCCGCGCCCGACGGCGACATGGTGATCCAGCAGCGCCGCAGCCTCGGCTTCGGACTGATCGCCACGACGCTGTTCCGCCGCTACCCCAAGCGCGCGGTGCTCGGCTTCTCGCTGTTCATCGGCCAGGCGTTCCTCTACAACGCCATCACCTTCGGCTACGCCGACATCCTCACCACCTTCTTCGACATCGACACCAACACCGGCTACTTCTACGCCGTGATCGCGGTCGGCAACTTCCTCGGGCCGCTGCTGCTGTCGCCGCTGTTCGACACCGTCGGCCGCGTCCCCATGATCAGCGGTTGCTACATCGGCTCGGGCCTGCTGCTGCTCGGCACCGCCTGGTTGTTCGACCAGGGCCACCTGTCGGCGGTCACGCTGACCGCCTGCTGGTGCGTGGTGCTGTTCTTCGCCTCGGCGGGCGCGAGCTCGGCCTACCTGACCGTCAGCGAGATCTTCCCGATGGAGACCCGCGCCCTGGCCATCGCGTTCTTCTACGCGATCGGCACCGCGGCGGGCGGCATCAGCGGCCCGCTGATCTTCTCGGCGCTGGTGTCCAGCGGCGTGCCCCGCGACACCGCGCTGGCCTTCTGCATCGGCGCCGTCCTGATGATCCTGGCGGGCCTGGTCGAGCTGATGTTCGGCGTCAAGGCCGAGGGCAAGGGGCTGGAGGAGATCGCCACCCCGCTCACCGCCCAGTCCGACGGCTGAGCGCCCCGCCCCCGGCCGTGCCCGCTAGACCCGCCGCCCGACGGACGGGTAGTCGGCGACCAGGCCGTCCGGCCCGAACACGATCTCCCGGCTGAACCCGGGGCTGGCGTACCGCACCACCGACCGCTCCCCGTCCCGGCGGACGAACTCGTAGGTCTGCCGCGACGGGGAGACCGCCAGGTCCGGGACCGACACCCAGGCCATCAGGAACTCGGCGGACCCGCCCTCCAGCAGCCCCGACCGCAGCACCGGCATCGTGTTCGTCAGCGGGGACAGCCCGAGGTCGCAGTCGAGCGCCCCGGCAAGCTCGGCGGCGTCCCCGCCGGGCGGCGGCAGCTTGACGTGCCCCTCCGCCCGCGCGCTGACCGTCCACCGCCCCTCGGGCCGGTTGACGAGCTCCAGCCACCGCCGCCAGGGCCCGGTCTCGGGATCGACGCCGTGCGAGCGCACCAGCAGCCGCACGGTGACGTACCGCTCGCCGGTGGTCAGCTCGTACTCCAGCCGGTAGGGGAGCGGATCACCGCCGATGGCGTGCCCGGCCGCCCGCAACGACCCGCCGCCGGCCTCGACCTCAGCCAGCTCGGCACCTTCGGGCTTCACCCACACCAGAGACTCGGTCATGCCGTCCAGTCTGCCCAGGGAGACGGCCGCGACCCGCCCCGGCGCGCCCCGGTCCGTCCCGGCCCGGCGAAGGGACCGGCGCGGGTTCGGCGCGGGATGTCGGAGCGCGGGATTAGACTCGCCGCCGTGGCAGGCCGGATTCGCAATGAGGACATCGCGCTCGTACGGGAGCGGTCATCGATCGACGCTGTGATCGGCGAGTACCTCCAGCTCAGGAGCGCCGGCGGCGGCAACCTCAAGGGCCTGTGCCCGTTCCATGACGAGAAGTCGCCGTCGTTCAACGTGACCCCGTCCCGCGGGTTGTTCTACTGCTTCGGCTGCGGGTCCGGCGGCGACGTGATCAAGTTCGTGCAGGAGATCGACCACCTCAGCTTCGCCGAGGCCGTCGAGCGCCTGGCCGCCAAGGCCGGGGTGCAGCTCCGCTACGAGGAGGGCGGCTACACGCCCCGGCAGGACACCGGGCAGCGCGCCCGCCTGCTGGAGGCGCACCGCGCCGCCGCCCAGTACTACGCCGAGCAGCTCGCCTCGCCCGAGGGCGCGATCGGCCGCAAATTCCTGTCCGAGCGGGGCTTCGAGGCCGCCGACGCCGCGCGGTTCGGGGTCGGGTTCGCGCCGCGCGAGTGGGAGGCGGTCGTCCGCCACCTGCGCCAGCGCGGCTTCGCCGACAAGGAGCTGATCGCGGGCGGGATCGCGAAAGAGGGGCGGCGTGGCCCCATGGACCGGTTCCGCGGGCGGCTGATCTGGCCCATCCGCGACCTGTCGGGCGACGTGATCGGCTTCGGCGCGCGCAAGCTGTACGAGGACGACGAGGGCCCCAAGTACCTCAACACCCCCGAGACGCCGCTGTTCCACAAGAGCAACGTGCTGTACGGCGCCGACCTCGCCAAGAAGGACATCGCCCGGGGCCGCCAGGCCGTGGTCGTCGAGGGCTACACCGACGTCATGGCCTGCCACCTGAGCGGCGTGCCGACCGCCATCGCCACCTGCGGCACCTCCTTCGGCGACGAGCACATCAAGATCCTGCGGCGGCTCCTGATGGACCAGGACGAGTTCCGCGGCGAGGTCATCTTCACCTTCGACGGCGACTCGGCGGGCCAGAAGGCGGCGCTGCGCGCCTTCGCCGACGAGCAGAAGTTCGTCACCCAGACGTTCGTGGCCGTGCAGCCCGACGGCCTCGACCCGTGCGACCTGCGCATCCGGCACGGCGACGCGGCGGTGCGCGACCTGGTCGCCTCCCGCACGCCGCTGTTCGAGTTCGCGGTCCGCAGCGCCATCGAGCAGCACGACCTCAACACCGCCGAGGGGCGGCTCGCGGCCCTGGACGCCGCCGCCCCGGTGGTCGCGCGGATCAAGGACCGCGCGCTGCGCCAGATGTACGCGGTGAACCTGGACCGGTGGCTCGGCATCATGGACGAGCAGTTCGTGCTGCGCCGCGTCCGCGAGCTGTCGGGACGCGAGCAGGCGCGCGGCCGGAACAGCCGCGACCCCCGGCAGGCCGCCCCCGCCCCGGCCGCCGAGCGGCCCGCCTACAACCCGAACGACCCCGAGGTCCAGATCGAGCGCGAGCTGCTGAAGTTCGCCGTGCAACGACCCGGCGTGCTGGGCCCGGAGTTCGACGGGGTGCCGGCCGAGGTGTTCATCGCGCCGCCGCACGCGGCGGTGCGCGCGGTGATCGCGGCGGCGGGCGGCGTGCAGGCCGCCGCGGGCAGCGCCGAGTGGGTGGCGCTGCTGCTGGAGCACGCGCCCGACGACCAGGTCAGGGCCATGATCATGCAGCTGGGCGTGGATCCCGTGCACGCCTCCGCCGAATCGGAGGACCGATACGCCGGGGAACTGCTGGCCCGAATTCTGGAACGCCAGCTCACCCGGCAGATCGCCGAGGTGAAGTCTAAACTCGGGCGGCTGAATCCGGTCGAGGAGGCCGCCGAGTACGGCCGACTCTTCGGTGATCTTGTCGCGCTTGAGCAGCAGAGACGGGTGTTGCGCGAGCGCGGGCTTGGGTTCCAGTAAGTCAAGAGACCGCAAAATGGGTCCTGTGATCTAGGTCCCTCATAACGCAGACTGTCCACGTGGGCCCTTCGGTGCTGCCAAGCGAGGCGCCATCGGTTGACCAGGTGGCGGACCTTGTCGCGCGTGGCAGAGAACGCGGCGGTGTGACCGTCGATGACGTCGCTGCCGCACTCGATCGCTCCGACTTGCCGGACGATTCGCTAGAGAAGATCGTCCGGCTGCTCGCCGAGCAGGGGGTGGAGGTCCTCGAGTCTCCCCATGAGACCGAGGACGTCCAGCGAGCAGACGAGGGAGACCTCGGCAAGCGGGCGCCGACGAGCGATCTGGTTCGTATCTACCTTCGGGAAATCGGTCGCGTACCGCTTCTCACGGCAGAAGATGAAGTCGAACTAGCGAAATCGATCGAGGCGGGACTGTTCGCCGAGGAGAAGCTGGCGCACACCGCCATCCTCTCCCGCGGCGAGCGGCTCGACCTCGAACTGCTCGCCCGCGAGGGAATGCGGGCGAAGCAACGCCTGATCGAGGCCAACCTGCGGCTGGTGGTGTCGATCGCCAAACGCTACGTGGGCCGGGGAATGCTCTTCCTCGACCTGATTCAGGAGGGAAATCTCGGACTCATCCGTGCGGTCGAGAAATTCGACTACACCAAGGGGTTCAAGTTCTCGACCTACGCGACCTGGTGGATCCGCCAGGCGATCACGCGAGCGATCGCCGACCAGGCCCGGACCATCCGGATCCCGGTGCACATGGTGGAGACCATCAACAAGCTGGTGCGCGTGCAGCGCCAGCTCCACCAGGACCTCGGCCGCGAACCCGTCCCCGAGGAGATCGGCCTGGAGATGGGCCTGTCGCCCGTCCGGGTCGTGGAGATCCAGCGGATCGCCCAGGAGCCGGTGTCCCTCCAGTCGCCCATCGGAGAGGAGGATTCCGACCTGGGCGACTTCATCGAGGACGCCGACGCGGTCGTGCCGATCGAGGCGGCCGCGTTCATCCTCCTCCAGGACCAGCTGGAGGACATCCTGGGCACCCTGTCGGACCGCGAGCAGCGCATCATCCAGCTGCGCTTCGGCCTCACCGACGGGCACCCGCGCACCCTGGAGGAGGTCGGCCGCGAGTTCGGCGTGACCAGGGAGCGCATCCGCCAGATCGAATCCAAGACCCTGGCCAAGCTCCGCCACCCCTCCCGCGCCCAGATGCTCCGGGAGTACCTCGACTGAGACGCCGTCCCCGAGACACCGCCCCCTGCCGCGGGCCCGCCCCCGAGACCGCGGCAGGGGGGAACGGGGGTCCCCGAGGCCACCGGCCCCGCCCGCGAGCGCCGCCGCCCGGCGCGGGGTGGGCCAGGTGGCCTTTCGTCGCACATCTCCCATGGACGGGCCGATGGCGCGCGAAGTGTCACTTGCGTGGATTACGGTTGGTCCATGCTGATCGTGACGACTGACGTCCTGGCGGGGTACGAGGTCCGCAACGTGCTCGGCGAGGTCCTGGGAACGGCCGTCCGGAGCGGGCAGGACGCGCATGCCGGTGGGCACGGAGGTGGGCAGGGCGGCGCGCCCGGCTCGTCCAGCAGCGGCACCTTCCGGGTCACCGGCGAGCAGCCCGGCGTGGGGCTGGCCGCCCTCCGGCGCGAGGCGATCGACCGGCTCGCCGACGACGCCCGCCGCAGGGGCGCCAACGCCGTGGTCGGGATGTGCTTCGACACCGCCGCGCTGGCCGGTGGCGGCCACGAGGTGTGCGCCTACGGCACGGCGGTGTGGGCCGAGCCGCTCCAGGGCGGCGTGCCGAAGGCCCAGCCGGCGCAGCAGCACCCGCACGGCGCCATCCCGCCCTACGCCGAGCCGCAGCCGGGCGGCCCGCCCATGGCCGCGCGCAACCTGACCATCGGGCTGCACGACCGGCCGCGCTGACCGGTCTCCCCGGACGGTCCCCACCGGGTGATCCCCGCGAACGATCTCCGCGCAGGTGGGGAGTGGGGCTCCTCACGTCCCGGAGGGCGTTGTCCCTCTTGACGAAGTGAGGTTAGCTTTAGCTAATTTAGGCTGGCCTAACTCAGCCTGCCCGCCCTGGAGCCCCCATGCGTGTTGTCCCCGTCCTCGCCCTCGGCGGCGTCGCGGCCCTGTCGATGTCCCTGCTGGCCGCCTGCGGCGGTGACGACGAGGGCGGCGCGGCGGGCGCGGGCGGCGGCACCGCCATCACCGCCGGCGACGACAAGTGCGAGCTGACCAAGAAGGACTTCGCGGCCGGCGTCACCGAGTTCAAGGTGACCAACACCGGGTCCAAGGTGACCGAGGTCTACGTGTACGCGCCCGGCGACAAGATCGTCACCGAGCGGGAGAACATCGGCCCCGGCACCAGCGTGACGCTGACGGTGCAGCTCAGCGCCGGCAAGTACCAGGTCGCCTGCAAGCCCGGCATGGTCGGCGACGGCATCCGGCAGGACATCTCGGTCACCGGCGTCGCCGACAAGGCGCTCGACCCGCGCCTGGAGAAGGCGGTCACCGAGTACAAGAGCTACGTCATCGAGCAGACCAACGCCACCATCGCCGAGACCGAGAAGTTCGTCGCGGCCGTCAAGGCGGGCGACGTGGCCAAGGCCAAGGAGCTCTACGCGCCCTCCCGCGTCGGCTGGGAGAGCATCGAGCCGGTCGCCGAGTCGTTCGGCGACCTCGACCCGCGCGTGGACGCGCGCGAGGCCGACCTCAAGCCCGGCGAGAAGTGGACCGGCTGGCACCGCCTGGAGAAGGCGCTGTGGAAGACCGGCTCGGTCAAGGGCGAGGAGCAGTACGCCGACCAGCTCCTGAAGGACCTGGCCGAGCTGAAGGCCAAGGTGAACTCGGTGAAGCTGGACCCGCCGATCACCCCGACCTCGATGGCCAACGGCGCCAAGGAGCTGCTGGACGAGGTCGCCACTGGCAAGGTCACCGGCGAGGAGGAGGCGTTCAGCCACACCGACCTGGTCGACTTCAAGGCCAACGTGGACGGCGCGTTCAAGGTCTACGAGCTGATCAAGCCGGTCGTGCAGGAGCGGGACGCCGCCCTGGCCAAGGACCTCGACACCGGCTTCGCCGACGTCCAGGACGCCCTGAAGAAGCACGAGAAGGGCGGCGGCTACGTCTCCTACGACACCGTCGGCAAGGACGACCGTAAGAAGCTCGCCGACGTCGTCAACGCGCTCGGCGAGCCCCTGTCCAAGCTGGCGGGAGCCGTCGCCAAATGACCGGAGGCGCCGTGGAGGGCACCGACCGCACCCGCGACCGGGCCGCTGAGCGCGCTCCCGAGCGCGCCGCGCTGTCGCGGCGGCGGATGCTGGGCTTCTCCGGAGCCAGCCTGCTGGTGGGCGCGGCGGCCGGGGCCGGGCTGGACCGGGCCGCCGCCCAGGAGGACGGCGGCGGCCGCTCGGCCGCCGCCGCGCCGATCGCCTTCCACGGCGCCAACCAGGCCGGGATCGCCACCCCGGTCCAGGACCGGCTGCACTTCGCCGCCTTCGACGTCGTCACCGACGACCGGGAGCGGCTGGTGCGGATGCTCAAGGAGTGGACGGCCGCCGCGGCCGCCATGACGCAGGGCCAGCAGGTCGGCGACGGCGCGATCGGCGGCGTCGCCGTCGCGCCGCCCGACGACACCGGCGAGGCCCTCGGCCTGCCGCCGTCGCGCCTCACGCTGACCATCGGGTTCGGGCCGACGCTGTTCGAGAAGGACGGCAAGGACCGCTTCGGCCTCAAGGGCAAACGCCCCGCCGCGCTGGTGGACCTGCCGCACTTCCCCGGCGACAAGCTCGACCCGGCCCGCAGCGGCGGCGACATCGCCGTGCAGGCGTGCGCCGACGACCCGCAGGTCGCCGTGCACGCCATCCGCAACCTGGCGCGCATCGGCTTCGGCGTGGTCGCGGTCCGCTGGTCCCAGCTCGGGTTCGGCAAGACCTCCTCCACCACGCCCGACGCGCAGACCCCGCGCAACCTGTTCGGGTTCAAGGACGGCACCGAGAACATCGCGGGCACCGACGCCGGGCTGCTCGGGCGGCACGTGTGGGCGTCGGCGCAGGACGGGGCCGCGTGGATGGCGGGCGGCTCCTACCTGGTCGCGCGGCGCATCCGGATGCACATCGAGACCTGGGACCGCACCTCCCTCCAGGAGCAGGAGGACCTCATCGGCCGCGACAAGGGCGAAGGCGCGCCCGCCGGGCTGACCAAGGAACGCGACAAGGTCGTGCTGACCAAGCTCAAGCCCGACGCGCACGTCCGCCTCGCCCACCCCGACAGCAACGGCGGCGCGCGCATCCTGCGGCGCGGCTACTCCTTCACCGACGGCAGCGACGGCCTTGGCCGCCTGGACGCGGGCCTGTTCTTCATCGCCTTCCAGCGCGACCCGCGCAAGGGCTTCATCCCGATCCAGCAGTCGCTGGCGGGCGACGCGCTGAACGAGTACATCCAGCACGTCGGCTCAGGGATCTACGCCTGTCCGCCGGGCGTGCCGAAACCCGGCGGCCACTGGGGCGACACCCTGTTCACCTGACGTCCGGGACTAGGCGGTGTTGCAAAGTCCCGGCCCAGGAGGGCTCGCCTGGC
>NZ_BCRO01000028.1 GCF_001552635.1 Actinomadura hibisca NBRC 15177 | reverse complement strand
CTCGCCTTCGGCTTTGCCCCGCCGGGACAGTTAGTCACTCGCGCGACGGCTGAGGTCTTTGAGACAGGACCTAGCCCTGCGCCGCGCGCTCGGAGCGGATGCGCGCCACCACGTCCCCGGCCGCCGTCTTGATCGACTCCAGCTCCTGGAGGTAGGCCCAGTAGTCGGGATGGGCGCCGCCGAGCCGCTGCGGAGCCTGCTCCAGCCGCGCCACGAGGCCGTCCAGCGCCCGCGCGTGGTGCGGGGCGGCCCCGCCCGGCTGCGCCATCGCCAGGCGCTGGGCGTCGCGCACGGCGAACCGCGCGGCCTCGGCGGGCCTGTCCGGGTCGGCCCTGGCCTCGTCCAGCTCGGCGACGCGCCCGGTGACCTGCCCGGCCCGCCGGTCGGCGCCGTTCAGCTCGGTGCGCGCGGCGGTGATGGCCTGCTGCGCCTGCTTCCACTCGGCCCGCGAGATGTGCGCCGACGCCTCGTTCAGCCGCTCCCGCGCCCGCTGCACGCCCGCCTCGACGGCCTCGGGCGCGCCCCTCAGGTCCTGCCAGCACGCCTGCGAGTAGCCGCGCAGCAACTTCTTCATCGCGTCCCGGACCGGCCCGGAGCGCCCGGCGACCACGTCCACCCGGGTCCGCACCGACGCCATGGAGTTGCGGACCTTCTCGCCCAGCCTCGGCAGCTCCTCGGCGGCCTCCCGCGCCCGCTCGGCGAGCCGCCGCACCTCCTCGGCCTGGTCCAGCGCGCCGTTCAGCCCGAGCCCGCCGAGCCCCTGCGAGGACAACACCGACAGACCCTCGCGGGCGCGGGCCAGCTCGGCCTCGGGGTCGGCGGCGTCCATCCCGGCCTGGCGCGCCCGCGCCACGGCCGCGTCGGCGGCGGCCACCGCGTCGCGGGCGGCGGCCAGGCGCGGCGGCAGCTGGTCGAGCGCCGCCTCCAGCCGCGCCATCCGCGGCGCCAGCCGCTCGGCGAACCCGTTCAGGTCGCCGGTGATCTTCCGCATCCGGTCGGTGACGCCCGCCAGCGCCCGCCGCGCCTGCTCGTACTGGGCCGCTGACCGGTCCTGGTCATCGAGCGGATGGGCGTCCAGCGCGTCGATGTAGGCGATCGAGGCGGCGTTGGCGGCCTCGTCCAGCCCGGCCAGCTCGCGGCGGGCCGGTTCGGCCGCCGCGGCGTCCAGGTCGGCGAACACCGTGACCCGGCCCTGGAGGTACTTCTGCGCCTGGTCCATGTCGTAGAAGGCGGTCGCGGCCGTCTCCCTGGCCTCGATCGCCCTGGCCGCGGCCGGTGCCTCCCGGCCGCGGCGACGCTGGTCGCCCGCTCCCCGCAACGCTGCCTCCCTTCGCCTGACCCCAGTCTCGCGCAGACCGGCCGCCGCCAGCACCGCCGGGCCGTGCCTTTTCGCCCGTGAAGCCCGATAAGCCGTGACAGGGGCGGTGCGGCCTGTCACTGATCTCACCCGGACCGGGCGGGAGGGAACGGATAGCATCGCAGCATCGTCGGTATAGCGGGACGCCGGTCCGCCGACCGGCCATGCGCGCGAACTCAGGAGGCACAGTGGGCGTCAGTCTCAGCAAGGGCGGCAACGTCTCCCTCACCAAGCAGTCGCCGGGGCTGACCGCGGTCAGCGTGGGTCTCGGCTGGGACCTGCGCACCACCACCGGCACCGACTTCGACCTGGACGCCAGCGCGCTGGTGCTGGACGCCTCCGGAAAGATCATCACCGACCAGCACTTCGTGTTCTTCAACAACCTGCGCACCCCCGACGGCGGCGTGGAGCACACCGGCGACAACAAGACCGGGGCCGGCGAGGGCGACGACGAGGTCATCAACGTCAACTTCGGCGCGCTGCCCGACGCCGCCGAGCGGGTGGCGTTCGCGGTGTCGGTGTACGACGCCGACAGCCGCGGCCAGAACTTCGGGCAGGTCCGCAACGCCTACATCCGCGTGCTGAACCAGGGCGACCGCACCGAGATGGCGCGCTACGACCTGTCGGAGGACGCCTCCACCGAGACCGCGATGGTGTTCGGCGAGCTGTACCGCAACGGCGCGGAGTGGAAGTTCCGCGCGGTCGGCCAGGGCTACGCCTCGGGCCTGGCCGGCATCGCGGTGGACTTCGGCGTCAACCTGTGAGCGCCCCGCGCTGACCCGCCGCGCCCGCACCGGCGCCCGCACCGGCACCCGCATCGACGAGCATCGATCCGCCACCGAAGGGGAAAGTAGACGATCATGGGAGTATCGCTTGCCAAGGGCGGCAACGTCTCGCTCACCAAGGCCGCCCCGAACCTGACCGCCGTCTCGGTCGGCCTGGGCTGGGACGTCCGGGCCACCACCGGCGCCGACTTCGACCTGGACGCCTCGGCGCTGATGCTGAACAGCGGGGGCAAGGTCATCTCCGACCAGCACTTCGTGTTCTTCAACAACCTGAAGAGCCCCGACGGCTCGGTCGAGCACACCGGCGACAACCTGACCGGCGAGGGCGAGGGCGACGACGAGTCGATCAACGTCGACCTGAACGCCGTGCCGGCCGAGTGCGACCGCGTGGTGTTCCCGGTGTCGATCTACGACGCCGACAACCGCTCGCAGAACTTCGGCCAGGTCCGCAACGCCTTCATCCGGATCGTCAACCGCGCCGACAACAACGAGCTCGCCCGCTTCGACCTGACCGAGGACGCCTCCACCGAGACCGCGATGGTCTTCGGTGAGCTGTACCGGCACGGCGGGGAGTGGAAGTTCCGCGCCGTGGGCCAGGGGTACGCCTCGGGCCTCGCCGGCATCGCCATGGACTTCGGTGTCAACGTCGGTTGATCCGGCGGCTGACCCCGGTAGCCCTCTAGCAGAGATACCAGAATGATTCTTCGCACCTTCGGGTGGTCCTTCGCCGTCACGGCCGCCGGCCTCGCCGCCGCCTTCCTCTACGACAAGGGGACGGGGCTGGCGCTGGTGGCCGTGCTGGCCATCCTCGAGATCTCGCTCTCGTTCGACAACGCCGTGGTCAACGCCAAGGTGCTGGACCGGATGAGCCCGTTCTGGCAGAAGATCTTCCTGACCGTGGGCATCGCCATCGCCGTGTTCGGCATGCGGCTGGTGTTCCCGCTGGTCATCGTGGGGATCACCGCCAAGCTCGGGCCGGTCGAGGCGTTCGACCTGGCGCTCAACGACCAGGCCGCCTACAAGCACGCGATGGAGTCGGCCTACCCGATGATCGCGGCGTTCGGCGGCATGTTCCTGCTCATGTTGTTCCTGGACTTCGTGTTCGAGGAGCGCGCCGACAAGTGGCTGCCGTGGCTGGAGAAGCCGCTGGCCCGCATCGGCAAGCTGGACCAGCTGTCGGTGGTCATCGCGGGCGGCGCGCTGGCGCTGGTGGCGTCGGCGTGGGCCGCCGAGCCCGGCAACGTCATGATCGCCGGCGTGCTCGGCATGGTCACCTACATCCTGGTCAACGGGCTGGGCGAGCTGTTCTCCGAGGCCGGCGAGGACGACGACGAGGAGCGGGACGAGGCCGCCGACGGCCCCGCGCCCGCCGCGGCCGGGAAGGGCGGGCCGAGCGCGCTGGCGCTGGCCACCGGCAAGGCCGGGTTCTTCCTGTTCCTCTACCTGGAGGTGCTGGACGCCTCGTTCTCCTTCGACGGCGTGATCGGCGCGTTCGCGATCAGCACCGACCCGATCATCATCGCGCTCGGCCTCGGCATCGGCGCGATGTACATCCGGTCCCTGACGGTGTTCCTGGTCCGCAAGGGCACGCTGCACGAGTACGTCTACCTGGAGCACGGCGCGCACTGGGCGATCGGCGCGCTGGCGGTCTGCATGCTGGTCAGCATCGGCCACCACGTGCCCGAATGGATCACCGGCGGGCTGGGCGCGGGGCTGATCATCGCCGCGTTCGTCAGCTCGGTGGTCCGCAACCGCAACGAGGACGCCGGCGACGCGCCCGGGGCGGACAAGGAACTGCACTCCACCGGGGTGTGAACCCCGGTCCCACCGAAGGAGACGAAGATGTCTGTCTCGCTGCAGAAGGGCCAGCGGGTCTCGCTGACCAAACCCGGCGGCGGCACCCTCACCCGGGTCCGCATGGGCCTGGGCTGGGACGCGGTCGTCAAGAAGGGGCTGTTCGGCAAGGGCAAGGCCCAGTCGATCGACCTGGACGCCTCGTGCCTGCTGTTCGACGCCGGCGGCAACCTGGCCGACGCGGTCTGGTTCCGCCAGCTGCGCAGCAAGGACGGCTCGGTGGTGCACACCGGCGACAACCTCACCGGTGAGGGCGAGGGCGACGACGAGGTCGTCAACGTGGACCTGGGCAAGGTCCCGGCCAACGTGACCCAGCTGGTGTTCACCGTCAACTCCTTCACCGGGCAGGACTTCTCGCAGATCGAGAACGCCTTCTGCCGGCTGGTGGACGAGACGACCGGCCAGGAGATCGCGCGCTACGAGCTGACCGGGTCCGGGCGGCACAACGCGCAGATCATGGCGAAGGTCGCGCGGGACGGCGCGGGCTGGTCGATGACGGCCATCGGCGCCATCGCCAACGGCCAGACCTTCCAGCACCTGCTGCCGGAGGTCAAGCAGCACCTGTGAGCGCGGACGGCGGCGCGCTCCCGGCGGGCCGCGCGGACGCGAAGCGCATGGACGGCGCGTCCCGGCCTCCGGCCGGGGCGCGCCGTCGCCGTTCCGCCGGGGCCGCCCGGCTCAGCCGGGGATGAGACCGGCGGCGCGCGCCCGGCCGAGCCAGTGGGGGTACTCGGCCGTCATCAGGTCGAACAGCTCCTCGTCGGAGATCTGTGAGGGGTCGGCGACGGTGAAGAAGTCGGCGTTGTCGAGGTGGCGGCCCCGCATGTCGTCGAGCTTGCGCAGGATCTTGAACTGCCGGTCCCGGGGGTCGGGGCTGATCGCGATGAACTGCCAGAACAGCGGCTCGTAGCTGGAGGACACCACCTGCCGGGTGGTCTCGTCCTTGTCGAAGGTGCCGCCGTCGGTGACGAACATGACGTAGACCGGCAGGTCGGCGGGGTGCGGGGCGCGGCGGGTCTCGTCGGTGCCGAAGTAGTGCCTGCGGATCTCCCGCATCGCCGCCCCGTACATGGTGCCGCCCTGGAGCCCGTACCGCTCCACCATGGTCCGGATGTAACCGGTGTGGTTGTCGGGGTCGAGACCGTCGGCCCGGTGGGCGTCGTGGGCGAACAGGAACACGTCGATCCGGGCGTCGTCGTCGAAGCGCGCGCCCAGCGCGAGGACACGTTCGGCGAGCTGCTGGATCTTGCCGGTCTCGTAGAGGCGCTGCATGGAGATGCTGATGTCCAGGCAGAGCGCCACGCGGGCGGTGTGCTCGCCGAGGCCGCGCTTCTCCAGCGTCACCGCCGCCTTCTTGGTGAGGCCGAGCAGGGCGGGGGCCTGGCCCTCCAGCCGCTTCTCCAGGGAGATCAGCTTCTGCTTCTTGAGGCTGACGGGCGGCGCGGACGGCGCGGCGGGCCGGGCGGGCACGGCCTGCTGGACGGGCGCGGGCTGGACCGGCGCGGGCGGGGGGACGTACGCGGGCTGGGCCGGCGCGGGAGCGGGAGCCGCCGGTGCCGCGGAGTCGTCCACCTGGATGCCGTAGTCGGTCGCGAGCCCGGCCAGCCCGCTCGCGTACCCCTGCCCGACCGCCCGGAACTTCCACTGCGCTCCGCGCCGGTACAGCTCCCCGGCGACCATCGCGGTCTCGGCGGCGGCGTCGGTCACGGCGAACTCGGCGATCGTCGCGCCGCTCGCGGCGTCCAGCAGCCGCAGGGCCAGGCCGGGGACGGCGCCGAACGCCCCGCCGTCCGCCGAGGCGGTCAGCGCGATGCGCTCCACGTCCTGGTCGACCAGCGCCAGATCGATCGCCAGGCTCTCCTCGGTGCCGTCCGGGCCGGTGCGGCGGCCCTCGTGCCGGACCGCGCCGGACGGGTGCCCCGGCTGGTTGTAGAACACGAAGTCCTTGTCGGAACGGACCTTCCCGGCGGCGGCCAGCAGCAGCGCGGCGGTGTCCACGTCCGGGACGCCCGGTCCGGGCCGCCAGGCGAGCACGGCGCGCAACCGGGGCGTGCTGACGGAAACGTTTGCACCCTTAGTCAGCTTGGTCATGCTTTGTAAGGGTAGGGGAATGAAACGCGCTCAATAGGATGTTAAGGCAATACATTCCGGAAGCGGGCCGAGGGCGGCGGGGGCCGCCGACGGACGTCCGGCTGGTCGGGCAAGGGTGGGGACCTAGTGGTTCCTGGGGGGACAGTGGTGAATGCGGCATTTTGACCAAATTGATCCGAAGCTCCGCAAACACTTGTTCTACCGGCAGCCCCGCCGTTTCGACCGGCACGACGACCCCGCCCTGCTGGCGGTCGCGCTCGGCGCGACGCTCTACAGCCCCGCCACCCGCCCGGCGCTCGCCGACGACATCGCCAAGGCCGCCCGGCGCGGCGTGACGAGCATGGTGGTGTGCCTGGAGGACGCCATCGCCGACGCCGACCTCACCGCCGCCGAGGCCAACGCCGTCGCCCAGTTGCGGCTGCTGCACGGGCGCGTCCGCGACGGCGGGCCCGGCGGCGAGGCCCCGCTGCTGTTCGTCCGGGTGCGCGCCGCCGAGCAGATCGGCGACCTGGCGGCCCGGCTCGGCCCGGCGCTGGAGATGATCACCGGGTTCGTGCTGCCCAAGTTCACCGCCGCCACCGGCGGCGCGTTCCTGGAGACGCTGGAGCGCACGGTGGAACGTTCTGGGCGGCGGCTGCTGGCGATGCCGGTGATCGAGTCGCGCGAGGCGGTGTTCGTGGAGTCCCGGGTGGAGATGCTCCAGGACGTCGCGCGCCTGCTGGCCAAGCACCGCGAGCTGGTGCTGGCGGTGCGGCTGGGCGCCACCGACCTGTCGGCCGCCTTCGGGCTGCGCCGCCCGCCCGACCTCACGATCTACGACATCCGGCAGGTCGCCGACGTGATCGCCGACGTGGTCAACATCCTGGGCCGCGCCGACGGCACCGGCCACATCGTCACCGGCCCGGTGTGGGAGTACTTCTCGGCCGGGGAGCGCATGTTCAAGCCGCAACTGCGCCAGTCGCCGTTCGAGCGCCAGCAGGCCGCGCCGCTGCGGCAGCGCCTGATCAGCACCGAGCTGGACGGGCTGATCCGTGAAGTGCACCTGGACAAGGCCAACGGCCTGACCGGCAAGACCGTGATCCACCCGAGCCACGTCGCGGCGGTGCACGCGCTGTCGGTGGTGACCCACGAGGAGTACCTCGACGCCGCCGACGTGCTCGGCGTGACCGGCGGCGGCGCGATGGCCAGCGCCTACGCCAACAAGATGAACGAGGCCAAGCCGCACCGCGCCTGGGCGGAGCGGCTGATGACGCGCGCGCAGGTGTTCGGCGTGGCGGCGGAGGGCGTGACGTTCGTGGAGCTGCTCGAAGCGGCGGAGAGCCGGTGACCGGGCCGGACACCTGGCCGGGGGAGTGGGTGCGGGCGCGGCTCGGCGTCCGTCCCGTCGGCGACGGGCTGGCCGACCTGGTGGGACTGGCAGTGCGCCGCAACCCGCGCCGCGCGCACCTGCTGGTGTCGGCGGTGCTGGGCAAGCACGTGCCGACCGATCCGCGCCTGGTGTACGGGTCGGGGCTGCTGCTGGGCGAGCTGGTCCGACGTCGCCTGACCGACCGCGACGGCGAACCGTACCGCCCCCTCCTGGACGACGCCCTCAACGGCGCGCCCGCCGCCCTACGCGACCGGATGCGCGAGCCGAAACCTCCAGTGGACGCGCTGGTACTCGGCTACGCCGAGACCGCCACGGCCCTCGGCCACTCGGTCGCCGACGCGCTGGGCGGGGCCTACTACCTGCACTCCACCCGCCGCCCCGTGCCCGGCCACGACGCCTACGGCGGCTTCGAGGAGGAGCACAGCCACGCCACCAGCCACCTGCTGCTGCCCGCCGATCCGCGCGCGCTGGACCGGGACGTCCCGCTGGTGCTGGTGGACGACGAGCTGTCCACCGGGCAGACGGTGCTCAACACGATCCGCGAGCTGCACGCCGTCCGCCCTCGCCGCCACTACGTGATCGCCGCGCTGGTGGACCTGCGCGGCGCGGACGACCACGACCGGATGCGCGCCCTCGCGCACGAGCTGGACACCCGCATCGAGGCCGTCGCCCTGGCGACCGGCCGCGTCGAGTTGCCCGAAGGCGTCCTGGAGGCCGGTCAGGCGCTCGTAGCCGAGGTCGAGGCGACCGCCTCCGAATCCGTGCCGCAGGGCTCGTTCCCCGTGACGCGCGTGGATCTGGGGTGGCCGGAGGGGCTGCCCGACGGCGGACGCCACGGCTTCCGCCCCGAGCACCGCGAACGCCTGGAGAAGGAACTGCCCGCCATGGCCGACCGGCTGGCCGCCGCCCTCCCCGAGGACGCCGGACGCGTGCTGGTGCTCGGCTTCGAGGAGCTGATGTACGCGCCGCTGCGCCTCGCCGAGGCCCTGGCCGACGCGTCCCCCGGCACCGACGTGCGCTACTCCACCACGACCCGCTCCCCGGTCCTGGCGGTGGACGACCCCGGCTACGCGATCCGCACCCGGCTGTCGTTCCCCGCGCACGACGATCCCGCCGACGGGCCCGGCGAGCGCTACGCCTACAACGTCGGCCCCGGGGCCGACCCGGCCCGCGCGTTCGGCACGATCGTCCTGGTCGTCGACGCCGCGGGCGACACCCCGGCGCTGGCCGGCGGCCTGCTGGCGCGGCTGCGCGGCCTGGCCCCGGTGGTGCTGGCGGCCGTCCCCGACCGAACGAAGGAGCACGCGTGACCCCGCTGTACGGGCCGGATTTCGGCAGCTACCCCGCCGAGGACGTGGCGTGGCTGCTCAAGGACCTGTCCGGCGTCGAGCTGGAGGCCCCGACCGAGGAGCGCGAGGCCGCGATCCAGGCGGGCCGGGCGCACTACGCCGAGTCGCTGCCGGTGGAGTACCAGCCGGGCCCGGCCTACCAGAAGTTGTTCCACCAGGCCCTCGACGCGTCGGCGGAGCGCGTCGCGCACGCCGTCGGCCTGATCACCGAGCTGATCATCGCCGAGCGCGGCCCGGACGCGGTCCTGGTGTCGCTGGCGCGCGCGGGCACGCCGGTCGGGGTGCTGGTGCGGCGCTGGGCGCGGTTCGCGCACGGCCTGGACCTGCCGCACTACGCCGTCAGCATCGTGCGCGGTCGCGGGATCGACCGCAACGCGCTGCGCTACCTGGCCGCCCACCACGACCCCGCGAACGTCATGTTCGTGGACGGCTGGACCGGCAAGGGCGCGATCACCAAGGAGCTGACCGCCGCGCTCGCCGAGCACGCCGCCGCCACCGGCGACCGGTTCCCCGACGACCTGGCGGTGCTGGCCGACCCCGGCCGCTGCACGCCGCTGTACGGCACCCGCGAGGACTTCCTCATCCCCTCGGCGGCGCTGAACTCGACGGTGTCGGGCCTGGTCAGCCGGACCGTGCTGAACGACGAGCTGATCGGCCCCGACGACTTCCACGGCGCGAAGTTCTACGCCGAACTGGCCGACGCGGACGTGTCGGCCACGTTCCTGGACGCGGTGACCGCCTGCTTTCCCGACGTCGCCGAACGCGTCGCCAAGGATCTCCCCGAGCTGCGGGCCGCCGACCGCACGCCCGACTGGTCGGGCTGGGAGGCGGTGCGCCGGGTCGGCGAGCGGCACGGCGTCGACGACCTCAACCTGATCAAGCCGGGCGTGGGGGAGACGACGCGGGTGCTGCTGCGCCGCGTCCCCTGGAAGGTCCTGGCCCGCGCCGACGCCGGGGCCGACCTCGCCCACATCCGGCTGCTGGCCGCCGACCGCGGCGTCCCCGTCCTGGAGGTCGGGCCGGAGGAGATCCCCTACGCCTGCATGGGCCTGATCCATCCCCGCTTCGGCCAGGGGGCCGCGCAGTGAGCGAGCCCGCGAACGCCCCCGTCAACGTTCTTGTCTGCTCCGACCTGGACCGCACCCTCATCTACTCGGTGAACTCGATGGCGCTGACCGGGCCGGACGAGGACATGCCGCGCCTGGTGTGCGTGGAGTTCTACCAGGGCGCGCCGCTGTCGTACCTGACCGAGACGGCGGCGCGCGGCCTGGAGGCGCTGGCGGCGGTGACGACGTTCGTGCCGACGACGACGCGCACGCCCGAGCAGTACCGGCGCGTCCACCTGCTGGACAAGCCGCCCGCCTACGCGATCTGCGCCAACGGCGGGCACCTGCTGGTGGACGGCGTGGACGACGCCGACTGGGCCGCCGCCGTGCGCGCCCGCAACGCCGAGGCGGGCGCGCCGCTGGCGGAGATCGGCGAATACCTCACCCGGATCGGCGGCGACTTCGTGCTGAAGCGGCGCACCGCGTCCGACCTGTTCGCCTACACCGTCGTGGACCGCGCCGCGCTGCCGCCGTCGTGGGTGGAGGACCTGACCGGCTGGTGCGCCGAGCGCGGCTGGCGCACGTCCCTCCAGGGCCGCAAGGTCTACTGCCTGCCCGCCGCGCTCACCAAGGCCGCCGCCGCGACCGAGGTGGCCCGCCGCTCCGGCGCCGACCTGATGCTCGCCGCCGGGGACTCGTTGCTGGACACCGAACTTCTGGAGGCCGCCGACGCCGCCGTCCGGCCCGCCCACGGCGAGCTGCACGACACCGGCTGGACCGCGCCGCACACCGCCGTGACCACGGCGTCCGGCATCGCGGCCGGGCAGGAGATCGTCGGCTGGCTGCTGGAGCGCAGTGCTCAATCACCGCCGGGGGACGGCGGGCGAAGTTAACCGACGGCCGTCCAGGGGTCGTCGCGGGGCCTTCCAGAGGTCACAATCGCGGTAGCCCGCAGTGCAGGAAGGCACGGCCGGGGGGACGGCCAGAACGCGATGGGGGGTTCACGCCGATCTCATGAGTGCCCGTCTGACCGGTGACGAGACCGCGCTCTGGCAGGCCGCCGCGCGGGTCCTGGACGCCAACTGGACCGGGACGGCCACGGTGCCGTCCCCCGGCCTGTACCCCCACCAGTGGAGCTGGGATTCGGCGTTCGTCACGATGGGCCTGGCCCGGCACCGCCGCGACCGGGCCGAGCGCGAGCTGCTGACACTGTTCCGCGGCCAGTGGTCCGACGGGCTGCTGCCGCACATGGTGTTCAACTCCGCGGTCTCCCGGCACGGCTACTTCCCGGGCCCCGAACTGTGGCACAGCGACCGCCAGGCCGCCGCGCCGAACGGGGTCCGCACCTCCGGCCTGACCCAGCCGCCCCTGCACGCCCTCGCCGCGCTGCGACTGCACGAGTGCGCCGCCGACGTCGAGAGCAGCCGGGCCTTCCTGGCGGGCCTGTACCCGGCGCTGGTGGCGCAGCACCGCTACCTGGCCGAGGTCCGCGACCTGGACGCCACGGGCCTCGTCTCGATCTGCCATCCGTGGGAATCGGGCCTGGACAACAGCCCCGCCTGGGACCGCCCACTCGGCGCGCTCCAGCTCCCGCCGACCGGCTACGCGCCGCACCGCGTGCCGCGCACCCTGCCGACGGGGGAGGACTACGACCGGTACGTGTGGCTGGTGGAGATCCTGCGCGACGCGGGTTACGGCCACGCCTACCTGCGCGAGGCGCACCCCTTCGCCGTCGAGGACCCCCTCGTCAACGCGATCTACCTGGCCTCCACGCACGCGCTGGCCGACATCGCCACGATCGTCGGCGCGGACCCGGTGCCGCACCGCGAGCGCGCCGACCGAGTGCACCGGGCCTTGCTGGCGCGCCTATGGGACTCCGACACCGGCTGCTTCCGGGCCCGCGACGTGCGCGACGGCCGCCTGCTGCCAGTGGTGACGGTGGCGTCGTTCGGCCCCCTCCTGGATCCGGAGCTACCGCAGTCCATCGTGCGGAACCTGGTGGACCTGCTGCTGTCGGCGCGCTTCGCCGGGGCGGCCGGATACCCGGTGCCGAGCTGCGACATCCAGGCCCCGGCCTTCGACCGGGGCGGCTACTGGCGCGGCCCAACCTGGATCAACACCAACTGGCTGCTGTGGCACGGCGCGGCCGGGCACGGCCTCACAGTGATCGCGGACCTGCTGTACGGCTCCACGTTGCGTCTGGTGCGCCAATCAGGGTTCCGGGAGTACTTCGACCCGTTCGACGGGACGGGGCGCGGGAGCCACGACTACAGCTGGTCGGCGGCGCTGGTGCTGGACCTGCTGGGCGCCCGCCGTACCTCCCGGGCCGCGTAACGTGGCCCCATGCGCCTTCTCCGGGCCTCCCGGCTGCCCGCCCCCGTCCGCGACGCCCTGACGCTGGACCGCTCCGAACGCGTCCTGGCCTTCGCGCCGACGCGGGGCGGCTCGCACGTGGTGGCGACGTCCCTGGCACTGCACCTGCCGACGCCCGAGAAGGGCTTCACGCGCGTCCCCTGGGAACGCGTGGACCAGGCGTCCTGGAAGGACGGCTGGCTGCACGTGCAGGAGACGTCGGGCGGCCCCGAACACCACGTCCGCCTGACCGAACCGGGCTCAGTCCCCGAGACCGTGCGCGAGCGCGTGACGGCGACGATCGCCGTCAACCACCACGCGAAGCTGCCCGGCGGCGGCACCGTGCGGATCGCGGGCCGCCGCCCGCCGACCGGGGGAGAGGTGCGCTGGTCGTTCGTCTTCGAGGCGGGCCTGGACCCCGAGGACCCGGGCCTGCGCGCCCAGGCGGAACAACTACTGGAAGACCTGCGCCGCCAAACAGGCCTGTGAGCAGCAGGAACCCGGCCAGGCGCTCCCCCGGCCGGGTTCCGGTGACTCCTGAGGTCAGGGCTGAGCGGGAGTCTCCCGGCGCGGGTCCTGGTACTCGGCCGGCGCGGAGCTGCCGCGGTTCATGCCGGGGATCTTGTCCCCGATCTGCGCGGGCACCTTGTCGACCAGCGGACCGGCCTTCTCGCGCGCGGTCCCGGCCAGCTCCCCGCCCTTGGTGCGCAGGACCCCGGCGGTCTCCTGCACGCGGGGGTTCTCCTTGACCCGCTGGGAGACACCGAGGATCTGCTCGTAGCGCTCGCGTCCCGCCTTGGTCCCGAGGACGTAGCCGACGGCGGCACCGATGATGAACGGCGTACGGACCTTCATTCCAACCCCTTGGTCTGGTCGATTCGTGCCCCACCCATACCCGCGAGAGACGTCTCAACCCCCGCCCCCGATATGGATGCGCGAACAGGTCGCGGGATGCGCTAATCTAAACGTGCTGCCGGGGACGGAAGAGCCCCGGAGCAGGCACGATCCCGCGTAGCTCAATCGGCAGAGCAGCCGGCTGTTAACCGGCAGGTTAGTGGTTCGAGTCCACTCGCGGGAGCGCCTTCCAGCGCCCGGCCCCCTCAGGGGAGCCGGGCGCTTTGCGTTCCCAGAGACAGTCGGTGTTCCCGGGGCCAGACGGCCGGAAGTCGGTAGCCTTGGCGCGACACGGTGTCGGGACGATCTCGGGATGGCAATGGCGGAGCAGATCTCCATCGAGCGGGAACCCTTGATCGAGTACGACTCGGTCGGGGCCAGCACCGGGGTGGAGCGCGACCCCGACATCGAGATCAAGGAACCGTTCGATCCCGAGCACATCGATGTTGTCACCCGCACACCCACGGTGGACCTGATCCTGTCCCGGATCAAGAACCAGATGATCGACCTGGCCCCCGACTTCCAGCGGGCCGCCGGCATCTGGAATCAGCGCAACCAGAGCCGGCTGATCGAGTCGCTGCTGCTGCGGATCCCGCTGCCGACCTTCTACGCGGCCGAAGGCGACGACGGTGTCTGGTCGATCGTGGACGGCATCCAGCGGCTGACCACCATCGCCCGCTTCATCGATCCTGACGCGGTCGGGATGGAACGGCTGCTCCTCACCGACCTTGACTGGCTGGACGGGCTGCCCGACGGGGCCTCCTTCGAGGATCTGCCGCCCCGGCTCCAGTTGAGGCTGCGGGAGACGGAACTGGTGGTGCACCTGATCCGCCAGGGCACCCCGGAGCCGGTCAAGTTCAACATCTTTGCGCGAATCAACACCGGCGGCCTGCCGCTGTCGCAGCAGGAACTCAGGCACGCGCTCATTCCCGGGCCGTCGCGAGCCCTGCTCCGCGAGCTGGCCGAGTCCCCAGGGTTCCAGAAGGCGACCGGGGGCAGCGTCAAGTCCGACCGGATGGGCGACCGGGAGATGGTGCTGCGATTCATCGCCTTCTACCTGAACGATCCGGCGGATTACCGGCACCGTGACCTGGACCCGTTCCTGCGTGAGGCCACCAACAGGATCAACCAGCTGAGCGAGGATCGGATCGATCATGTGCGCCGCAGGTTCAACCTGGTGATGGGAGTCGCTGTGGCGACTTTCGAGGGATACGCCTTTCGCAAGCGCTACCGCGGTGAGACGCGCAAGCTGCCGATCAACAAGGCGCTGTTCGAAGCGATCTCGGTGAACCTGGCTAAGCGCGCCGACGATGAACTGGCCCGTCTCTGCAGCGAACACAAGCAGCGGGTCAACGACCGGTTGATGGATCTGATGGAAGACGATCCGGACTTCTTCCAGTCGATCTCGGTGAGCACCGGCTCTCCCTGGAGCGTTCGAACCCGCTTCGAGCGCATCAACGAACTCTTCGGCGAGGTGCTGCGTGCTTGACACGATTCGGCTCACCAACTTCAAGGCGTTCGCCGACGCGGAGATCCCGCTGGGGCGCCTCACCCTGCTCACCGGTCTCAACTCGGCGGGGAAGAGCACGGTGTTGCAGTCGCTCGGTCTGCTCCGGCAGTCAGGCGACGCCGGCCTGTTCGGCGACGAGGACGAAGGCGGTTTCCTGCTGAACGGGACGATGGTCGATCTGGGGACCGGCCAAGACGTCCTGCACGAGGATTATGTCCCGGTGAAGGGGACCGAACGCGGTATAGCCCTGGCCCTGGACGCGGACGGAACAGAGTTCAGGTGGGCCGCCGAGTACCACGCGGAGAACGACTTGCTCCCATTGCGCTCAGGCGCAGGACAGTCCGGTCTGCCCCTCTCCCTGTTCGATCGAGGCTTCCAGTACCTGAAAGCTGAACGCCTGTCCCCTGCGGTCAGCTATCCGCGCTCCCATGAGGCCGCCATCCGGCGAGGTTTTCTCGGCTGCCAGGGTGAGCACGCTGTCAACTTCCTGCGCCATCATGCCGACGACCTGATGGTCGAGGAGCCCCTGCGCCACCCCGCCGTCGACTCCGCCGGTCTCCTCCACCAGGTCGATGCGTGGATGCGCGAGATCTGCCCTGGCGTCAACCTGGAGGCGTCGGCGATCGACGGCACCGACCTGGTCCGCCTGGGATACCAGTTCGGCACGGCTGGGCCGCTGGCGTCGAACCGGCCGCACCGCCCGACAAACGTCGGGTTCGGGCTGTCCTACGTCCTGCCCATCGTCATCGCTTGCCTGAGCGCGGGACCAGGCAGCTTGCTGCTGCTGGAGAATCCCGAGGCGCATCTGCACCCGCGCGGGCAGACGCGGATGGCCATGCTGATGGCCGCGGCAGCCGCCGCCGGAGCGCAGCTCATCGTGGAGACCCACAGCGACCATGTGCTCAACGGCCTGCGCATCGCTGTGAAGAACAAAACGCTGCCCCACACCGATGTCCGGCTGCTCTACTTCCATCGCAGCGCAGGAAGGGTCGAGATCCTCAGCCCCAACGTAGGCCCGGACGGCATGTTGTCGGATTGGCCGGACGGCTTCTTCGATGAATGGGAGAATTCCCTGGATCAGCTCCTGGACTGACCTCCGGAAGGGCGCACCCCCATGCCTGCTCTGCTCTGTCTGAACGACCTGTCCTGCGACGCCGACGAGCCTGTCGAGCGCGCGGCCGACGCGGTCACCGAACTGGTGGACACACTGCTGGCGGCGCGCAGAATTCGGCGTGACACGCACCTGCTGTCGGCCGTTCAACTGGGCGCGGTGGAGTTCGTCCGGGGGTACACGCTGGTGCATTGGCAGAAAGCCGGACGGGACCATCGGGACAAGTGGCGATTGTTGCGGGCCATGCAGAACAAGGCGCCGTTCAATCCGGCAGAGGCGGGGCTTGACGAGTCGATGCAGTTCCTGTTTGGGCAGCAGGCCGCTCTTGGCTTGGGGATGGCGTATCTGGTCGACGGGGTGGCGGTCAGCCTGCCGTTGGCCGATGCTTGGAAATGTTCTCGGCTGGCGATCGACCGGGAGATGTTAGTCGAGGACCGGCACGGCGATATCGGCATCTCCCGCGATCGGTTGGAGGTAGCGCACGCCTCATGTCCGGCGCACTCTGATGAGCACCGCGAACACTTGCAGGCAGCTGGTCTCGCGGATGTCACCACCGGAACCGCCCTATGGCGGGACCGAGAAGAATTCTTCCCTCATCTGCGTTTCCTACCGCAGGTGGAGAAACAACTGTGTGATCTTCAACCGTTCGCCCTCCTGTCGGTGCGCTCGCGGTTGAAGGAGATCGAGGCGACGGTCGCCCAGTGGCAGGCCGAAGGGAGCGCGACGCCCCGGTGGCGGACTAAAAAAGCCGACGGCGAACACGACAGGCGTCGCGGACAGTGCGTGTTCACCGATCTGGACGGCATCGAGCGCGTTTTCGACGAGCATGTCTATTACACGCCGGGCGCCGGCCGCATCCATTTCCGGACCGACACCGCCGCCCGCAGCGTCACCATTGCCCGGATCGGGCTGAAGTTCCCCTGACACTCAAGTGCCGCGCGGCAACCAGCGCCTGACCTTCTCCACCGGTGTCGCGGCATCGACATCCCACAGCCTCAGGGAAGCGTTCCAGTTCATCGGTCCGATGAGCCGTTTGGCCTCATCTTTTTCCGGATAGGGAATGTACAGGTAGAGATGGCCGTTGTGGACCTCCCCTGCCTTCACCTCACCGCTGCCGGACGCGGCCTGCCCGGAGTGGATCCGCGGCGGCTTACGGGCGGGCCGGTCCATGCGGGTCTGCGCCATGATGCGCCGGACGCGCTCGCAGTGAGAGGGGTCGGTGAAGCGCATCATCAGGTCGGTGGAGCCGCTGTGGGAGAGCAGGTTCAGCGAGCCGTGCCAAAGGACGGTGTCGTCCAGGATCAGCACCTTCTCGTGCATCCGCTCCCGCTCGACCACCTCGCATCCGGCGTCTCTGAGTTCCTGGACGAGCGGGCCCGCCGGGGAGTCGGGCTCGGGCGGCCGGGTGTGCACCGTGACACGGACGCCTGCGGCGAGCCGCGGTGAGAGGTGGCTCAACCATTTGCGGACCGGGGTGCGGTAGAGGAAAGCGCAGTAGATGTCGATGCTGCTGCGCGCCCGGGCGATGTCCCACTCGACGGCCCGGGCCACCTCGTCGGCCGGGAAGAAGGCGGGACGGGCCAGTTCCTCAGCGTCCAGCCCGCTCAAGTCGGCGGCGGCCCGAACCGGGACCAGTTCATCCACGGGGAGGCGCTGGGCGTCCCGTTCGAGGTGGTCGAGCATGACCGCTACCTCGCTGCCCGGAGGCAGGTTCCGGCGCATGAACTCCACGTTGGCGACCACGACCAGGTGGTCCTGGGCACGGCTCAGCGCCACGTTCAGCAGGCGGCAGGAACTGGATGACAGCCCCGTGCCCTGGTAGAAGTACCCGAGCTGGGACCCTGCCCCGGCGACGGTGTCGATGACCACCAGCGGCCGCTGGCTGCCCTGGAACCGGTGCACGGTGTCCACCAGTCCCTCGTAGGCCTCGCCGAACCGGTAGGCCAGGCTGGTGTTGAGCGCCTTCTTCTGCGCCGTGTAGGGAGCGATCACCGCGAGGCGGTCGGTCGGCCGTACCGCACCGGCCTTGCGCGGGGGGAGCACCGTGTCGTACTGCAGGCCGCGGATCAGCTCGTGGATCACGGCCTCGTGGACGGGGTTGGACTGATGGGCGTTGCGCGCCTTGGGGTCGCCGACCTGCCGAGCGGAGGTGTCGATGAGCACCAGCGGCCCGTCGATCAACGGTGAGGCGGGCAGTCGGCTGCCGTCGCCGCGCCCGGTGAGCAGTGGTGCGTCCGGGTAGGCGACCTCGTTGACCACCGCGCAGATGGCCGGGCGCATCCGGTACTGCTCGTTGAGCGAGATCATGCGGGCGTCGGAACGTGCGGTCCCGCGCTCGTCCACCAGCCCGGCGGCGTGGAAGGCGTCGCGATCCATCCACCGTCGGGAGTGCGCCTTGTCATCCTCGCCGGCGCGGCGGTCGCCGGACCCCCTGGTGACGGCGGGCAACTGCCGGAAGTCACCCGCTACCACCACGCGCTTCCCGGCCAGGCCCGCCGCGTACCAGGCCGAGGGCAGGTCGACCATGCCGGCCTCGTCGATGACGACGACGTCGACGGTGTCCATGAGCTTGCGGGACTGCACGGCCTTGGCGACGGTGGTGCCCATGACGCGGCAGCGCGAGCGGACGGCGGCGGCGATCTTCTGCAGTTGGTCCCGGAGGCCGGCCAGGTGCTCCTCGAACCGGGCGATGAGATCACGCAGGTCCGCGGCCGCCTGCAAGCGGCTCCGCTTGACCTGGAGCGGGGCGAGCGCGGACTGCACGGCTGCCAGATCACCGTAGTGGCGCTGCCGGTCGAGCCGAAGGACGGCACGCTCCTGCTCGAGCAGCCCCAGCACGTGCTGCCGGTAGCCGAGTTGGTGCTGGAGCTGGTCAAGCCGGGCCTGCTTGCGCTGAGCGCGGAACCCGGACGGCACTCCGATATCGGTGATTTCCCTTCGGAGAGCGGCGACGTCTGCCACCGCGGCCTGCTCACGCTCTTCTATCCGGACGAGAGCCTGATCGACGGATACCAGCTCCTGCTGCAACCGCAGGAGTTCGGCGGCCGATCGGTCGAACTCGTCATGGATGGCGAGATCGCGGCGCAGCGCCTCCAATTGCGGGGTGACCCGCAGGATCTCGGCGTCCAGGGCAGCCCCCAGACGCTCGGCGATCCGCTCCGGGACGATCCGGTCACCGAACCTCGCGGCCAGGGAGGCGAGGGCGATGTCCCCGGCCCGCTGGACGAGCCCGTCGCCGAATCCCGCCTCCTGCGACAGCAGCTCGCACATCCGCTCCAGGGCCTGGTCGACGGCCACGTGGGTGGGGGCGAGGAACAGCACGCGCAGCCCTTGCCGGTAGCAGCCCTCCACCAGGCAGCTCACCACCTCGGTCTTGCCGGTGCCTGGCGGACCCCAGATGAAAGTGATCTCGCTGCCGAGCGCATGCTCGATCGCCTGCCGCTGGCGGAGGTTGAGCTGCCGCTGCCGGTAGCCGCTGATGAAGCGGTCCGGGGTGTCGCACCGACCGACCCGCGGCCGTCCTTGCCCGATGAGCCAGTTCGCCGTGGTCGTGTTCACCGGGCCGTTGGGGTCGCCCGCCCGTTCCAGCTTCTCGGCCAGGATCTCCAGGCCGGCGGTGTCGTCCTCGACGAGCCTGGCGTTGCGCGGGGCGGAGCCGAGGTCGGCGGCGGTGACGACCTTGATCTTGCCGTCGTGCATCCGCTGGATCTGCGCCGGAGCCCAGGGGGCGGAGCCCCGGGACAGGCGGATCAGCAGCCGTTTGCCGTGGAAGGCGTCCCTCCAGGACTTGCAGGAGAACAGGTACTCGCGCTCGTCCCCGGACCCGCCGATCCACGTACCGTCACTCAACGGGAGTCCGGGCGCACCGGTCATGTCGCTGTTGAGGGCGGCGGTGATCTCTGCTCGGACCGCGCGGTGGAGGTCGGGAATCGGATAGGGGCCCGTTCGGCGTTCGGTCAACTGTTCTCCCCGCTGGCTACACCGGCACCGTGGGGAAAAAATTTACCGGATCATTGACTTGTCGTCAGGTGATCACCGATTGCAGGGCGAAAAACCAGTGCGCGGACGGGCTGGCCGATAAGATCGATGCGCGTCCCGAAGGGCGTGTCCAGGGGCGAGAGGGGATGACGGTGGCCGAGTCCAGCAAGCCGGTGCCCAAGCCGCCTCCGCCCGTTCAGCGCTGGTTCCAGGAGCGCAGGTCCGAGTACCCGTGGGAGCAGGACGGCCTCGACCACGTCGCCGGTCTCATGCCCAAGGTCGAGCCGTACCGGGCCTGGGCGACCTTCTCCTTCACCGCCGCCTCCGGCCGGGTCAACGAGTGCGACCTGTTCATCGCCACCCCCGGCGGTCTCTACCTGGTCGAGCTGAAGGGGCATCCGGGCCGGGTCGTCAACAACGGCGGCGACTGGATCTTCCACGGCCCCGACCGGGCCCGCCACCTGCACAACCCGCTGCACCTCACCGACCGCAAGAGCAAGGAGCTGCGGAGTCGGCTGAGCTGGGCGGCCGGAAAGCTGCACCTGACCGGCGTCAAGGTCCCGCGCGTCGAACCGGCGGTCTTCCTGACCGACCCGAACCTGGTCAGCGAGCTGGACGAGGTGCAGCGCGCCCGCGTCTACGGCCGCGACGACGTCGACACCGGCCTCGGCCGCATCTGGGCCGACCTGCTGGGCGTGCCGCCGCACAAGGAGTCGCTGCGGGTCTCGCCGAACTTCTCCCGGCAGCTCCCCAAGCTGCTGGAGGCCATCGGCATCACCAGCTCCCAGGCCCACCTGAACTTCGGCGACGGCTGGAAGCTCGCCCCGCAGGTGCTCGACTCCGGCCCGACCTGGGAGGACCGGCTCGCCGAGCGCAAGCAGATCGTGTCCGAGGCCGGCCGGGTGCGCATCTACCTGGTGAGCCAGATGGCCACCGACGAGTCCCGCCGGTCGGTGGACCGCGCCGCGCGCCGCGAGTACCAGGTGCTCCAGGGCATCAACCACCGCGGCATCGCGCAGGCGGTGCAGATCGGCGAGCACCAGGGCGGCCCCGCCATCCTGTTCCGGCACGCGCCGGGCGACCTGCCGCTGCAGTCCTACCTGAACGTGTACGGCGGCTCGCTGACCTCCGAGGTCCGGCTCGACCTGGTGCGGCAGCTCGCCGAGGCCGTCCGCTACGCCCACAACCGCAGCCTGTACCACCGGGCACTGGCCGCGCGGTCGGTGTACGTGACGGCCAAGGAGGACGGTTCGCAGCCGGTGCTGCGGATCGTCGACTGGCAGACCGCCGCCCGCGACTTCGACACCGCCACGCCCAAGTCGATCGGCAACTCGCTGGCCGACGACACCCACCTGGAGGACTCGGCGCTGGTGTACCTGGCGCCGGAGTTCGAGATGCCCTACGCCGACCCCGTCGATCTCGATGTGTTCGGCATGGGCGCGATCTCCTACCTGATCCTGACCGGCGAGCCGCCCGCGCCCGACCGGCCGACACTGATCGAGCGGGTCAGCGCAGCCGACGGCGGTCTGCACCCGTACGCGGTGGCCTCCGGCCTCACCGACGAGCTGGACCGGCTCGTTTTCCAGGCGACGCGCGGCGCCACCGGCGACAGACTGGAGTCGGCCGGGCGGTTCCTGGAGATCCTCGACCAGATCGAGCAGGACAGCGCCGTTCCCGACGAGGCGGCCGACCAGGACTGGGCGGGCACCGATCCGCTGACCGCCGTTCCCGGCCAGGCCGTGGACGGCGACGTCGACGGGGTCTGGCGGGTCGAGCGCGTCCTCGGCAGCGGCGGCACCGCACGCGCGTTCCTGGTGGCCCGCACGGTCGAGGACGACAACGGCGAGGAGCGCACCGAGCAGCGGGTCCTCAAGGTCGCGCTGGACGAGACCAAGGCCCCGCAACTGCACGCCGAGGCCGTCGCGCTGGGCAAGGTCGGCGGCGGCGCCATCGTCCGGCTGCTCGGCGGGCCCCGCCAGCTGGGCGACCGCACCGTCCTGGACCTGGAGTTCGCCGGCGAGCGCACCCTGGCCCGGGTGCTGAAGGACGACGGCAAGCTCACCTACCACCAGCTCGAACGCTACGGCCGGGACCTGTTCCGCGCGCTGGACCAGCTCGCCGCCAAGGGCGTGCGGCACCGCGACCTCAAGCCCGACAACTTCGGGGTGCTGCGCCGCGCCGACCGCACCTGGGAGCTGAAGCTCCTGGACTTCTCGCACTCAGGGGTCTCCGACCGCGACGCCACCGCAGGGACCCGCGGCTACCTGGACCCGTTTCTGGGCACCCACAGCCGCCCCGACTTCGACGACCACGCCGAGCGCTACGCCGCGGCGGTCACCCTGCACGAGATGGCGTCGGGGGAGAAGCCGCGCTGGGGCGACGAGAAGACCGACCCGCGCACGACCTCCGACCCGACGCCGTACCTGGCGGCGGACCTGTTCGACCCGGCGCTGCGCGAGGGCCTGACCGCGTTCTTCTCCCGCGCCCTGAACCGTGACGTCAACGAGCGCTTCGACACCTTCGGCCGGATGGAGGACGCCTGGCGGGAGGTCTTCAGCAAGGCCGACCAGGCCCCGCCGGTCACCACGCAGGTCACCGCCACCGGCGACGAGGCCGACACGATCCTGGACACCGAGGCGTTGCAGGCCGCCCGCGACGTCGCGGCCGAGGCCGCAACGCTGGAGACGCCGCTCCAGGCGGCCGGGTTGTCGCCGCGCGCCGCATCGGTGGCCGCGGGCTTCGGCGCCACCACCGTCGGCGGGCTGCTGGGCGTGCCGCTCTACCAGATCGCCAAGGCGCGCGGCGCGGGCGCGGTCGCCCGCAAGGAGCTGAACCGGCGGCACAAGCAGTGGACGGCCAAGTTCGGCTCCCCCGACCAGCAGGGCGACCAGCCCGTCGCGGGCCAGGGCACCGACGGCCAGGACGCGCCGCTTCCGATGGTCGGCCGCGTTCGGATCGACGAGCTGGCGTCCCTGCTCATCCCGACCGCATCGGCCAAGAACTCCCGCAAGGCCAAGGTGCTGCGGCTGCTGCTGAACCTGCCCGGCGAGGACGGCGCGCTCCCCGAGGTGCCCGAGCAGTGGCCCACGCAGGCGCAGGTCGCCAAGAGCGTGCAGAACATCACCCAGACCACGGTGTCGCGGTACTACAAGGACGCGGTCACCGAATGGGCGCAGGCCGATTGGATGGAGCCGGTCCGCAAGGAGGTCGTGGAGCGGACGCGCGCGTTCGGCGGGATCGCGTCGGTCTCCGAGCTGGCCGCCGAGCTGCGGGTCCGGCACGGTGCCGGTGACCGGCTCGACGACCAGACGGTCATGGTCCTGGCGTCCGCGGTGGTCCGCGCCGCCGTCGAGGCCGAGATGTACACCGGACCCGGCCGCGACGAGGAGGACGAGCCCAAGCTGGCCCGGCTGCGCCGGGGGCCGCAGGTGCTGGTGGCGCTGGAGTCGCTGCCCGGTACCGACGACCCGGCGCCGGGCGAACTGGCCGACTACGCGGTCGCGCTGGGCGGTCTCGCGCGCGAGCTGGCGGGGCAGGACCCGTTGCCGGGACGCGGTGAGGTGCTGCGCGAGCTGCGCCGGATCGCGCCTCCGGAGGGGATGTCGCCGCTGTCGGACGTCCGGCTGGTCGGGCTGGCCGCCGCGGTCGTGCCGGGCATCCTGGTCTCGCCCGGAATGCAGGTCTACCCGCGTGATCTGAAGCTGGCCAAGGCACTGCGGCTGGCCCAGGCCGGCGCGGGCGTCCGGCACCCGCAGGGGATCACGCTGGAGGGCCTGCGGACGAAGGTGGAGGCGTGGTTCCCGGGCCTGGACGCCTACG
Organism: Actinomadura hibisca NBRC 15177; assembly: GCF_001552635.1. Lineage (GTDB taxonomy): Bacteria > Actinomycetota > Actinomycetes > Streptosporangiales > Streptosporangiaceae > Spirillospora > Spirillospora hibisca. The sequence goes on along the minus strand of NZ_BCRO01000028.1, from coordinate 51,364 downwards.
GCCCCGGCCTGACGTGGGTGGAGATGGAGGAGGCCCTCGCCGCAGCGGGCTTCCCGCTGAAGTACGAGGCCAGGGAGCAGCGGTTCCTGCCTCCGGCGCCGGTGCCGCACCCGACAACCTCCACGACGGCGACGAACCTGACGCCCGGAACGGGCGGGAGCGACCCCGTCCGGCAGGACAAGGTCGCCACGAGACTGGGCGTGGCGGCGAAGCGGGGCGGGTTCCTGGCGCTGACGGTGAACCTGAAGAAGCTGCCGGGCATGGCCGGGGCGATCGCGGCGAACTACCCGGTGGTGCCGGTGGACGTCGCCGAGGTGTTCCTGACGGAGTTCCGGGCGCTGGCGGCCGAGCACAAGGCCGAGTGGGGCCAGGTGCTGCGGGCCGACGAGAAGCTGACCCGGACCGGGCAGATGCCGGGCGGGCTGCGCTCGTTCGTGACCCGGGTGATGGAACGGGTCGAGCAGTGCCTGCTGGAGCGGGCCGACGGCCCCCGGACGGTGCTGTTCCTGCACAACGCCGGGCTGCTGGCCAGGTATTTTGAGCACGGTGGGCATGAGCTGCTGACCCGGCTGCAGAACGCGGCCCGCCGGTCCGCCGACGTCCCGCACGGGGTATGGCTGCTGTGCCCGTCGGAGGCACCGCGCGCCAGGCCCAACCTGGACGGCAAGACGGTGGAAGTGATCGGCGGCGACGCCGAATGGATCGTGCTGGACAAGGCGTTCGTCGAGCGGCTGCACGAGTCCCGCGCGGCCTAGCGGAACTCGTGTCGCATGGAAGAACCTGAGGAGATCGTTCGGTGGCTGTCGATCACGTGGCTCTGCTGAAGGACCTGCGCAAGCAGGTGCTCGTGCTGGAGGACGACCTGCGCGAGCGGACCGAGTCCGAGGCGGAGTTCAGGGACAAGCTGCAGGGCGAGTACGACCGGGCGCTGGAGGCCAAGCGCACGGCGGCCACATACGGGCCGTGGCGGGACGAGCGGGTCACGCAGGCGGCGGTGGCATGGGTTCTGGCGACGGTGTTCGTGCGGTTCTGCGAGGACAACGGCCTGATCGCCGAGGCGTGGATCGCGGGGCCGGGGGAGCGGCTGCTGGAGGCCGACGAGCGGCACCAGGCGTTCTTCAAGAAGAATCCGCAGAAGAACGACCGGGACTGGCTGATCGAGTCGTTCGATCATTTGGCCGAGACGAACGAGACCGTTGCGGGGCTGTTCGACGAGGACCACAACCCGCTTTGGGAGCTGGAGCCGTCGTACGAGGCAGCCAGCGAGCTGTTGAAGTTCTGGCGGCGGACCGGCCCGGACGGTGCGATTGTGCACGACTTCACGGACGCGGAACTGAACACGCGCTTCCTGGGCGACCTGTACCAGGATTTGTCGGACCACGCGAAGAAGACGTATGCGCTGCTCCAGACGCCGGAGTTCGTCGAGGAGTTCATCCTCGACCTGACGCTTGAGCCGGCGGTGGAGGAATTCGGACTGGAGCCGGTATGGCGGCACAAGCCCAAGGGCTGGCCGGGCACCGATCCGACAGTGCGGGGCCTGCGGACGATCGACCCGGCTTGCGGGTCGGGGCACTTCCTGCTGGGGATCTTTCACCGGCTGCTGCGGAAGTGGGAAGACGCTGCACCGAACGTGGACCGGTGGGAGCTGATCCGCCGGACGCTGGAGTCGGTGCACGGGTGCGACAAGAACCCGTTCGCGGCGGAGATCGCGCGCTTCCGGCTGCTGATCGCTGCCTTGTACGCGGCGGGGGAGAAGCGGCTCGACCGTGTACCGACGTTCCCGATCAATGTGGCGGTAGGTGACTCGCTGCTGCATGGCCGCGACGCAGAGAACGTGACAGGCCAACTTTGGGGCGATACGGAGCAGTTCACTTACCGGACCGAGGACGTCCAAAGCTTCGCGGCGCGCTGTGACCTGCTGGGAAAGCACTCCTATCATGTAGTGGTCGGTAACCCGCCCTATATCACCGTCAAAGACGAGAATGAGAATTCTAACTACAGGAAGTATGAAGCGGTTGGCGGCGCTTATGCGCTCTCGGTTCCGTTCGCAGAGCGGATCTTTGAGCTAGCCATCACCCCCGGGGGCGCTGGTCGCTCTGCTGGGTACACCGGGCAGATTACGGCAAACTCTTTCATGAAGCGAGAGTTTGGCAAGAAGCTGATTCGCTGGTTTTATGAGCGAGTTGACGTCACTCACGTCATTGATACGTCAGGCGCCTACATTCCTGGACATGGCACGCCGACGGTGATCCTTATCGGCCGAAACCGAATGGCATATGCCAATGCGACCATTCGCGTAGTGCAAGGAATTTGCGGCGAGCCCGCACAGCCCAAGAACGCGTCCGAAGGGAGTGTTTGGCAGTCCATCGTCAGACAGACGCCTCTGCCAGGCAGCGAGTCCGACTGGGTGAGTGTCGTCGATGTGGAGAGAACCAGCCTTTCTACTCACCCTTGGTCGCTATCTGGCGGCGGTTCTTCTGAAATGCAGAGCCTTATTGAAGGAGCTGCCCAGGAAACCTTGGGTAATGTAGCAAAGGAGATAGGTGCTGGGGCTGTAACTCGAGAAGACTCGGCGTACATGGTTGGTGCTGGCACACTACGCCGTCACCGAATCCCTAAATCATTTTGGCGTGCATTGGTGGAAGGTGATGTAACGCGTGAATGGAGGATCGCTGACCCTGTCATGTCGGTATGGCCCTACGATGCGGAATCTTTGAGGGCTCACGGTGATCCTGCTGTACTGACCTTCTTGTGGCCCTATAAGGTGAATTTGCGTGAACGCATCGCTTTCGGAAAGAGTCAAATTGCTCGCAAATTGACTTGGTTTGAATACTCTATGTTCTTTCGTTCAAGGTATAAGAATCCGCTATCGATCGCGTATGGGGAGATTGCAACGCACAATCACTTTGCGCTAGATCGAGGAGGGAGGGTCTTCAATCGTACTGCGCCGGTTATCAAGCTTCCTGATGAGACCAGCGAAGAGGAATACCTCGGCCTGCTCGGACTGCTGAACTCTTCGACAGCTTGCTTCTGGCTGAGGCAAGTGAGTCATAAGAAGGGTGGAAGTGTTGGTTCGGGGGGTGGTGACGCAGATCAACCCTGGTCGTGGACCCATCAATTCAATGCGAGCAAGGTTGGAAAATTCCCTATTGCAAGGCAAAAGCCAATTGATCTTGCAAAAATAATTTCATTGCTCGCAGATGGGCTTGACCTTCTTGAGGTGCGGATAAGTGATTATGATGCACTATCTAATCGTGATTCTTTAAATGACGTTCAGTTCAGGCGAGGAGTGTTGCGTCGGAAGATGATCTCTCTTCAAGAGGAGTTGGACTGGCAAGTTTATGGCTTTTATGGGCTACTTGGAGTAAGTGATCGAGGCGCCTTCTGTGAAGTAGATGCGATCGACCTTCCTGAGGTGGAACTTGGAGAGCGGCCTTTTGAGATCGTGCTTGCTCGGCGGGTGGTAGCCGGTGAAGCGGACAGCGAGTGGTTCCGGCGGCATGGATCTACGCCCGTCACGGAGATTCCGGAGCGGTGGCCGGAGGAGTATCGACGGGTTGTGCAGGCCCGCATCGATCTGATCGAGAAGCAGCCGCGGGGGATCGGGCTGCTGGAGCGGCCGGAGTACAAGCGCCGCTGGGCCGACGAGCCGTGGGAGAAGAAGGAGCGGGCCGCACTGCGGACCTGGATTCTGGACCGCTGCGAGCGTAAGGATCTCTGGTTCAGGCTGCGGGACGGGTTCGAGCAGCCGCGCACGTTGACCGTCGCGCAGCTCGCCGACCAGTTCCGCAACGACGAGGACATGCAGAACGTCGCCGCGCTCTACGCCACCGACCATCTCAACAAGCGTGACCTTCCGCTGGCTCAAGTGCTGGCCGAGGTCATCGCCGATGAGCACGTCCCCTACTTGGCCGCGCTGCGCTACACCGACACCGGGCTGCGCAAGCGTGAAGAGTGGGAACAGACTTGGGAGAAGCAGCGCGAGGAAGACCGCACTGGCACGCGGCTCGACATCGCGGTACCGCCCAAGTATGCGCCCAAGGACTTCAAGAAGAACTCCTACTGGTCGCATCGCGGCAAGCTCGACGTCCCCAAGGAGCGCTTCATCTCCTACCCGGGTGCGAGCCCGGACGCCGACAGCAGCCTGTTGCTCGGCTGGGCCGGTTGGGATCACAAGGACCAGGCACAGGCCCTCGTCAACCTGGTCAACGACCGGACCGAGCAGGCCGGTTGGGAGTCTGAGAAGCTGAAGCCCCTGCTCGCCGGCCTCCTCGAAGTGCTGCCGTGGGTTCACCAATGGCACGGCGAGCACGACTCCGAGTGGGGAGGCGTGCCTGCCGAGGAGTTCCAGGCGTTCCTAGACGACCAATGCACCGCGCACCGATTCTCTGAGAGGAATCTGCGTGACTGGCAGCCTCCGGCGGCCACGCGCGGGCGCAAGAAGCAGGCGTAACCCGAGTCTGGGTGGTGACCGCGCAGCCGGGAGACGGGGACGTCCCGGCCGCGAGGTGGTTCAGTGGACGCGGCGTGTGTTGGAGACGGCCTGGGCCAGCTCGTCCAACGTGGCCGTGCAGACCAAGCGCGGTTTCTGGGTGTGTGGTTGATCGCCCACCACTGCTGCGTGTGAACGCCCCACCAGCACGGCACGTCCGGGAAGTGCTAATGGAACTCCGCGATGCTCAGCGGCTCCCGCTTGGCCTGTCGGAAGAACACACCGGCCACCAGCGGTGCCACCAGTTCGGTGATGCGCGCGATTGCGGTGGCCGCGTCGGGGCAGCGCGCGAGCAGCCTGCCGGCGCTGGACCGGTACCACCACTGGTCCGAGACTGAACTCTCGTCCAGCATGACCGTCTCGCGAGGACCGGCAGCGCGGCGGAGAACACGCGCAACGAAGGACAAGGCTCGCTGCAAAGACGGGTCGTCCAGCCGTTCTCCTCCAAGACTCTGGCCAGGACCGGCAAGTCGGTGACGGGGGCGAAAGGACATTCCCTCCCTGGTTGGTTCTCTCTTCTCTTGGGCGGCTACGCGCTCCAGCGGCCTAGCCCCTCGTCGGGCACTGTCATCGCAACTCCCGACCGGCGGCACGCTCGGACGCGCGAGCGCGCTCTTTCGTCAGTGCCTCGTCAAGGGCTTCGGCCGTAGGGCGGATGACCGTGGCGCCAACGCCGGCGGTCTTGTCATGTAGGGTCGCCGCCCAGTCGCCGTACCGACCGTCGTAGCGGACGGACCGCCAGATCCGGTAGCCGGTATAGGTGGAACGGAGCCAGGCAAGGGCCTGGTCATCCGGGTGCGTTTGCGCGTCCCTGAAGAGTTGCCTCACGAGTGATGATCTCTCTCGGTTACCAATCCCAAGCTTGCTGTGATCAGGTTGCCTTCGGGAAGCGCAGGATGGCCAACCGGCGAATGCCAAGCAGGCCCATCGAAAGCGGCCAGGTTTCCTACCCCGAAGGACCCGATGCCCCGCCCTCCCAGAAATCCCGGTGTACCCCGTGCCCCTGTCCAGTACTTCGGCTCTGAGTTGCGCACCCATCGGGAAGCGGCGGGCCTGCCCCGGTCACAACTCGCGACCAAGCTCGGCTACTCGCCCCAGTGGCTAGGGCAGATCGAAGCGGGCAATCGCTCTCCGGCCGAGGAGTTCGCCACCGACTGCGACACCTCCTTCAAGACCAGTGCAGGTCCCGCCGCAGTGGCTGGCGGCGCTGGTACACGGGCACTGGGGGATCGAGACCCTGCATCACATCCACGACGTCACCTTCGGCGAAGACGTCTCAAAGATCCGTACCGGGCACGGCCAACATGGCCACCCTGTGCAACCTGGCCATCGCTCACCTACGCGCCACCGGAGATCCCACGATCGCCGCCGTCCGCCGCGCCATGTCCTACGACGCCCTCACCGCTCCGCTCGGCATCCAACTTGGCCTGCACCAGTATCAACGAGCACCGACTTTGAAATCGCCCTGGCCGCGGAGCAGGACCGGGATCCCGGCAGGGCACCCTGGAACCTGCGACCAGTCGACGTCCTCGGGACCGGGGAAGACGATCGTCATGTTGGTCTCCGACGAGACCAATGGACCACGGCGCAGCAAGCAGTGATCTCGCCGACATGGGTTGCGAGACCCTCCTCATCGGCCCAAGGAGTGGCCCAGCACGGTTCAACTCATGCAACCAGCCGATCCGCTCGGTGGTACCGAAGCTGGCGATCACCCCCCTGTAGGTTGCACCAACCGCTGGTGGTCGCCAAGAAAGCCCGACCGGTATACATGCAGTGCTGATCGCCATGAATGGCTAATCTCTGGTGATGCCAGGCTGCGGGACGACGGCGTCTTGATTCATGTCGCTCTCTGCTCACAGAGGAGTGGTGGCGGTGCTGTCAGGCATGAAAACGCGTAGTTCGCTTCGACATGGCTCCTGATCGAGCGGAAGATTCTCTTTAGTCACGTTGCTGCGCTTCCCGAGGGGCAAGCGCAGGGTGTAGCGGACGCAGATGTGAGGGGAGCGCGTTTCGGAAAGGAAGAGTGCGTCGATCTGCAGTCGGTCTCTGTGACGTTCCGCTCGCCAGAATTTTACGATAGCGCTGGTCTCAGCGCGGGTGAGGACTCCGTCGGCTGCGGCGGCCTGTAGCCGGCTGACCGACTCTTCAACGCGCTCACGCAGATTCTGGTCGGCTTGTTTATTCAACTCCTCCTGCCCTCGGGGCAGGAGGACCGTTACCCACCACAGCAGTAAGATCACAACGGTCAGTACCGCGGCCAGCGCCAGCCCGCCAACACCCAGAAGCATCCGAAAGGCGATGCGGCTGAGATGGCGGCGGGCTGGCGCAGGTTGTCGGTTCATCCCTTGGCCTCGATCACGGGTAGCCGATCTGGCCGAGTCGTGCCTGCATGACGCCAGCGTAGCCGGAAGTACCTGCTCCCTTGGGGTGGAACGCCTCTCGACTGAGACAGCCGACCAGCCAACTGAGCGCACACTGGTTCGTGGCCTCGGTGACTGGATCTCCGCGATGGAAGTCACCGTCGCCATTAGGCCCGGATACGATTTTGTTGATCCACTCGTCGGCGTCGCAGCCACCGTGGCCGACGAAGGCCGATACCGGGTCGGCGTATTCGATTTTGAGTTTGGAGGTGGACCCGGTGCGTAGTGAGTCGACTAGGGCGCGCTGTTTGGTGCCGGCGTAGTTCACGAGTTCGGCTAGCGCTTTGGTTTCGGTGAGGTCGAACCAAACCGATCCGGTGCACTTGACGGTGCGGCTGAACAGCTCCGGGTACCCCATCAGCACGATACGGGCGTTGGGTGCCTTTGCGGCTACCTCTTTCAGGAGGATGCTCAGATTGGGAATGATGCTGCTGTCGACTAGTCCTTTGTAGCGAGGGATGAAGTCGTCATCAGCGCAGTTGGTAGGGTAGGCACACTCCATGATGGCATTGGTGAATGCTCTTTCGTCGTTGCCACCAATGGTGAGCATCACCAGAGTGGTGTCCTTGGACAGTACACCGGAGTTCACCTGGGCGATCTCGTGAAACTGTCCTTCGCTGTAGGGTTGTTTGGCAGCACTCCAAGGCGACTCCCACACATTTTTGCTTTGGGCGCCCGAGCAGGCGACGAATCCCAACTCGGCGTCCTTGCTCCAGTCGTCGGCCAGGCTGCCCAGTGCCGTACTAGTGCCCGGTAGGACGACCTTCCTGGGCCAGGCGTTCTTGCTACGGCGGCAGGCGTTCCAGCGCTGATTGTCGCCGTGGTCGCTGTCGGTTTCGGCGTAGTAGGAGCCTGCTCCTTCGCCGGAAGAGTAGGAGTCGCCCAGCGCAGCAACCATGTGCTTGGGCTTGGCGCTCAGCGGTTGGAAGGCGATCGCGTCCCAGGCGATGTCGTCGCTTCCGTCGCCATCCTCGGTCTCTGAGCCCAGTCGGACTCGAGGAGTGCCGTTGATTTGATAGACGCCGAGCGAGACCCAGTTGTTGGCCATGCGTTTTTGATTGATGTAGCGGGTGCGGCTGAAGGCTCCGTCACCTAGGTCAATTTCGTACTTGGCTTGCTGAGTGTGGGCACCGTGGTCGGGCAAGTGCACCATGATGCGGGTCCAGGCGGCCAGCGAGCGGTTCAGTCTCCAGGTGCCGGTCGTTTTCAGACGTCCGCTTTCGGCTCCTGGGAGGCGGGTGTGGGTGAACCAGAAGTGGCCTCCATAGGCGGCGCCGATCTGGTGCAGGTCGATCTTGCCGGAGGGGGTAGCGAAGTCCAGGGTGAAGGTTCCGCTGGTAGGTGTCGGCGGATTTCCGCAGTATCGGTGAATGGGGGTGGAGTCGGGGACGTCGTCGATGACCAGGACTCCAGAGGGCAGCCCGGTGGTGTCGCATCGAGAGGGGTAGGAGATTCCGTTGGGCTGTTCGGGGTAAGTGCTGTCGAACCTCAGGACCTCATTGGCGCACCACTGACCTGCGCAGGATTTCCAGCTGACCGGGGTGGTCCACCAGCAGTACAGGTCCTTGTGATTGCAGGCCCCCAGACCCGGCTTGTTCTGGTCGTTATCGCCGATCTTGGAGGAGTCGCACATGTTAGCGGAGGTGCAGAACAGGGGTTCGGGCGGTTTGACCATGGTGCGGGCTTGGGCGGAGGTCCACCAGGCCGCCCGGAAGCCCGCCACCATCTTGCCGGGTGCTTCGGCGGCGAACAGCGGCCGGCCGGCCCAGCCCAAGACCTTTTCCTGGTAAGGCCAGTCCTGAGGGTGAGAGGCGTGCTCGTAGTCATCAGCACCAGCCGAGTTCTCTAGGAACGGGGTGCGGTTGAACTTCCACAAAGGATTGGCCGGGTTATTGGTCCAGCCTACCCCCCACTTGCCGTCGTACTTGCTGGCCTCGGATTTGGGGTGGTAGCCAGCGTTGTAGGCCCATAGGGCAAAGAACCAGTTCTCGGCCCATTTAGGGTCACCGTTGTCGACGACCAGGCCCTCGGCTTTAGTCTGGTTCCATTTATCGATGAGGATGTTGACGCCGGCGGCGATGTTGGCGGTGTAGTCCAAGGCCACGGCCTCCTGCTGGAGGGGGGTCAAGGACGAGCCCTTGGTCATCCCGTCGGTAACCTGAGAGATGCCGTAACCGCAGTCGGATTTACTGTAGTCGATCTTCCAGGGATCGCCCTGAGTTCCGTCGGGGTTGTAGGCAATGCCGTAGTAGTTGCCAATCAGGGGGTTGCCGGTGGCGCCGGGCATCACCACTCTGGAGGCCTGCCACATGTTGGACTCCTGGGCAAGGATGCCTAGGAAGACCTGAGAAGGGACCCGGCCGCCGCCACTGAGGCTCTTGAGCGGGAACAGCGTCTGCGGCTGGTAGGCGCCCATGCCCAGCTTCATCCACCCGGCTGGCCGGTTGATGTGCTTGTTGAGGTTGTTGGTGATTGCCTGGTTAACGGCCCACTCGGCCTGGCGGGGGGTGGGCTGCAGGGCATGCTTGACAGTGCTGTTGCGTGGGACGGCGCAGCGTGCGTCGGCGTCGATGGGATCGTCGGCTGCGGCCTTCAAAAGCGGAGAGCGCTCAGCAGTTCCTGTACCGCCGCTGGGCACGACCTGAAAGCGGGCTTTTTGCTGGGTGTTCAGGGCGGTGATGTCAATGTCGGTGGGGTGCGGTTTTGTCGGTCCAGAACCCGCACGGGGATCACGGGGATCGCGGCCACCGGCCCATGCGGTGCGGGTGACTAGCGCCTCGGCGTGGGTGGTCGCCTTGGCTTCACGCGGAGTCCCCTTGATCAAGGTTATGGGAGCAGGCAGCGCGGCCCGGGCGGTGGCCGCTCCGGTGATGAAGACCTGGCCGCTGGCACTGCGGGTGAGATCGACACCGTGCAGCGGTCCGTCGGCCAACCCGCTGGGGACGGCCGGGACTGGGCGGCCAGTGCGGGATTTCTTGATTTGCACGGCCTCCACCCGGCGGACAACAGCACGCTGCGCACCGGTTGCCGCACTGGCGCCGGGGACGGGTTCGCGGTCCAAGAAGACGATGCCGCCGTCGGAGTCAGGGCTGAGTTGGAACGGAACCTGCTTGGCCGAGGCGACCGGTGTGCGGACCCCGCTCGAAGTGATCTTAACGATCCGGGCGGAGTCGGCCGCTGCGAACCCGTCGCTGACCGGTACCGCGGAGGTGATCTGACCGGCCAGCTCGACTGGGCGCTCGACTGTGCCGTCGGCAGCGCCGACGGCCACCAGCCGGGAGGCGTTCTTGCTCTCCTTGGGGTACTGGGTGAACACCGCCTTCTCCGAGGCTCCGCAGCCGGGACTGAAGTAGGCCAGTGACGAACGTGTTGCGAGCTTACGGACCTTGCCGCTCTGCAGGTCCACGACGGCGGTGAAGGCTCCGCGCAGCATCAGGTCGGGCTTGTTGGTGAAGGCGCGAGGCGCGTAGGCCACTACGGCGCGACGGCCTGAACCGGTCACACACGCATTGCCGATCCACATGTCGGCATCGAAGCCCGGTTCCGACAGGGTGGCTGCTGTGCGCCAGCGGTATCCGTTGTTCTTGTCAGAGACTAGGACGTGGAAACCGGTGGCGTCGCCGATGGTGCTCCAGGCCCGATCACGTGAGGCGCGCCAATCGGCGCCCAAGACGCGCCGACGGTCGCCTGGAGCGACCTGCAGCGGTGGTCGGTCGTTGGGGCTGGACGCCGAAGCTCTGCCTTGCGGGGAGGAGGGGGAAGGTTTTGGTTGGGAAGGGGGATGATGCCGCAGGGCGGCGGTGGCCGCATCGACAGGAGCGGCCAGCGAGGCCAACAGAGTCAGGGTCGTGGTGACGATGAGGGATCTTCGGTGTTTCACGTTCCCCACCTAGAGCCATTCTCGGATGCGGAATGAGGCATCCCAGTCCAGAGATTCCGGGCTGGGTATGCGGCCTTTTGTTCGCGAGCAGGCACTGGCTGGCAGCAGGCACCGCTAGGTGGTGCCTGCTGCCAGCCAGCTGCCCTAGTTGCCCCCTACCAGTCGGCCTTCACCCTCGGGCGATGATGGTCTTGGCGTTGTGCAACCAGATGTCCACGACGCGTTTGCCCTTCAACAGCCGCGCTTGGTTATCGTTGACGAGCTTCTTCTGGTGAGCGATTTCCACCGCTTGGGCGATGCCGACCAGGTTGACTTGCTGGCGGCACTCGGCGTCTTGTGCGGCGACCTTGCGTTCCTCTGCCGAGGGGACCTGGCCACGCGACCGCTTGTCCCACTTGGGGCTCAGTTGTGCACTGACGTGGTTCTGGAAGTTGTGGCCGCGCGCCTTCATGCACTCTGACCACTGGGTCTCGGCGGTTTTGAACCTGCTGTCACGCATCACTGCGATCGCCGCTTGGGTCAGGAGTTGCCGAGGGTCGAGGTCGATGGCGCCTGCGCTGGCCTTGACCTTCCGATCGCCTTCGGCGAAGCATCCTCCTTGGGGGATGGCGCGGCCGGTGGAGGTGACCTTCGCCGACCCTAGGTAGGCGGCGGCCACATTTCCGCTGGACTTGGCTTTGATGGGGCGCTTGCCTTCACCACCGGGGGTGATGATCCCGCCATAGCCTTCCTTAGCAGCGGTCTTGGGGCTCAGGTACTCCACCACTCTGTGGTCCTGCTCCTGAGGAGCTGTCGCTGCGATCGCCAAAGCGGGCTTGGTGAACCCCAGGGCACTCAGGCAGCGGCGTGCCGAGATCACACGGGCCTTCTCGATCAGGGCGACCTCATCGAGTGACAATGTGTAAGCGTCCAGCGGATAGCTGGGCTGGGCGCTGCTGGTGACGTGCGCGATGTGCTCAAGCGGCGGAAGCTGGGGAGAACTGGACACCGAAGCCTGCTGGGTGCCGCACGCCGATGCGGAGACCAAGGCGGTGGCCAAACCGGTCATCGCGACGGTCCGGCGGGCCCGGTGCTGGGAGTGTTTCACCGTTGTCCCTCCAGGGGGAACATCGTGGGAGATCTGCTGGGGCGTCCGTCGGGCATTCCGCATGGCGTCACTTCCACCGCTGCTGCGGTTCGACCCAGTTGTCGACGGTGCGCTGCTCGCGCGTGTAGAGCTGGCCGCCCCGGCTGGTGCTCACCACCGCGATCACTAGGGGCAGGTAGCCCTGGCAGCCCTGCGCTCGCTGAAGCATGTAGCCGCCGTCCATGCTATGGCGCCACCACCGCTGGTTGGCTCTCGCATGCCAGTCCCACAAGACCATGGGGGCATAGCAGTGACCGGCGTCCCCGTCCAGCGCCTTGTTGGTACCGACCCCGTTGACATAGGCCTTGGACCCGTCGGAGTGGGTGGCCGAGTACCACTGCTGGTCGTTGTTGCCGTTGGCCGGCCAATGGATGATGGGATTGCCGTTGTTGGTCCTGCTGGCGGAGTTGGCCATGTAGGTGCCGGTCTGAGCGTTCTTCCAGGTGACCCAGCCGTCGGCGTGGGCGCTCGGCGCCAGCAACGCTATGCCGGCCGCTGCCATCAAGCCGCCTACGGCCCCCGCTTTCATGACGAGGGAAACGATGGTGTGCAAGCCCTCAACTCCTCCACGTTGATTTTGTCAGGCGGTTAGTCGGCTCATGAGATCATCGTGTGAGGACTTCTGTCAATAGCGCTTTTCGTTTTCAGTAAAGGGAGCGGAGATGAGGGAAGGCATCGTAATGAGCGCTTGTCACCGGACATGTCATCTGAGCCCCACCGATGGGCTCTGGGTAAAGTTGATAAGCATTTGCCGACAATGAGCGATCTACTAGGCAGAGACTGTCAAAAGCTCGGCCTGCACCCACGAAACACCGCAGGGTGCCACTCAGAACGTGTTTGACAGATGATCCTGGTAGTTACTGTTCGTGTTCGAGGGTCCGGGTCGCGTGGCGGGGTGGCTGTGGGTGATACGACGGTCCTCCGGTCGGTGGCGGCCCAGCGGATCAGCGCCTCGGAGGTGGCCGGACGGCGTTCGTGGTCGCGGGCCAGACGGCGGTGCACCATCAGCCGACCCAGCGTGCGCTCGGCCACCCACCGCCGGGGATGTACCTGGAAACCGCGTCGGCCAGGAGGTTTGCCGGTGATGTGCAGCGCGATACCCAAAGTCGCGGCCGCCCGGCCCACCAGCCGGCCGGCGAAGCCCTGATTGGCGAACACCGTGCGGCGGCGGGGGAACAGGTACAGCCTCGGCAGTAAAGTGGTGGTCCCGGCCCGGTCCTGCACGCTTGCCGGACACACCATCACCTGCAGTGGCAGCCCTAGCGTGCCGGTGATGTGCTGGGCGGCGCCTTGCCTCTCCCAGCGCCGCAAGTGCCAGTACACCGTCTGCCAAGGCGGAAAGCCCACCGGCAGGTACCGCCACGGGCGCCCGGTCTGGTTCAGGTGCAAGATCGCATCCATGATCGCGCGGCGCGGATGCTCTTTCTTGCGGTCGTCCCAGTGCACGGGCGGCAGCAGCGGCTCGATCAACGTCCACTGCGCATCGAACATGTCCGAGGGGTGCGCGCGGTGTCGCATGCCCACCGCCTACCCGCATCACACCGTGATCGCACGATCATCTGTCAAATGCGCACTCAGCCAGAGCGTCCTGGCCAAACGCCTGGGAGTGCGGCGCTCGGCGGTGAAGTGGGTATTCCGTGGTGACGGCGACGTTCGCATGGAGATTCTCGCCGAGTATCTGCACGAACTGGGCATCGAAGCCCCGCTCAGCCTGGGCGACGGGGAACCCGCGAACGATGAAATCCGGGAAGGGACGGTCCGCATCCTCGACGCCTCGACCAACTGGATGGGCGCGGGACCGGCAACGCCCAAGGCCAGCAAGGTCACCGACGTTGTGCGGCTGGGCACGGGACGCGGCTCATGGTCACGATCGAATGGGTGCTCCTCATAGGAGACTCGACATTGACGCCGGGGCGTCCTGACGCTGATCGGCGTCGAACAGGACGTGTCCCTCCCGCCTGCGCCACCGATGCAGACCAAACGGGTGGTTTTTGCCTATCTGGACGTCACCGGCCTTGAATGAGGGAGTGATGTGCCGGTCACCTTCACCACCGCCATCCCCGAGCGGTGAGAAGGCGACCTCCGCGACCGCCGAGATCAAACGGGGGCCGGCGGTGTCGACCTTGTTCGATGTTCTCCTGGAAGCGTTGATCCCGGTCGCCGAGTACGGGATGGGGCATACCGCATCGAGGCGGAGGCGGCCACTTCCGCCGGTGAGGTGTGCTCCAGGCACGACGCCCTGTACGTCGTCGAACCTCGGTGGCGGCGACCCCGTAAAGATCGAGTCAAGGGCCGGGCGTGCCCTCTATCGTGGTTTCCGCCGATGTGGAGCGCGAGGAGGATGGTGCCGGTGACCAGGTGCGGGCGGTTCCTGACGGAGGTGCGGGCATGAGCGACCGTACGGATCTGCTGCTGCGCGACGTCCTGGCCATCCCCGAGGACGTGCTCGCCGGGGACTTCAAGGTCGACCTCACTCACGGTTTCGACGAAGCGGCCCAGCGGGTCGAGGAGTACGTCGTCACCGAACAGCTCGCCGACGCCTTCCGCCGGTCGCTGAACCTGATCAAGGCGGCCGTCACCGGCGGCAAGTCCGAGGCCGCCTATCTGCACGGCTCGTTCGGCTCCGGTAAGAGCCACTTCCTGACGGTGCTGCACGCCATCCTGGACGGCCGGCCCGAGGCGCGCCGCAAGAAGCGGCTCGATGAGATCATCGCCGATCACATCGACCACGACGGCTGGATGCGCGACCGCAAGTTCATGATGGTGCCGTTCCACCTGGTCGGTGCGACCGACCTGGACTCGGCGATCCTCGGCGGCTATGTGGCCGAGGTCCGCAGGCTCGGGCTGCCCACGCCGCCGGTCTACCGGACCGACGCGATGTTGCAGGACGCCCGGAACCTGCGCGCGAGCCTGGGCGAAGCCACGTTCGCAGAGTTGCTGGGAGCCGGTCCGGACGCGGCGGCCGGCGAGGACGACGGAGATGGCCTGCCCAACCTTGACCGCGCCCAGGGCTGGACCGCCGCCGACCTGGACCGGGCCTTCGCCGCCCCCAGCGGGGACAGGCTGCGGACCGCGCTGGAGACGGCGCTGCTCGACGGTCCCTTCAAGTCCTACGCCGAAGGCACCCGCGGCGCGTCCAGTGCATACCTGCCGCTGGAGAATGGCCTGGCGGTGATGAGCCAGCACGCCCACCGGCACGGCTACGACGGACTGATCCTGTTCCTGGACGAGCTGATCCTGTGGTTGCAGGCCCATATGTCCGACCAGGTGAAGGTCAACACCGAGGTCAGCAAGCTGGTCAAGCTGATCGAGTCGGGCGACGCCGACCGGCCGGTGCCGATCGTGTCGTTCGTGTCCCGGCAGCGGAACCTGTCCCAGCTCATCGGCGACGACGTGGTCGGCGCGGACGTGAAGAACCTGGAGCAGAAGGTCGAGTACCTGGCGGGCCGGTTCGACGTGATCAGCCTGGAGGACCGCAACCTCCCGGCGATCATCAAGGAGCGCATCCTCAAGCCGCGGCCCGGGATGCAGAGCGCGATCGACGAGGCGTTCACCGGCATCGAGTCCAACAACGCCACCGTCAGGGACGTGCTGCTGGACGCCGACGGCACCACCCACGCCAGTTGGCACGACTTCCGCGATGTCTATCCGCTGTCCCCGGCCCTGCTGAACGTGCTGGTGGCGCTGTCGGGCGCGTTGCAGCGCGAGCGCACCGGCCTCAAAATGATCAACCAGATGCTGGTGCGCCGCCGAAACGACATGCGGCTCGGCCAGCTCATCCCGCTCGGCGACCTGTGGGACGTGCTGAGCAGCCAGGAGGACGGCGTCGGCGAGGCGTTCACCGACCACCTGCGGCAGACCTTCGAGCACGCCAAGCGTTTCCATGCCCGCGTCCGCGCCCACCTGCTGGAGAAGTACCAGGGCGAGGACGAGCGGTTCCGCGCCGACGAGCAGCTCGTCAAGACGCTGATCCTGTCGGCGCTGGCCCCTGACGTGCCCGCACTGGCACGGCTCACCGGGGCCCGGCTGGCGGCGCTGAACCTCGGCTCGATCCGCTCGCGCACCGTCTCGCCGGGCCGCATGGCCGGCAAGCGGCTCCAGGAGCTGATCGCCGCCGGGTTCGGTGAGATCCGCGCCGACGGCGACCAGGACCCGGTGTTCACCCTGCACCTGTCGGACCTGGACGTGGAACCGCTGCTGGAGCGGGTCGGCGAGCAGGACAACCTCGGGGCCCGCCGCATCTGGGTCAAGAAGCAGTTGTGGAAGGCGCTCAACGTCACCGACACCGGCGCGTTCGAGTCCCAGCGGGAGCTGGTGTGGCGGGGCACCCGCCGCTTCGCCGAGTTCGTCTTCGAGAACGTTCGCGACGACTCGGCGCTGCACGACGAGCAGTTCCGGCCGAGCGTGCCGGGGCACATCCGCTTCGTGCTGGACTACCCGTTCGACGTGCCCGGCAAGTTCCCGGGCGACGACCTCGACCGGCTCGACCGGATGCGGCGCGACGGGTTCACCGCCGACACCCTGGTGTGGCTGCCCGACCACCTGTCGGCGGGCAAGGCCGCGCAGCTCGGCAGGCTGCTGAAGATCCAGTACCTGTTGGAGAACGACCGGCTGAACGACTACGCCGGGCACCTGGCCGCCGAACAGCGGTTGCGCGCCCACAACCAGCTCAAGACCCAGGCCGAGAACCTCACCTCGCAGCTCACCGCCGTGCTCCAGCAGCTCTACGGCATCGCCGGGGGCACTGAGGACAACGTGGGGGCCGAAGTCCCCGACGGCAAACACGTGGAGTCGCTGCGGCGCGGGTTCGAGCGGACGAGGCTGCACGCCGCCGCCGGATTCGAGTACAACATGCTCGACCTGGCCGACAATCTGTTCGCCGACGTCTACCCCAAGCACCCCGACCTGGACTACGCCAAGACCCGCAAGGCCGTCACCAACGCCGAGCTGCGAGCCGTGCAGAAGGTCGTCACCGAGGCGGTGGAGCAGGGCGGCGGCCGGGTCGTCGTGGAGAAGAAGCAGCTCGCGCTGCTCAAGCGGATTATGCACCCGCTGGAGCTGGGCGAGGTCCACGACGGGCCGGTGAACATCTCCCCCGAGTGGCAGCGCCGCATCGAGCAGTTCGCGGCCCGGCACGGCAAGACCGGCGACTACCCGGTCGAGGAGATCCGCACCTGGATCGAGGAGTACGGCTGGACCGGCCTGGATAAGCCCGTCGCGAACCTCATCATCTGGACCTACGCCCTGCTGTCGGACCGCAGCTGGGTGCTGCGCGGCAACCCCGAGGCCCCGCCCGAGCTGGAGAAGCTGGGTGCGGGTTGGGCGCTGCGCGACCAGCCCAAGCCCACCGAGAAGGAGTTCGCCGACGCCCGGCGGCGCGCGGAGAGCATCTTCGGGGAGCGGGTGCCGGAGACCCTGGTCACCCGCAACGTCACCGATCTCGCCAAGCGGCTGCGCGACCACGCCGCGCGCCTGGAGGAGTCGGCCGCCGGAGTGCTCCGCCTGCTGGACAAGCACGCTGACACCCTGGGGCTGGCCGACATCCAGTCCGATCGTCGCCGTTCCGCCCGGCACGCCATCGACCTGATCGCGCGGCTGCGGGCCGGTGAAGGCGACACCGCACTGCTGAAGCAGTTCGCCGCAGCCGCCTATGACGTCTCTGACAAGATTCTGGGCGCGGCGGTGAAGTCGGCTCCGGAGCAGTTCGCGGCGCTGCGAAACGCCCAGTGGGGAATGCTCGCCGACGCGCGTGAGCTGGCCAAGCGGACCGACGGCATCGGGCGGCGCGCCGCCGCCCTGGTGGAGCGGCTCGCCGAGGTCGCGGCGGCGCACGAGTTCGAGGTGCGGCTCGCGCCGGTGCTGGCCGAGCTGAGCCAGCGCGCGACGCAACTGGTCCGCGAGGCGATCCGCGTCGACCCCTCTCCCGGCCCGGGACCGCAGCCCGACCCGGAACCGCAACCTGATCCGGAACCGCAGCCTGACCCCGGCCCCCGGCCCGGTCCTGGCAACGCAGGTGACGTCCCTCTGGGCGGCGGCGACGGGAAGCCTCCGATTCCCGACGACCCGCCCGGCGCACCGCACGGCCACAAGCGGGTCGAACCGGGCCGTATCAACGACACCCTGAACGAGGCGATGCGAGAGATCCGCGAGTTCGCGGACAGCCACCCCGGCGTGCCCTTCGACATCGTCTGGAAGCCGGTCGCCCCCGACGACCAGCAGCGGGAGGACCGGTGACTCCGCCGGTGGTGGACCGGCGGGTCCTGGAGGCCATGCTCGACCTGGAACTGCCGCACCGGCAGGGCGACGGCGGCCAGGCCGGGCCCCGGCTGGTGCTGGTCCACGGACGCTACCGGCCCGGCGCGGCGACCGAGTTCACCGTCCGGATCGGCGACCGCCAGCGCCCGGTCACCGTCAGCGACCAGCCCTCGGTGCTCGGGGTGATCGACGCCTGGGAGAGCCACCGGCTCGGCGCCGCCGGGTCCGATGCCGTGCTGGTGATCACCACGGGCGTGGACGGGCGGCTGCTGGGGGCCGACGTGCGCGGGCACGCCCTGGGGCGGCGCCCACTGAGCGTGGACCGCGCCGTCATCGTCCAGCAGCGGTTCGGCGCGGCGGGCCTGGACCCGCGCATCCGCCAGGAGAACTGGCTGGTCGACGCGCTGCTGGACGCCGAGCCCGCCGACGGCTGGCGCACCCACCCGGCCGCCGCGGCCTGGCGGCGCAGCGGCGGCAGCGTGCTGACCCGCGACGCCGCCGTGCGCGCCCTGGTCGAGGCGCGGCTGGAGATCACGCGGGAGCGGCGGGGCACCGCCGCCGACGGCGCGGGCGACCTGGACGCCGACACGCTGCTGGCCTGGTCGCGGGTGCCCGGCGCGACCGCCAGGTTCGCCGCCCTGGTGCCTGACGAGCGCGACGGCATCGCCGCCTGGCTGCGGCAGACCGCCGGCGACGCCGCCGCCGTCCTGCTGGAGCTGGCCGCCGCCGGGCACGGCGCTGACGCGCTGGCGCTCGGTGTGGTCGGCTCGGTGCTCACCGACCCCGCCGCGCCCCGCGACGCGGCGCTGGCCGTCGGGCGGATGTTTGCGGGCGTCTCGGCCGGCATGGAGGAGCTGACGGTCTTCGCCACCGCTGTCCAGGGCACCCTCACCCGCTGGATCAGCCAGGCGGAGACCGGGCGGCCCGGTAGCGAGGAGGCGCGCGAGCGGGTGCTGGCCGTCCTGCGGCGCGCCGACGAGCTGGCCGCCTCCGCCGGACTCGCCGAGCCCCTGGCGGGCGACGCCTTCCTGCCGTCCGGTCTGAACGCCCGGCTGCGCACGTTCGCCGCCGCGCTGCACGGCGACTTGGCGGGCGCCGAGCAGGCCCTCGGCAAGGTTCAGGACCACCGGCTTTCCGGACTGTACGGCGACCGCTGCCGGGTGGCCGAGATGGCGATGCGGCTGCGCCGCTGGCTGGAGGAGGCCGCGGCGGCCGAGATCGCCTCGGTCGCGGAGGGCGTCTCGCGCCACCTGGCCGAATGGGGGTGGGCCGACCGCGCGCTGAACGTGGTGTGGGCCGGTGACCCCGCCCGCGACCCCATCGTGGGTGACGCCTACCGGACGCTGTACGAGCAGGCCAGCGACCGCCGTTCCGAACTGGACTGGGCCTTCGCCAAGCGGCTGGTGCCCTGGGCAGCGGTCGCGGCGGCGCAGGCTCCCGGAGGGACGCTGCCGATCGAGTCGGTGCTGTCCGACATCGTGCTGTCCCTGGCCCAGGTCACCGGCAGCGCTGCGCCGCTGGTCCTCGTGCTGGATGGCATGAGCGCCTCGGTCGCCGCGCAGCTCGGCGAGGAACTGGTGCGCGCCGGCCGCTGGACCGAGGCGACTCCCGCAGCGGGCGAGCGCCGCGCCGCCGTCTCCATGATCCCCTCGCTGACGCGGGTGAGCCGCGCGTCCCTGCTGACCGGGACGCCCACGGCCGGGGGGCAGGGGGTGGAGAAGGCCGGGTTCGCGGCGTTCTGGAAGCGGTACCGCAAGACCGCCCAGTTGTTCCACAAGGCCGACATCCCCGGCGACGCGGGCCACCGGCTCGCCCAGCCGCTGGCGGACGCGCTGTCGGAGGACCAGGTCGTCGGCGTGGTGCTCAACACCATCGACGACGCACTGGACCACGACCGGGAAGGCGACCGGGCCGGCTGGAAGGCCGCCGACGTCACCTTCCTGCCCGACCTGCTGAACGCCGCCCGCGACTACGGCCGTCCCGTCGTCCTGCTCTCCGACCACGGCCATGTGCTCGAACGCGGCGCCCCCGGAGTCCGCCCGAGCGCCGCGCCCGGCTCGGGCGCTGCACGATGGCGCACCGGTGCTCCGGACGAGGGCGAGATCGAGTTGGCGGGGCCACGTGTCCTGGAAGGCGGCGGCCGGGTGGTCGTTCCCTGGCGCGAGGACATCCGCTACACGCCGCGCAAAGCGGGCTACCACGGCGGGGCCTCGCTCGCGGAGATGACGGTTCCGATCCTGGTCCTCCTGCCGGAGGGCGGGCCCCTGCCCAAGGGATGGGAGGTGCTGCCTCCGGAGAAGACCGTTCCTGCGTGGTGGCACGCGGCCAGGCCCGAGAAGGAGACGGTGTTCTCCGCCGCCCCGTCGAAGCCGCTCAAGAAGCTTCAGAGCCTGTCCCCGGTTCGGCTGGAGGAAGACGGAGCGCTGTTCACCGTCGGTGAGGTCGCGCCGTCGGCTCCGGTCCCCGACCCCGCCGCGCCGCCGACGCTGGGGCAGCGGGTCACCAAATCGCCGATCTACACCGAGCAGAAGCGGTACCTACGCAAGCCGCCCGACCCCCGGCAGGTCGCCGCCGTGATCGACGCGCTAGCGGAGACAGGGCTGACTCTGTCAGCCACCGCCGTGGCGGCGGCCGCGGCCGCCGCCGGGGGACGCCCCCCGCGCGACGCCGAGATGTTCGTCACGGCGTTGCAGCGACTGCTGAACGTCGAGGGCTATCCGGTGCTCGAACTGGTCGACGCCGGGCGCACCGTGCGGCTCGCCGAGGACCTGCTGCGCGAGCAGTTCGGGGTGGCGGAGCGTTGACCTGGGACGGCGCTACGATCGGGTCTTGATGAACGAGGTCAGCGCAGCACGCCGCCGTGAGGTCATCGACGCCTTGCGGCGCGGCACGGTGCCGCAGTCGGGGCTCGACCTGCTGGCGGTCGGGCTCGACCGGTTCGCCGGTGCCCTGGACGACGACCTGTCCACCGTCGCCAAGGGCGGCGCGGCGTTCCATGCCATCCGTGGCGAGTACGGATCGGGCAAGACGTTCTTCGCACGCTGGTTGGGGGAGCGGGCCAAACGCGCCGGACTGGCCGTCGCCGAGATCCAGATCTCCGAGACCGAGACGCCGCTGCACCGCCTGGAGACGGTCTACCGGCGGCTCACCGAGCGGCTGGTCACCGCCACCCATGCCGCCAGCGCGCTGCGGCCGGTGATCGACCTGTGGTTCTACACGCTGGAAGAGGAGGTCCTCGACGCGGGAGATGTCGCCGAGGACGACCGGCAGGGCCTCGCCAGGGCGGTGGAGGCGCTGATGGAGCAGCGCCTGGCCGACGTGGCCCGCACCACGCCCGCGTTCGCGGCGGCGCTCCGGGGCTACCGCAAGGCCCGCGACGAAGGTGACACCGCCACCGCCGAAGCGCTCATCGCCTGGATCGGCGGGCAGAAGTCGGTCGCGGCCTCCGCCCGCCGTGCCGCCGGGGTACGCGGAGACCTCGACCACTTCGCCGCATTGGGGTTCCTCCAAGGGCTGCTCACCGTGCTGCGCGATGGCGGCCACAGCGGCCTGCTGGTGGTGCTGGACGAGATCGAGACCCTTCAGCGGGTGCGCGGGGACGTGCGGGAGAAGGCGCTGAACGCGCTGCGCCAGTTGCTGGATGAGATCGACGGCGGCCGCTTCCCCGGCCTCTACCTGATGATCACCGGGACGCCCGCGTTCTTCGACGGGCAGCAGGGCGTCCAGCGGCTGCCCCCGCTCGCCCAGCGGCTGGCCACCGACTTCACCACCGACCCCCGGTTCGACTCGCCGCGCGCGGTGCAACTGCGCCTCACCGGCTTCGACCTGCCGAGGCTCGGCGAGCTCGGCCGCAGGGTCCGGGACCTGTACGCGGCCGCCGCACGCAATCCCGACCGGGTTGCCGCAGTGGTCGACGACGCCTACATCGCCGAGTTGGCGACCGCCGTCACCGGCGGCCTCGGCGGCCAGGTCGGCGTCGCACCGCGCGTTTTCCTGCGCAAACTCGTCGCCGACGTCCTGGACCGCGTGGACGAGTTCGCCGACTTCGATCCGCGCCGCGACTACGCCCTCACGGTCTCCGACACGGAACTGAACGACGTCGAACGCAGCGCCGCGGCGACGGCGGGCGACGTCGAGTTGGAACTGCCGTGACGGAGGCCGCCTTCGACCGGCTCTCCCCGGTCCTGGTGCACCACATCGTCAACACCCTCGGCTGGCGTTCGCTGCGGCCGTTGCAGCAGGAGGCGATCGCGCCGCTGATGGACGGCTCCGACGCGATCCTGCTCGCGCCGACCGCCGGCGGGAAGACCGAGGCGGCGGCGTTCCCCCTGTTGTCGGCGATGGACCGGCAGGGCTGGACTGGCCTCTCGGTGCTGTACGTGTGCCCGCTCAAGGCACTTCTCAACAACCTGCTGCCGCGTCTGGAGGGCTACGCGTCCTGGACCGGCCGCCGAGCCGCGCTGTGGCACGGCGATGTGCAGCAGGCGGCGCGCCGCCGCATCCTGCGCGACCTGCCCGACATGCTGCTGACCACGCCGGAGTCGCTGGAGGCGATGCTGGTCAGTACCAAGGTCGACCAGGCCCGCTTTTTCTCCGGTGTCCGGGCGATCGTGGTGGACGAGGTGCACGCCTTCGCGGGCGACGACCGCGGCTGGCATCTGCTGGCCGTCCTGGAGCGCCTGACTCGACTGGCGGGACGGCCCATCCAGCGGATCGGGCTGTCGGCGACGGTGGGCAACCCCGCCGAGCTGCTCCACTGGTTGCAAGGGGCCGAGCGAGGACGGCGTCCGGCGCAGGTCGTTGCGCCGGGAGTCGGAGCCGCCGCCGTTCCCGAGGGCGACATCGAGCTGGACTACGTAGGGTCGGTGCCGAACGCGGCCACGGTCATCGCGGCCCTGCACCGCGGTGAGAAGCGCCTGGTGTTCTGCGATTCCAGGCAACTGGTCGAGGAGCTGGGCGCCGCTCTGCGGGCGCGCGGCATCACCACCTTCCTGTCCCACGCCTCACTGTCGATGGACGAACGCCGCCGCGCCGAGCAGGCGTTCGCCGAGGCGCGCGACTGCGTCATCGTCTCTACCAGCACCCTCGAACTCGGCATCGACGTCGGAGACCTCGACCGGGTCATCCAGATCAATGCGCCGAGCACAGTGGCGTCGTTCCTGCAACGCCTCGGCCGGACCGGACGCCGTCCCGGGACCGTCCGCAACTGCCTGTTCCTCACCCTCGACGCGTCGTCGCTGGTCTCGGCGGCCGCCCTCCTGCTGCTGTGGAAGCGCGGCTATGTCGAGCCGGTCGAGGCACCGCCCGAGCCACGCCACATCGTCGCCCAGCAGTTCCTGGCGCTGTGCCTGCAAGAGCACAAGACCGGGCGCGGCACGTGGGCGGGTGAGTGGAACGGCCTTCCCCCGTTCGACCGCAGCGCCGAACCCATCGTGGCGTACATGCTTGAGCAGGGGTTCATCGAACGCGACGGCGAGATGTTGTTCATCGGGCCCACCGCCGAGCAGAAGTTCGGCCGTCGCCACTTCATGGACATGACGGCGGTGTTCACCGCGCCGCCGGAGTTCACGGTGCTGGCGGGACGCCAGGAGATCGGGAAGACCGATCCGATGCTGCTCACCGAAAAGGTCGATGGCCCGCGCGTCCTGCTGCTCGCGGGCCGGAGCTGGAAGGTCACCTGGATCGACTGGAAACGGCGGCGCTGCTTTGTGGAACCGTCCGACCTGGCGGGCAAGGCGCGCTGGTTCGGCACGGCTTTCTCGGGTGTGGGATTCGCGCTCGCCCGCGCCTGCCGTGAGGTGCTGCTCGGTGCCGACCCGCAGGTCAAGTTAACCGATCGGACCGTGCGGCGACTTGCCGAGGCACGCGAGGACGACATCGGCAGCGTGCACCCCGGCGGCAACGTCATCAGTCGAGACGGGGACGACGTGCGCTGGTGGACTTGGGCCGGTTATCGGGCCAACGCCGTTCTGACCGCGACGCTGTCCGGTCTCACCGATGAAAAGCAGCACTTCAGCGACGAGTGGGTGCGGCTGCGCGGTGACATCACGCCCGCCATGTGGCGGACGGGGACCGTGGACGCCGCTGAGAGATTGTGCCTGCCCGACATCGACGAGCGGGCGCTACGCGGCTTGAAGTTCGCCGATGCGCTGCCCGAGCGTCTCGCGGCCGCCACATTGGCCGTCCGGCTTGCCGACTTTGATGGCGCGATTCGGGTTCTCGGGGAATCCTCCCGTTTTGTCGGCTGAAGAGGTCACGTCGTGGCAGTACGCCCGATCATCTGCTGTGGTCGGTGGAAACGGGCATGTCATGTCGGCGTCGCCGGGCGCGGTGCTTTGCCGTATCATGACTTGATCAAGTGGCGATGGGACGGTATCGCCGTGCGTTGAGAGTCCATATGATGGGGCGGTCCGCACCGTGCGCCTTGACACCTTTTCGGTCACCGGATTTCGTTCGCTGCAGAAAGTCGCGGACATTCCGGTGAGCAGTCCGACCATCCTTGCCGGCCACAACGACGGCGGGAAGTCGGCTGTGCTGGGGGCGCTGGAATTCCTCCTCGGCGAGTACAAGTTGACCGATGAGGACCGGACCTATGCCTTGCCCGAGAGGCAGGGGCATGATGCGAGCGTTCCGTCTCGTTGTGAAGCGACCATCGTCGAAGGACTGTTCAGCACCGACGAATGGGAACGACAGGTGCTGCGGCTCCCCGAAGAGCTCAAGATGCGTCGCCGGGCCGGAGAGGATCTCGACGCCACGCTGGAGTACTGGATTCCGGTTCCCGCCGACGAACGGTTGCATGACCTGACGCGGTTCACCGCTGTAGAGCTCAAAGCGTTGGCGAAGGAACTGGGACTGCGACCGGCATCGCAGCGGCGGGCCGACTTGGAGGTGGCTCTCCGTGCGTACGCCATGGAGAACGCCACTCGCCTCGGATGGTCTGGTGTGCCGTCGGATGTAGAGAAGCGGCTGCCGCAGGTCCTCTCCTTCGAGGGGGGCGACGCCAAGCCTGACGATGCCGTGCGCGGTGCGCTCATGGGGCGGTTCAGGACCCACGTCCGCGATGAGCAGACCACCGCCCAGATCCAGGAGATCGAGGCGCAGGTCCAGGACCGCCTGCGCATTGATGCCAAGTCCCTGTGCGACCACATCCGCACTCGCTGTCCTGACCTCAACGAGGTCTTCGTCGACCCCCGAGTCTCCTTCAAGCACGGTTTCGAGGAGGCGGCGCTGAAGATCGCCCGGACCACGGGCGAACCTGTCAGCCTGAAGAACTCCGGGCTCGGCAGCTCCCGGCGGATCTCCCTGGCGATCTGGGAATGGACCATGGAGTTGCTGGAGGCGGAGGAGGCCGAGAGCGAGCAGTCCCCACCCCAGACGATCGTCGTCTATGACGAACCAGACACGCATCTGGACTACCGGCAGCAGCGCCAGATCATGCAGTTGATCAGGGACCAGAGCGCGTTGCCTCACGTCAACGTCATGGTGGCGACCCACTCCATGAACCTGATCGACGGCGTGGACATCGCCGGCGTGGTGAACCTTCGGCTGGAGAACGACCGTACCGTCATGGAGCGTCTCGACGCCGACACCCATGAGGGCTTGGACCTCCATCTCCAGCAGATCGCCGCATCGCTCGGACTGCGCAATTCCGTACTGTTGCACGAACGGTGTTTCCTCGCCGTGGAGGGGGAGACCGAGCAGCAGGCCATCCCCATTCTGTTCCGGCTGTCGGAGGGACTGTCGCTACAGGCCGCGGGCATCGCGCTATGGGCGTGCTCCAACAACGAGGGCGCACTGCACCTGGCCGGCTATCTGGCCAAGCACGGTCGTTCCGTCATGCTCATGGTCGATGCCGACAGCCGGTCCGCTCCCAAGGGAATTTTCAAAACGCAGCGGCTCGTCCAGTACTTCGGGAAAGATGTCGCAAACTATGTCAAGTTCGTCGGGGAGCCCGCTGGACACAGTGAGCTGGAGGAATTGTTTCCCGACTCCCAGTGGGCTGCCGTGGCCAACCAGATATGGCCCAAGACGGCTCTCTGGACACCCCAGGAGTTCGCCGTGCTCAGAGGGCAGGGAAAATTCAGCAGCAAGGTCTTGGAAATGCTGAAGAGCCAGAGCGAGGACGGTCCTGGCGGAAAGCCTGAAATGATGTACCGCCTTGCGGTGACCCTGAAGGGCCCCGAAGACGTTCCGGCGCAGTTCAGGGAAGTTTTCGCGGAGTTGCGGAAAATGGCCGGTTAGAGGCCGCTGCTGTCTGCTCTTCGCCGTTTTCTCTCATGCGGCGACGACGTGCGAGGATCCTTTCCTTGCGCTGCTCGGGAGTGGGGGCTTCCCACTGATGCCAGCCCGCCGGAGGCTTCCAGCGCTGCATGTGATCATGGATTTCGATACCGCACCAACGGCACCCGCTCGGGGGAGGCGTGTCCTGATCGGCATTACGCGAGTCTGTGGGCATCTCCCCTCCTTCCATGTCAGGATTATTTCCTGCCCCACTGACAAACTCCCCGCTTCTGGGGCATCGAATCGCGATCTTCTCGGTTCGGCCTTCGGGTGGCGCTGCGTTTGCCGCTGACAGAATCGATCAGAGCGGACCAGGTGTGCCGGGTGCCGTCGTCTGGTGGCGGTTCGGGGACCGGCATACGGTGGCGTCGGTGCGGCCCGGCGGGACTGTCTGCGTCTGTCGTCGGCGTCACCGTTCACGGGCCGGTCGGGCAGCGGCATGTCGTCGCACTCGCCGTCGTGGATCGGGCCGGCGAAGCACATCCCTGACCGAACCGTGTCCACCGGCGGAGCCGAGACAGCAGGGCACTGATCGGGCTGGGGGAGCCGGGCCTTCTTCGTGTTCTGCTGACCTGCGGACGGTGGAGAAGGCGCCGAGGTCAACGCCGCATCCTGGGCTCTTGTTGCCGAACTTCATCCCCCACCCACTGGTCCGGCCCGTCAACTGGGGTGGTCGGGAAAAGTGTGCAGGTCGGGGGATTGCCCAGAGGCGTCCAAAGGATTACGTTGCTCCCAACTAATAGGAAACCTTCCTTTCTGAAAGGTTTCCGCGTCCATGGAAGCTCCCCGCCGTTCCTTCGCCATCAAGGAGCAAAGTTCCATGCGAATCCCCACCCGGGCGGCCCTGGCCGCCGCCACCCTCCCCGCCGCCTCCCTCGCCGTCATCGCCCTCCCCGCCGCGCCCGCCAACGCCCACGGCACCCTCTCCGACCCGCCCAGCCGCGTCTACGTCTGCAAGAACGAAGGCCCCGAGACCCCCAAGTCCGACGCCTGCAAAGCCGCCGTCGCCGCCGGAGGCACCCAGGCCTTCTACGACTGGAACGAGGTCTCGCTCCTCGAAGCGGGCGGCCGTCACCGCGAGCTCATCCCCGACGGCCAGCTCTGTAGCGCCGGGCGCGCCAAGTACCGCGGGCTGGACCTCCAGCGCGCCGATTGGCCCGCCAAGCGCGTCTCCTCCGGTCCGCTGACCGTCACCTACCACGCCAGCGCACCCCACGCGAACAGCAACTTCGAGTACTACATCACCCGCGACGGCTGGAACCCCACGCAGCCTCTGCGCTGGTCCGACCTGGTTCCCCTAGCCACCTTCAACAACCAGAACCCCACGACCTTCACCAAGTGGACGCTGAACCTCCCCCAGCGCACCGGTCGCCACCTCATCTACTCCATCTGGCAGCGCGTCGTGGGCAGCCAGGAAGCCTTCTACACCTGCTCGGACGTGGACTTCGGCGGAACGACCGGCCCGACGCCCACTCCAACACCCACCCCTACGCCGACGCCCACCCCGACCCCCACCCCCACGGCCTCGCCCACCGGCCAGCCGGGCGGCACCTGGGCCTCGGGCACCGCCTATAAGGCCGGTGACCGCGTCACCTACGGCGGGGCCACCTACCAGTGCCTTCAGCCGCACACCGCGATCCCCGGATGGGAGCCCTCCGCCACCCCCGCCCTCTGGCGCGCCGTCTGATCCGGTTTCCACCAGGCCCGCGCCGAACTCGGCCCGGCGCGGGCCTGCCGGAAGGGACCGGAAGGGACCGGAAGGGAGTGGACGCGATGCGGCGTCACCGTTGGACGGCCGTCCTCATGGGATGCGTACTGATGCTCGCCGGATGCGGGGGAGAGAAGAGCGGCGACTTCAACGACGAGGACGTAATGTTCCTCCAGATGATGGTCGTCCATCACGGCCAGGGCGTCCGGATCGCCCGGCTCGCCGACGAACGCGCCGCCCGCAGCGACGTCCGGACGCTGGCCAGCGCAATCGAAGCGACCCAGATCAACGAGATCACCACCATGGCGCGCTGGCTGCGCAACTGGCGGCGTCCCCCCACCGCCCCACCCGGCGGTCACACCGCGCACGGCGGCATGCCCGCCACCCCCGAAAAAGAGATCAAAACGCTGGAGAAAGCCCACGGCACAGCCTTCGAGCGCAGGTTCCTCAACACCCTGATCGCCCACCAGGACGACGCCGTGCAACTCGCCCGAGCCGAGGTCGCCGCCGGGACCAACCCGTCCGCACGCGACCTTGCCGACCGCGTCGTCCGATCCCGCACGGCCCAGATCCAGCAGATGCGCGGCCTGCTCGGGTGATCGGGGACCGGATGATCAGTAACCCCGCAGGCGGCGCAGCCGCGAGCTGATCGCACTGGGCTGGCGGCCAAGGGCAGCGCCGATCTCCTCATTGGAGGCCCCGGCGTCATGCATCGCCAGCAACCTCCGCTCCTGCTCGGCGTCCCACGGCCGGTACGCCTGAGCGTGCTCGGCGCGGATCGCGTCCCACGCGTGAGCCTTGGGTTCCTTGGCCTCCTCGGCGGCGGATGTGGCGGATGCGGCGGCCGCCGCAGCCTCAGCGGCCTCGGCCCGCTTCGCCTTCCTCGCCGCCCTCACCTCCCGCGACGCCCTGGGCCGCTTGAGTTCGATCTCGCTCACCGAATCCACCGGCACCTCGGCGAGGATCTCCCCCTTGTCCAGCACCAGGAACCGCCCGTCGTCGACGAGGATGCGGTCCGCGTTCCACGCGGCCTCCTCGACCCAGGCCCCGTCGTGCAGATAGGGAGTTGAGAACATGACGCGGATCGGCATGACGACCATTGTGACGGGCGCGCGGCACCGTCGAGAACCGGTTGGCGCCGCTAGGCTCAGCCTTTATGGAGCCCCTGGACGCTCTCACCGGCTGGTTGCGCGAATGTCCGGTCGAGCGGCTCGCGGAAGTGATCCGGCAGCGCCCCTGGTTGCTGGAGTACGCGCCGCCGCGCACCCCGCGCGAGCTGGCCCAGCGGATCATCGGCGACCTTGAGACCGAGGTGCTGCTGCTGGACGCTGGCCTGCCCGAAATGGAGGTGCTGGCGACCGCCGCTCGACTGGCGCGGGACCGCGACGACCGTGACGACCGCGGCATCGGCCCCTCTCCATACGGGCTCCCCTTCACGCCGGGCACGGCCCAGGTCCCCGAACACGAACTGCTCGCGCTGTTCGGCGGCCCGCACGGACCCGAGGGCGCCGCGGTGACCGCCATCCTGGACGGCCTGCGCGCCCGGCTGCTGGTCCTGCCCGCCACGCCCGGCGTCGTCGCGCTGCCGTCCGCGATCGCCGGTGCCCTGTCCGCGCCGCTCCACTGGGAACCCGCCCTGAACCAGGCCCTGACCGTCGCCTACAACAAGGCCGAGGTGATGACGGTCGCCGCCGCCCTCGGCGTCAGCGCCACCACCCGCCCCGACGCGCAGGCCGGGATCGTGCGGCTGCTGAGCGACCCCGAACGGGTCCGCGCCCTGCTGGCTGAAGCCCCGCCCGAGGCGGCGCGGATGCTGACCGACGTGGTGCGGCAGGAGGTCGTGCTCGGCACCTACTGCTTCGAGCGCCGGGGCGGCAAGTACGTGTTCCGGGCGGGCGGGTCCGGGGACGCCGACACCGACTGGCTGGCGCGGCGCGGGCTGCTGGTCCCGGTGGCCGACGAGCGCGCGCAGGTCCCCAAGGAGGTCGCCGACGTCGTCCGTGGCGAGGCGGGTCCCGTCCGGCTCACCCTCCGGCCGCCGGAGGTCGCGGCCGTCCCGGTCGCGGAGGCGCGCGTCGTAGGGGAGGCGTCGGCCGCGCTGACGGCCGCCGCCGACCGCCTGGAAGCGCTGCTGGACGCCGTGGACGTCCGCCCGGCCGCGATCCGCAAGGCCGGCGGGCTGGCGATCCGCGAGACCCGCCGGATCGCCAAGCAGATCGGCGCCGACGAGGACGAGACCCGGCTGTGGATCGACCTGTGCGCGAGCGCGGGCCTGCTGGAGGTCGGGCCCGTCGACGGCGTCCCGCACCTGATGCCCGCCCACGCCTACAAGCAGTGGACCACCGAACAGCTCGTGCCGGTACTGCATGCCTGGCTCCGGCACGGACTGGTGCTCTCCTGGTGGCCCGACGACGGCGAGCGCCCGATCGCGCTGGTGGAACCGGACGACGCCCTGGCCCCGGTCCTGCGAACGGCGCTGCTCCGCACGCTGGCCGGACTGCCCGACGGCACCGGCCTGCCCCCGGGCGGCGTGTCCGACGACCTGCTGGACGCCGTCGCCTGGCACCGGCCGCTGTGCGCCGAGACCGACGACCTGCCCGGCCAGGCCGCCGCCACCCTCCGCGAGGCCGAACTGCTCGGCGTCGTCGCGCACGGCGCGCTGACCGGCGTCGGCCGGGCACTGCTGGAACCGGACCCGGCCGACGAGCGGCTGGCGGAGGCCGTGACGGCGCTGCTGCCGCGACCGCTCGACCGGGCGCGCTTCCAGACGGACCTGACCGCCGTCGTCTCCGGCCCGCCCTCGGCCAAGCTCGCCGCCCTGCTGAACGGGGCCGCCGACCGCGAGTCGCGGGGCGGCGCGACCGTGTGGCGGTTCAGCGAGGCGTCGGTCCGCCGGGCCCTGGACGGCGGCACCGGCGCCGACGCGCTGCTGGCGGCCCTGCGCAAGGCGGCGGACGGCGGCCTGCCGCAGGCGCTGGAGTACATGGTCACCGACGTCGGCCGCAGGCACGGCCGCGTCCGGGTGGTGCGCACCGGCTGCTGCCTCCGCTCGGACGACGAGGCGCTGCTGACCGAGATCGCGGCCCACCGCGACCTGCGCGGGCTGAGCCCGCGGCGCATCGCCCCGACCGTGCTGGTCAGCGCCGCCGGAGTGGACGAGACGCTGGCGGCGTTGCGCGCCGCCGGATACGCCCCCGCCCTGGAGGAGGCGACCGGGACGGCGGTGGTCGAACGCGCCCCGTCCCACCGCGCCCCCAAGCCCCGCAAACCGCGCCGCAAAGCGCTCACCCCGGAAGACCTGGCCGAACGCGTCCTCAAGGCGCGCTGACCGGCGGATCAGAGCGGGTCGCGTTTGCCGGTCACCGTCGTCTGGTGGCAGGTCAGGGACCAGTGCGCGGTGGCGACGGTGTGGCCCGGCGGCGTCGTCTTCGTTCCGGTGACCAGGGTCGCCGTTCGCAGGTTGACCAGGTACAGGATGCAATCCGACAGGTTCTGCGCGTCGCCGTAGTAGTACCAGCTGCTCCGCTCCAGCGCCGGGCCGAGGGTGAAGGGGGCTTGCAGGGCCTCCTGCGCGAGGGGCGGGAGGTTGCCCAGCACGCCTCGCGTCTCCTCGTCCAGGCCGATGTCGATCGGTTGCGCGCCGGGGGAGGGGGACTGCGCGGAGTCGGTCTCGGGCGGCGGGCGGTGTTCGATCGGGAAGCTGCGGTGGTCGCAGCGGGTAGCCGGTCAGCTTGTACGCGGGAGGCTCGCCGCTCGCGTGGACCGGGTCGGCGAAGGTCATGGCCTGGGTGCCGAAGATCATCGTGGAGAGGCGGCCGTCGTGGTTGTCGTAGACCAGCCACTCGATGGTCTCGCCCGCGTGCTCCTGGAGGTCCGCCTTGACCTTCTCGTCGAGAGCCTCCCAGCACTTCTGGCGGGACGGCAGTTCGGGCTTGAAATCCAGTAGGCGCGCTTCGTGCAGGATCGGGATCGAGTCTTCGTCGGAGTCCGGCACCGGGGCCTCCAGGGACGGAGAGGACCGTCTCATCGTATGAATTCCGGCGGTGGGGTGGGAGGCCCACGTGACGGGGCAAGGTGAATTTCCGCCGGCCCTGGGAAGGAAGCCGCCATGTCGATGCTGGTGGGAACGTCGGGGTGGCAGTTCGAGGACTGGCGGGGCGCCATGTATCCCGAAGGGGTCGCCAAGCGGCGCTGGCTGGAGCGCTACTGCGAGTTCTACGACACCGTCGAGAACAACAGCGCCTTCTACCGGCCCGTCGCGCGCAAGACGTTCGAGGGCTGGCGCACGCGGACGCCCGACGGGTTCGTCATGACGGTCAAGGCCAACCGGGTCCTGACCCACCAGAACCGGCTCAAGGACCCCGCCGAGACCGTCGAGGGCATGGTCACCGCCGCGCGCGGCCTCGGCGAGAAGCTGGGACCGATGCTGCTCCAGCTCCCGCCCAACATGCGCGTGCAGGCCGAGCGGCTGGACGCCTGCCTCGCCTGCTTCCCCGACGACGTGCGCGTGGCCGTCGAGCCCCGGCACGAGTCGTGGTGGACCGACGAGGTCCGGGGGATCCTGGAGCGGCGCGGGGCCGCCCTGTGCTGGGCCGACCGGCTCGGCAAGCCGATGACGCCGCTGTGGCGCACCGCCGACTGGGCGTACGTGCGGCTGCACGAGGGCGCGGCCGAGCCGTGGCCCTCCTACGACGACCACGTCCTGGCGGAGTGGGTCGAGCGCATCGGCCAGGCGTGGCGGCCCGGCGAGCAGGTGCTCGTCTACTTCAACAACGACCCGGGCAGCGCCGCCGTGCGCGACTCGGTGCGCTTCTCCGAGATGGCGCGCGCGGCGGGCTGGACCGTGAGCCGTACCCCCGAGCCGGGGTCCGAGCTCGCCACCGCCTTCACCGTGCCGCAGCCGACCTGGTGAGCGGGTAGGGGTCTCTCACCTGGTTACTCAGCGTGGCGATCGGCGACCGTGGGTATCGGGTTTTCGTCATCCCCCTGACGATGGAGCCCCCGCGATGGAACACACGATCCTCGTCGCCGTCGACGAACGCCCCGACGCCGACTCGGCAGCCGCCGAGCAGCTGCGCCTGCTGGTCGCCGCCCTCGCCGAGCACCGCCTGCGCGCCCGCTGGACGCACCGCGCCGTCGACGCGCTGGCGGTGGTCGGCTCCGAGGCGGCGCTCACCGCGGTCCTGGTCGGCTGGGGCGTCCCGGGGGCCGAGGACGTGCTGGCCGCGGTCGCCAAGCGCTTCCGCGGGCTGCCGGTCTTCCTGGTGGTCTCCGGCGACGAGCCCCGGGACGTGCCGCTGTGGGTGTACGAGATCATCCAGGGCTACGTCTTCCCGCTGGAGGACACCCCCGGCTTCATCGCCGGGCGGATCGCGCACGCCGCCGACCAGTACGGCGAGCGGCTCCTCCCGCCGTTCTTCGGCGCGCTGTCCCGGCTGGAGGACGCCCACCGCTACTCCTGGCACACTCCCGCGCACGCGGGCGGCGTCGCGTTCCTGAAGTCGCCGGTCGGGCGTGCCTTCTTCGACTTCTACGGCGAGCGGCTGCTGCGCACCGACCTGTCGATCTCGGTGCCCGAGCTGGGCTCGCCGCTGGACCACACCGGCCCGATCGGCGACGCCGAACGCAACGCCGCCCGCGTCTTCGGCGCCGACCGCACCTTCTTCGTGGTCAACGGCAACGCCACCGCCAACCGCGTGGTCGGCCACCACACCATGGTCCGCGACGGGCTGGCGCTGGTCGACCGCAACTGCCACAAGTCGATCCAGCACGCGCTGACCATCAGCGGCGCCCGCCCGGTCTACCTTGTGCCCGAACGCAACGGGCTGGGCCTCGCCGGGCCGGTCCCACCGGCGGGGCTGGCGGCGGCCGCCCTCGGGGAGCGGCTGGCCGGCCATCCGTTCACGCCCGGCGCGGCGTCGGCCGAGCCGGGGTACGCGGTCATCACCAACTCCACCTACGACGGCGTCTGCTACGACGCGGTGCGCGTCGCCGAACTGCTGTCGGAGTCGGTGCCCCGGGTGCACTTCGACGAGGCGTGGTTCGCCTACGCGCGCTTCAACCCGTTCTACGCGCGCCGGTACGGGATGGCGGTCGACGAGCGCACGCCGCCCGGCGCCGGGCGGCCCACGGTGTTCGCCACCCAGTCCAGCCACAAGCTGCTGGCCGCGCTGTCGCAGGCGGCGATGCTGCACGTGCGCCCCGCCCCGCGCGCGCCGGTGGACTACGACCGCTTCAACGAGACCTACCTGATGCACGCCACCACCTCGCCGTCCTACCCGATGCTGGCCTCGCTGGACGTGGCGGCGGCGATGATGGACGGCCCGTCCGGGCCGCACCTGACCGGCGAGGCGATCGTGGAGGCGGTGCGGTTCCGGCAGGAGATGGCGCGGCTGGCCGACCGGATCGCCGCCGACGGCACCCGGCCCGGCTGGTTCTTCGGCGTCTGGCAGCCGCCGGAGGTGACCGACCCGGCCACCGGCCGCGCGGTGCCGTTCGCCGACGCCGACCCCGCCCTGCTGTGCTCGGACCCCGGCCCCTGGACGCTGGAGCCGGGCGCGCCCTGGCACGGCTTCGACGGCCTGGAGGACGGCTACTGCCTGCTGGACCCGATCAAGGTCACCCTCACCTGCCCCGGCGCCGACGCCGCCGGCGGCACCGGCGAGTGGGGCGTGCCGGCCCGGATCGTGGCCGCCTACCTCGAACGGCGCGGCATCGTGGTGGAGAAGACCGGCGACCACACCCTGCTGGTGCTGTTCTCGATCGGCATCACCAAGGGCAAGTGGGGCACGCTGATCGACGCGCTGATCGACTTCAAGGACGCCCACGACCGCGACGTGCCGCTGGCGGAGGTCCTGCCCGGCGTCGGCCCGGCCGGCGCCCGGCTGCGCGGGTACTGCACGGCGGTGCACGAGCGGTTGCGCGACTCGCGGCTCGGCCCGCTGCTGGACGAGGTGTTCACCGACCTGCCCCGGCCGGTGCTGACCCCGGCCGCCTGCCACCACGCGCTGGTCACCGGCGCCACCGAGCGGGTCCCGCTGGCCGCGCTGGCCGGGCGGGTCGCGGCCGCGCTGGTGGTGGTGACGCCGCCGGGCATCCCGATGCTGATGCCCGGCGAGTCGGCCGGGCCCGGCGACGGGCCGCTGCTGGCCTACCTGCGCGCGCTGGAGGCGTTCGACCTGGCCTTCCCCGACCTGGCCACCGACATCCACGGCGCGCACCGCGACGCCGGGGGCCGCTACCGCGTCGAGTGCGTCGCGGACCCGGCCGTCACAGGTTCAGCCACGACCGCATCCGCGCCATCAGGTCCTCGGCGTCCACCGGCTTGGTCACGTAGTCGCTGGCCCCCGACGCCAGGGTCTTGTCCCGGTCGCCGTGCATCGCCTTGGCCGTCACCGCGATGATCGGCAGCTCGGCGTAGCGCGGCATCTTGCGGATCGCGGCGGTGGCGGCGTAGCCGTCCATCTCCGGCATCATCACGTCCATCAGCACCAGGTCCACGTCCGGGTTGCGCTTGAGGGTCTCCACCCCCGCGCGGCCGTTCTCGGCGTAGATCACCTGCATGCCGTGCAGCTCCAGGATGTTGGTCAGCGCGTAGACGTTGCGCACGTCGTCGTCGATGACCAGCACCTTGCGGTCGGCCAGGTCGGTGTAGGCGGGCGCGGGGTCGGCGGCGAAGGGCCGTTCGGCCTCCTCCGCGTCGTCGCGCACCAGCGGCAGCACCTCGCCGGGGCCGCGCGCCGACAGGTGCAGCGTGATGCGCTCGCGCAGCTCGTCCAGGCCGGGCAGCAGCTCCAGCGGACGGGTCCGCGCGCGGCTCTGGAGCAGCGTCTCCTGGACGGTGGGCAGCGTGCGGCCGTGGTAGGCCAGCACCGGCAGCGTCAGCAGGTGCGGCGCGCCGTCCAGCAGCGCCAGGAAGTCCTCGGCGGTCTCGCTGGAGTCGAGGTCCAGCACCACGCAGTGGAACCGGTCGCGCTCCAGCGCCGCCATCGCCGCGGCCGCGTCGCCCGCCGTGGTGACCAGCGCCGGGGCGTGCGCGGCGGGCAAATCGGCGGCGACGTTGCGGGCCAGCGGCGACAGCAGCCCGTTCGCCCGCGACTCCACCACCAGCAGGCGGCGCGGCTCCTGGTCACCGGCGTCGGGCAGCGGCGCCGGGGCCACCGGGACGGGCGGGCGGACCGCGCGCGGCGTGCGGCCCGGCTCGTCGGCCGGGCCGGTCTCCAGCGGCACCGTCAGCGTGAACGTGCTGCCCTCGCCGAGCGCGCTCTCGGCGTGGATGCGGCCGCCCAGCAGGTCGGCGACCTCCCGGCTGATCGACAGGCCGAGGCCGGTGCCGCCGTACTTGCGGCTGGTGGTGCCGTCGGCCTGCTGGAAGGCGTCGAAGATCTGCGACAGGTTCTCCGCCGCGATGCCGATGCCGGTGTCGCGCACCCGGAACGCCAGCAGGCCGCCGTCCCCGGCCACCCGCAGGTCGCCGTCGGCGCCCGGCTCGGCGCGCTCCACGACCAGCTCCACCGAGCCCTCCTCGGTGAACTTCACCGCGTTGGACAGCAGGTTGCGCAGCACCTGCCGCAGCCGCTGCTCGTCGGTCAGCAGCCGGTCGGGCACGCCCTCGCCGGTCCGCACCTCGAAGCGCAGTCCCTTCTCGGTGGTCAGCGGCCGCACGGTGGCCGCCACGTCCGCCAGCAGGCCGCGCACGTCCAGCGACTCGACGCTGACGTCCATCCGGCCCGCCTCGATCTTGGACAGGTCCAGGATGTCGTTGATGAGCTGGAGCAGGTCGGTGCCGGCCGAGTGGATGACCCCGGCGTACTCCACCTGCTTGGGCGTCAGGTTGCGGGTCGGGTTCTGCGCCAGCAGCTGGGCCAGGATCAGCAGCGAGTTCAGCGGGGTGCGCAGCTCGTGGCTCATGTTGGCCAGGAACTCGCTCTTGTACTTGGAGGCCAGCGCGAGCTGCTGGGCGCGGTTCTCCAGCTCCTGGCGGGCCTGCTCGATCACGCGGTTCTTGGCCTCGATGTCGCGGTTGCGCTGGGCCAGCAGCGCCGCCTTGTCCTCCAGCTCGTCGTTGGAGCGGCGCAGCTCGTTCTGGCCGACCTGGAGCTCGGTGGCCAGGCGCTGCGACTCGGCGAGCAGGGTGTCGGTGCGGGCGTTGGCCACGATCGTGTTGACGTTGACGCCGATGGTCCCGGCGAGCTGGGCGAGGAAGTCGCGGTGCACCTGGGTGAAGCGGCCGAGGCTCGCCAGCTCCAGCACGCCGAGCACCTGGTCCTCCACCACCATCGGCAGCACGATCAGGGTCGCCGGGTCCGACGCGCCCAGGCTGGAGGAGATCGACAGGTAGCCGGGCGGCGGGTCCTCGACGAGGATGGCGCGCTTGCTGCGCGCGGCCTGCCCGACCAGCGACTCGCCGAACCGGTAGCGGCGGCCGGTCTCGCGGTGGCCGTAGGTGCCGACGACGCGCAGCTCGACGCCGCCGGGGGCGTCCTCGGCCAGCAGGAACGTGCCGTACTGCGCGCCGACCAGCGGCGCCAGCTCGTCCATCACCAGCTCGGCCACCACCGACAGGTCGCGGTGGCCCTGCATCAGCCCGGAGATGTGCGCGAGGCTGGTCTTCAGCCAGTCCTGCTCCTCGTTGGCGCGGGTCGTCTCGCGCAGGGACTTCACCATCAGGTTGATGTTGTCCTTGAGCTCGGCGACCTCGCCGGAGGCGTCCACGGTGATGGAGCGGGTCAGGTCGCCGGTGGTGACGGCGCTGGTCACCTCGGCGATGGCGCGGACCTGGCGGGTCAGGTTCCCGGCCAGCTCGTTGACGTTCTCGGTGAGCCGCTTCCAGGTGCCCGACACGCCCTCGACCTCGGCCTGCCCGCCGAGCCGCCCCTCGCTGCCGACCTCGCGCGCCACGCGCGTCACCTCGGCGGCGAAGGAGGACAGCTGGTCCACCATCGTGTTGATGGTGGTGGTCAGCTCCAGGATCTCGCCGCGCGCCACCACGTCGATCTTCTTGGTCAGGTCGCCCTGCGCGACGGCGGTGGTGACCTGCGCGATGTTGCGGACCTGGTCGGTGAGGTTGACCGCCATCGAGTTGACGTTGTCGGTGAGGTCCTTCCAGGTGCCGGCGACCTTCGGCACGTGCGCCTGGCCGCCGAGGCGGCCCTCGGTGCCGACCTCGCGGGCGACGCGGGTCACCTCGTCGGCGAACGCCGACAGGGTGTCCACCATCGTGTTGATGGTCTGGGCGAGCGCCGCGACCTCGCCCTTGGCCTCCACGGTGATCTTCTGGGAGAGGTCGCCGCGCGCCACGGCCGTGGACACGTGCGCGATCGACCGCACCTGGCCGGTGAGGTTGGAGGCCATGACGTTGACGTTGTCGGTCAGGTCCTTCCAGGTGCCCGACACCCCGCGCACGGTGGCCTGGCCGCCGAGGTTGCCCTCGGTGCCGACCTCGCGGGCGACGCGGGTGACCTCGTCGGCGAACGCCGACAGCTGGTCCACCATCGTGTTGATGGTGTCCTTCAGTTCGAGGATCTCGCCGCGCGCGTCCACGCGGATCTTCTGCGTCAGGTCGCCCTTGGCCACGGCGGTGGTGACCTCGGCGATGGAGCGGACCTGCGCGGTGAGGTTGTCGGCCATGACGTTGACCGACTCGGTGAGCGCCTTCCAGGTGCCCGAGACGCCCTTCACGTCGGCCTGGCCGCCGAGGCGGCCCTCGGTGCCGACCTCGCGGGCGACGCGCGTCACCTCGTCGGCGAAGGAGGAGAGCTGGTCCACCATCGTGTTGATGGTGTTCTTCAGCTCCAGGATCTCGCCGCGCGCGCCCACGGTGATCTTCTGGGAGAGGTCGCCGCTGGCCACGGCGGTGGCGACCTGGGAGATGCCGCGCACCTGGTCGGTGAGGTTGCCCGCCATCCAGTTCACCGAGTCGGTGAGGTCGCGCCAGGTCCCGGCGACGCCGCTGACCTGCGCCTGGCCGCCGAGGCGGCCCTCGGTGCCGACCTCGCGGGCGACGCGCGTCACCTCGTCGGCGAACGAGGAGAGCTGGTCGACCATCGTGTTGATGGTGGTCTTGAGCTCCAGGATCTCGCCGCGCGCCGACACGGTGATCTTCTGCGTCAGGTCGCCCTTGGCGACGGCGGTGGTGACCTGCGCGATGGAGCGGACCTGGCCGGTCAGGTTGCCCGCCATCGCGTTCACCGAGTCGGTGAGGTCCTTCCAGGTGCCCGACACGCCGGGCACCTCGGCCTGGCCGCCGAGCTGGCCCTCGGTGCCGACCTCGCGGGCGACGCGGGTCACCTCGGAGGTGAACAGCGAGAGCTGGTCGACCATGCCGTTGAACACGGTGGCGATCTCCGGCAGCAGGCCGTCGCCGTCCTGCGGCAGCCGCGTGCCGAAGTCGCCGTCGCGGACGGCGGTCAGCCCCGCCAGCAGCCGCCGCAGGTCGTGCTCGGACCCGCCCACCGCGCCGTCGGAGCCGTGCCGTGCGCTCCCGTTGCGTCCGGGGGAGCCCGTCGCCTCGTCCATCCGTCCGCCCTCCGCCTGCCGATGACAGCCAGCATAGATAAGTGTCGGACGGCAAGCGTCCGACTGCGCGGACGAACGGGAGCGGAACGGACGCCCCCGGTCTCCGCTAGTCCTCGTCCAGGTGCGGGGTGCCGCCCGCGATGACCTCGGCGAGCAGGTCCTCCTCGGTGGCCCCGCGCCGCCAGTAACCGGTGAAGCACACGGCCTTGCGGTCGACGCCCCGGTCGTTGACCAGGTTGCGGCGCAGCGCCTTGACCATGGCCGACTCCCCGGCGATCCACGCGTAGGGCGTGCCACCGGCGGGGACGTCGGCCTCGCGGACGGCGCGGACGATGTCCTCGCCGTCGCCCCGCACCAGCCAGGTGACCTCGGCGTCGGCGGCGGTCGGCAGCTCGCGGCGGTCGCCCGCCTCCGGCACCGAGATCCACACCTGGACCCTGGTCCCGGCGGGCAGGTGGGCGAGGATCCCGGCGGCGGCCGGGAGGGCGGTCTCGTCGGCGGCGACCAGGTAGTGGTCGGTGCCCTCCGGCGGCCGGAAGTCGATCGCCGAGTTGTCGGGCGACAGCGGGCCGAGCACCAGCACCCGGTCGCCTTCCCCGGCGGACGCCGCCCACGCGGCGGCGGGGCCCGCGTGCGCCCCGTCGCCGTGCAGGACGAAGTCCACGTCCAGCTCGCCGGGTCGCTGGGCGGCCACGGTGTAGGTGCGCATCACCGCGCGCTCGGCCGGGTCCTGCATCCGCCAGGCGGTGAACCAGTCCTCGCCCGCGTCCACCGGGACCACGGGGGCCTCCTGGTGGGGGTGCGGCAGGAACAGCTTGAACCGCTGGTCGCGGCCGCCGGAGGTGAAGTCGTCCACCTTCTCGCCGCCGAAGGTGACGCGCATGGTGGACGGCCCCACGCGCGCGGCGCGCAGGACGTGCAGCTCGATCGCCGCGTACTCGGCTTCGCCGGCCATCAGGAGACCTTCTTGGCGGAGGCGATGGACTTGGCGATGGCCTCCAGGTACGGGGCCGAGCCGGCGTAGGAGAAGATCGGCTCGGCGTTCCACGGGACGACCTGGCCCGCCTTGACCGCCGGGAGGTCCTTCCAGGACGGCTTGCTCGTCAGGTCCTTGGGCTGGAGCGCCTGGGTACGGGCGTCCAGCATGATGATGTCGGCCTGGTACTTGTCGGCGTTCTCCCAGCTCAGCGGCTCGAAGTAACCGTCCTTGTCGGTCTTCTGCGGCACGAGCAGGTCGACGCCCAGCTCCTTGAAGTACATGAGGTCGGTGTTCTTCGCGGGGCTGGAGACGTAGAACAGGTCGGCGCTGCCGGACCCGGCCAGCACCTTGATGCGGCCGTTGGCCTTGACCGCGTCCCGGACGGCCTGGGCGGCGCGCTCGAAGCGGGCCTTGGCCTCCACGACCGCCGGGGCCTTCAGGTCCGCGCCCAGCGCGGCGGCCAGCTCGGAGTAGCGCTGGATCGGCGTGGGCAGCGAGGCCGAGCCGGTGGCGATGCCGACGCTGGGGGCCAGCTCGAAGATCTTGCCCTTGCTCTTCTCCGGCACGTAGAACAGCGTGTCCGGGGTGAACATGTGGTCCACCAGCAGCTCGGGGCGCAGCGCGGCGTACTTCTCGATGTTGAACTCGCCGTAGGCGTTGCCGATGATCTCGACCTTCGAGATGTCGACGTTGCCGACCTGCGGGTCGCGCTGGCCGTTGGCGAGCTTGGCCGGGCCGTAGACGCCGACGATCTGGTCGCGCACGCCGAAGTCCCACAGCGCGGCGGCGGCGCCGACGTAGGTCACCACGCGCTGCGGGCGGGCCTTCAGGCTGATCTGCTGCTTGCGGTCGTCGGTGAAGGTCCACGGGCCGCCCGAGGCGGAGCCGCCGCTCTTGCCGCTCCCGGAGTCGTCGTTGCCGCCGCAGGCGCTGATCAGGGCGCCCAGCGCGACGGCGCCGCCCGCGGAGAGCAGGCCGCGGCGGGACAGGTGGTGGCCTCGGGAGTTCGCCATTGACGTTGATCCTTAATTACTGAATAGGGTGGTCCGATACGGACCGACATCTCGCTTAGGTTAACCTAACCTAAGTCGAAGTCCAGCGGCGCGGGTCGGGTGACCGGCCGCGCCCGTCCCGGAAGCCAACCCGTGCCCCTCACCACCTCACCTGCGCCGATGCCCGCGCCGACGCCGGCGGCGCCGCCCGTCCCGGGCGTCCCCGGCAGGCGGCTGGGCCGCTCCGCCGGGCTGGTCGCCGGCGTCCTGGTGTTGTCGCTGGCCGTGCTGCTGAGCCTGGCGGTCGGGGCGCGCCCCCTGTCGCTCGGCGACGCCTGGCGCGGCCTGGTCGACCCCGCCGCCCCGGCCTACACCGTCGTCCACCAGATGCGGCTGCCCCGCACGTTGCTGGCGCTGCTCGCCGGTGCCGCGCTGGGGGTGGCCGGAGCGGTGATGCAGTCGCTGACGCGCAACCCGCTGGCCGATCCGGGCATCCTCGGCATCAACACCGGCGCTGCCGCAGCGGTGGTTTCGGCCATCTCCTTCCTGGGGGTGTCGTCGTTCGCCGGGTTCGTGTGGTTCGCGTTCGCCGGGGCGGGCGCGGTGGCCTTCCTGCTGTACGCGGTCGGCGGCGGGCGCAGCGCCACCCCCACGCGGCTCGCGCTGGCCGGGGCGGCGCTGAACGCGGCGCTGTACTCCTACGTCACCGCCGTGCAGTTGCTGGACACCGCGACGCTGGACCGGATGCGGTTCTGGATCGTCGGGTCGCTGGCCTCGGCGCAGACCCCGATCGTGTTGCGCCTCGCCCCGTTCATCGCGCTCGGGCTGCTGCTGGCGTTCCTGCTGGCGCGCCCGATGAACGCGCTGGCGATGGGCGACGACGCCGCCCAGGCCCTCGGCGCGAACCCGGCCCGCACCCGCGCCGCCGGGATCGTGGTGATCACCTTGCTGTGCGGCGCGGCGACCGCCGCCTGCGGCCCGATCGCCTTCGTCGGCCTGATGGTGCCGCACCTGGTGCGCACCCTCACCGGGCCCGACCTGCGCTGGCTGCTGCCCTACTGCGCGGTGTTGTCGCCGGTGCTGATGCTGGTCGCCGACGTGCTCGGCCGGGTGGTCGCCCGCCCGTCGGAGGTGCAGGCCGGGGTGGTGACCGTGCTGCTGGGCGGCCCGGTGTTCCTCTACTTCGTCCGCAAGCGCCGGGTGGTGGCCGCGTGAGGGCCGCGCCCCGCACCGGCGTCGTCCGCCTCGGCGGCCTGTCGTTGCGCTTCCGTCCCCGCGCCCTGCTGGTCGCGGCCGCGTGCCTGCTGCTGGCCGCCGCCCTGGCGATCGTGCTCATCGGCAGCGGCGACTTCACCATCAGCCCCGCCAACGTGGTGCGCTCCCTGATCGGCCAGGGGCAGCCCGCCGAGGACTTCATCATCCACCGGCTGCGGCTGCCGCGCGTGGTGACCGCCCTGGTGGTCGGCGCGGCGCTGGGCCTGGCGGGCGCGCTGTTCCAGTCGTTGACCCGCAACCCGCTCGGCAGCCCCGACATCCTCGGCTTCACCCAGGGCTCGGCGGCCGGGGCGCTGGCGGTGATCGTGCTGTTCGGCGGCGGCGCCGTCGCGATGGCCGCCGGGTCGGTCGTCGGGGCGCTCGCGGCGGGCCTCGCCATCTACGCGCTGGCCGGACGCGGTGGCGCGCACGGCCAGCGGCTGGTGCTGTTCGGCATCGGCGTGGCCGCCATCCTCACCGGCCTGAACGGTTACCTGCTGACCCAGGCCAAGGTCTTCGAGGCGGCGGGCGCGATGCTCTGGCTGGTCGGCAGCCTGGACGCGCGCGACTACGCCGACGCCGTCCCGCCGCTGGTCGCGCTGGCGGTGCTGGCCCCGCTCGTCATGATCGTCTGCGGCCGGGCGGTGCGGATGCTGGAGATGGGCGACGAGGCCGCGCGCGCCCTCGGCGTGCCGATCGGCGCGGTGCGCGGGCTGCTGCTGGTCGCGGCGGTGCTGCTGACCGCGCTGGCGGGCGCGGCGGCGGGCCCGGTGTCGTTCGTGGCGCTGACCGCCCCGCAGCTCGCCCGCCGCCTGACCCGCACCACCGGCCCCAACCTGCTGCCCTCGCTGGCCATGGGCGCGGTGCTGCTGACGGCCGCCGACTGGGTCGGCCTGCACGCCTTCCCCGGCCGCCAGCTCCCGGTCGGCGTGGTGACCGGCCTGCTGGGCGGCGGCTACCTGATCTGGCTCCTGGTGAACGAACGCAAGGCGGGACGAGTATGAAGGACGACGGCG
The DNA here is from genome assembly GCF_001552635.1 of Actinomadura hibisca NBRC 15177. Classification (GTDB taxonomy): domain Bacteria; phylum Actinomycetota; class Actinomycetes; order Streptosporangiales; family Streptosporangiaceae; genus Spirillospora; species Spirillospora hibisca. The sequence goes on along the minus strand of NZ_BCRO01000028.1, from coordinate 7,445 downwards.
CGCGGCTGTCCGGCGACGACCTGACGCTGGCCTACGACAAGCGCGTCATCGCGCAGGGGCTGGACGTCGCGGTCCCCGACCGCTCGTTCACGGTGATCGTGGGCCCGAACGCGTGCGGCAAGTCCACCACGCTGCGGGCGCTGGCGCGCGTCCTCAAGCCCGCCGCCGGGACGGTGCTGCTGGACGGCGAGCGCATCGGCTCCTGGCCCGCCAAGAAGCTGGCGCGCACGCTCGGCCTGCTGCCCCAGTCGTCGATCGCGCCCGAGGGCATCACGGTCGCCGACCTGGTGGCGCGCGGCCGCTACCCGCACCAGGGCCTGCTGCGGCAGTGGTCGCGCGAGGACGAGCGGGTCGTCGGCGAGGCGATGGCCGCGACCGGCGTCGCCGAGCTGGCCGACTGGTTCGTCGACGAGCTGTCGGGCGGCCAGCGCCAGCGCGTGTGGATCGCGATGGCGCTGGCGCAGCAGACCCCGATCCTGCTGCTGGACGAGCCCACCACCTACCTCGACATCGCCCACCAGATCGAGATCCTCGACCTGTGCGCCGACCTGCACGAGGCGGGCCGCACGGTGGTGGCGGTGCTGCACGACCTGAACCACGCCGCGCGTTACGCCACCCACCTGATCGCGATGCGCGACGGGCGGATCGTGGCCGAGGGCCCGCCCGGCGACGTGGTCACCGCCGCGCTGGTGGAGGAGGTGTTCGGGCTGCCGTGCCAGGTGATCGAGTGCCCGGAGACCGGCACCCCGCTGGTGATCCCGGCGGCCCGGCACCGCGCCCCGGTCGGCTGAACGACCGGGGCGCGGCCCGGTCCCCGTCGCGTGGTCAGCCGGGCGGTCCGGCCGGTCAGCCGCCCGTGGGGACCTGGTACTCCTTCGCCATCGCGGACTCGGCGGCCGGTTTGTGGATCACCAGGCCGCCGAGCGCCTTGGCGTCGGTGCGCAGGATGTAGGTCTTGCGCGTGCCGGGCCTGTCGGCGCTGGAGAAGTCCATCGGCGTGCCGAAGCCGTCGTCGTAGGCGCCGGTGGACCGGTGCGCCTTGATGACGCCGTCACGCGACAGGTCCTTGCCCGCGCACGCCTTCTTCAGCGCGGCGGTGAACAGCCCCGCCGAGGTGTAGCCGTTGACGACGGCGTTGTCGCGCGGCTGGCCCGGGTACTTGGCGGCGTAGGCGGCGGCCAGCTTCTGCACCGCCGGGATGTCGGCGCCGATGGGCGCGCCCGCGCTGGTCAGGTAGAACTCCTTCAGCAGCGCGGGCGCGGCCGGGGTCTGCAACAGTTGCGGCGCGAACCCGGAGTTGCTGGCCACGATCGGCACCGTCAGCCCGCGCGAGCGCGCCACACCCGCCAGCGACGCCGACTGGCGCGGCCCGGCGCTCATCAGGATCGCCTTGACGCCCGCGTTGCGCAGCGCGGCGGCCTGCGCGGTCATGTCGTTGTCAGTGGCCTTGATCTTCTGCTCGACCAGCGTCAGGCCGAGCTTGCCCGCCGCGTGCTTGGCCCCGGCGAGGGCGCTCTCGCCGTAGTCGCCCTCGAAGTAGACGTGCCCGACCTTGTCGCCCTTCTTCAGCCCCTTGTCGGTGCTGAGGAAGTCCAGCGCGTTGATGGCGTCCACGTCGTAGGTGGTGCCGGTGACCTGCACGTACTGGTTGCCGAGCAGGCTGGTGGACCACGCCATCGGGATCGTGAACAGCTTGTCGGAGCTGATGCGCTGCTTGAGCGCGGTCACCATCGGCGACCCGATGAACTGGGTGATGCCGACGACGCCCGAGCGCAGTTCGCTGTAGGCGGCCATGGCGCGCTGCACGTCGTAGCCGTGGTCGCGGACCACCACCTCGACCTGGCGGCCGCACACGCCGCCCGCCTTGTTGACCTCCTCGAAGTAGAGCTGCTGGGCCTGGGTGAGGCTCTTGCCGAGCGGCGCGTAGACGCCGGTGAGGTCGCTGACGATGCCGACCTTGACGCCCTTGTCGGTGACGCCGGGGCCGAGCTTGACGCCGTCGGCGGCCGTGCCGCCGGAGCCGCCGGTGGCCTTGTCGCTGCATCCGGACGCCGCCAGCAGCGCGGCCGCCAGGCCGACGGGCAGCACCGCCGTGCGCACGAGTCTTCTCATGCGGGTTGCTCCTTCTGATCGAGACCGGGGTGGGGAGGGGCGGCGCGGCGGCGGGCGCGGACGGCGCGGAGCCGCGCCCACATCCCGAGCAGGCCGCCGGGGAGGAACAGGACGACGGCGACGACGGCGGCGCCGTACAGGACGCGGGCGGCCTCGGCCGGGGAGACCCCGCCCGAGCCGGGTGCGGCGACCAGCGGGAGGCCGTCGCTGTAGCGGGTGAGCAGTTGCGGCAGCAGCGTCACGAACACCGCGCCGGCGACGGCCCCGGCGGCGGTGCCGAGCCCGCCGATGACGATCATCGCGAGGTAGTCCAGGGACAGGAACATGCCGAAGTACTCCGGGACGGTCCGGCGGAACACCAGCGCCAGCAGCGCCCCGGCCGCCCCCGCGTACATCGACGACAACACGAACACCCCGGCCCGGTAGCGGGCCACCGGCACGCCCAGCACGGCCGCGGCCACCTCGTGGTCGCGGATGGTGTTGAGCGCGCGGCCGGGACGCCCGCGCAGGATGCCGCGCGCCAGCCAGGCCGCCAGCGCCAGCAGGGCGAGGCCGAGGAACCACAGGCGTTCCAGCGCGCCGAGCGGCACGTTGAACACCACGAGTTCGGGGGAGTCGGCGAAGGTGACGCCGGGCAGCGCGAGCGGCGGCACGTCGCGGCCGTTGAAGCCGCCGGTCAGGGGCTCGGCGTTGAACAACACGTGTTGCCCGATGAAGATCAGCGCGAGCGAGGCGATGCCGAGGTAGGTGCCGCGCAGCCGCCCGGCGATCGGGCTGAACAGGCCGCCCGCCGCGCCCGCCAGCAGCACCGCGCCCAGGAACGCGACGGGCGTGGGCAGGCCGAGGCCCGCGAGTTCGTGGCCGGGCCGGGACTCGCCGTCGGAGGCCAGGTAGACGTAGCCGTAGGCGCCGACGGCCAGGAAGAACGCGTGGCCGAGGGAGAGTTGGCCGGTCGCGCCGGTGAGCAGGTTCAGGCCGATCGCGCCGATGGCGGCCGACATCGCGAACAGGCCGGTCTGGAGCCAGAACGAGTCGAGGTAGAAGGGGAACGCCAGCAGCACGGCCGCGACCGCGACCGCCGCGAGGACGGCGGGGCGGGGCAGGCGGTCAGACGCGAGGACGGCCGGGCGGGGCGGGCGGTCAGACACGGGTCAGCTCCCTGGTGCCGAAGAGCCCGGCGGGCCGGACGAGCAGGACGGCGAGCATCACCAGGTAGGGCGCGACCTCCCCGACGCCGCGCCCCAGGAACGCGAGGTCGCCCTGGTAGCCGGTGACCAGCGACTCGGTCAGGCCGATGATCAGGCCCCCGGCGAGCGCGCCGGTGGTGGAGTCCAGGCCGCCCAGGATCGCGGCGGGGAACGCCTTCATCGCCGCGAACGAGGTGGCGCGGTCCAGCCCCGGCGTGGGGAACACCGTCAGGAACAGGGCCGCCACCGCCGCCAGCGCGCCCGCGACCGCCCACGCCCCGAGCGACACGCGCGTCAGGCGCACGCCCATCAGCGCGGCGGTCTCGGCGTCCTCGGCGGCCGTCCGCATCGCGAGGCCCCAGGAGGTGTGCCGGAACGCCAGCAGGAACACCGTGATCAGCGCGGCGGCCGTGAGCAGGGCGGCGATGCGGGTCTGCGCGATGCTGACGCTCCCGATGTTGACGACCTTGCTCTGCCACGGATCGCCCAGGGACAGGACCTCGGTGCCGATCTGCCTGGTCAGCTCGGTCGTCAGCACGATGTCCACGCCGATCGTGACGATCGCCAGCACGGCGTGGTTCTCCACGCGGGCGCGCCGCAGCACCAGCAGCTCGACGGCCGCGCCGACCAGCGCGGCCCCGGCGATCCCGGCCGCGAGCGCGAGCAGGAAGCCGACGTCGTCGTGCAGGACGGCGGTGATGTAGCCGCCGACCAGCAGCAACGAGGCGTGCGCGAAGTTCACCACCTCGGTGGCGCGGAAGATGATGACGAAGCCGAGGGCGATCAGCGCGTACACCGACCCCATCGAGATCCCGTTGACCAGCAGTTCGGCGAAGGTGCTCACGCCGTCTCCCCCTCGGGTTCGTCGCGCCCGGGTTCGTCACGATGGTGCGCGCCGCCCAGGTAGGCGCGCACCACCGCCGGGTCGCGCTGCACGTCGGCGGGCGCGCCGCAGGCGATGCGGCGGCCGAAGTCGAGCACGGTGACCCGGTCGGCCAGCCGCATCACCAGGCCCATGTCGTGCTCGACCAGCAGGATCGACAGGCCGAGGTCGGCGCGCGCCGCCATGATCACCTCGGCCATGCGGCGGCGCTCGCCCGCGTTCATCCCGGCGACCGGCTCGTCCAGCAGCAGCAGGCGCGGCTCCATCGCCAGCGCCCGCGCCAGCTCGACGCGCTTCTGCACGCCGTAGGGGAGCGTCCCGGCCGGGGCCGCCAGGTACTCGGAGACCCCGACGAACCGGGCGATCTCCCGCACGCGGTCGCGGTGCCGGGCGTCCTCGCGGCGGGCGGTCGGCAGCCGCAACCCGGCCGACGCGAACCCGGCGCGGGTCAGCCGGTGGCGGCCCAGCATCAGGGTGTCCTCGACGGACTGGAGGCTTGACAGCGCGAGGTTCTGGAAGGTGCGGGCCACGCCCAGCGCGGCGATCCGGTGCGGTTTCAGGCCGGTCAGCTCGCGGTCGCCGAGCCGGACGCTGCCCGCCGTGGCCCGGTAGACGCCCGACAACACGTTGAAGCAGGTGGACTTGCCCGCGCCGTTCGGGCCGATGATCGCGTGCACGGTGCCGGGCCGCACCGTGAAGGCGACGTCGTCCAGCGCGGTGAGGCCCGCGAAACGCACCGTCAGGCCGGTCACCGCCAGCTCGGCCGCTTCCGGTTCGCTCACGGCGTCTACTTCTTCTGCTTTGCTTACGGCGTCCGCCTCCTCCGCCCCGCTCACGGCGCCCACCTCTCCAGCGTGGGCAGCGTGTCGGGCCGCAGCGGGCCGGGGTCGTCGGTCTCGGCGACGCCCAGGTAGCGGCGGCGGATCTCATCGCTGGCGGCCAGCTCGGCGGCGGTGCCGTGCAGCGCGACCTCGCCCACTTCGAGGACGTACGCGGTCGCGGCCAGCTCCAGCGCCAGCGCCGCGTTCTGCTCGATCAGCAGCACCGAGATGCCGCGCCGGTTGATCTCGGCGATCGTCTCGCCGATGCGCTCGGCCATCATGGGGGCGAGGCCGAGCGTCGGCTCGTCCAGCAGCAGGACGGCGGGCCGCGCCATGAGCGCGCGGCCGATCGCCAGCATCTGCTGCTCGCCGCCCGACAACAACCCGGCCCGCTGCCCGGCGCGCTCGTTGAGAACGGGGAACAGCTCCAGCACCTGCGCGCGCGCCTCGGCGACGCCGGACCGGCGGCCCTTGCCGAGCGTGCCCGCGCGCAGGTTCTCCTCGACGGTGAGGCGGCCGAACACCCGCCGCCCCTCGGGCACCTGCACCACCCCGGCCGCCACGACGGCGTCGGGCCGCAGGCCGTCCAGCCGCCGCCCGTCCAGCCGGACGGTGCCGCCTTCTACCGCGCCGCGATGGAACCCCAACGTTCCGGACACCGCGCGCAGCAGCGTGGTCTTGCCCGCGCCGTTCGCGCCCAGCACCGCCGTCACCGATCCGGCGGGCACGTTGAGGGAGACCTCGCGTAGCGCCCGCACCGCCTTGCCGTAGCTCACCGAAAGCCTGTCGATCGCGAGCGCGCCGCCCGCCATGGCCACCTCCCCGGCCCGTCTCCGTGGGCGGAGACCGGTCGTGTGCGGCACCGAAACATGTGACGCGGATCACCGTCCATGGGCGGCGGGCAAGTCGGGACAGGCGTCCAAGTGGAGCGTGCCCGCGTTGTGCGTCCGCACAGGGCCACCTTCATCGGCCTCGCGGCACTTCCGGTGCGGCGCGCGGCCGTGACAGGCTGGTGAGATCACCAGCGGAGGTCGCACATGCCCTCGACCAGCGCCGATGCCGCCCCTGTCCCGGCCGCCGACGGGGTCACTGGCCGTGCCGCCGACCAGACCGCCGATCGGGCCGCCCGCGCCGCCGCCGACCGTCTGGTCCGCGCGGGCGCGTCCCGCCTGCGCGAGCGGCTGCCCGAGCTGGCCGACCGGCTGGTGGAGGACGTGCTCGCCGAGGACCCGGGCTACGTCGACTTCGTGCCGCGCGACGAGTTCCGCGAGTCGGTGCGCGCCAGCCTGGAGGCGGGCATCGAGCAGATGAACCGCCGGGTGCGCGGCCACCGCGCCGACCTGTCGGTGGCCGAGGGCATCGGCCGCCGCCGCGCCGAGCAGGGCCTGCCCCTGGAGTCGTTGCTGCGCAGCTACCGGATGGGCGGGCGGATCGTCTGGGAGGCGCTGATCGAGGTGGTCGCCGGGGACGACCCGGACGAGCTGACGACCCTGCTGCGCTACGCCAGCGTCGTCTGGCACATCATCGAGCAGCAGTCCACCGTGGTGTCGGAGACCTACCGGCGCACCGAGTCGGAGCTGCTGCGCCGCAGCGACGAGCGGGTGCAGGCGCTGCTGGACGCCCTGCTGGAGGGACGCGGCGTGGACGGCGGGCTGGCGCAGGCCGCCGCGGCGGCGCTGGACCTGCCCGAGCACGGCCGGTACGCGGTGGTGGTGCTGCGCGCCCACCGCACCGCCCCCGACTTCGAACGGCCCGACCGGATCGGCGGGTTGCGGTTCGTGTGGCGGATGCGCACCGACAACGAGGTCGGCGTGGTGGCGCTGGGCGGGCTGGGACTGGACGAGCTGGCCGACGCGCTGCGCCCGCTGGTCGCGGGGGAGGCCGGGATCAGCCCCGTCACCGACGGGCTGGCCGGGCTGGGCCGGGCACGGTGGCTGGCGGAGGTCGCGCTCGGCACCAGCCGTCCCGGCGACCACACGGTGGCGCGGCTGGAGCGACGGCTACCCGCCGCGCTGGTGGTGGCGCAGCCTGAGTTGGGCGGGCTGTTGGGTGGGGAAGTGCTGGGGCCGCTGGCTGATCTGGACCCCGCTGATCGAGAAATTCTGCTCGACACGCTGGCGGCCTGGCTGGACTGCGAGGGCTCGGCTAATCGGACGGCGGGGCGGCTCTACTGCCATCGCAACACCGTGTTCAACCGGCTGCGTCGCTTGGAGCAGCTCACGGACCGTTCGCTGCACCGTCCTCGTGATGTGGTGGAGCTGGCTTTGGCGTTGGAGGCTGAGCGTTTGGTTCGGTGAAGTCGGTGAGGATTGGTGCGCGCTGTCGAGTGCGGAAACCCGCGCGGGGTGAGGCTGGCGGGGATGTGTCCCTAACCCCGCGCAGGCTGGGCTGAGTGGGCACGTGCACCAACCCCGCGCGGGGCTGGGGTCGCTGGTCGGGTGC